>JAAERP010000500.1 GCA_024230215.1 Fuerstiella sp. | reverse complement strand
TTTTCCGGGGAATGCTTCCACCCTGACTTTTGCCTGTGACAAAGCACTAGCTCCCCGAAGAGTCATCCGAAACGAGAAAGAATCGATGGTGGAATCGCGAACCTCTGAACGTGCGGACAACACAACTGCCGTCCCTCCGCTTGCCGGACTGAAAGTGCTGGATTTAACTCGGGTTCTGGCAGGACCTTACTGCACGATGATCCTTGCGGATCTGGGGGCGGACGTCGTGAAGATTGAACGACCGGAAACCGGCGACGAAGCCCGTTCTTTCGGGCCGTTTATGCCCTCGGGAGCGAGTGCATACTTTGCCAGCCTCAATCGAGGAAAGTCCAGCATTGTGCTCGATCTCAAAGTCGACGCAGATCGGGATACGTTCTTGAAGTTGGCGAAGCAGGCAGATGTACTGGTTGAGAACTTCCGCCCGGGCGTCATGGATGCGTTGGGGATCGGGGCTGATGTTCTGCATGAGTTCAACCCGTCACTGATCATGGCATCCGCATCAGGATTCGGCCAGACCGGGCCGTACCGCGACCGACCGGCGTATGACGTGATCATCCAGGCAATGAGTGGCCTGATGAGTATTACCGGTCATGACGCTGACAACCCCGTACGCGTCGGTGCTTCAATCAGCGATATCGTCACGGGGATGTTCAGTGCGATTGGAATTCTTGCAGCGCTCCACGCTCAGGAACCAGGAAAATGCGGCGCCACTCTGGACCTGGCGATGCTCGACTGCAACGTCGCAATCCTGGAAAACGCGATCGCTCGATGCGAACTCACGGGCAAAACACCGGAACCGATCGGAACGCGCCATCCGTCGATCACGCCTTTCCAGGGATTCCCGACAAGTGACGGCACCGTTGTCATCGCTGCAGGAAACGACGGATTGTGGAAGAAACTGTGTGGCGTCCTGGAAGCTCCGGAGCTCGCCGCTGACCCATTGCTGGACACAAATTCTGCACGGACGGAAAACCAATCGCATCTGGAACAGTTGATCAGCGAACGAACTCGTCAACGTCCGATGCAGGAATGGCTCACCCTGCTTGAAGCCGCTGGCATTCCGGCGGCGCCGATTCAGACAATATCCGACATGATGAACGACCAGCATCTTCACGAGCGAGGTATGTTTCATCAGATCCGCGGCAAAGGTGATGAGTCCTTTACCGCTGCCGGTTCACCTTTCCGCATCGACGGGTGCTCGCTCGAACTTTCTGATCAATACCCGGAGCTTGGCGCAGACCGCACAAGCGTAGTTTCTCGCTGGCTGCCTGATTCTGAGTGACCTGGTCCGTTGCTCCTTCTCAGAATCGTATCTGCAGTTTCGGCCGTTCCACTGACAACAACATGATCACATACCGCCAGGCAACTCTTGACGATGTGGATGGGATGGCCGAGGTTGAAGCCGCCAGCTGGCCCAGGTCGCTGGCGGCATCACGCAAAGCCATCGCCGACCGGGTGTCGGTGTTTGCCGCCGCACAATGGGTCGCTGTTCTCGATGGTCGCATTATTGGAGCGGCTTTTGCCCAGCGTATCTGTTTGCAACAACTGCAGACCACACCGCTGACCTATGAATATGTCACGGACCATGGAACCTTCCGAAAGACTCATTTGTCGGACGGTCCGATCTACCAGTTAGTTGGTGTCGGCGTTGCGCCGGCCGGTCAGGGAATGGGCTGCGGACGTGCGCTCATCGACAGACAGATCGAATTCGCCCGCGGGATCGACGGTATTACACGCATTCTGGGATTCACACGTCCCGTGAGGTTTCATCAGTTTCCACAGCTTTCGATAGAAGAGTATCTGAAGCGGCGTTCAGAATCAGGCCATGTCGCGGATCCGGTGCTGTCGTTTCATCTGGATTCCGGGGCGCGCCTGGTGTCGAGTCACGCTGACTTTCGGCCGAATGACCACGAATCAAGAGGGTATGGAATTCTCATTGAGTACCCGGCCTGAATTACAACGTGGAATCGCTTTGGCCGGATTTTGATTGCGACCTTCGCTGCAATATCGAAACGCCGATAAATACGGGCATCGACACAAGCAGTCCGACATAGATTTCGTGCAGCCAGGTAACCGACCCACCCAGAACGACTTTCTTTAAGCCGAACCAGGTGGAAGCTGTCACAAAGCCTGACACCAGCGAGCATATTGCAGCCGTCTTTGTTGCACCTTGCCAGAACAAACCGACAATGAGTGCCGGCAGAAAACAGACGGCATACAATCCGCCCGACAGCGAACTGAGTTCCACAATCCCGCGTGTTCGCAACAGTGCCAACGACGCTGCAGCAGCTGACAGGACAAAAACCCAGATTCGCGTCCTGCGAACACTTCCGCCGTCACATTCTCTGTCCGGCTGCGTCGTGATGTCTCGCTCGATCGAGCCGGCTGCAACCAGCAGCACTGAATCCAGTGACGACATCGCAGCCGCGACAAGTGCCGTGAGAAACAGTGAACCAGCGATGGTGCCCAGCACGTGACCGTCTGACGACAGCAGCCACGGAACGACTTCATCGGCCTGTAGTTCCAGTCCCGCCGGGACGAACGCATGGGCCAGCAGTCCCACAGGCAGCACGAATAAATAGGTCACGAACAGCAGCACGACGGCCAGCCAGCGACCTCGCAGAACCTGCTGGCCTGAGGACAGACCATAAAACCGAGACAGCAGTCGTGGATCGACAATGATCTTCAAAGCGATTCCTAACGCTGTTCCGATTAGCCCCAGCAGCGGCAGGCCGGATGAAAATCTGAGCGCCAGAGGCGCTCGTTCGTGGATTGTTTCGAGCACGCTGGAAATTCCACCTCCGCGGTACAACATGACGATGGGTAGCGTTACCGCTCCACACAGCAGCATCACGCCCTGCACTCCATCCGTTGCAACAACTGCATGAAACCCGCCCAGCAACGTGTAGCCTGTGACGACGATGAAGACCACGGCCATGACAGACTGCGAGTCAATTTTCAGTAATCCTTCAAGCGTTCTGGCCGCGCCGTCATACACTGCGGTCATATAGACCAGCGAAGCCACGACCACGACGATTCCCGAAATCCGCTGCAATGTCCGACTTTGATAACGCACTCCCAGAAATTCGGGAATCGTCAGAAGCTGATACTTCTCTGCGAATTCAAGAAATCGGGGCGCAATCACAAACCACGAGATCAGCACTGCGGTCGTAAACAGGACCGTGCAGACAATCCACCATGCTGGCCCCAGAGTCCAGCTGCGCCCGGCCAGCCCGACAAAGGTGACTGAACTGACGAAGGTCGCAAAGAAGGACAACGCGATCCCGACGCCTCCAAGAGAGCGACCTCCCACAAGGTAGTCGCTCAGGGAGTCCGTTTTTCTTGCGCCGTGCCACGTGTGAGCGAGCATCAGCAGCAGAAATACACTCAGGAAAGTCAGTTCGATAGACATCATCGATTGATTGAGACAATGAAAAACCGCCTCGTACGTTGCTTGTCTTCAGGTGCGCAACTTACGAGGCGGTTAATCTCAAACGGAGCGGAGAGGGGGGGATTCGAACCCCCGGTCCAGTTACCCGGACACAACATTTCCAGTGTTGCACAATCGGCCACTCTGCCACCTCTCCGGGCGTCATGCAACCGGGTCAATGTGGCTGGCACACTTCCCGATCGCTGTGCGACCGCTGATTTGTAGCCGATGTTTGCTCAGAATTTCCTGTATTCAACCAGTTTTCCTGTCGAAAATGTCATTTCGTCACCGTCAGACATGCGCCACTTGTGCGATTCACAGTTCCGGCAGTACATCGGGCCGCCGGCAAATGATTTGGGCGAATAATGAGGAATCCCGCATTGTTTGCCGCCGGAACGGGACACGCTACGATGACGGCCGTTCTAAACGTTCATTATTTCACGGAGACTTCGTGATGGGGGCCAAACGTCTGTTTTTCGGTTTATGGGTTGTTCTGCTGAATCTGGTGATTGCGGAAAACTACGTTTGTGGCATCTCGGCCGATGATTCAAGACACAGCTCGAAGAATGCCGGTGGCAGCACTACTTCCCATGCTGACGCCGATTCGCCGACCAACAGCCGCCTGGTGCGAACACAGGAACGCGGATCACGTACATTCCGTTTCAATTACAAGGCAAGCGTGGACGAATTGCCCGTGGGAGCTCGGGTTCGCGTCTGGATTCCCCTGCCGCAGGCCGGCGATCATCAGAAAGTAGAGATGCTGGTCCAGGACTTACCCGTGGAGGGCAGCATCAACACGGAACCGACGTACGGAAATAGAATTTTATACTGCGAATCGAGTAACGCGTCCGGTGCAAGTCTGCCGTTTTCCGTCGCGTTTCTGATTCGCCGTCAGGAAGTTCGAGGCATTGATGAGAACCCCGGTCCCATCAGGCTGACCGATCAACAGCGACAGCGATTCCTGTCTGCCAACGCCAAAGTGCCGCTGAAGGGCAAACGACTTGACCTGCTGGGCGGTTTGAAATTCAGTGGTGACTCCCTGGAAGTGGCTCGCACGCTGTACAATCGCGTTGACGACCATGTTCGCTATGACAAGACAAGGCCAGGCTACGGTAACGGTGATGTGCTGTGGGTCTGTGACAGTCGCTTTGGCAACTGCACAGATTTTCACAGCCTGTTTATTTCCTGGGCGCGGGCCAGGAATATTCCCGCGCGGTTTGAAATTGGATTTCCACTGCCACCAGGTCCGGGCAAGGGCATGATTGGTGGCTATCATTGCTGGGCACTGTTCCACGATGAGAACAAAGGCTGGGTTCCCGTCGATATTTCGGAAGCCGACAAGCACCCCGAAATGAAGGATTACTATTTCGGCAACCTGAGCGAAAACCGGGTCGCGTTTACGACTGGTCGGGATATCGTTCTGGTGCCTCCACAGGATGGTGGTCCGTTGAATTTCTTCGTCTATCCCTATATCGAAGTGGACGGCAAACCGTGGCCCAAAGATAAAGTCCGACTGTCATTCTCATACGAGGACGTTGTTGACGCCACGTTCGACAACTGAGCCTGTGATCTTTCTGCTGACATCGGCTCGAAGCTGCAAATAAGACAATCAGCAGCCGCAAAGCTCTAGGGCGTGGCGTGCGGCTTCAAACGGATGTCCGGGACAGAAAGCAGCCAGTTGACTGCTACAACCGGCACAGCTTCCGGTCGCCTTGCTGCACACTGCGCCATTGTCGAGCCATCGCTCAACCCAACGGCAGAAACTGCCGAAGTTCGAAATGTAGAGAAGTTCCCCCACGCCGCACCACGCGCGTGTACCCAGCTTCAGCGTTGTCTCCCCTTCATACATTTCTTCCGAGACGCAACACCTGAACGGATTCTGAACAGCGTATCAGTGCGGCATCGATCGATGCCCCAGCCTCAGAATCACTCCGCCGGAAAGTTCAGGTCAACACCATGCCTCAAATGTTGAGACGCATTAAGCCATCGGGAAAGTCACGTGACGTGGATCGACCCCGGATCCACCGAATTGACACTCATCATCAAATCGACAGCGCAACGAAGGGTGTCCACACGCCTGCCAAAGTCGCTCGCAGTGCCAGCGCCGACAGCGTCCGTGAGCTGCATGGAATTCGGGACGCCGTTGACGAATTGCTGTTGCTGGCGAACGCCCGGGATTGCCTGCGCGCCGTTGGACGAACGGATCGGTCGTCGTTGAAGGAATATCGGGCGGAAGCCAGAAGCGTCGTCGTGCGACTGCGAAAACTTCTCAGTATGAAGACATCGGCCGAATCGACGTCCGACAATGTCGCGGACGCGCCGGCCAGGAAGACGAAAAAACTCAGAACACGTGGCTCTTCAGTCCCTCTGACGAAGCGCAGGTCCGGCACGTCTCGTATTCAGATCCGACTGACCAAGGCGCTGGTCCGAGTGCTCGCGGCCTTTAACGATGCAGGCCAGAAACCCAGTGGACTTGTGGAACGAGTACTCTGGAAGGATTCGGACATTCAGGACGCCGCCGAGATTCTGGGCGTCAGAAGTCCAACCCCGACAAGTCGCCATGGATCCTGCCGCGGTGAAGTCAATATAACATCGCACGTCCCGCAATAAACCGTCCACACCGCTCACGCTTTCAGCGCACCGTCGGCAGTATTCCGTGGTGCGGTGACAGCTGAATATGGTGCATTTGCGTAGACCATGTTGCCCGCTTCTTCGCCACTGCGGTACTGGTTTTTGCGATCGACAGTCGTTAGCTTGGGAGTCTGCTGAGAATCCCGGTTGCCTCGTCACCGCAAGTTCATCCAGGAGCACATCAATGAAGCGAAAACGTAATGCAGCACTTTCCGTCATTCTGGTCGGAGTACTGGCCGGTCCCCTGCTCGCCGACGATGTTCAGATCACCTCGGACGTCGTGTATGGGCACAAATCTGGTCTGGCCCTGACCTTTGATGTTTATACGCCGACAGAAAATGCGAATGGGGCGGGCGTGTTGTTTATGGTCAGCGGTGGCTGGTTCTCCTTCTGGACGCCGCCGGAAAAAGCCCTCGATAGATTCAAACCGCTCACCGACAAAGGGTTTACTGTCTTCGCCGTCCGTCATGGCAGCAGCCCGAAGTTCTCAATTCCCGAGGCCGTGGCGGACGTGCGACGGAGTGTTCGCTTCATCCGATTGAACGCCGACAGATTCAAGGTGGACGCGGATAAGCTGGGCGTCTACGGGGCGAGTGCCGGAGGACACCTGTCCCTGATGCTGGGGACCGCATCCGATAACGGAGACCCCACAGCAAAGGACCCGGTTCTTCAGGCCAGTGATCGCGTGGCAGCCGTTGTCGCCTGGGTTGCACCGACAGATCTCACGATCATGGTCTGGGATGCGCCCGATCACCTGCCCGCCTACAACAGATTTCCGGCACTCGAACTTGACCTGAATGAGGCGAAAATCCATTCGCCGCTGCAACATGTCACTCCTGATGACGCGCCGTCACTGCTGGTTGTCTGAGACGAAGACAAACTCGTGCCGATGAAACACAGTCAGGAGATTCAAGCAAAATTTGAGGCGACGAATGTTGCCAGCCAACTGATCGTCCTTGAAGGAGCCGGACATGGTTTTCGCGGAAAACATGCTGACCGCGCCGTTGCCGAGCTCGTGACATGGTTTGAGAAACACCTGACTGATCAGTAGCGTGCAACGGCTCCTGATCGAGGTGACGGTTTCATTCAGTTCAACCGGATTGTGTGAACCACGACGTGCTCTCCCTTTCGCTCCGCTTTGGCGGCCCATTGCCCATTCGGCTGCAGCACTCCCGACGGCGCTGAGCACGGAATGTCCGTTGGAAAACAGTTGTCTGCACTCACGATCCACACTTTACCCGCGACCGCCCGCATGCGCATGTTGGATTCGTGGAACGGCCAGTTGACGTTTTCCGACCATTCACCTCCATTCCGTCCCCCATTGATGGCGTGAAAAATCACTCGTGCGCCAGACTCCGCCAGCCGCTGACTCAAGTGAGAGTCGGGCATGGGAGTGCACTGCGGATTGCCCCACATGTCATTGCAGATCAGCCCCCCAATCGTGATGCCCTTGATTTGCAGCGTCTTCAGCGGGCGAGTGCCGTAGTGATTGATCTCACCCTTTGGTGGTTCCGTCAGACTGCCACACAGCAGCGTTTTCGTGTGGAATCCCACGAAGGTGCCGTCACTGTCGTAAAACCGAATCTCGTTGTAACACTGTTGATCATCCGGCTCGACAAAGCATGTTCCCAGCGCCAATGCCAGGTTCGCCGAGCTTGCTCGTTTCACGATTTTCTTCAGATGCCGATCAACTTCAGCCTGATCAAAGTCGGGCGTGTAGTCGCTCAGCGAATCTTCCGGCGTCAGCAGAATGTCCGCCTTGTCGCGAAGGGCCACGTCAAGTGCGCGCTGAATCGCCGCAACGTTATCCGGGATACTCTTCGTCACCGGCAGTTGAGCGGTGGCCACACGAAGTGTCGTTTCCAGATCGCCGCTGACAGACCCGGTCGCAGGGACCAACAATGCGAATGCCAGACACCCAGCCGTTCGCAGTTGTCGAAATGTACTCATTACCCCATCCTTTCGAATGAATCGAATTTTCTGGTCGACCGTGAAACTTCTAGTGCATTGTCACAGCCAGGTTTTAGGGTTTGCGAGGAAAGCGGGGTCAGGTACCAAAAACCGGAACGGCCCGAAGGGTGCTTTGCATTTTTGGTACCTGACCCCCTTTTCCGGGGAATGCTTCCACCCTGACTTTTGCCTGTGACAAAGCACTAGAGACGTGTTTGAATGTCGTTGCTGGACGGAACTCCGCCCGGATATCGTCGTAGATTCGGAACGGTTGTGACACAACACGAAGTTGGTACGCTACGAAGATGGACAGGCAAATTCAACGTACTATGGTGAATACGCAATGGATCGCTGACGGCCCGTGAATTTTCCGGTTTCAATGACCATTAGCAGCGGGCATCAACCAACTCATTGGGTATCGCTTGCGCCGCATAGCTCGCGACGAGAGATATTAGCTGTTCTCGATTGACCGGCTTGGTCGCGTAGTCGTCGCAGCCGGCGGTGATGCACTTTTGTCGATCGTGACTCATGGCGTGTGCCGTGAGCGCGATGATCGGCAGGTCGCATCCTTTGGCACGCAACTGCCTGGTCGCTTCGTAGCCATCCATCACCGGCATTTGCATGTCCATCAGGACGACATCAAACGGTTCGTCCCGGTCTTTGGCAGCCATGATAAGGTTCATGGCAATCTGACCATTTTCTGCCACGGTGACGTGTGCCCCGGCTTTCTTCATCACAAAAGAAATCAGTCTTTGATTGTCGGGGCCGTCTTCGGCCAGCAGCACGCGACAGTCCAGCCTGGCGGCACGGACGGCAGGCACCGGGAATTCCGACGAGGGCTCGGCCACCGCCTCTATCACGTTTTGCAGCATTTGTACGTTGTCCAGAGTCCCGGTTTCAACGGTCACTGTGAACGTGCTTCCTTCCGCCGGACAGCTGCTGATTGTGATGTCGCCACCCAGCATTTCCGCCAATCGCTTGCTGATTGTCAGTCCCAGACCGATCCCGCCGAACTCCCGGGTTGTAGACGCATCTGCCTGCGTGAAAGGCTGGAAGATCAACTTCGCCTGCTTCGGAGTCATCCCTATGCCAGTGTCAATCACGTCGATCTGCAGCATCGAGCGATCATCGGCGGATTTCGCACGCCGTGTCACGATGCGCACCAGCCCGGTTTCTGTGAACTTGATTGCGTTACCCACCAGATTTATCAGGATCTGCCGCAGTCGAGTTGGGTCGCACTGAATTGTTTCGGGAATCTCGCCTACGTATTCAATTTGAAGGGGCAGCCCCTTTGCTTTGGCCCGCACACGCATCAGGGCAGCGACATCGTCCACGAGGCGGGCGGGCGACCAGGCGACCCGTTCGACTTCAAGTTTGTGAGCTTCGATCTTCGACAGATCGAGAATGTCATTGATCAGCTGCAGCAGGTATCTGCCATTTCGTTGAATGGTCTCCAGAGCCTTGACACGTTCGGGTAGTGCGTCCCCAAGACCGTCCTCCCCCAGCAGCACGTCCGAGAAACCAAGTATGGCTGTCATTGGCGTGCGGATTTCGTGGCTCATGTTGGCCAGAAATTCGCTTTTGGCAAGCGTTGCCGCTTCCGCTGCGTCTTTCGCAAATCGCATGTCCTGCGTCAGGTTCAGGGCGGCTCGTCGTGATCGATCCAGATCGACGGCTTTTGTCCTGAGCTTGTTGTGTGTTTCTTCCAGCTGACGCTTGGCGGCTGTCAGGCTTTGCGAGTTGTTGTCGAGTTCTTCGACTGTTCGTCGAGTACTGATCGATTGTTTTTGTAAGCGGTGCATGGTCGCGCCGAAAATAATCAGTACCACACCACTACCGATCAGAATCACCAGCAACGTGCCGCGGATTTCGCTGTTTGTGTGCGCAATCACGTCAGTCAGTGGCATGCTGACTGCCAGGACGCCGCGAACGTCGCCTTCCTTCCAGTCGACTTTCGGACTTTCCGGATGTGTGTTGTGACACTGGACACAATTCTGTTGCATGCGTTCGGCTGTGGCATAACGCAGGTAAGAAGCTCCATCGACTTCCTCAAAACGATAGTACGGTTCGTCGGGATTCTGCTCCAACGCTCGCAGAGCATCACGTTCGAATGAGTCCGAAGGGCCGCTGTCTTCACGCCGGTGAAATGGGTAGTCGCTGTAAAGTCGTGTCTTGCACTGTGATTTGGTACTGACCAGTCGATCACCGAGTGCCTTGCTTAACGTGGCCGGCAGTGGAATGGCCCCGGCATGTTGTTTGTAATCATGCGAAACCTTGATTCCCATTGGTTTGAGGCGCGCGACCACTTCGGACGTGTAGAGCGTCCGAATTTCTGCGATGGCTTCGCTGTACGCGCTCGCATCACGCATCGCAGCCTGTTCCATCAGCGAATGGGACATGTCGTACAATTCCCAAACGACAAACAAGGTGCTCGTCAGCAGGACAAGCGATGCGGTTACTGCAAAGTAACGATCCAGCAGGACTACCTGGGCGCGTGCGACAAGCGAACTCGCGCGGCTTGAGGTATTGTCAGTTTGCGATTGCATAATCGTTATGCCTGTCCCGCCGTGACTTCCTGGAATTGTGTGTCGTAGCGTGACGGCAGACCGGCCTGCTCGCTGAGCACATTGACTTCCTGTTTCAGTTCAATCATCCGTATTTCGCGATCGACGGCCATGTCATTGAAATCAGCCAATTCCTGCAGTTTTTGTTCAACCGACTGCTGTGCCTCAACCAATTTGGCATTTGCGCCACGGGCACGCTGGTTGGAGTCAATCAGCTGCGCACGTTCGGAAACGATGACAGCCATTACCTGGTTGTATTGCTCAGCGATCTGACCAACTTCTGTGAATGATTCTAACGACACCGGCTGCGAAAAATCTCCCGTTTGTCGATGCGTGTCCATTTCCGAAATCAAGGTTGTCAATTCCGTGGCAGCTCCATGCTCGGCCACATTTAATCCCATCCCTTCCTGCGCGGGCGTCACTCGCAATGGGATGAATTTGTTAATCAGTCGCAGCAGCAGATAGGTTGTGCCAAACGTCAGGGCGAAGGCGACAAACACGCCAGTCAGTTGAACCTGCAACTGTGCCCACCGTGAGAGTCCGGTTCCCAGGACTTCAGGGTTTCCAAAAAGAGCGACTGCGACAGTACCCCAGATTCCGGCGGCCAGGTGAACCGGCACGGCGCCGATTGCGTCATCGATCCTGCGGCGATATAGAAGCCACTGGGTACCTTCCATTACGATGCCTCCGATGGTCCCGATCAGAACGGCGTTCGGCGTCGTGACTGCATGGCAACATGCAGTCACAGAGACCAGTCCTGCCAAAGATCCGTTGATGGCGCGATTGACCGCGGAATGCCCGGTCACGATCCAGCCAAGAAAGAGCGCCGTCACCATTCCCGCGGCCCCGGCCAGAAGAGTGTTCGCGATGATACCAGGAACCTGTTCATTCATGGCTAACGTGCTGCCACCGTTGAACCCGATCCACCCCATCCACAGCAGCATCGTGCCCAACATCGCCATTGGCAGGTTGCTGCAGTGAATCTCCTGAAGAGCCCCGTTCGCTCCAAAGCGCCCCGTCCGTGGCCCAATGACGGAGACTGCGGCCAATGCCGCCCATCCCCCGACACTGTGCACAACTGAGCAACCCGCGAAGTCCACAAAGCCGAGTGCGGCCAGCCAGCCAGAAGTTCCACTGCCGCCCCACGCCCAATGACCGTAGATCGGATAGACCAGCCCGGAAACGATGAACGTCGTAACGATGTAGGCATAGAACCGCATTCGCCCGGCCACGGCTCCCGAAACGATGGTTGCCGCAGTCGCACAGAACATGGCCTGAAACAGAAACGTCGTTACCAGAAAGGAATCTTTTGCGTCCACGGACACAAAGAAGTGTGATGTGCCAATCCAGCCCTCATATGACGCGCCAAACATTACGGCAAATCCGAAAGACCAGAACAGCAGCAGCGACACTGAAAAATCAGTCATGTTCTTCAGAGCAACGTTGATTGCATCTTTGCTTCGCGTCAGGCCGGATTCCAGACACAGGAATCCACCCTGCATTACAAACACCAGTGCGACGCAGACCAGCACCCAAACTGTATTTAACATTGACTGTTCCATGGCATCTTTCCCTGGAAGGCGCGTGAACCGGTGGAGAAACGTGACGCAGGTCTGAGTCACGGTGCTTCAACGACGGGGGCGTGGTAACGCCATCCCCCTGGACAAATCTCCGGGTACACACCGCAAACATGGGGTGCGTTTGGGCAACGTGCGTTGCAAAGATCCTTCGATGCCGGATTTCTTAGGGGGGGGGAAACCAGAGGCCTGAATGCCCAGGCCGGACGATCCGCGCAACCGGACCGTCCTATGGGGCAACACCGTCTGAGCAGGACTCATCCGAGTAGATCGGGCCACAAGTGCTACAGCGTTTCACGCTGACTTGTGGCCGCGAAGGGCGCATTTCAATAGTAGTTTCGCTACTCCCACGAGCCAGTATCGTTCACGACAATTAGTAAATTGCACCTAATGCGGCTGCACGTTCAGAATTCCTGTGCGAACACTTCGGCATCATGCGAGTTGCAGGATCGAGACGTATTGGAGAAGGTCCACGTATATGTGTTCGCCAGAGTTGCATTTTCGGGCCGTTCAGCCGTGCCACCTGGAAGATGAATTGAAAACACGCTGTCAGCGGCGCAACTGCATTTGAACCGCCATCGTGCCCCGCACGCGGGGCGGTCACTACGCCCCTGATCGATCGCCATTCGTCACGTTTCGTTGAGGTCATCTATGCCACATTTTATTCTCGACTGTTCGGACAACATCTTTACCACCCATGACAGGCAGCAGGTCATGCATGTTGTCTTCAACGCCGCTGAAGAAAGCGGGCTCTTCAATATTGAAGATATTAAGGTCCGGATACGTGCCTTCTCGGATTTCCTGACCGGCGGTACCGACGATCGGTTTGTACACGTCTTTGGGTACATCATGGAGGGGCGAAGTACACCACAGAAAATGGCATTGTCCAGGTCAGTTGTTTCCGGGCTTAAGAACGCTTTCCCTGATGTGCCGCTCGTTTCGATGAACGTCATGGAATTTGAGAAAGCAACGTACAACAACCGAAATACCGTATAGCCCGGAATTCGTATTTGAATGCGATCCATGACTGGGTAATCGTCTCGCCGAATGCGGCCGCCATTTTTTCGGGCCGAATTCGGCGAGACGACATCGCGACACTGATTCGGTCTGCCTTAACGTGTTTCTGCCCGCTTAATTTCGGTATGCTGTAACTCGGTGATGGCGCTGCCCGTCGATGGCGTCCCCAAACTTTGGCCGCTGGAGCGACTGGAACAATGCTCGCTATTCCTGACCGCGTGTCGGTGATCTGTCTCAGTTGTCTGGCCTGCCTGCCAATTGTTGCTGACGAGCCTGAAGCAAGCGACCCCTATGTGGCTGTCCTTGGCATTGCTCAGGACGCAGGTTTCCCTCAGGCCGGCTGCCGAAAAGCGTGTTGTCAGGCCGCGTGGAAGAACAACCAGCTCAGGCAACATGTCGCGTGTCTGGCAATCGTCGACCCACAACAGGGCCAGCGCTGGCTGATCGACTGCACACCGGATTTCCGCGAGCAGCTGCATGCGTTAGACCAACTTTCGCCGACAGACACTACCCCAGGTCTCGACGGTATCCTGCTGACACATGCTCACATCGGGCACTACGCTGGCTTGATACATCTCGGGCGAGAGACCATCGGCGCGAACCGCGTGCCAGTTTACGCGATGCCGAGGATGCGCCGGTTTCTGGAAGACAATGGTCCCTGGGAACAACTGATCCGGCTCAGGCAGATCGCCATCGAGAAACTCGTCGCAGGCCAGCCATTGAAGCTCAATAAGCGAATCGAAGTGACTCCGTTCCTTGTGCCGCATCGCGATGAGTACTCGGAGACCGTGGGGTTTTGCATTCAAGGCCCTTCCCGCACGGTTATCTATATACCCGACATCGACAAATGGGAACGATGGGAAATCAAGATCGAAGACATCGTCGCCGACGCGGACATTGCCTACCTTGACGGCACTTTCTTTGCCAACGGCGAATTACCAGGGCGCAACATGTCGCAGATTCCTCATCCATTCGTCACGGAGAGCATTGAACGGTTTAAGAAACTGTCCGCCAGGGATCGCGACAAGGTGCGGTTTATTCATGCCAACCACACCAACCCAATCCTCGACCCATCATCTTCGGCAACCCGTGCTGTCAAAGCAGCCGGGCATCACGTGGCTGAACAGGGAGAGAGGTTTAGCTTCTAAAGCGTGCTTCACCGAAGTGAATGGCTTCCGCCGCTGTTCAGCGGCAAAATTGCACGACGGCCCGTCGACATGCCCCTGCGGCAGGCACTCGCTTCCTCTGTTCGCAGAATGTCCTGCTCCGGTTAGAATCGGGCAGAAGTGTGCCACTTTTCCTGGCTGTAGCGGAAACGCCGTGTCTTGCCGGCCCGTACGAATTTATCGAGGATTGAATCGGCGATGATTGAGCACTTCATGACCCTGCTGATGCTGACACTGCTGCAGGCAGTACTGGGGTTCGACAACCTTCTGTATATTTCGATCGAATCGAAACGAGTCGCAGAAGACAGGCAGTCATTTGTGCGAAAATGGGGGATCGGTCTGGCGATTCTGCTCAGAATCGCCCTGTTGTTTGGCGTGACGGCTGCCATCGAAAGATTTCAAACGCCGTTTCTGTCGATGCATACATTCGCCGTGGATTTCAGCATGAACGTCCACTCGTTTATCGTGCTGCTGGGGGGAGCATTCGTGATTTACACGGCCGTCAAGGAAATTGCTCACATGCTGGCTGACGATGATCTCGGGCAGTCCGATGCCAGCGGAAAACGATCGCTGGTCACTGCGATGTTCTGGATCATTATCATGAATCTGGTCTTCAGTTTTGATTCTATTCTCAGTGCAATCGCATTGGCGTCGTCAACCGATGAGAACGGAGGAAGGACAATCACTTCGGGCAACATGATCGTTATGTCATTGGCCATCGTCTTCAGTGGCGTGATGATGATCTGGATGGCCGACCATGTCAGCGAATTCCTCCGAAAGAACCGTCTGTACGAAGTTCTTGGACTGTTTATTCTGTTTATCGTCGGAATCATGCTGGTCTCGGAAGGTGGCCATCTGGCTGAAATGAAATTGTTTGGTCACGCAGTGGAACCGATGGCGAAGAGCACTTTCTATTTTGTTCTGTTTGTCCTTGTCGCGGTCGACATTGTGCAGGGGCGATTTCAAAAGAAACTCTTCGCACAGGAATCTGCAGCAACTGAGCAACCTGTCTCATGATCGCAGTCTTTCAACGTCAGCGTCGCCCCAGCTTCACTGGCAGTGAATCGTCCTGATCATGTCACCAAGAAGAAAGGCCCGTGCGGAAGGCATTCCACACGAGCCTGATTTTTGAGCCGTCACTGGAAGCGTCATCATTCATTCGAGCTGCGGATCGTGACCTGGCGTGGCAGAATATGATCCGACTTGGGAATTGAAATTCGCAGGACGCCATTGCCCAGCTCTGCATCGACTCCCTCTGCGTTGACGTCCTTGCTGAGTTTCAGCTTCCGCCGGAATTGTCCATACGTTCGCTCGTCAAGAGTGACGTGCGTTGCTTCAGTAGTCGGTTCCGTTCGTTCGCCGGAAATCTCAAGAACGCCATCTTCGACCAGTAGTTTGATGTCCTCCAGCTTGACGCCGGGAAGGTCACATTCGATAACGTAGCTATTGTCGAGTTCGAACACGGTCAGTGATGGCGCATTACTCTTTCTGACGTCCTGATTGAGAACTTCGGTTACGAGGTGATTGAGTCCCCGATCCAGTTCGTCAAACAGTGAGAAGCGAGTATTTGTAGAGTTTGTGTTCATGGTTCATGTCCTTTGTTGAAAAACGTTGTTGGTTACGAAACGTGGATGCACTCTTGCGGGAAATCGTCGACACGCGATTGATGCCAGGGATGTGCTATGTTGAACTTCGAATCCGGATCGGTGTGGGCTGTGTCTCTGGCTTTCGGCTCAACATGATCTTCAGGACGCCGAATTCCAGAACGGCATCGACGGATTCAGGATCAAGGGAATCATCGAGTTTGACAACTCGCTGAATAGATCCAGTCTGGCGATTGTTGAACATCAGCTCTGCGCCTGAGGGGATCTCCGCCTGTCGCGTGCCCACGATGAACAGCTCACCATCATTCACCGTGATCTCCAGATCGTCGTCCTTGAATCCGGGCACATCGAGTTCGATGGTGACAGTGGAGTCGCTTTCATGAATTCTGGCCGGGGCATCGTGGGAAGACGAGCTGCGGTTGAGCTGTGATTTGGGTCCGGGCATGGGGCGCACCCGCGCAAATGGATCATTGAATGCAAATGGGGTCACAAGGCATCGCATGTTCTTTTTCCTTTCAGCTGAATTACCTCCGGAAAACAGTGAGTTCGGGCAGGAGGTCGAGGCTTTATGACTACAAAAACTATGCCGTAATTGCATGCATGCATGCGTGTAAGTGGTTTCCTGTAACTGTGTTGTGTTGTTGTCTGTTTGCGGTGAATGTTGCTTTGTGTGGCCAATATGGCATGTTTCTGTTGTTTGGTTATAGTGCCATGATGGCATGTTTTGGATTCGTTGGATGTTCGTCCAGGCCAAACGACGAGTATTCACTCAATCCGGTGCGTGTCGATGACATGGGCCTTGTGTGTGGGTATCCTGTGGTGGCGGGCGTGAAATTCATGGATGGCATGCGGCGATTAATACTCGAGGGGAACCATACAAATGGATCTGAAGTCGGTGATGGCAGAACTGGAATTGGCGGGAACTGCCCAAAACGTGAAAACCTATAAGCAGCACGGCGCTGGAGAGAATGTCTTTGGGGTCAGCTACGCCCATCTCAGGAAACTGAAGAAGAAGACAGGCATTGACCAGAACCTGGCCATGGAGCTTTGGGAGACAGGAAACAGTGATGCTCGTTCGCTGGCGATGATGATTGCCGACCCGGAAGAAGTTTCACCGACCGTCGCAACTCAGTGGATGAAGGACGTGGATTACTCACTGCATGGCGACGAAGTGGCCGCGGTCGTGGCACTTTCGCCCGCAGGTCTGTCAAAGATGCGGCAATGGAGGAAGCAGAAGTCAGAGTTTGCGCGGGCGACGGGTTATTCAA
The DNA here is from genome assembly GCA_024230215.1 of Fuerstiella sp. Lineage (GTDB taxonomy): Bacteria > Planctomycetota > Planctomycetia > Planctomycetales > Planctomycetaceae > Fuerstiella. Next base: position 360,879 of record JAAERP010000500.1, on the reverse strand, counting down.
TGCTCTCGTGCATGCTGAAAGACGATTCGGAATCGGTGGAAGACCTTGAGTGCCGACGGATCCTGAAGGATGTGGAAATGGAGATTCACCGCTCGCCCAATCGAGCTCGCCACTCCATGGTCATGGCCGTAATCGCCATCGGCGTCTACAAGCCCGAATTAAGTGAAGAGGCGATCGAGGTTGGCGAGCGGATCGGCGATGTCCAGGTGGATCACGGTGAGACAAGCTGTACCACACCAAAGATCGCTCCCTACATCAACAAGACTTTGAAACGCACTTCCGGCCGTAAGGCAGGAGTCCGCAGCTGCTGATGTTCACCGGTTCCGGTCGAATCCTCTCTTTATCTGATTATTTGCCTTAGGCTGCGCTCGTGTTCTGAGGCCTCTGTCGTCAGGTGCTTCTGTTGCTGAGTTCCCGTGAAAGTAAGATACCAGGATGGATCTGTTAGAAAAGTTGACGCAAACGCCTTCTGTGCCGGGGCGTGAGGATCGTATTCGGAAAGTGATTGAAGATCATCTGCGAACGTCCGGGCTGTTCGACGAAGTTCGCACAGACTCGCTGGGGTCACTGATCGCATGTCGTCACGCTCGTCCGGCAAAAGGTGCAGAGGTCACCAGCCCCCGTAAAGTGATGCTTGCGGCTCACATGGATCAAATCGGATTTCTGGTTCGGCACATTGACGACAAAGGATTCCTGCGAGTAAATCCAGTCGGTGGCTTCGACACCAGAAACCTGTTTGCGCGGGGCGTTCGTGTCTGTACTCGGGACGGGGACCTGGCGGGCGTGATGAATCCCGGCGGTCGGCCGATCCACATCGCGACCGACGACGAAAAAAAGAAGGTTCCGATCATCGGCGACTTCTTCATCGACCTGGGTCTTGAGGTTGAGGAAGTTACCGCCAGGGTTCAAATCGGTGACATGGTTGTTCTGGACGGACCGTTTCGTGAGGTTGGTGAATACGTCGTTTCGCAGTGTCTGGACAACAGAGTTGGGTGCTGGGCACAGATTCGGGCGATCGAAAACCTGGAGCACCACAGTTGCGACATTTATGCCGCGTGGACTGTTCAGGAAGAGGTAGGACTGCGTGGGGCGATGCCGGCTGCGTTTGGAATTGACCCCGATATTGGCATCGCCTGTGATACGACTCTGTGCTGCCGGACGCCAGGAGTTCCGGAAGAAGATCGAGTTACGATTCCCGGAAACGGAGTCGGGCTGCACGTCATGGATTCTTCCATGATCAGCGACATCGGTCTGATCCAGGACATCGAAGCGGTCGCTGCTGAACACGACATCAAGTGTCAGCGAGGAATTCTGCCGCGTGGTGGTCAGGACGGTGCTGTGATACAAAGAAGTCGCAGTGGTGTCCGAACGGTCTCGTTCGCGTGCCCGGTCAAGTACATTCACACCGTCACGGAAATGTCACACAAGACCGACCTTGCATCTTATCCGGCGTTGCTGACCGCGTGGTTGGAAACGCTGTAGTCGGCGCTAATGGGCGGTCCTGATAGTTCGTGCATTTCGCTCAGAGATCATTTGCCGTTCGTTCAATCGCAGGCAGAGCCAGAAAAGGGACTTCTGAATGACCAATATTCGGTTTGCGATCCTGGGGACGGCAAAAATTGCGAGAACCGTTGCCCCGAAAATTCACTCCGCTGCAGGCGCAGAGTTGCTGGGCATTGCCAGTCGCAACGAAGAATCAGCGCAGCAGTTCGCGCAGGAATTCAACATTCCCCGCACTTACTCCAGCTATGCAGCGGCACTTGATGATCCCGACGTGGATGCGGTGTACCTTCCTTTGCCTCCTTCACTGCATCGCGAGTGGACGGAAAAGGCGGCAGCGGCAGGCAAACATGTCCTCTGCGAAAAACCGTTGGCGCGAAATGCTGACGAAGCTGATCACATGATCGCCGTTTGCCAGGAACACGATGTTGTGCTGCTGGACGGAGTCATGTGGTACCACACAGCTCGTGCAGTGGCGATGAAGAACGTCGTCGACAGCGGTCAGTTGGGTGACCTTCGGCAGTTGACATCCGTGTTCACTTTTCGCTGGGATACTATGCCGATGAAGAATCTGCGCATGCACCGCGACATGGGTGGAGGCTCGTTGCTGGATCTCGGCTGGTACTGCGTTGGAGTCACTCTATGGCTGCTTGATGAAATGCCGCAACAGGTATACGCACGAGCCAACTGGTGTAACGACGTCGATGTCCGTCTGAATGGATTCCTGTGGTTCGGTGACGAGGATTCCGCTCAGCGAACGGTGGCGACTATCGAATCCGGCTTTGACACTGTGCGTCGGCGGTGGTTGGAAGTGGGGGGAGCCAAAGGATCACTTGTCTGCGATGATTTCACTCGTCCGTGGAAATCTGATCGACCTCACTTCTGGACAAATGACGGCGACGGCAATTCCACAGAACATCTCATTCCTCATAAGGCTCAGGAAGAGTGCATGATCGAGGCTTTCTGTGATCTTATTTGCAGCGGGCAGACGAATCATCCGTGGCTGCGGCTGTCGCGAAACACACAGTTTGTCTGCGATGCACTGGATCGATCCGCCAGGAGTGGCAATGTCGTTGACCTGGAGAATGTTCACCCTTACAAGGAGCAGGAATGAAACTGGGACTCATCAACAGCGCGTGGGCTCAGGCGGGCAGAGATACCGCGTGGGGCATCCGTAAGACAAAGGAGATTGGGTTCGACTGCATCGACATATCTGTGGACCCGCTCGACATCGGTGCCCGGGAACGCAGGTTGATTCGGGACGAATGCCGTCGGTCTGAGTTGCCAATTATATCCATTTGCTGTACGGCGGCCGGGCTGGTCGACTTCAATTCCAGTGTTCAGCGTTTTCACCTGGACCGTTGCAAAGCTCACCTTGACCTGTGTTACGAATACGAAGCCGAAAATCTGCTGCTGGTCATTGGAGAGTACATCTGGCAGCGGGAGGTGATCCCTCCGGCGGAACAGTGGGCGACCGGCGTTGGCAACTGCCGGGTTCTGGCGGAGTACGCTGACGGACTTGGTCTGAGTATTGCGTTGGAGCTGGAACCATTTAAGCTGTCACTTGTCAACGATGTCGACAGCATGGTTCGGTTCATTGATGAAGTCGACCATCCCGCATTCAAAGCCAACATCGATGTTTCGCATCTATTGCTGTCCAATGTAGAACCGGAAGAAATTGCCCGGCTGTCTGACAAGGCCATTCATGTCCACATTTCTGATTGCGACGGCAAAGTTCATGGCGATCTGCCGCCGGGGCGCGGTGTGGTCGACTTTCCGCCGTATCTGAATCAGATTGCCAGGCTGAACATTGATGGTGCAGTCTCCATTGAGCTGGAATACAGTCCGGACCCCGACAATATTGAAGCCTGGGTGCAGGAGGCGTACACCACAACCGCTGCCTTGATGAAGAACGCCGGATTACGGGGTTAGCATTACGTCACGAACACACGAGATTGTCGACAGTGTGTTCTCACATACACACTTTTTTCTGGACAGCCTTCTACTATTCCACAGATCGTTCGGAGTACCGTCGCGATGTGATTCCTGCTTCTTTCTGCTGTCATGGTAACCCCTTCCGTTTCCAGCCAGGCTGGCGACTGGCCGCAGTTTCTGGGACCTCACCGTGCCGGAATTTCGGACGAAACCGGGCTGGTTGACACATTCCCGGCGTCTGGTCCGGCAATTACATGGCGCGTGCCGTTGGGTGTCGGTATGTCGGGCCTTGCGATCTATGATGGGTTAGCGTTCACGATGTATCAGGATGCCGACCATCAATTTGTGGTGACCCTGCACGCGAAGTCGGGCAAACAAACAAAGCGTGCTGCGGGCAGAGTGGCAAACTCCCGCGATGGCTGATGGCCATCTGTTTGCATTGGACAACATCGGCAGCGCCGGGCCGATTACAAATCTTGTCTGTGTCCGGGTTGCTGACGGCGAACAGGTGTGGGCAAAGACAAGGTTCGGCAAATCGAATCTGACACTGGCCGACGGAAAGTTATTCATCAGCACAATGAAGGGCGAGCTGATCATTGTCACAGCGTCAGTGGCCGAGTTCACACAAACCGCAAGAGCGACCGTCCTGGGGATGACTCGCCAGGCCCCCGTCATATCCAACGGGCTGTTGTGTCTGCGAGATGATCGGGAGGTTGTGTGCATTGACGTTCGTGCCGCAAAGTAGCCGCCTGGCAGCACTCAGAACCTGCCGGACATTTTTTTTCCATACGACTCTGTGTTGCCCGGGACGCGGCGAGGATATCATAATGGGCCGTGCCTACAGCGTTTCACGCTGACTTGTGGCCGCGAATAACGCTTTTCGATAGCAGTTTCGTTATTCCCACGAGCCAGTATCGTCTAAGACAATAAGTAAACTGCATCTAAGTCGTGTTTTCGTTGGAAAGAGTCTCGATGGTGAGTGATCCCGTTGATCGTCGTCGAATGCTTGTTGCCTCAGCGACCGGTCTGGCGACGTGCGGCGGATTGGTCCGGCACACCACCAATTCAGTCAGCTCTGCCGACTCCGATCGTTTGCCGGCTGGGCGAACCGGAGGCCGCGCGAAGTCCACGATTCTGTTCTTTCTGTGTGGCGGAGCGTCACAGATTGACACCTGGGATATGAAGCCCGCCGCGCCGGCGGAATACCGCGGTCCGTTTCAGCCCATCGCCACCAGCGCTGTGGACATTCAATTGTGTGAACATCTGCCCCTCCTGGCGCAGCAGGCACATCATCTTTCGCTCATTCGCTCTGTGTCCGGGACGGTCAACACGAATGATCATCACGGCGGCTATTATTATAATCTGACCGGGCACGCACCGGATCAGACGTTTCTGGTAAAGGGGAATGACAGAACTCCATATTCCGATGACTGGCCGTTTATGGGGGCAGTTGCGGGCTCAAGGCGGAAGCGTCATCCTGTCCTGCCGAACGCGATCACGCTGCCTCACATGCCCAGCCGCAAACCGTATACTCGACCGGGACAGTTTTCGGCGCGATTGGGAATTCAATATGATCCGCTGTACCTGCAGGGCAGTCACAAGGATCCGCTTTCGTTTTCTGCTCCTGCGCTTGAGCTGCAGGCGGGCACAGACGTGTCACGGGTGGCGTCGCGGGCTGAGTTGCTGACGGCACTCGACGATGCCAGACGCCATATTGACGTAAGTGCCACAGGGGTCTTCTCTCAGCAGCAGCAGCGAGCGTTTTCGATGCTGTCTTCTGACCGAACCACAAAGGCTTTCGACGTGTCCGCAGAAACGGTCCGAACTCGCCAGCGATACGGGGAAACTGTCAACGGCATGAGCCTGTTGCTGGCCCGCCGACTTGTCGAAGCCGGCGTCCCGTTCGTTACCGTTTTCTGGCTGGGAGATGGTATCGGCACACCACTAGCCAAAAAATGCCGCAGCGCCGGCAGTTGGGATACTCACGGCAGCAACTTTGATTGTCTGAAAGATGATCTGTTGCCGGAGTTTGATCAGTGCTTTTCTGCGCTGGTCGAAGATCTTTCCCAGCGCAATTTGCTGGAACAGACGTCTCTGCTGGTCAGCAGCGAAATGGGGCGCAACCCTAAGATTGGCGATCCACGATCGGGCGGGGCTTCCGGAGCTGGCCGGGATCACTGGACGCATCTTCTGACCAATGTCGTCGGTGGTGGCGGCATCCAGGGGGGGCGAATATACGGATCAAGCGATCGACTTGGAGAATACCCCGCAGAAAATCCCGTGACTCCCGCGCACGTCGTCCACACTGTGTACCATGCGATGGGTATTACAAACCTTGAGGCCAAAGATTCGGAGGGTCGCCCTTACCAGCTGCTGGATACGGGCGAACCACTGCACGAACTGTTCTAGCGCATAGTCACAGCCAAAAAGTGGGGTTGAATCACTCGCTGGAAAAGGGGGCGGGTACCAGGAATGCGAAGCATACTTCGGGCCGTTGCGGTTTTTGGTACCGGACCCCGTCTTCCTCGCCAACCCTGGAATCTACTTATGACAAAGCACCAGGCAACCCAATTGTATTCGTTGACCGTTTTGGCTCGTGGGCATGCCGGTTTTTCAGGCTGAAACGCGTCTTTCCTTTTGCTGCCACGAATCAGCGTGAAACGCTGTAACTTCCACTTTTTTCTGAATCAAAATTATGTCACGAAACGCTGCTATTAGCCGAAAAACGGCTGAAACAGAAATCGAACTCAGTATCGACCTGGACGGATCAGGTCAGCATTCGATCAACACCGGCATCGGTTTTTTTGATCATATGCTGACGCTGTTCGCACGCCATGGCCTGTTCGATCTGAACGTGCAGGCGAAGGGTGATCTGCATGTGGACCACCACCACACCGTTGAAGATGTTGGGATTTGTCTGGGCAAGGCCATCAACGAGGCCCTCGCGGATAAGCAGGGAATCGTGCGCTACGGCAGCATGTCGCTGCCAATGGAAGAGACTCTGGTCACGTCATCACTGGATCTCAGCGGACGTTTTGCCTTTGTGTTTCGAGTCGATTTTCCGACTGAAAAGGTCGGTGACTTCGATACCGAACTGGTTCAGGAATTCTGGAATGCAGTGGCGTCAAACACGATGATGAATCTACACGTGATTCTGCATCATGGAACCAACAGTCACCACATTTCCGAAGCGACTTTTAAGGGCACGGCGCGGGCTTTGCGACAGGCCGTGGCTGTTGATCCACGCCAGCCGGGCATCCCATCGTCAAAAGGGTCGTTGTAGGTCAAGGATATGCCCTCATCCATTAACGGTGTTGGAACACACTACTATGGCAGCAAGAGCAAAAACGTGCGAACCGCCGTCTGCCAGCACTGTGGACAGAAGGCCGAACTGACCTCCTACGAGACGCGACTGTGGTTCGTGTTATTCTTCGTCCCGATCATACCATTTGGCCGCAAGCGAATTTCTGATCAGTGTGCAGAGTGCAATCGTCACTTCGCAATTGATCTGAAGCAGTGGGAAACCGGCAGGCAGTCGGAAACCGCTTCCGCGATTGGGCGGTTTCGAAAGGATCAGTCAGAAGAATCCGCATTGGATGTTCACGGCCAGTTGCTGGGCTTTCAGCAGTATGAAGATGCGGCTGCCTTTCGCGAAGACATGCAGGAACGGTTTCCTGAGAGCGCGCAACTGACGGCCGGACTCGCGTCGCATCTGGAATTCATTGGGCTTCCTGGGGAGGCCAGTGAATTGTGGGAGCGATCGTTTCGGCTGGACCCCGAGCTACCGGAGGCCCGTGTTGGAATGGCGTCTCGACGAATGCACGGCGGCAAAACAGACGAAGCCCGCGAACTACTCAGTTTTCTGGAACAGCCCGGGGCGGAACAGCAATACAGCCTGGACCCACTGTTTGATCTGGCTGGTCACTATCAACAGCGGGCTGACCACGAACAGGCGATCGAAGTTTTTGAGATCCTGTTGAAAGCACATCCGGCTCTTGCAAAGGATCATAAGATCCGCGCCTTTGTGCGGACTTCGGAAAAGGCTCTACATCGCAACGAATCGATTCTTCCCACAACACAACACTCGGTCAGTGGACTGTTTACTTCCCAGTACTCATCGAATCAGCGGTGGGTAGTGGGGATTATCAGCACACTTGTGTTAGCCGTGGTCGGCATGGGCATCAACAACGAGTACATTCGACGTCATCGATCGTTGACCGTGATCAACGACACGCGTATCGCCGCTACGATTCAGATCGGTGATCAGTTGCCCGTGTCCGTCGTGGGCATGCAGACGCTGACGATGTCCGAGGGGACCCACACGTTGCGTGTCTCCGGTCCGGCAGAGCAAGAATACACGTTGGAAGTGCAGGCCGGGTACTGGGACAGATGGACAAAGAACCCCGTCTGGGTTGTTAACGTCGGTGGTGCAGGCATTATTGCGGATGCGACAGTGTACTACGCTGTACACCCGAGCGCACCGACGGTGCGGTTAATCGCGGATCCGCTGATCGTGAAGCGGCACGTCGACTTTGCGTTCGAGCCGCCACCGGAGTCGGTCGCCCTCAGCGGCGAATCGGATATCCAGACCCGAACCGCAATCGCGTGGCTGGATGTCGGCGATGCGTCAGACACCACGGTTGCTGCATTCGATATGTTGCAGCAATCCGATGTGGCACAGGCATGGTCGTACGCCGAGCGGGAATTGCGTCGCGATCCGGATAATGAGAACCTGTTGAACGTCCTGGCGTTGTCCTCAAAGCCCCGGGATATGTCCCGGCTGCGAACCCTGCTCGAATCGAAGATCGATCACCGACCGGTCGTGCTGCATTGGCATCGTCTATATCAGAATCTCCCTGATGTCAGCAAAGACTACGAACAGACACGGGGGCTGTACGAAAAATTCCTGCAGGCTGACCCGCAGAATGCGAAGTTGATCTATCTTCGAGGTCGCTTCGACAGAGCCCTCGAAGTTGGTCAGGAGGCACTCTTGCGGGCGATTGAAACCGACCCTGAATTTGGCTGGCCCTATTTTTCCCGAGGCTATACGCATATGTGCAGCGCCGAATGGCAGTCGGCGCTGGACGATTTTCAGCTGGCGATTGAACACAGCGTCCCGCAGGAAAAGGTGCAGATTTACAGGCACGTATCGATGCTGGGGATGCGACGGCTGTCAGAGCTGGAGCAACAGTATACAGACATTCTGGTGGAAGATCCCACGTCCATCGGTACGGCAGCACTGCTGGCGGAAGTGCTGGTCATTCAGAATCGCATTGAAGATGCCGAGCAAGTGGTTCGCAATACAGCCAGTTCCCTCAGAGAACGCGTCGGCGAACGGCACATGGATTCCACCTATGCGACTCAGGCAATGTTGTCATACTTCAAGGGGGAAGTCGATGCCTGTAAGGAGCTTGCTGGTAAGTCCCGGCACCTGCAACCGTTCAGACGTATGGTGTCCATCGAATCAGATGGCGCTGCGGAGTTCGTCGGACAATATGAATTGAACGACGACGTGCCGAATCGATGGCTGCCCCTGACCTGTTCGCTGGCGTTTCACGCCGACGGCGACACATCCAATGGCGAAATCTGGTACGACAGGGCGGTGGAACAACTAAGGCGATTGGGACCGCGCATTGAATGCACGACGCGAATTCTTGGTTCAGAAACAATTAGCGCCGGACTGATTGAAGAGCTTCGACGAACTCATGAACTGCCGATGGACAAAGCTGTGATTCTGACAGGTCTTGGTCTGCGAGCTGACTCTGATCACCTGCGTCGGCAATTCTTCGATGCCGCAAAGCAGATGATGGTTCGTCGCAGGCCCCCGTATCTGCTGTTGAAGAGAATTCACGAGACGGCAGGCGGCCAGCCATGATGGATCGCGGCCGCTTTGATGATTTGGTCGAATGCATCGAAGACCGTTTTGCGAACCGGCCGGGTGCGCTGGCCCGTCACACATGGTTGTGGCTGTTGCTCGGATACGCCGTTGTTATCCTGTTGACCGGTTTGTTGGTCGGGGGAGGTCTGGCAGTCTTTGTGGCGGGCATCTTCCGGCCTGGCATCGGAATCGTACCGGTGATCATCGGCGGCATGCTGATGACGTTTGGTCTGGGACAGGTTGGGGCCCTGGTTCCGGTCGGTTCTTACGACCCCGCCGGGCGACCGCTGCGCAGCGACGAAGCTCCGGAGCTGCACCAATTGATCACTCTGCTGCAACGTGATCTTGAGTGTCCGAGAATTCACCAGATCCTGCTGACCGAAGACTTCAATGCTGCAATTGTGCAGGCTTCCCGACTGGGCATCTTCGGCTGGTCCCGTTCATCGCTTATCCTGGGAGTGCCGCTGCTGCTGGCCGCGTCGCCGCAGGAAACTGCGTCGATACTGGCTCACGAATTCGGACACATCTCCAAACGACACGGTCGCCAGGGAAATCGGATCCATCTGATGCACCAGTCGTGGGAACAGCTGTTTCTCAAGCTGCAGCAGAATTCCGGCAGCGGTTTTATTCGAATTGCCGGCACGTTAGTGCTTCAGTTTCTCAACTGGTACTGGCCTCGATTTCACGCTCGAGCATTCGTGATGTCTCGTCAGAACGAATACATGGCGGACCGTATCGCGGTGGAGGCGACGAATGCTGAGTCGACTGCCGCGGCGCTGTGGCGCATTGATTGCACGGGGCAAATGCTGGAACATCAATTCTGGAAGAATCTGTGGGCGGAAACTTCGACTGCCCCGGATCCGCCCGATAATCTGTGTGAACGACTGACGATCGCCTGCCGCGAAGCACCAAACGCCGGGAATGCGTCTGGATGGTGCGACCACGCTCTGCAGCGAGTCACCAATAACGAGGATACGCATCCGTGCCTGTCCGACCGTTTGTGCGCGATCGGCGTTTCTTCCCGGCAGATGCGGTCCGAGGGCTTCCCCGCTGCTCCGCATGTTTCGGCGGCCGAAGGCCTGCTGACCGAGGACCTGCGACAGATCCAGGAGGGTATCAATCAGCTCTGGCGAAACACCGTCTTATCGATCTGGCGAGACCGACATCGACGTATTGCTGTGATTGACAGACTTAGACAGGAGCCGAAACAGAGTCCTGTATCGACGTCCACTGACCCGACCGAACTGTGGAAGCAGGCGCGAAGGATTCTGGATGTCCAGGGGCTGGACGCGGCGGAACCGAATCTGCGACAGGTGCTTCAGGTCAAGCCGGACCATATCGGAGCCACACTCGCTCTGGGACAGCTTCGCCTTGGCCAGGGGCACGAAGACGGTGAGGATCTGCTGCAGCATGTGCTTGGGCTGCAAACAGCCGAATGGACTCAGGCTGCTGGCGACGCTCTGGAACGCCACTTTTCGCAGACAGGCCAGCGTGATTCGCTGAAACACGTGCGGCAACAGATGGATGCGTTCGAGAAAGCTCGGGCAGCCGCGGAAGAGGAGCGTACCGAAATTCGTCGCGGGGATGTCTTTGCATCGCATGGTCTGACCGCAACAGAACTGAGGTCTGTGCATGCTGCGCTGTTGAAACAGGAACACTGTCTGGTTGCATGGCTGGTGCAGAAAGAGATGCAGCACTTCCCGGAAGAACGGCTGTTCGTTGTATGCGTCGATTCCAGCACCCGCACCAGCCGTGGTCTCAGGGCTGACCGAAACGACCGAATGATCACCTCACTATTACTGACGCTCGAACTTCCCGGGCGTCCCTTCATTGTGAATCCAACGGGGGAATTCAAAGCGGTCGCTCATCGCATTATGAAGACTTCCGACTGGAAGATATTCGACCGATCTGAGCATGCGTCACCATCATTGACCGCTGAATGATTGAGCATCGGTGACGCTCAGAGGCAATAACGCCGGGGGATCCGACCAGTCGTTTACGACATGGCCATCCGGACGCCGGCCACTCTGCGGCAACAGCGAATGTCAGGCTCAATCCGCGCGTTCCAGCATTCGTAGCGGAACATAGAACTTCACATATCTGTGGCCGTCGGAATACGGCTGTCCCTGAGGATCAATGACAAGCACGGTTGCCCGTTTCGTGATTCGATTGACGATGCCCTCGTGATGGTGCCCTTCAAGGTCAAAACGAACGCGTGAACCGGGACGGATGCCATACTCGCGGACGGCCACTTCGGACGGGGTGAGCAGTTCGTGTTGATGGTGCGTATGTCCGAATATCCGCGCCGTGATGTCCTGGAAACGGCGCGTGGAACAGCTTGAACCGGACCAGATCAATAACTCGATCAGGTGAACCAACTCGTGTTCCATCACGCGCATCAGGCCGTCCAGTCGGCTGATACATTCGATACCGGTTACAGTAACCGAACGTTCGGGATTCTGAAACGACTGAAACAACAGTGTTGTGGCGACTGCTATTTCATACCGCGGTGGCCGTTTTCCGCGAGGATCTTTCCAGCGGGTCGTTTTTCCACCAGCTCTGGTCATCCGCTTCGACAGCCGAAACGACATCAATTTTGAGCATAGCGTGGATTGCAGAAGTCCACGGAAATAGTTCTCGTCGTAGAGTTCATATAGCAGCTGGATATCGCTGGCGTGCAGGCTTTCAAAGTTGGCCTTCCTAAGATGCTGCGATGTTACGAATACGTTGTCAGCAATCAGCTGGTTCAGCTGTTGACGTTCCTGCATCGTCGTCTGTCTGGTGCGGACGACCTGTTCCAATTGCTGCCGTGACGAATCCATGAGAGTGTTGTAACAGAATCCTGCCAGTCGCGCCTGTCCACCACCGCGCCGGCCACAGCTTCTCAGCAGATCATCGTGTGTAGTGCAGGAATCATGTAGGCTGGGTCGAGACCCGGAAAGTTTCTGGGAAAGAAGATCGCTGGGTCGAGACCCAGTCTACGGAAAGATTGCCCGGCCCCGACGAATAAGTGGCCGTGCCTGGGCTGGCCCCGCCGAGAGAAGCCATGCTGCTGCCACTCCCCTTGCGACCGGCTTCTGCTCTAACCGAGAATACTCTCAACAACCTGGCCATGCACGTCTGTCAGGCGGAACTGACGCCCCTGGAACCGGTACGTCAGCCGCTCATGGTCGATGCCAAGCAGGTGAAGTATGGTCGCCTGCAGATCATGGACATGCACTCCGTTTTCGGCGACGTTGATTCCCAGTTCGTCGGACGCGCCAAACGTCATGCCTGACCTGATGCCTCCGCCTGCCATCCAGATTGTGAAAGCGTACGGATGGTGGTCCCGCCCCCAGCGCGGTCGATTGTTGATGTCACCCTGTAAGAACGGAGTACGGCCAAATTCGCCGCCCCAGACAACCAGCGTCTCATCCAGAAGTCCGCGTTGTTCAAGATCTCGTATAAGCGCGGCGGAAGGCTGATCGGTATCTTTGCACTGAGTGTACAGTTCGGTGGTCAGGCTGTTGTGCTGGTCCCATCCGGCGTGCATCAGCTGCACAAAACGCGTGCCACGTTCAACCAGCCGCCGAGCCAGCAGGCAGTTGTGGGCAAATGTTCCTCGTTCAGTGACGGAGGGGCCGTACATGTCCAGGGTGGCTTTCGTTTCACCGGAAAGGTCGGTCAATTCCGGCACACTGGCCTGCATCCTGAAACCCATTTCATACTGTGAAATGCGGGTGGCGATTTCCGGATCGGCCTGCTGTTGCAGCTTCATGTGGTTCAGCTTTGCCAGATCGTCCAGCCAGCCCCGCCGCATTTTACGAGTCACGCCTTTCGGATTAGACAGGTACAGGACGGGGTCGCCGCCGCTGCGAAACTTAACTCCCTGAAACTGCGATGGCAGAAAGCCACTGCCCCAGTAGAAATTGTAAAAAATCTGACCGCAAGTGGTGTTCTTGCTGATGGAGGTCATGACCACGAAGGCGGGTAGATCTTCGGCTTCGCTGCCAAGTCCGTAGTTGAGCCAAGCTCCCAGAGTGGGGCGCCCGGGAATCTGTGAACCGCTCAACAGAAATGATATCGCCGGTGCGTGGTTCACCGCATCGGTGTGCATACTCTTGATGAAACAGATCCTGTCGACCACCTTCGCCGTATGCGGCATGAATTCACTGACCGTTGCCCCACAATGCCCGTGCCGATGAAACGGTTCGACGGGAGCCAGCAGTAACTTGCCGGACGGGTTTCCCGTCATGGTGCTGAATCGTTTTCCATCAACGAACCCGGTTGGTACTGGCTGACCGTGCAGTTCGGACAGCCTGGGTTTGAAATCAAAAAGGTCAACGTGCGTCGGAGCCCCGTTTTGGAACAGGTAGATGACGTTTTTGATCTTCGGGCTCAGATGCGGTAGTTCGGGCAGTCCGCCCAGTGAGTCCGCCGACGTTGCAATATCGGGCGATGAAGTGGCTGCAGGCACCGTACCTGCCAGTGCGTCTGTGCCGATCAGACTGGCCAAAGCGGCGGCGCCGATCCCGGTTCCGGCAGAGCTGAGCAGCTGCCGACGAGTCGTCTGGAGTTGGTGTTCCAGGACTGGATTCATTGGTCAGCACCCTGGGTCGGTTGAATCAGTGAATTCTACTGCGCGTCGAAGATCCGATCGCAGTTGCCCGTTCCCTTTTCACGAGTAATCACAGCCTTGCGGTACAATTCCTCGCCAGCCGGAGTTGGGTACACAGTATCGACGCAGGCCTGACACATATTTTCTCGTGGCAGTCCCACGCAGTCGGCCAACGCTTCCACGGGCAGGTATCTTAAACTATCTGCTCCAATGGCGTCAGCCATTTTTTGTTCTTCTGCCTCAGTAATCACGTCACCTTCCATGTGATTGGGTGCGAACAGTTCGGCGATCGTCGACATGTCAATGCCGTAATAGCATGGAGCAATGATAGGTGGGCAGGCGATGCGGACATGGACTTCCCTGACCTTGCCGCTGTCACGCAGCAGACGCAGCAGTTCTTTCAGTGTGGTCGCCCGAACGATCGAATCGTCCACCAGTATCACACGTTTGCCGTCCATGATCTCCGGCAGCGCCGTGTACTTCATACGCACCTTGTCGGCGCGATTGGCACCTTCAATAAACGTACGCCCGATGTAACGATTACGAATTAAGCCTTCCAGCGACGGAACTTTCAGCTCGAAGGCCATACTGTCGGCAGCGGCCTTGGCCGTGTCAGGGACGGGCACTACGATCGTGTTTTCATCAATCGGCACTGTTTCGCGACGAGCGAGTTCTTCGCCGAGCCGTTTGCGGGAAAGATAGACGCCTGCGTCGTCAAAGTGGCTGCCCGCGTTTGCAAAATAGATCCATTCAAAAAAGCAATGCGCCTTGCGTGGCGATTCTGCGAACTTCTCCACACGCGCCCCGCCCTGATCGACAAACACCGCATGTCCCGGCGGAACGTTTCTGACGCTTTCCGGCGGAAAGCCAAGGTGCGTCAACGCTACACTTTCGCTGGCAGCGGCAAATAACGGCCCGTCGACCGCATAGCACAATGGACGTATCCCACGTGGATCGCGGGATACGAACATTTCGCCATTGGCGTTCAGGTAGACGATATTCCAGCAGCCATCCAGTCGCCGGCTCAGCGACGCCAGCAGCTCCATATGAGTGATGCCGGGCTTTTCGGACAGTTCCTGCGAAATCAGGTGATTCAGGATTTCGGTATCGGTTTCCCGAGTCAGATGGAAGTCCGTCGTCTGCAGAATTTCTTCCCGCAGTTCCAGGTAATTTGTCAGTTGTCCATTGAAGGCAAAGCTGAACCACTTGGAACGGGCGATATGGTGCCGTTCGAATGGTTGAGCATAACTGCGGTCATTCTTTCCGCAGGTCGCGTAGCGAACATGCCCGATGGCGGCATGGCCTGCGTATTCCTTCATCAGGTTCAGGTACTGGTCCGGATGGTTCATGCGGAACGCTTCAGCGACGCCACCGACATCTTTGTGAGTGTCGATCAGCTGAAGTCGATCGGGATTGTACGTTGTGAAGCCAGCCGCCAGCTGGCCGCGATTCTGCATGTCCAGCAGCATCCCGGGGATCAGCCGTGAAGTCTGGTCCGCACTGCCCTCCGGAACCTGTGGGCTGGTAGTCGCGGAATCGAAGTGGTAGATGGCGGCGATGCCGCATTCGTGAAATAACTCATCCATACCAGGTGAGATTACTTTGCCGCAGCGATTCAGCCAGCTGCGTGATATCTAATCACCGTCTTCGCGGAACAGGAGCCCAGCCGTCGTTCAGCCTGAGGGCATCGCGTTGGGTGACAAATCACGCAGTGACCTGGGTTTCGTGGAAGCGCAAATGTGCGGTTCCTGAGTTCGGCCAGGATTTGCCGGATTCTCAGTGAACACTCCTGCACGGCGCGGATAATAGTGGTGTCAGTGCCCGACACAACCCTGGCTGACAACTTGGGGCATAGATCCTCAATTATGCTGCAATACACTCGGCGTTTCCCTGGTGTGGGCCGCACCTGGAGGCGCGATTGGGCCGTTGTAGTTCAGAAGTTTGGAATCTGTTCGCTTTTTCCTCGGCGGATCTGAGACTTCAGGATTGCCGATTCTGTTGCCAGTCGTCACTGCGGCGGCAGGGCCGTTGTTTGCACGCACCACAGCAGATTACTTATTGTCGTAGACGATATTGACACGTGCGATTAACGAAACTGCTCCTGAAAAGCACTCTCAGCGGCCACAAGTCAGCGTGAAACGCTGTAGCGGGAAAGTCCGACGAAGACGGATTCAATCGGCTGGCGGCACGGCCGGCATTACAGGGCGGCTACCTTTTGTTCGATGAAATGAACATGATGCGGGATGTGTTCGGTAATCCGCTCCACCAGCGCTTCCAGAGTCATCGCGCCGTCTGAGGAATGTACGCCCGTCCGCTGAAACGCTTCGATTGGACAACTCTTGAGAATCCGGAAAACCTGACGGCGTGTCAGGGCAATCAGCTGCAGTTCCTCTTCGATGTCTCGTTCCGACCAGCACAACGCTGCACAGAACAGATTCGGATCGGCGTCAAAGAGCGTCGGATTGTCTTCTGCAATGACCCGCTTGATTCGATCTGCGTACACGGCCTCTGCATCAGACAGGTGACAAATGACCTGCCGGATTGACCAATAGCCTTCGCAGGGGTGAGCATCGAGGTCGTCCGCCGCTACGTCTGCAACCGACTGTCGCAGAGTTTCCGGACCGGCCGCGTACTCAGTAAGCAGGCGTTCGAGATCGGACATAAGAAGATGCCTTCAATACCTGGGGGTCAGGCATCATTGCTGCCGGGAGGCTGAATGCGATACGAATTGCCGCCGGCCTATAGCAAATCGGGCTGGGGCACTGGAGCAGTCTACTTATTGTCTTAGACGATACTGGCTCGTGGGAGTAACGAAACTGCCAGCAAAGAGCGTTCTTCGCGGCCACAAATCAGCCGCGAAATGCTGTAAAAGGGAAGGCACGCCGACAGGTGTGAGGACTCTGCCGGCGTGCCGATGCCCGCCCGATTTCGGTTTTTTGCGTCGCTGCTACCTGGAGTCATTCGAACTGTATTGCTTGAGTGCAGGACCGACATATTTTGGAGGGACACCCAACAGTTCAAGTCGTATGGAATGCTCTGCATTCACCTGTCCGGTGATGGACAGCAGCGAACGTACGGCCTGCTCAAACCGTTCGTCACTTTTGTTTCCAACGGAGTACCATTCACACCGATCTACTTCATTGAATAACTGCAGCAGCTGAAGGATGTCGATGCGGAAACCGACGTGTTCAATCTGGCCGTCTTTCGGGCCGCCAATAATCTCGGTCGTTCCCAGGTACATGGAGATAAGCCAACCGCGTTCGTCTGCCTGGCAGTCAAAGCCGACTCGGCCTACGTTTGACAATGGTTCAAAAATGTCTGCCACGCGGCAGATGAAATCCTTTAACCATTGCGGGCGATGGTCACGCTGTTCTCGGCGTGTCTTGTAGTTCTGCATCTGCTGCAGGAGTTCTTCGATGGACATAGTTCGGATGTCAACGGTTTAAGGAATCGTAGGGATCAGTTCAAAGGCAGGCTGGTTACAGAACGAATCCTTCTCTTATCCGGTCGGGTGGTTACCGACCACAACTCCGTCGTCTTGTGTCTCCTGAAACTCAGTACCGCAGATATCGGGATTGGCGGCGTTCGGGTTAAGACAAAGCGCCGCGACACGGGCAGATGTCCCCATCGGGGTCCTGTCCTTCCAGCGGCGACGTTCAGCGACTGTTGATCCAACCGTACCGATTGCTCCGCCTTTGCTTTTTTGACGGCCTGGCGGCTGCAGTGCGCCGCAAGTGTCGCTGTCTCTCAGTGCAGGCCTGACACCAGCGCCAGGGCCGTTTACCTATTTTCGTAGACGATTCTGGTTCGTGGGAGTAACGAAACTGCTACCGAAAGGCGTTCTTCGCGGCCGCAAGTCAGCGTGAATTGCTGTAGGGCAGCGAACCAGGTGTCTTCGCCCCCCGCAGAGCCCGGCTTCATTGTGGGGTACCCGCGGTTGCTGGCCCGGACATCATCGCTACGGATCCACGCTTCAGTGATGCGACGTTCAGAGATTCTTACCGTGGGGTTTTACATGATGTTCTGAGCCCTTTTCGACGGCAAGAATCCGTTTTACACCACCAGGATTGGGAGGACGTCGGAAGTCCCGTGACCATAGGCGTTTACGTTCTGTTTTCCGGATATGCGGGTTTGTTGTCTTTTGGCATCAAACGTTTCGGCGTGTGGCTTGCTTGATACAAGTGTTGACCAAAGGCAGCACTGTGTTCTGGGGCAGTCAATTCGGCCCGTCAGAGGCCGTATGACAACCGGCAACACGGTGTGTCGCAGAAAAACTGCACCGCCGCAGCTTAAGTGCGGGGGGCCTGAACAGACATTCCAGACAATCTAAGAAAAGGTGCAGAAAAATGATGAACATGTTTTGGAGGGACGAAGAAGGAGTCATCCACTCGGCCGAAATTGTGCTGCTGGGCACAATTCTGGTCCTCGGGATGATCGTCGGTCTTGTGGAATTGCAGACTGCAGCTGTTGCTGAGCTGACTGACCTTGGCGACGCGATCGGAAATATGGATCAGTCGTATCAAACTTCGGGAATGGCGTCGCTCAATTACAACAGCTACTGGGGTGTCAAGGGCGTAACCTATGGGGCGTCCTACAATGACCGGGCCGATGCCTGCGACTGCAACGCGATCCACTTGTGCTACCCCGGTAACAACCGAGGAGAAAAGGGTGCATTCGAAAACTGCGCTGCTGCCGGTGGTGCTGCGGCCCACCATGGAAGAGTATGTGATCCGGGAGCGAACGCCGCAGCCAGCCACGTGCCTCACAAACGCCAGCCCGTACCACCGGTTCCGAAGAACGTGAAGTGATCTTTGCGACCGGTCCGGGTGAGTGGCCGAATCTCACAGAATTTCCAGGCGACACCCATCTTTGGGTGTCGCTTTTCTATTATGCTGCTGGGCTGGCAGGCCGACGTGATTTCTGCCGTTGTATCACAGTGTGGGAGTTCTGGTGGACAACAGGATTGATTGTCACGGTATCTGGAAAGTTGGCGCCCGAATTCTTCGCCGGGGCGACCTTCCTCTGCTGATGGGAATTCTAAACGTTACGCCCGACAGCTTTTCTGATGGTGGGCTGCACAATCAGGTTGACGCTGCGGTTACTCATGGAACACAACTGGTCCGTGCCGGAGCCGACGTGATCGACGTTGGTGGAGAATCCACTCGGCCCGGAGCGGAATCGATTCCCCTGGACGAAGAACTTGCTCGGACGATTCCGGTCATTAAAGAGCTGTCCGATCAGATCGACGTTCCAATCTCCATCGACACGACCAAGGCCGAAGTCGCCCGGCAGGCCCTGGCAGCGGGGGCTGTTATCGTCAATGATATCTCCGGATTGACATTTGACCCCGACATGATGTCGGTGTGTGCTGAATTCAAAGCCGCCGTTTGCGTGATGCATATCAAAGGCACGCCACAGGCAATGCAGCAGAATCCCGTTTACCAGGATGTTGTTCAGGAAGTTACGGAATTCCTTCAGGCACGGCTGTCGGCCTGCGCACAGGCCGGTATCGACCCTTCCCGAATCTGCATTGATCCGGGAATTGGTTTTGGCAAGACGGCCCAACACAATCTCACGTTGATGCAGGCCACTGCCCGGATTCGAAGGGCGTTGGGGCGACCAATACTGGTTGGGCATTCACGAAAACGGTTTCTGTCAAAGTTGCTTGGTCGGCCGGTTGAAGAACGTAACGCCGGTACAGGGGGCGTTTCGGTCGCACTCACTCAGAACGGTGCTGATATACTTCGCGTTCACGATGTCAGCGCCACTCGTGACGCTTTGACGGCGTGGAATGCGGTACGAGGAACGCGGTCATCATGACAATTCAGCTGCTTGTTTCGGTGAGGAATTCTCAGGAGGCCGAGATTGCCACCGACGGCGGTGCAGACATCATCGACGTGAAGGAGCCCGATTCCGGTTCGCTCGGTTTTGCCGGCGCGGTGGCGATTCGTGAGGTCGTTGATGTCGTGGACAATCGTGTGCCCGTATCAGCGGCACTGGGGGAATGCCTCGATTGGTCAACAGGGACCACGGCGATAGATGTCCTGCGGTTTGACGGAATGCAGCATGCTCTTTCATTCGTCAAACTGGGACTTGCAGGAATGCACTCCGCCGCAGCTCATGGCTTATGGGTTGACGAGTGGTTAGGAACTCGTCGCGCATTTGATACCTCCGTTTTCGGTCGCACGGTTGCCGAGCGTTTCGTGGGTTCACAATCAGAAGCACAATTGGTGGTTGCTGCCCCGAGTGCCATTGAGATGGAGCAACCCCAACCCAGCTGGGTGGCTGTTGCGTACGCAGACCACAAACAGGCAGGCTCACCGCCCTGGCGCGACGTGCTGACAGCGGCTCAATCGAGCAGCTGTGAGATTCTGCTGATTGACACTCATGGTAAAGGCGGATTGCCCACGCTTGATTGGCTGTCTGAGTCAGAATTGGCCGAAATAAGGCAACGTTGCCACCGGAGCCAACTGAAGTTTGCTCTCGCCGGTCAGCTGAACCAGACGCACCTGCCGATCATAAAGCGAATTCAGCCCGACGTGTTTGCGGTACGAGGGGCTGTCTGTGACGGGCTTGATCGCCGCAGCACTATCAGTGCCGGCAAGGTGAAAGCACTGAAGACGGCTCTGCAATAAGGGCGAGTGAATATCCCCACGGATCCGGCGGAATAACTCGTTAAACCGCGTGGGCACCGCCCCGCGTTCCCTCACCACGCCTGCCTTACAGGGAGCAATGGATTGCGTTGATCGATGAGTTGCCGACGGCACAGGAGACCGTGATGGGTAGCCCAGGTTGCACGCAACCTTTGGGTGCCGCAGGCACAGGAGGCATTGACGAAACGGTTTTACTGCAATCGATGCCGAAAACACGGACCTCTCGTTGCAAGCAACAGGGCGACCCGACTGTGGTGGGCGAATGAACCGATCAACGAATCCCGATCAGATCAGTCATCTGTTTTGTTTTGCGTGAAGCAAACACACCCGCCGATTATCAAGCGTTGGATTGTTCGACATCGTGTGGTTCGGTCGAAGTATCAGGCTGTTCGGCTTCGTCAGCTTCCGGGTTCATGAGGTCCACTGAGGTGATGCGTTGCAGGCTCGTCCCGGAAGGTGTATCCAAAGCCAGGTGGTCCTCCGGACGTGGCGGCGGCGCTTCGATAGGAAGTTGTATGACAAACACACTGCCTTTGCCGAATTCGCTTTCCAGATAGACGTCTCCACCCAGCAGGCGCGATAATTCCCGGACAATCGACAGGCCAAGCCCCGTTCCGCCGAATTCGCGTTTGACATGATCTCGCTCACCGGGAACCGTGGTTCCCTGACGAAATTTTTCGAAGATCTGATCCTGTTCCTGCATCGGAATCCCGATTCCTGTATCTTCGACACTGAACTCAAACGTGGTGGCATCCTTCATCTGCGAAGTCACGCGTACGCGTCCTCCTTCCGGAGTAAACTTGACGGCGTTCGAGAGCAGGTTTGTCAGGATCTGACGCAGCTTTCCGGCATCCTGGTGTACTTCGGGCAGGGGTGGGTCGGGATGCAGGACACGCAGGTCAATGTTCTTCACGTCAGCCAATGGCATGATCTGATTCGCCTGATGTTCAACCAGTTCACGGACGTTGACCGGCCCCGGCGTGAGTTTCATCTGGCCGCTTTCGATTTTGGCCAGGTCCAGCAGATCATTAATCTGCACCATCAGGTTGCGACCCGATGTCCTGATGTTGTCGACGTATCGTTTCTGACGGTCGTCCAGATTCGCGGCATGAGCCAGTACGTCGCTAAAGCCCAGAATGCTGTTCAGCGGAGTGCGCAGTTCGTGGCTCATCGTGGCCAGAAACTCGTCCTTTAACGCATTGCTGCTGAACAGTTCCATATTCGCCTGTGCGAGTTGATCGACCTTGGCCCCAAAACTGTCGTTGACTCCGCGAAGTTCTTCATTGACCGTGGTCATGTGCCGCAGCATACGATTGAAGGCATGACTGAGTTCTTCGAATTCGTCGCCCGTGTTGATTACGGCGCGGAGATTCAGGTTTCCGCGAGCAATTTCGTCGCTGACGTCTTTCAGGTGAAGGACCGGCTTCACAATGATGTAGCGTACGATCAGGTAGGCGACCAGCATGGCCACGAATGTTGTCACAATCGCTGATGCCACCAGAATGATTCGGTTATGGTTGAGTTGATCGACGACGCTTGCCATGGGCAGGGTGACCGTGGCCATGGCGACCAACTCGCCGGAATCGTACGCCGCTGCATTCTTTCCGTTGTGACATTGCAGACACGAATCTGATGCCGTGATCGCCTCATAGTACTTCAGAAGCCTCTCGCCCTCCGGCGTGTCGTCCATCCGCCAGTCCTGAGTCTCGCCGTTCTTGAACTTTACCCACGCATCGATGGCTTCGCCGTTTTTTGTGGCGTCGCTGTTGATCAGACTCCATTTTACAACCAGTCCGAACTCGTTGACGGATTCAAGGTGGTCGCGAAACGTGCTGAAGTCGGCGCCGGAATAGTCCATCACTTCCGGAACATCGACGGACTGTGTCGTCGACTCCTCTTTCGGCACGGACGTGTCGTTTGGCGATTCCTCTACTGACTCGGCATTTGTAACGTCGTCCACGACGGGCGTCGCAGCATCCGATGACGCGGCCTGTTCACCATGGTGCTCGGCGTAACGCTGGTAATGTCTGCGCAACAGAATCTGCGGAATCAGCGTACGCGCTTTGACAACCTGCTGGGCTTCCACCAGAGCCCGTGTACGACCGGCGTAAATCCAGAAACTGGTCGTGATCAGGATCATCAGCGCTGCTCCGAACAGCAGTCGGCACTTTCGCTCCAGACTGGTCTCGCCGAGCAGCTTCTTGAGTCCGCGGTAGTTGATCACGGTCTGACTTTCGTGGACAGTGCGTCGAAACGGATTCGTTTGAGAGAATGTTCCAATCGGACAGTGTCAGTTTCCGGCAGGGCAACTCTTTAACGCAAGCGAATGAAAGACTTACGGCGAATTCGTTCCGTTCAGCTCTGAGCTTGTATTTGTTGCTGTTCATGCGAAAGTGGCGCTGTCCAGCTAAAGTCTAACGACGAATCGTCACCGCGAAAACAACACTCACTTCAATCTGTCGGAACACAGAATGGGTTCGGATGAATCGACCAAACATCGTGCTTGCCATCACCGGAGCCAGCGGATCAGCGTACGCCATCAGACTGGCTCAGATTCTGTTAGGTGCCGGGTATCATATTCACGTGATTGTCAGCGGAGCTGCCCGTCAGGTTGCCATGCAGGAATTGGACGTAACGATGCCATCTGATGATGCTCCCACCAGTGAGTGGCTGCAGTTCACAAGGACTGCGCTGGCAACCGGAACAGCGGAAAGATGGGGTTTTCGTGACTGGTCCACGGACTTTACCGGCACGTTTTCGGTGCATGGGATTGGTGATTATTCGGCCGGGATTGCCAGCGGTTCTTTTCTGACGGGTGGTATGGTTATCTGTCCGTGTTCGATGGGAACGATGTCGTCAATCGCGTGTGGTGCGTCGACGAATCTGGTTCAGCGATCCGCTGACGTTCATCTGAAGGAACGCAGACCCCTTGTTCTGGTACCGCGGGAAACTCCACTGAGTCTGATTGCTCTGGAGAACATGACGCGACTCTCTCATGCCGGGGCAACAGTCCTTCCGGCGATGCCTGGGTTTTATCATCAACCTGACTGTGTCGCGGATCTTGTCGATTTCGTAGTCGCACGAATCTGTGACCATCTTGACGTGGAACACTCGCTGGTTCGGCGCTGGGGCGAAGCCGAATGAGCCCGCGGGGCGGTGCCGGTGAATTCGCAGCGCAGTGGTGGCAATGATACGCCATTCGCGATATGAATCGCTCGGAATTCAGCCTCACACGGCGGGCATCGCCGGATTCCCGTGACATTTGGTCATTTTCACCTTTCTGACAGGATTTCATTTCCCCATGACAGCAGCAGATCGACACTCGACTGGCATTTCACGACTTGACGCAGCACTGGGCGGTGGTCTGATCCCAGGCGCGTTGACCGTCGTTATGGGTGCGACGGGCATCGGGAAGACTCAGTTTGGTGTCAGCTATGCGCACACTGGCATCACGCAGGAAGGCCAGTCGGGAATCATCTTTGATCTGACGACACGCGGTGATTCACAGGGACAGGCTGAGTACGCGGAGCGGATTTGCGATTGGATACTCCGAACGCGAGAGCTGGTGGATCGCATTGATCCGGCAATTGTGTGGGCCGCTGATGAGATTCGCTCAGACTATCTGCACGTCTTTCACCGCAGCGGTCGTCGAGTGACGATCGGCGACATGCAGCCCGAAGAATGGCAGGAATTCAAGGCTGATTTGATGCGTCGGCTTGATCAGACGATCGCCTTTTTTTATGGGAATTTTGTCCACGGCGTACGGCGAGCAGTCATCGATGGCGTCGAACCGACCGAAAAAGACTCAGACTCGTTTCAATTTCACCTGTTCGACTACATCTACCATCAGATTCTGCGGAAAGAACACGACTGGCTGGCTCGCGACCTGTTTCGCGTACACTATCGGTCGCAGCAGGAAAACGTGATGCGGCATGAATACGATCATCGCGGGATCAGCGGATTGCTGTTGTACACGTGTCACGAAGTCATGCTGGACGATTTGATTACCCGGCCAATTCAGTCGGGCGATGTGCTGTCGAATGCCAATACGGTCATTATGATGGGCAGGACCCGCCAGGGAAACAAAATTGGCCGCGCCCTGTACGTTGCGAAGCATCGTGGCAGCGCATGCGACGAATCCATTCTGCCGTATCACATTACAGAACAGGGCATCGTATTCGATTAACGCGAATCGTGACCCCGAAAGCCTACACCTTGAATAATACAACCGACACATCATCCCTGCAGAACAGCCGGTTTATGAAGGCTGTGCGCCGCGAGCCGGTGGACACAACTCCCGTCTGGATCATGCGACAGGCAGGACGATACCTGCCGGAATACATGGCGGTTCGCAACAAAGTTACGTTCATCGAGCTGTGTAAGACTCCGGAACTGGCATGCGAAGTCACCGTTACGGCGCGGAATATTCTGGGAACAGACGCGGCCATCCTGTTTGCCGACCTGCTGCCCATTCTGGAACCGATGGGCATTGACCTGGAGTACGTCAAGGGCGAGGGCCCCGTGATTCACAATCCCCTGCAGGAACCGGGCGCCGTTGATCGACTCATTGCATTGGAATCGGTCGATGTTCTGGACTATGTCTTCCAGGCAGTAAGGCTGATTCGCAGAGAGCTGCCAGCGGACGTTCCGTTGCTTGGTTTCGCGGGAGCACCATTCACTTTAGCGTCGTACTGCATCGAAGGCGGAGGTTCGAAGAATTACATCCATACGAAGAGGCTGATGTACAACGATGCAGGTGCGTGGAACGCTCTGATGTCCAAGCTGGTGGATTCCGTCAGTATCTATCTGAAGGCGCAGATCGATGCGGGATGTCAGGCAGTTCAGGTATTCGACAGCTGGGCGGGATGTCTGTCACCGGCGGATTATCAGCAGTACGTCCTGCCGCACACAAAACGATTGATTGAATCGGTTCAGAGATACGCCCCGGTTATCAATTTTCTGACTGGCAACCCTGCCTTGCTGCCGTTGCAGCGTCAGGCTGGTGGGACGGTGATGGGAGTCGACTGGCGAATTCAGCTGAATGATGCGTGGGATATTTTTGGACCCGAATTCGCGGTGCAGGGAAATCTGGATCCTGTTTCGATCTACGCCGAATTGCCAGTGCTGAAGGAACGCATCAAAAGTGTCCTGGATTCGGTTCGAGGACGAAACGGGCATATCTTCAATCTGGGACACGGTGTAATGCCCGACATGAGTCCTGATCATGTGAAAGCCGTCGTGGACTACGTGCACGAATTGGGAGCATCTTCCTCGTGACCGCCGTGCATCGGGAACTCCATCCTGTCGGCAGCGCCTACAGCGTATTACGCTGACTTGTGGCCGCGAAGAACGTTTTCCGGCCTGCTATGGATACTTCCCACGAGCCCGAACGACCACATCCTTTCTTGACAACTGCTGCAAACCGAGCGTGGGCCTCTCTGACAGTATGTGCAGCGGCCGGGCAGCTGCAGATCGTGCTCTGCACAGCGCCTGATGTCATAGATTGAATCCGCAACAACGCGCAAAGTGGGCTGTTGCGGATTCCGATGCGGTGGACAATCTCAGTCGGTCAGCGTGATCGTGACTCGATCGAGTTCACCGGTGAAGGGAAACGGGCTGCCCTCGTACGCGCGATCGACCTGTGTTCCGCAGTCGAAACCAATATCAAACGTTTCTGCCAGCGAGTACGTTTTGATGTGCATACGAGGCATTTCGGTCTCGTCGACTTTGGCACCATTCACGAACAGTTCGCCGTTTCCACCGAAGGGTTTGGTCAGCTTGAAGTTGAACTTCAGTTCGATGTTTCCCTGCGGTAGTGCCGCGGATGCTCTGGTCTTCCCACAAATCTGATGCACTCACTTGCGCTTCGTGCCTGGTGTTTGAAAACCACTTGTACCCTGCTTCGAAGCCGACTCGCTTAAGACTTCCGAATTCGAGCAGCCCGCACGACTCGGCCCAACGAGTCCACGAAGATCAGGTCAGTCGCGGAGAACGACCGAATGGAAAACGAAAACAGCCGTTTAACGCGGGCGATCTCGACTGACCTGGTAACGTGAGCGGTAAGTTGACCGTTCTTGACGTTCCAGGTTCCGCCGGAAATCGGCGTTTGAACAAACGACTTGTGAAACAGCCTGAGTTCCTGATATTCGCGGACGGTGCTGACTGCTCCATTCGTATTGAACGTGACGAACAGGAAACCTGCACTGTAACTGAGCCTCCATGTTCCGGCGAGCATTTTTGTTATCTCAGCATCTGTCAGGCCCTTGACTGCCGGAGTCGGTTCAGGCTTTTGTGCTGCGGCCACGGCTGGAGCCTTTGCAGCGGACCTTTTTGCGGTGGTCCGCTTTAGCACCATCATCATCCTGTTTGAATCGGCCTCGGCAGAGAATTCGTCCGGGCGATCGGCTTCTTCGGGGTCCGTAAGACAGATGACCAGCTTGCCGGCATCGAACTGATAGATCCCCCAACTGTCCTTGCCCTGTGAGGCGGTGATCTCGATTCGTTTCGGGTATTTCGCGGGCTCAATTCTGAAGACTTTTGCGTGTTGTTGACCATCCTGCGGCGACCTGAAGATGATCGCATTCTCAATGATCTCCGCCCGCCCTCCAGACGGCAGCAATTCGCGAATCTTCTCTTTTGCGATCACTCTTCCGTTTTCGATCAGGTCCGTCACCTCCCAATGTCCCTGAAACTTCTTAAGCTCAGGATCCTCGTCCGCCCCGAAAGACGAAGTACCAATGCTGAGAGCTGCGACAAGACAGAGAATCGTGTTAGCGTAACGTCGTGAACTGTTTTGAAATGGGTCCATGTCAGGTCGCCGTTCCCTGTTTGGCGGCGGGCATTGTCCTATGACAATCGTAAGCCGAAGAGTGTACCAGATTCATAGCCTGGCTGCTCGTTCCAGGATTGGGATGTGTTGCCCCGCGAACATCCTGCCCCTGAAGAATCGCGTGCCAGGCTGCGTTGTTGTGATTGTTGGGCCAGTGCTTTAACATGGAGAGACTATCGGTTCGCATCTCAGCGTGAGAACCGTGCAAAATCCGCAGGACAACTCATTCCGCGATAAGGACCGCGCCTGAACGTTGACACGGCTTGTGCGTGTGTTGTCTCGACGGGTGGACACAATCCCATGCTGCTGAATCCACTCTTCTGTGAATCACCCGCTCCTTCAAAATAGTCATGGCACGCGACCGGAAGTCGTGCAGGACGACGTCTTCCCGGAAGGCATCGTTTCCATGGATTATGCGGAAGAGGCACGCAGTCTGCTGATGGGAACGGAAACCGGACACCTGGTGTTGTTAAGTCAGTCAGGCGAACAGCTGAAACGTGAACGCGGCTTCGACGACATTCGTTCCCTTGTCTGGTCGGATACGGGAGAATTTGGGGCGGTGGCCCTCGCCGGCGGGCAGCTTGTCTGTTTCGACAACCAGCTAAAAAAACGCTGGGAGGTCGAATTGACCGGCGAGATTCGCGGATTGGCGATCACTGCCTATGGCAGCCATATTGCAGTGAGTTCGGAATCGTCACAGACGCACATCGTTACCATCGACAAGAAGGAAGTCGCCAAATTCGACACGCCCCGACCTCTCGATTTTCTTCACTTTTTGCATGAGAAGCGCTTGCTGATCGGAGCCGCAGAATTCGGATACTTGTGCTGTCACCAGCTGGACGGTCGCGAAGAATGGAACGAGCGAATCATGAACAACGTGGGCAATATTGCCGTTTCCGGGTGCGGAAAACGGATTCTGTTAGCCGCGTTTAACCACGGAATTCAGGTCTTAACCGGACGAGGACAGCAAAAAGGGTCATTCATGGTTGACGGGATCCCCAATGCCGTCGCCGCCTCCAGTACTCGCAAGCGTCTGGCCGCAACCACTCTGGAGGATCGCATTTATTGGCTGAATTTTGAGGGAGAACTTCTGTGGGCCTGCGATTTGTCACGTGATCCCGCTACATGCATGTGTGTGGATCCGCTGGGGGATCGGTTGTTTGTGGCTACGCAATCCGGAAGATTGCTGCAACTCTCGTGGTAGCGGCTGGGCGATGAATTGACCCGTAGGCCAACATTCCCAATTCAAGCGTGCAAACTACCTGTTCGAATCCAGCTGCAGGAAAGCGGTAACTTCCGCGCGGTGGGGAAACGCGAACATTGATTCCGCTTCGCGGCGTTGTAGAATCCGTGGAATTGGCCCCCGCCTGCATTCTGCAAATCTGCCAATCCTTAGGAAACTTAACGTTTCGATGTGATACAATTCGCCTTCCAGCGCGTTAGTCTGGTACCTCCCACAAATCTCTGGAGTTCCAGTAATGTTTGCTCTGCTCTTGTCCGCCGCGTCCGTACCAACCCTCGCCATATTCGGCCTCGGTGGCCCAGAGGTCGCTATTTTCGCCGTGATTGTTCTCGTCCTGTTTGGCAATCGTCTTCCCGGTGCCGCAAAGTCCCTGGGCCAGAGTTTTTCGGCCTTCAAAAAGGGAATCAAGGAAGGTTCAGAGGACGAAGAGGAAGCCGACAAGCTGGATTCGAAGGACTGACCGTATTGGTGTTTATCGATGTGGGGATTCCGAATTGTTTGGGATCTTTGCGACGGCGAAATGAGACCATGCCGTCGTCCAACAAGTCTCCACGGTTCACTTCGACCGACTTAGAGCGTTGCCATGTTTCTGCTGGAATCAATCATCAACATCACATACGACCTTCCTGTTCTGGCTTTCATTAGTCCCAGTCCACAGGAAATGATGGTCGTGGGAGTGATCGCGCTGCTGCTGTTCGGAAAACGGCTGCCCGAAGTCGCGAAAAACCTGGGCAAGAGTTTCTCTGAGTTTAAGAAGGGCATGCAGGGCTTCCAGGACGAAGTTCGCCGGGAAACGGACTCCACAAGTCGGTCAATTGACTATTCACCGTCCTCGAGCTCCAGTTCTGCCGACCGCCCCGTCGCAGATGCGGACTCCGAAGAAGACGACGAATTTTCTGCGCCTCGCTTTGAAATTGAGGACTGACCGGAAACGGGAGTGCCTTGGCCGGTTGCACAGCAGATCGGATCGTGTCGGTAGATCGTCATGGCCAGAGTGTGGGTCTCGGTGACGGCATCCTGTTGCGGCCTGATCGCCTGGAACGTGATGCCATCACAGTCGTTGTCCGGATCTGCTATGCTTACGGTGACCTGTCGTCGTCACCGCTCACCAGTCCATGCGAACACGCATCGCGCTGATCCTGCCAATGTTCGAATGGAATCCGTCAACAATTTTTGTTGCTTCTGCGGTGGGAGGTGCCGTCGGTTTCCTGTCCGGCCTGTTTGGCGTGGGCGGTGGGTTTCTACTGGTACCGATACTGAACGCGCTGCTTGGCGTTCCTATGTCGATCGCCGTTGGGTCGACCGCATGCTACACACTGGGGCCAGCGACAACGGCAATGCTGGCGCGGAAGCCTCGGTCGGGCTTTCTTGAACTTCCTCTGATTCTCAGCGGCGGGTTGTTTGCCGGCGTTTGGACAGGGACGCGTGTCCTGGGCTGGTTGCGGGATACTGAGGCGATCCAGGTTCTGGGCCGAGCCCTACCCGCGGTCGATCTGATTGTGTTGCTCAGCTACGCCGTGCTGATGATCGGAATTGCTGTAATGTCCTTAACGGATGCGTTCAGCGCACAGCCGGCCACCGGAGTGCGACGACGCGGATTGCTGACGTCGATGGCCCTGCCGCCCATGGCGGATATTCCCGACCTTCGTCCCGGCGTATATTCGATACCGCTGCTGGCGTGGACGGGATTTGCTGTGGGGTTCCTGTCAGGTTTTCTGGGAATGAGCGGCGGGCTCGTTCTGGTGCCAGCCGCCATTTACCTGCTGGGCCTGCGAGTTCATGACGCCACCACCGTTACGATTGTCATTGTCTGGCTGGTGTCAATTCAGTCTACGTTTATGCACACATTGCAGAACAACGTTTCACTGCACCTGGTAGCGGCATTGCTGCTGTGCGGAACGATTGGCGCCAACATCGGTAGCCATGTCGGGATGCGGTGGCATGGTTCGCGGCTGAAACTGGGGTTTGGCCTGATGGTACTTTCGGCAGCCGAAATCGTGATCGCAAAACTATGTGCACTGTGGATAGAAGCGAGCTGAGTTACGGTTTTCAGCACCCGGTCGCGGAAACACTGAAATCGAGGCCCCAGGTGAATACACTGAGGGGCTTCCGGAAACAGCGAAGGTGATGCACGACTTTGCTCAGATTCAAAGCGTGCATCACGCGGTGAACAACCGCAACAGCGCCGGGTACACAGTGCCGACGTGGAGCGCGTCATTCACTGTCCTCGATCCGTCGCCGGAGATATGCAGAAACCGTTCGTAACAGTCAGTGGTTGCTACCTCGATGCCACAGAGATGTGCTCGCTACCTCCGCTCCCACCCTGCGGCAACAAGTGACTGAACCAGCATATCGGCCCGTCGCCGTCAATGGCATGCGGAAAGCGATTTTCGAAAAGTCAGCCGAGTACAGGTCGCTCCCTGCGGAGAAGCGAGGATTCGAATTCGAACCTCGCTGCCGCGTCGGGCCGATATCGGTGCAATAGAAACTGTGTCGAGTTACTCGGCCGCAGCTGGCACGATGTTGATGCGCCGACCTTTTTGGTCGAACATCACGTTTCCGTCGCACAGCGCGAATAGCGTGTAGTCACGACCGGTGCCCACGTTTCTGCCAGCGTGCCACTTCGTGCCGCACTGGCGCACCAGAATGTTCCCTGCAACAACAGACTCGCCACCGTACTTCTTCATGCCGCGGCGCTGAGCTAACGAATCTCGACCGTTTCGAGTGGACCCTTGTCCCTTCTTATGAGCCATTTTACATACCGTTTCTGTTTACAATTGACTGATCCGCGTCGCGAATACGATCACGGACCTTTAGCAAGCGGCGGATTCTGACGGATTTCCGCGAATAATCAAGGCTTTTCGCACGCATTCCCGCCGTTAGTCATCGGGGGAACGAATCCGGCACCTGGTTCCCCAGCATTGACTTACTCAGCTGGTGCTTCTTCAGCCGTCGACGGCACGTTTCGGAGAATGACTTCCAATTGCGGGACTGACAGGTTTGCCGGACGGGGCCGGTAACGCCACACCGGATTGCCAAGCACCCGAAACTCTGATTCCTGCTGATTGAAAATGTCACCGGGTCGGCCAAACTTCTGTTCAATCACTTTCTGTTCAACGATGGTTTCGCCCGCACCGTCTTGAGAAATACGATACGCATTGGAAAACCCGCTCATGATGATCGTCAGATAGTCGATCTTAGGGTCTACATTTCGCCAGACAGCGACGCCGTAAACGGCGTTTTGCAGCGGATTCGGGTCGTTTACGGAGACAGGGTTGACGACTTCTGTGATCGCCTGAACGCTGTTCAGCAATCGCAGGTCTTTGGATCGCCCTCTAAACTCACGCATGAAGACACTGCGCTGAATCTGCGGGTTGACTTCGTCCGGGTATAAATGCTGTTCGCCAGAATCGTCTGATCTGAGAACGAACCTCGGCACTTGCAGTGGAAAACCTTCCGGGTTGTCGGTCGTGTTATCGGGTTTTAAGTTCGGGTTCTGGAGTTTCGTCAACAGAGAATCGCGGCTGTCGCCAGCAAGTTCCGTGTAGTCTCGCGGAATCACACGGTAAATCATGTACCAGACAAGTTCGCGTTTTGTCTCGCGAGTCACTGGATCCGTGACGTTCATGAACAGATGTCTGACGGGCTTGTACTGCACTTCGGCAATCCATAAGGCTGGATAACCTGGCCCAAGAATAGGCTCGCCGGTGGGCCTCGCCTTCTGAGACCCCAGCATTTCGTCCACACTCATTGCAATGGACGAAGTCCGCACGAACCCGGTATCCAGCGGCGCTCGAATCAGCTGAGCAGCAGCCTGCTCCCCCCACACACTCAATACCGCGACCAATAGCCACACTTTGGTACCGTGAGTCGCAGTCGTTGTGAATGGCATGTCAGCAAAGCCCGTTCGGGACCAAAAGAATCGTCTCGGCAGATTATGCCGGTCAGCTGATGCCCCGCAAAGGGCGTACATCACTTGTTATCGGTTGCCAACGGCAACCGAATTGGCACCATCGTCCGTCTATGGCGTCCAAAATCAAGGATTTTTGCGTATTGCCCGCACGGCACGCAGACATCCTGCAGGCTGAATTCGGATTTCGACGCTCATACGTCCATTTGGGACGCGCGTTTCTCAATCTCTTCCAGACTAATGACCTTTCCCTGGCCCGCTCCAGGGCAGTATTCACAGACTTCGCCCCATTTCTTCTGCGAGGACACATTGGACTGCCAAAACGGCCAGGTGCGGCACTGAATCGGACGCACGTGATACACCTTGCAGCGTCGTTTTTCAGGGTCAAAAAACGTGCAGTCACCGTTCTGGTACTCTGTCAAGGATACTCTCCCCCGCACCAAACGGGTGTGAAACAGCCGGATTTCCCCAATTGGTTTGTCCAGATGATCTGCAATTTCCTTTAGCTCCTCGTCCATCACCCACACGACGCCAGACGCGCCCGTGCAGCAGTCTCCGCACTGAGAACACGTAAAATTAAGGCCAGCCTTGTACCATGGTTCGGAACATGGTTCTGGTGACTGGGTCTCGGGTGACTCTGACATGCACGAATTTTCTGGAGAACGTTGAAGGTGAAATTGAATCATTGGCCGTATCAGCCAGTGATTATTCTATCCGGGGGCCACCACGGAAAGTTCTGTTTGACCAACGTTTACTGGTGAGCCGTTTTCTGGATGCCTTTTTTTCAGCTGCAGGTTTCACGCAGACACTGTTGGGGCGAATCTCGCAGCTGAACGGTTGCACAAACACGTGTTTCAGGCTGCACTGGGCAGCTTAACGCCGGTATCCCGCTGAACGAACCGCTTCCGGCTTTTTGAGGCCATTTCTACATGTCTGTATCAAGAAAAGATGACATTTCACTGGCAGCCATCGTGCTGTGTGGCGGAAGGTCTTTGCGAATGGGGGAGGACAAAGCCTCGGTGGTGCTGGGCGCCGAGACCCTTCTGCAGCGATGCTGTCGTTTGATTTCCAGTCTTGCCGACCCCGTTGTCGTTGTCGCAGCACCGACCCAGGAATTACCAGAACTTGACAACGTGATAGAGGTGGTTCGCGACGACTTTCCGGGTGAAGGCCCCTTGGGTGGTCTGCTCACGGGGCTGCGTCATGTGGGAAAAACGGTGGCCAACGAAGGATGTCCGGTCTGGGTCGCATCGTGCGATACGCCGTTCGTTAACGCTGAGGTTGTGGAAACCATGGTTTCGGAACTTCGCAACTTCGACGTGGTTGCGATCCGCCATGGCGATCAAATCAACCCCCATTCTGCCGTTTACCGATCGGGTGCGGCCGAAACAGTTGAATGTGTTTTCTCTCAGGGTGAACGGCGTGCCAGCGCAGTTTTTGAGCATCTCTCGTCAAAAACTGTCAGTAGCTCGGTTCTGCGAGAGATCGATCCCGACCTTTCCTTCCTATGGAACGTCAACACGGTCGAGGATCTTGACCGAGCGAAGGCCCGGCTGAGTGAGAAACGCGTTGTCCCTCGCAATTGTTGAGAATGTCCGGGCCGGATGCAGCTTATTCCCGTTGTCTCGCGAAAACGTAGACACGAACGCGGCGGTAAGTTTGAGAATGGGCCGAGTTTTGCCTACATTAACCATCGGACAATCCTGTCCTAAAACCCGTTTTTCTCGGTTGCGCAGGTTTTTTACTACCCAGAGTGTTCGGTTAAACCCGCACTACGGGTGGCGTATCACACCTTGATAATGCAATTGAATGCACTTGGACCCTGTCACATGAGCGAAGAGTCGAGCACTGAAGTCTCGAAAGTTGACGCAGCGAAGTCCGCCCTTAAGTTAGTCGGGGGATCCCTGGGGTCTTCATACGACGGTCGAATCACGCGCATCAGTTTCACCGGTGGAAAATTCGGTGATGAAGAAATGGTTCATCTACGAGAACTGCCGGAACTGCGCGAGGTCAATCTGAACGGAACGAAGATCACCGATGCAGGCCTGCCGGAACTCAAAAAGGTTAAAAACCTCAGGAAACTGGAGCTAACCGGCACAATGGCGACTGATGCCGGACTCGCCAGTTTGAAGACACTGAGCGAGTTACAGGTTCTCACTCTTTCGAAGAGTAAAGTGACCAATGCCGGTCTTGCACACTTCACTAAGCTGAGCGGACTGAAGGAATTGTACCTGGCAAATACTTCGGTGTCCGACGTCGGTCTGGAACATCTGACCGCGTTGACTCAGCTGGACACGCTGGGCCTGACAGGCACGGAAGTCACCGACGCTGGCCTCGTACATTTGAAAAAGCTCAAGAAACTTGAGGTGCTGCTGCTCCGTGATAACAACATTACAGACGCGGGCCTGGCGCATTTAAAGGGGCTCAAGAGGATCTGTCGTCTATGGCTTCGAAACACCAAAGTCACCGATGCAGGTCTGGCGCACCTATTGAAGATGACGGATCTGCAGTGGCTGGAATTGAACGGGACAGAAGTCACGGACAAAGGTCTGGCTCATCTGGTAACGCTGACAGAAATGACCAGCCTTAGCCTTAGAGGTTGCCTGATCACCGACAAGGGCATTCCGAAGCTGAAGAAACTGAAGTATCTGGAAACGCTTTGCCTGGCTGAAACAAAGATCTCGCCGGATGGGCTAAGAACTCTGAAAACAGCGTTGCCGCGTTGTCGAACTGAAGTGTGACGTCCATCAGCAGCGAAGACTGGCGCCCAACATGCAGTTGTGAGATTCTGCGACTTCGTGCAAGAATGCTGACGGCTGTTCGGGTGTTTTTTGCAGATCGTCACTACCTTGAAGTCGATACTCCGCTATTGTCCTGCGACATCGTGATCGATGCCCATGTGGATCCGTTCTCCGTTACGGCCGAGCCATCGGAATCCCCTTTCTTTCTACAGACTTCGCCCGAAGCTCTTATGAAGCGTATGGTGGCGGCGGGCAGTGGGTCAATTTTTCAGATTACGCACTCGTTTCGCAAGGGTGAAACTGGTCAACGGCACAACCCCGAATTCACGATGCTGGAATGGTACGGCATTGACACGTCGTACCATGATCAGATGACGGTGGTTCAGGATTTGGTCCATTATGTGACGGCCGCCGTGGCTGTTGACGGATCGGGACTGCCGGGAACGGAACTGTTGCAGGAGACGTTTTCACGAACGACCTACAACGATGCATTTCTGCGAACACTTCGCGCCGAAGTACTCGACCTGTCCGACGCGGATATCATGGAATTGGCATCACGGCATGCAGCCGCCGAATCCTGCCATACAGATGCTGAACGGGACGATCTGTTGAATCTGATGCTGGCCGAGTGCATCGAACCGACGCTCGGTCAGAATAAACCGGAGTTCCTGATCGACTATCCTGTGACGCAGGCGGCTCTCGCACAAGTGAATCCTGCCGATCCTCGTACGGCATGTCGCTTTGAACTCTATGCTGATGGAATCGAACTGTGCAACGGTTACCAGGAACTCACCGACCCTGCCGAACTTGCTCGTCGCGACGAAATCCAGAATCGCAATCGATCTGCTCATGGAATGCCTGTGCTGCCGGGCGCCATGAGACTGGCGGCCGCCATGAATTCCGGCCTGCCGCCATGTTCCGGGGTTGCTCTGGGATTCGACCGGCTGGTGATGGTTCTGGCAGGTTTGAATGACATTAGCCATGCAATTCCGTTTCCCGTATCACGTGCGTAACTGCGGTCAGCAGCCGATGAACGGCAACGGTCCTCCCTGGGGCTGGAATTCCCGGTGTCAGAAGGTGGAAAACGACTGATTTCACCGCGTTGCGTTGCATTTCCGTGTGTGAACTACATACTTTCGGCCGATCGATCACTGCAACTGCGCCATCAGTCTGCGCTTGTGGCGGCCTGGCCTGTTGTTCGGGCAGGCAGTTGTTTCTATCACTTTCTGCCGTTGAGGCAGGGGTGCTTCAGTTAGAAGAAGCGTCGCTGTGCCTGCGAGTTCAGTGCAACGATTCCCTTCACGTTAAACACTATCCTGTCGGAGTATGCGATGTCCGTGGCGGCTGAATTTCCCATCCCACTGAATAAATACAAGGTGGTCGCGCTGGACCCGGGCCAGTCCAAACTGACCGACCAGCAGCGGGAACAGCTCGCCGCCAACATTCAGCTCTGCCGCGATGCTATCGTCTTCTTCACTGCCATCGCTGATGTAAAAGGTCTGGGCGGACACACCGGTGGACCATACGACACCGTGCCTGAGACATTGATCATGCACGGCTTTATGGAACATGCTCGGCAGGGTGGAACGCCGGACGTGCTGCCGATTTTCTTCGACGAAGCCGGCCATCGGGTGGCAACTCAGTACCTGATGGCGGTTCTGGAAGGCGATATGGACGTCGAGCGACTGCTCCACTATCGCGAATACCTGTCTCATCTGCCCGGCCATCCGGAAAAAGGATTCACGCCTGGCGTTAAATTCAGCTCGGGGCGACTGGGACATATGTGGCCCTACGTTAACGGAGTCGCCATCGCCAATCCGAACAAGGTTGTCTTTATGCTGGGGTCCGATGGGTCTCAAATGGAAGGCAACGACGCAGAGGCCGCCCGACTTTCGGTTGCTCAGGGTCTGAACGTAAAACTGTTGATTGACGACAACGACGTCACTATCGCCGGCCATCCTTCGGACTACCTGCCGGGCTTCAGTGTGGCAAACACGCTGGAAGGTCACGGACTGAAAATTGATATCGGCGACGGTGAAGACCTGGACAGTCTGTACGCTCGCATGTGCGCCGCAGTGGCCAGCGATGGCCCCGTCGCGTTGATGAATCGACGGAAGATGTGTCCCAATATTGAAGGTCTGGAAGGCAGCGCTCACGGTCACGACGTTATCAAGACGGCTGTTGCGATTGACTATCTGAATGCGAACGGTCGCAGTGAAGCGGCCGAGTACCTGGGGACAGTGACCAAAGGACCAGGTGGACCTTCTCACCAGGGTAGTGATGCCTCAAGTGTCGGCAAGAACCGGGACCTGTTTGGCAGAATCCTGAACGAGATTCTGGATGATATCGCTGAAGCCGATCGAGTGGCCTCCGTTCGCGTGTTTGACTGCGACCTGGAAGGCAGTTGCGGGTTGAATCATGTGCGAGCTTCTCATCCGGAAGTCTTCGTCCGTGGTGGGATCATGGAACGCGGCAACTTTTCGGCGGCCGCAGGATTCGGTTACGAAAAAGGAAAGCAGGGCATCTTCGGGACGTTTTCTGCGTTCCTTGAAATGGTGGTTTCAGAAATCACCATGGCTCGGCTGAACAGCAGCAATGTTCTGGCACATTTCAGCCATGCCGGCTGCGATGATATGGCCGACAATACGTGCCACTTCGGTCTGAATAACATGTTCGCTGCCAATGGGTTACCGGACGAAGGCAAGGATACGACTCGGCTGTATTTCCCGGCTGATCAGCATCAGTTCCGTGCCTGTCTGAAGAAGATTTATAACGACGAAGGCCTGCGTTTCATTTTCTCCACAAGGTCGGGCGTGCCGGATCTGCTGACGGATACGGGGGACCGGTTGTTTGGCGATGACTACGATTTTGTTTCCGGCAAAGACGACGTTGTTCGTGAAGGAGCGGCGGGGTACATCGTGAGTTTCGGTGAGACGACCTATCGAGCTCTCGACGCAGTTGTCCGGCTGAAGGAGGCCGGTCAGGATGTCGGACTGATCTGCAAGTCGACGCTGAATGTATACGACGAGGACATGATGGCCAGACTGGCGGCGTCTCCTGCCGTACTTGTCGCAGAATCGTTTAACGTGACTACGGGACTCGGTTCACGGTTTGGCACCGAGCTGCTGAAGCGAGGCTTCAAGGGCAGCTACAACAATATCGGCACCAACAAAGAGGGTTCCGGCGGACTCTGGCAGCAGATGGGCTATCAGGGCATTGACGCTGACAGCATTATGACCGCCATGCAGCAGCTGCTGAAATAGAGCGAAGCGGTCATGCAGAACGTCCGCAACAATCGCCGCTATTGGTGGCACAAAGACCTTGTTTAACCGCGTGCCCAGCGGGCCGCGCTTTGGCGATGATGAAGTCTGGTGCGACGTGTCGTGGTGACGGCGGGGGTAAACCGCGGGGCGGTGCCCACGCGGTTAAACGATCGAATCTCTGAGACACGCACGAACGTACCTCAGTCGTCTACGACTATGTCGTGATGGCGCTGGTCGAAGTGAAGAATGCCACGCCGCGTCAGCCAATCCTGCCGCCGAGTTCGTCGTCGACATGGGCGCGGATGATCTGTTCGAATGATGTGTCTGCCTGAAAACCCAGGCTGGTCGCTCGGTCTGCCTTAAAATTTCTGGGCCAGCCAGTGACCATGTGAATGATTTTTTCGTCCGGCGTGCGGCGAATGCGGCTGACGACGTCGTTACCGGCAACACTTCGCAATGCTTCGATCTGTTCGCCTACGGTGACCGCAATGCCGGGCATTGTCAGGTTCCTTCTTGGTCCCACAATGCTTCCATCGATCGTGGCTGCATGAAGCAGAAACCCAACTGCAGACCGGGGTGATGCGTGCCAGTGTTGCACATCGTCTGACACTGGCAGCACGGCTTCGGCACCGGCGAGTGGCTCACGAATGATGTTGGAGAAGAATCCGGACGCCGCTTTGTTTGGGCTGCCAGGCCGAACGCAGATCGTCGGCAGTCGTATGCCGACGCCATCCATCATGCCTCGACGAGTGAAGTCGCTCAGCAGCAATTCGCCAATGGCTTTCTGTGTTCCATACGATGTCAACGGCGTTGTGTGAAAATCGTCCGTGATTGCATCGGGAAACGGAGCCCCGAACACCGCAATCGAACTCGTGAATACGATGCGTGGAACGTAGTCGTCGACTGCGCAGACGGCGTCCAGCAGATGGCGAGTACCATCCAGATTGATGCGGTAGCCCTTGGCAAAGTCCTCCTCGGCTTCACCGGAAACGATGGCGGCCAGATGAAAAATGACGTCGGGCAGCTCGGCGACAAGAGCCTTCGCTTCATCCACGTTCGATAGATCGCCGGTCCGCAGTTTAATGGGAAACGCGGAGCCCCCCGCCGCATCCGGCGACACGACGTCGAACAGAGTGAGTTCGGAGATCTCACGTTCGCCGAGTTTGCCGTCAGCGACCAGTCGACCGGCCAGCTTCCGGCCAATCATTCCACCACCACCAATGATCAGAATCTTCATCTGAGAGTTTCTTTCCGTTCGGCCATTCTTCGAATTGAACTGACACTCCCTGTCTCGGGAGCCAGTGTCTTAAAACGTCGAGTCGCGTTCTCCGGACGCGCTTCCACGTGGATACCGGTCTAATTCCGGAACGCTGCAATGGCTGTGGTGCCATCGGTTATGATCTCAATTTCCAGTGGCTGCGTCCGGCGTGTCTGATCGACAGTGAAGGTCAGCCGGTGGTCGCCGGGCTTAACCTTTAACGTCACAGTTTCAGTGATGTTGACGGGGATTTCGTTTTGCCGCAGTTCCAGACCGCTGATGTCGTTAAATCTCAGCATCACGTTGCCGGTGATTTCTGCCTTGAGTGAACACCGAGCAAACCCAACGCCTCGTGGGTCGGCGGAGCCGTCGCTTACGGATACCGTAGGGATGTCCTTCATTGGCAGACAGCCAGCGACTGTGCTGTACTGCTTCTTCCACAGGAATGCCGGATCATCAGAAGCTGCCATGCCGTAGCTGGTACGTCGCAGACGGAACGCGGCCTCGCTGGTGGCCTGCATCACGTCCCATGTGCGTGCCAACTGGCGTCGGCCGATGCTGTATTCCGGTGTTCGCCCGAGTTCCGACAGGAATCGAACCAAAGACGCGATTTCGACGTCCGTCAACGAATCCACCTGGCCTTCCGGCATTAACGAGACTCCCGGTGCCATCTCCTCGATGTCACTGCGATTGATCGTCACCAGCCTGTCCTCAGCCGTGCGAATAACGACTTCCTGTTTCGACTGGTTCACCTGCACGCCGGATAGTAGTTTTCCTGCCGTCGTCACGACCACGACCGTGTGATAGTTCTCTTTGACCTTGGCGTTAGGCTTCAATAAAGATTCCAGCAGATAGTCCGGTTGGGCACTGCCGCCCAGGCTAACCATGTCCGGCCCGACTTTGCCCCCGGCTCCACCAATGGCGTGGCATTTCAGGCAACCAAGTTTCTCGTTGCGATAGACTGCTTCGCCTTCGGCTGCCGTCACCGATTCCCGGGCCAATGTCAGCAACGCTGCCAGTTCTTCAGCACTCATGGATTTGCGACTGGTAACGCCCCCGGCTGCTTTCACAGCGGCTTCGAGTTCCGGTGCCGGGCGACCGGATTCCCGCACGACTCGTAACACCTCACGGGCAATGCTGGAATCCATTTTCGTCCCATGCAACGCTTTCGTCAGGACCATTTGCCCGTTCCTGACAGCAAGAAAGCTGCGAACCAGATCTTCCGGATGATCAGACAGGGCAGCTGTTTCGAATAATTTGACAGCGATGGCTGCAGCAACTTCCGGCCGTATATTTGCCAGCATTGCGGCCGCATGCTTTCGCACTGCCAAAGAACCGTTGCCGCGGGCGATCGTTTTCAGGGTTTTGATTGCTGCCGGGTCTCCTGTCAGAAATAGCCCCTCGACGGCAGCCAGACGAAAACGTATGTCATTGTCCTCCGCGATTGCGGCTGTTGTCAGTCGTGCAACACTGCCGGGCCAATTCCATTGGCCGGACGCAACCAGCACGGCCTCACGGACTGTGGGTGTCTCTGATGATTCCAGCCGAATGGCCACGTCCTCGGAGACGACAACCGCCAGCTTACGTCCGCGCGAGGCATTGACCGCAGTGCGAATCGGCGCGGCATCGTCTTTCGCGGCAGCCGCCACGACCATCTCCGCGATCTGTTTGTCTGTACCGGAAGACGCCACCAGAGAAGCGAGCATCGTACGCTGCGTGGCTGATATATCCGGCGAATAAAGTTTGCTCAGCAGAAGATCCGCAGGCGCGCCCTGGCCGACAGCCGAGAATGCTGCCAGCAGATGTTCGACATTGTTGTCGAAATCGATTTGGCCGTCGCGAAATGCCGGCAGCCATTCACCGGCAAGTTCGCGAGCTGACATGCGAACAGCATAATCCAGAAACACGTCCGTTTCGCGATTCGTAGCCTGCAGGACTGCCTCGATCTTTGTCGGATCAGACTTCTGCGATGACAATCGCTGGCGCACCGGTTCCGTGGTGGACGCTGTTGCCGTCTGATACTCAGATTCCTCCAGCGGTGAATACGAAAGCGCTCGGACAGCTTCCAGTCGAACGCGAGGATGGTCATCGTTCACGAGTTGCCGCAGTTGCACGGCTTCTTCCGGAAGCTGGTACTTCCAGTGGCTGAGAACTCGCACGGCCGCCGCTCGAATTTTTCCGTCGTGTGCCCGCAGCAGCTCCGCAAGCAGGTCTGCTTCCACCACTCGTGCAGCCTGGAAGCACCACAGCGTTTCCAGGCGTACGTGTTCGTTCTCCAGTGTCGCCGGGACGCTGGTCAGCCATTCGCGAAGTTCCGAAGCAACTGATTTGCCACGTTGTCGCAGAACCTGCTTCGCCGCCTGTCGACGAAAATTGTCGTTGCTGCGCAGAAAGTCGAACAGCTGCTGATTGGTGAGGCCTGCAAAATCAACAGGTTTTCGCGGCTTTGCGCCCTTCCAGCTGACGCGCCAGATGCGACCGTGAGTGTGGTCGCGACGAGGGTCGCGGAAGTCAACTTCGCCATGCTGAATGATCGGATTGTACCAGTCCGCAATATAAATCGCCCCGTCCGGTCCCACCTTCACGTCGATCGGCCGGAAGGCAGCGTGATCGGACCAGATGACTTCCTGCTGTTCGCGTGAGACGAATCCGGACCGATCTTCAGAAAGTACAAATCGGCAGACTCGGTGTCCGCGAAAGTCATTTGTAATGGCGCTGCCCTGCCAGTCCGGGGGCAGTCCGGGCGTTTCCACAATCTCAAGACCGCAATGCTTCGGGCTGCCGGGATTAAGACCGGGCAGGATCTCGGGCGCGTCAGCCGCGGTGAAATAACAGGCCCCGGGGACCACGTAGTTGATTCCCTCGCCACCGGCGCCGTCCGTCGCAAACGACTGCCCGAATCGGTCGAAGTGATGCCCCCAACTGTTGACGAGGCCTCGCATAAACACGCCGAGCTCCAGTGTTTCGGGACGGAACTGCCAGATGCCGCCCGCATTCAGACGTCGCACTCCCCAGGGAGTCTCGATGTGACTGTGGATGTAGATAGACTGATTCAGATACAGAAATCCCTCCGGTCCCCACCGCAACGTGTGCAGAATATGGTGAGTGTCCTCAGTGCCAAAGCCTGACAGGACAATGCGTTTGGCGTCCGCTTTCAGATCGCCATCGTGATCCGCGAAGTGAAGCAATTCTGTACTGTTCGCGACGTAGGCTCCACCGTCCCCAGGGACGATGCCGGTGGGAATTAATAGTCCCTCAGCGAAGACGTTCAGCTGATCAGAGACACCGTCGTGATCCTTGTCTTCCAGGACCACGACCCGGTCGCGCCGCGCTTCGCCGGGTTTGATGTGCGGATAAACTTCGGAACTCACGATCCACAGCCCGCCCGATTCATCAAAGTTCATTTGAATCGGTTTGGCAATGACAGGGTCAGCCGCAAACAGATTGACTTCAAAGCCGTCCGGCACTCGAAACGTCCTGCGTTCCAGCTCGGGATCCGGAACGGGAATATCCTTCAGGTCTCGCTGACCCCATGCAGGACCTGCACCGCACAGAGTGCACGCCAGAATGAACAACGGAAACGTGCTTCGATAGCCTGGACTGATCATTGAAGGTCGACGTCAAATAGGAAAAAAGCTGACGAAACAATGGCGCCGCGGCCGTCGGAGTGTCCTGCCGGCCACCCAGGAAATCGCAAAAACGCCAACACTGTCCTGGGACAGCGTGCGGGTGTTTTCCCGGTCCAGGGCCATTCCTGTCGCCCCGTGGGACACCTCACTGAGAGTTATACACAAGATCACAGTGAGCAGCGAAGCCGTGGCGGCAGATACAGAATGCTGTCCGCAGGTTTGCCCGGAACGATCGCCGCTTCGCCGGATTCTCCGCTCTTGAGCAGGGCTTCATGGGAATCGTTCGTTTTTCTCCGCATTTTTCCCCGTTGGGGAGCATTGTTCCCGGCACCAGGCTCTACGGGGAGTGGTTTCTTGACTCGATGACCAATGTGATCAGCAACGACAGCAGAGCTAACAGCAGCAGC
Organism: Fuerstiella sp.; assembly: GCA_024230215.1. GTDB lineage: Bacteria > Planctomycetota > Planctomycetia > Planctomycetales > Planctomycetaceae > Fuerstiella. The sequence continues at coordinate 317,036 of JAAERP010000500.1, read as the reverse complement.
ACATGGCGGGGCCAGCGAGCGGCGTTGGGGCCGGCTTTCTGCGAGCGGACGCCGACTGTCCGGAAGACAAGCGAGGTCCCCAGGATGATTGTCACCATGTTTGTAAGAAACAGCAGTAGAGCTCCGCCGCCTTTCGTGAACTCGCCGTGAGATAACGCGATTCCCGACGTGGCAATGGGGGGGACCAATGCTGCAGCAATGGCGACTCCGGGCAGGGCAGAGAACAGATTCCTGCGGCCCATGGCGTATGCCGCTGCAGCTCCGCTGGCCAGCGCGATCAGCAGATCGTAGAACTGCGGCTGAGTTCGGCTTTCCATCTCACGCGGAAACGGTGACCTCTCGAACAGCGACCTGCCCATTAATGCGGGCTCCGCGGATTCCTGTAGCGGCGTGAGCCATTCAAGCTTCGCACATCCCTGAACGCTCAGGCCAAACGCCAGTCCGATGACCATAGCCGTTACGAAGCCCCGCATTGCAGTTCGAAATGCGACTTTCGTAAGGTGGGCATTCGCATGAGCGACGCCCAGACCGACGCCGGCAATAGGTGTCATGAGTGGAGCCACCAGCATTGCACCGACGATGACAGCTCCCGAGTTCTCTGCCAGTCCCAGGCAGGCGATCAGCGTTGCCAGGCTCATCAGAAATACGAAGTCAAAGTCCCATTTCGAACTGTCCTGGACACGTGATACCAGGTCGACCCGTTCTTCCCGCGACAGCTGTGGCACAATGTCTCTAAGTCGTCGTGCTGCTTTGTTCATCAGACGGCTGCTCAACGACTCACCGCGTTTCACCACCGCAACGGCGGGAATCGAGGACCCCTGTGGCGCGCCACTGGCGGGGCTGGCCTGCAGAAACCGTCGCATCTGGCGGAGGTGTCGCGTTCCCATCAGCAGCAAGTCGAATTCATCGGCTTTCAGGTCTCGAAAGGCGTCCGTCGTGCTGCCAGCGACGATGACTTTGCGACGAAAGGCCTCGCGGTCCCTGCTGCGAACCAGACGATCCAGCGTGTTGTCCAGCTGTCGACGGCCCACCGACTCAGCGACGTCACTGATGTTGGGCTCGACATAGACAGCAGTCGCCGTGCCGCCGCCACCAAGATGGTCAACCAGCTGCGAGGCGTAGCTTAGTGCCGCTTCGTTGTCGGCTTCATCTGTGATAAATACGGCGACGCGGATGTGTTGTTCCACACCCGTGGAATCGTCCCGCATCAGAAAGACGTCACAGTCCACAGCCGTCAGCAGCTGCGTCTGCCAATCTTCGTCGGCGGTCTGCTCCTTTGAAATTGTGGGAGCCGGCACGACGATCAGCGAGGGGTTTATCTCGTCAACTTTAGTGATGAGATCAGACGTCCAGTGTTCGCCAATGATCTGCCGCAGCCGCACCGGCAGATCATGTGGCGCTGCTGCACGATCGTCTGCAGCCGGTTCAACGGGCGGCGACTGACCTGGCGGCGTTTCATCACTGGGCGGATTCGAAGACAGCTGCTGAACGCTTAGGCGGGCCTGAACGACCAGTTCCGGATCGTCCGCCTGAGGTTCGTCGGAGACATCGACCAGCCGCGTTTCGCCTGTCTTTCGCTGCAGCAGAAGCACGGTCAGATCAGACCCCCTTGATGCGGCCAGGTGAGCGGCCCACGGCAACAGGTTTCGCACCTCCTCGGGCTGATTCGCAATCAGAACGGTTGTCACAATGATTCTCGTTCGGGGATGGTGGGGAACAAAGGGCACGGTCTGACACATCGGCGAAATGAAAGGCCGCGTTGCTAATTTTCCGGTTCTATCAGTCCCGGAAGTGTCCCGATGTGGAGGGATTTGGGCGCAGACTGATATGGCTTTGCAGACTGCAGAAATGAAATCAGAACCGCCATTTCCTGTTTGGTTATTTTCTTTTCGAAGCCTTCGGGCATCAGTGATTTTCCGGTCCCCACCAGTTCATCAATCGTCCCTTGAAGCAGGACCTTTGTCTTGTTTTCCTGTTGCTTTAACGTGATGGTGGTTGCCGTCTGTGCCGTAATCATGCCGGAGTGAGACCGCCCGTTCGTATCGACCAGGACGTAGGTTTCATAACGTGGCAGCAGGTATCGGTTCGGATCAAGAATGTGTGTAAGCAGCGTTTGTGCGTCTCGTGACGGCGATGATGCGAGGTCCGGACCCAGCGCGTGGCCGACATTTCCTATTCGATGGCAGGACGCGCAGTCGCGTTGGAAAATCTTCTGACCGGCAGCGACGTTTGCCGGTATCGAAAGTGCCGATTCGTATTCGCGGACCACGTCGGTACGCGCCGTCTTATGATGTGATTCGAAGACGTCAGCCGCCCGGCTTCGAATCGATTCGTCTCGATGTTTGAGCAATTGATCCCGATCCGTGGGACCGATCATCGCGACGCCAATGCGACCCTGTTCGATAGCGCTGAACAGCACAGGTATCCAGTTGGTTCTGGACAGCAACACGTCAAGGATTTTCTGACGAACGACCGGTGACAGTTGTTCCCAGCGAATAACGAACAGTTCACCTACAGCTCGGTCAGGGTAGGTCGCCAGAGCGTCCACTGCGGCGATCTGAACAGCCTCGGTCTGGTTGCTTGAGATCAGTCCCATCAATACGTCTTTGGTTTTTGCGAGCGGCCAGCAGCCCAGCAGATCAATCGCATTCTGTCGACGACTGTCGGACAAAGTTGTGTTGGCGGCTTTGGATCTGGCTGCTGACTCAGCGATTCTCAGGAAGTTGGCTGCATCGGGCCGGGCCGATTCTTCAAGGCGGGCTCCCGTCGACTGCATGGCCTTTCCCAGTACCGGCAGCAATCGCTGAGCCAGTGGCTGCGATTCACCAGCACAATCCGCCAGGGCATTGATGGCGGCGTCCACCTGGACAGGGTTGTTGCGAGATCCAATCACGGTTATGACCTGGCGTAGAAAATCTTCACCGCCGGGTGCCGCGACGAATTTCGCATCGCGCAGTAGCTCGGTGAGCATCGAACCTGCCGCTTGACCGGAAGAACTCAACACGGCCACCCGCATCCAGCGATCGTTGCCGGTTTTTCCTGCCAGTTGGACAAGTGTTTTCGAGGCAATCGGAGATTCTGTTTCGCCCAGCGAGAATGCCGCCTGCAGGCGCAGACGGTCGTCGGCGGACTGCGCGGCCTCAACGGCCCCGGTCAGCAATCTCGGCGAGGAATCGAAGCGAGATTCCGAAAGTCGGACCGCCTGTTCCGTGACCCGAGCGTGCGGATCGACGATCGCGGCATACAGGTCTGCTTCTGTCAGAGCGTCAAGTCCATGCAGCGACCACATGGCGTGAATCCTTGCCTGGGGACGGTTGCTGTCCCGCAGCAGGCGACGCAGTGGATCAACGGCAGTCGGATCCTGCTGCTCATACAACAACCGATGGGCTGTGTCTCGGTACCAGCCGTGAGGACTCTCCAGCTGCTGTACCAGTTGTGCCGTTGAGGCAGCACTCAGTGAAGGCGGACCGGGGTATTGAAACCCGGGCGGAGCAAGGCGATAGATGCGGCCGTGCTGGCGACCACTCTTGAAGTCAATGAACTTCGTGACGTCCAATGGCACATGAATTGTCTCCAGAATCTCACGACTCATGTCCAGCACGTACAGCGTTCCATCGGGCGCATTGATGAAGTTGACCGGGCGAAACCAATTGTCGGACGACCGCACAAATTCCGTTCCTTCGTCAGCGCGTGCCGAAGAAAACGTGACTCCATCCGCAGACAACGTGCGGCGATGAATCAAATTATTCTGAGCGCCGCCGATAAAGATGTTGCCGTAATACTCCGACGGATAAGCGCCGCCGCGGTAGATCGTGACTCCTGCCGCGGCATCGATCACGTGATGACTGGCTCCGGCTGAATTCGCGGACCTTGCTCCAAGTGCAATGCGCCGACTGGAACGGATCATACGCCAGCGTTCGAGCGGGCTGATGCGCAGACAGGGAACAGGCCCGGACGTCAGATGTTGCAGAGCGTTCGAGACGGGCAGATACGCGTTTCGCTCCAGGTATCTTTGCGGCAGCACGGCGTGCAGCAGCGGCCGTGATTCACTGCACAGGAAACGGTTGCCCCAGTCGTCGAACGTGTTTCCAAATTGAACCGTACCAGTGATGGATTCCAGCCGGTCGTCGACGGGATTGAAGCGAAAGTCACGACCGCTTACGGAAATCGGCCCATCGCCGGATAAGGTGGAATCTTCGTAGCGAACGTTGCCTCCGTTTCCCGCGGTTGACCCGTAAATTCGGTGGTCCAGCCACCACGTCAGATTATTGAGCATCGCCTGCTGATTGCCTGTACCGAAACCGGTATAGACCTTTCGTCGAACGTCCGCTTTGTTGTCTCCATCGGTGTCTTTCAGGTACCAGATATCCGGAGCAGCAGCGACGTAGACGCCTCCCTTCCATGGCGCGACGCCGCCCGCCCACAGCAGGTGCTCGGCGAAAACGTGGCTTTCGTCAAACGTGCCGTCGCCGTTGGTGTCCTTCAGAAGTCGCAGAGTGCCGATCGGTGTTCGACCTTCTGCCGGCTTGTACGGATAGTCACGCATTTCGCAGACGTAGAGGTTTCCGTCTTCGTCAAAGCAGGCCGCAATCGGATCGTTGACCAGGGGTTCTCTCGCAACAAGCTGCATTTCAAAGCCGGCTACGGTTTCAAACGACTGCAATACTTCGTCGATTGGTTTTGGTGGCAACGGTTTCAGGAACTCTTTGAGTTCCTTGTCCGTGTGCTCGCGTTTTCCCGGATCATCGATCATTGCCTGTGCCACGCTGACATCTGACGGGTGTCCGATTGAAGAGGCGCCACCGTTCTCACGAATTTTCATGAGAATGTCGCGGGACTCTTCGAAGTATGCGATCACCTTCGCCAGTTCAGCAAAGTTTCGTTTCTTGTGGAAGGCAATCTGTGAATCGATTGCCTTGACCAGAACGTCCAGGGATTCGCGATTGTAGGGAGCTTTATCTTTGAGATAGACGTAAACAGGATTCGTGTGTGCTTCTGCGTCCGGCGTCCCGTGTTTCGACAGCGAAAACGCGCGAGCCGCGATCCACGTGGAGTTGTTCAATTCCAGAGGAATCTCGACGTCCAGCCAATTGCGCCGGCCCTGACTCTTCGGGACCTTGAGTTCGTGAAGTATTCGCCCATTGCCGATAAGCTGTACGTTTGTTACCGGTGCCACATCCGATCGCACACGCACATGAACCTTGATTCTCGCCTGAGACGTCCCTGACAGAGAGATCTGTTCTCCCGGGTGTTTCCCGTCCACAGTCAACAACATCAGCGGTCCGTTGGTGAAGAAGCTGTGACCTGCGGCCATCTGCCGAGTCCAGTGTTCAAAGTCGGGGGGCGGCTGAGCGTTCTGAAGTTCAGCGTCTTTGCCGCAGTACACGTACGTCTTGCAATCACCGAGTTTCCGACACGCGGGATAGTCGCACGCTCCCATCGCTGGCACTCGAAATCCAGTATTCAGCATGTGATACCAGTGAGTCAGCCCGATGCCGCGGTAAACGCCGAACTGCAGCAATTCAACGCCGTCCACATTGTCCTGTACGACATCAGCGTAGATTTCTTTCGCGTAGCCTCCATGAGCATAGAACGACACTCCTCCGGATTTGTGAGCCAGTTGTCCGACGTGTCCGAACGGCGGCCAGTTATCTGCATTGTTTGACTGGGCATTCATCACAAGTTCGTCCAGCAGATATAGATTCAGATGTCCGTAGCTGGAACTTCTGTATTCCTGTCCGGATTGAATGAAGTAGCTGCCGTGCGACCTGGTTGAGAGGCGACCGGTTCCTTTGATTTGCGGTGCGTCCATGCGCTTCATGAAACCGGAATACGGGCCTGCCGGTTCGTTGTAGGCGAGAATCGATCCATAATGAATATCTTCAGCCTGCATCAAACCAAGAATTCGTTCGTCGTCTGTGTCGTCGAGTCGCTGGATGTGAATATGCGGATCGCCGGACCAGTAGCCGTGTTGGTCCATCGGCACGGTCTTTGAGAGTCGGATTGTTACTTCTCTGGGCGGGTTGGAAACGAGGGCATGGACGTTCGTCGTGAGAGAGACCGGCTGGTACTCGAAACCTTTCCAGACTTCAACGCGAACCGTTCCCGCAGGCACTTTCACAGAGGCCGTCCCGTCCGAATAGAAAAATCGACCGAGGTAACGAACCGGTGCCTTTCCCTGTCGGTTGCCCCAGCCGGAACCAGGCCAGACTCCAGTCAGACTGTGCAGTTTGAAGTTGTTGTCCTGCGGTTCGTAGTAGTTGCCGTCCGGTCCAACAACATTTATGCGACAATGAGTGGGCTCACCTGAATCTGCATCCAGTATTCTGAGACGCAGTGTCGCGGTATGAACTCCCTGGGCCACTTCAGGAACGCCCACTTTGTCAAATCCATGCGGAGTAAAGATCAGCTGTTCGTCTTTGGGACCAGCGTCTTTGAATGAGTAACCAGGCTGGGGAAGATCGCGGCTCGCAATTGAATCTGAATCCAACTGCCCGCTCTGCAGACGCAGTACAGCTGCCGCATCGATGGCTTTGCTGCCCTGCAATGCGTTCGCTGGGCGAGGGTGGTCAGCGGAAAAGACCTGCATTCGCTCAGGCGGCTCGATTGTGATTCGCGTCAGGTCTTCCGGGAGCGGCTTGTCGTTGCCGACAACTGCCTTTTCCGGTGCGGCAAATTCGTTGCCTGCCATACGCAGGTGTTTCGCAAAGAACTCGTAGACGGCCTTGCGTTTGCTCGGCCCGAAATCGTGAGCTTCTTCTGGAAGGTGAACGTTGGTGACAGCGTTTCTTGCCCCGGACAGGGCGTACATTTGCTGCATGAAGGGAAATCCGACTGTTGGGAAATCCTTCGTCGAATCGCCGCCCGCAGAGATCAGCAGCTGCGGCTTTGGGGCGCACGCGGCAGCCAGTTCGATCGCATTGGTCTGCGCGACCTTCATGATGGGCAGCCCGCCCTCGCACAGACATCCCTGATCCTCGGTCCATGGGTAGATAATGACAACAGGCGCCACTGCGGTGACTCGATCGTCAATCAACGCAAGGAACATTGCCTGAGTCCCCCCGCCGGAAGCACCGGTTACTCCCACGCGAGTGCTGTCGACTCGTGGCTGAGACGTCAGGAAGTCGACGACTCGCAGGCTGTTCCACGTCTGCAGTGCCAGCACCTGCGGATCATCGTGAGTCGTCTGAGTGGAATCCTGGTAGCCCACCATGCTGTACGAGAACACGGTGGCTCCCATTCGCGCCAGATGGGCACACCGAATCTGCTGGCTTTCACGAAAACGCCCCAGCGGGCGGAAGTGACCGTGCGGACATAAGATGACAGGACCAAGATCCTTGCGACCAACGGGACGATACAGGTTGCCCGTGCAGTAGAATCCCGGAAACGTTTCCAGTGCCACGTTTTCGACGGAATAATCTTTGTACGTACGCAATTCATTGATGATGGCAGGCACCGACGGCCGCGTCGCCGACGGCCTGATCCTGGCTGCCGTCAGGAACTCCTGACGCAGTTCCCCCCGACGTTCTGCCCATGCTTCGGGGGTGGTGTATTTTGTTCTGGAGTCCTCAAGCTGCCGCAACGCCGTTTGCCGGTCCGCAAGAGCTGTCGGCAAGCATGCGAACAGAATAATCGCACTCATGAGGTTGGTTCGTCGATCTTGTCTGCATGCAAACATCAGTTGCTCACTCCACTGGCCCGCTGGTGATGCCCATTGATTCTACTGTTGTTGCATTTCCCTGCGCACATCAGTCACTCGTCGGGAGGCGGTTTGGGAAACAGATGGTTGAGTAGCGCCGTCGGTTCAAGGGAGCCCACAACTTCCTTGATCAGCAGTGCGCCGAAAATGAAGAATCCCGCGAAACCGAGGATCACCACCAACTCGGAGATCTGCCCGGCAAAGCTTGAAAACGTAGCCGCTCCGATTGATGCAGCGAAGCACACGGCAAGCGCCAGTTGATTGGCAGGTTCATCGCTTTCGGAATCAGTCATCGTAAATCCTTGCCGTGCGGAGGAGTATGTGGTGACGGTTGTGCTTACCAGAGGTGCGGGGAGTATTGTAGGCCGTGACTTGTCATGGCAAAACGGATGCGCCAGTACAACAGGACCTGGCCTACGACTACTGGCCGAATAAGACTCCCGACCCCTTTAACCCGCTATTGCTGTACCACAGCAGCAATCGCTCCGACGACGGCCAGACCGGAAATTACCGCGAATATGATCTTCCAGACGCTGTACGGACGTTCGCCCTGGACTTCGCCCGTGGCCGCGTTAACGAAGACCTGATACGTCTTGTCGCTGTATCGGTACGCCAGTAGCCAGACCGGCAGCAGCAGGTGCTTGTAGGTGATCGCTTCGTAACGGCTGTTGACGGACTGGACGCGCTGAGCGTCTCCGCCGATGCGCTGTCGCACGTCCGATTGAATTGTCTCGTCAATTCGCGACTTTGCTTCCTGGAAACAATGGTCCAGTTCTATGTCATACGTTCTTGCCAGGTGCCCCGCCAGCATTTGCTGGTTGAAGGCAACGACCTTCTGCAATGGCCAGGGTTCCAACGCCAGCATGAATTTGCGATTCAGGCCCGTATTGGCCAGCACGACAACGTCGTCAAAGAAACGCTGAAACCGACCACTGGCGGGATACCAGCGAGTTCTCATTTCTCGGCGTTTGTTCTTTCCTGACCCGACCGTGACCCAGTAATGCTCGCCACGCTGTCCGCTGTAGGCTGTAAACGTCATCGAATCAACGGTGAAGTACGAAAGGTAGACGCCGTTGAATTTCCCCTCGGCTCCCTGTTTTCGAAAACTATTGGGAGCAAACCATCGGGAATCCACCCACTTCTGCAGATTCGTTTTGGCCTGTTGCCGCTCAATCTGAAACGGCAGGACCCCGTCCACGGGAATACGGTTCTCTTCACATTTGTGAGCGTTCTCCAGCTGAACGGGCGAGCCGCAGTAAGGACAGTGAGTGCTGGTCAGAGTGCCAATGAATTCGACATTGCCGCCGCAGGAATCGCAGCGCAGTTCATTCAGGCTGGTGCTGACGCCCGCGTGATCTTCATCGCCGGCTTCGATCTTCTTTTGTGCAGCCTGTTCACGCCAGTTGCGGATCTTCTCCAGCATGGAGTGAAAATCCTGCTCAACGACAGCGGCGTCGTCAGACAGTTCAATCTGTTTGACGTGACCGCAGAACGGACAGGCGAGAACCTGATCGCCGATTCTGAACTCAAGATCCGCGCCACAACCGTCGCAGGGGAAAATTCGTCCTTCTCCTGAATCGAACGTTTGTCCCACGGAGTCCGAAGTAGCATCATTCTGAGGGAATTCACCCGCAGCACTGGCGTCTTCGGGAGCCTCCTCGGGCAATGCCGGAGGAACGCGGTCATCTGCGTTATCTGGCGTGGTGTCAGCCATATCAGAGGCAACTCTCGATTGTTGATCGAACCTGTTTTGGGCCTGCCGGCGCAGCATCACGCAATCTGGCCGAACACCGATTTACGGTGCGGGAGGTGGCGGTGGCGGGGCACCGAAGGACCCGCTGAGTTGCGGCACCTGACCAGCAGCCGTCCAGGCGGGCATACCGTTCGTCCAGACAAGTGTGTCGGCGGTAACTTCGCCGGAAGAAATACCTGCTGCAAGTTGCGGCATCGCATATGGCCCCTGTGTCTGCCCATTGACGGCCACGTGCCACTGAGCCGCTGGCGGAGGAGGAGGCGGTGCAGCGCCGGGCGCTCCGCCCATTGCCCCTGGCTGCATCATTCTCCCGGCCATTGCGAAACCGAGACCCAGGCCCATTCCTTCCGCCGCGCCACCGCCGGAGGGATTTTCTGCGGCGGCCGTCATGGCTTGTCCCATCTGGTATTGCTGGAACTCGTTCATATTTCCGATCACGCCCATGCTGGTACGGGTATCCATCGCCTTTTCAACGGCTTCGGGCAGTGAAATGTTGACGATCAGCAGTTGTGGAATCTCCAGGCCGTATTCGTCGTCAATTCGTTCCTGAACCGCGACTCGCAACGTCTCTCCAAATTCCAGGTACTGGCTGGCCAGATCAAGGGCGGCGATTTTGGATGATCCCAGCACGTCGGCAAACGTGCTGATGATGATCGCACGCAGCAGTCCTGTGATCTCCTCGGCGTCGACCACCTTATCCGTGCCAACCAATTCCTGCAGCAGTGCTCGCGGTTCAACAGCCTTCAGTGAATACGAGCCAAAACCACGAATACGAATGGGGCCGAACTCCGGATCCCGCAGCATGATTGGGTTGGGCGTGCCCCACTTCAAATCTGTGATCTGCTTGGTGCTGACAAAGTAGACCTCGGCCCGGAACGGACTGTTGAAGCCATACTTCCAGCCCGCGATAGTGCTTAACAGTGGCAGGTTGTCGGTCTTCAGTTCGTAATGTCCGGGCTCAAAAATGTCCGCGATCTGTCCCCGATGAACGAAGACGGCTGTCTGGCCCGGTCTAACAATCAGCTGAGCCCCGTTTTTGATTTCGTTCTGGTAGCGAGGAAACCGCCAGACCAGCGTGTGGCGAGAATCATCGACCCACTCGACGATATCAATCAGTTCGTTACGAAGCTTCTCAAATAACCCCATCGGGTAACTCCATCGTGTGAGGACAACAATTGCGAACGCATGACAGGTATCAACTGCCCTGAAGTCTACGAAATCCTCGGCTGAATCCAAACGATGCAGAAATCGCAGACACGGAAGACGTCAACGAACAGATCGGGCCGGCAGATCAATGCGATCTGGAGATTCTCGTCACCGTTTCTTGCTTCACAGCAGGCAAAAGGCCCGGACATCCGCGGCCATCGGCAGGAATCCGGATGACCATGCATTGAAGAATCGCTCAGTGGCGCCAGAATTCCCCACCGGCCATCTTTGATGGTTCGTACAAACTTAAGCTCAGAATTGTGTGTCGAGTTTGATATGGAAAAGTACTGCTTTGTCTGAGAGGCAACATTGCCGGGGCAGTGATGACTGCTTTTTTCAGCAGAATTCGTTAAGAGTATCTCAGGTTCGCCGTATTTCTCTGACTTTGAAGCGTCCGACGATGTTGAAGCAGGAAGTTTGCACAGACCAGTTATCTGTCGAGGAAGTCGAGACTTTTCGACGAGAAGGGTTTATTGTTCAGCGAAGCCTGATTCCGCTGGATTATGTGGACCGAATTCTGCAGATCACAAAACGAGACGAGACAGCTTACTTTGGTGACATCGAGTACGAGGCGGATGTTCAATATCCAGGTGCGCCTCAGTCGCTGACCGATGAAGGTGGCCGCACGATACGGCGGCTGCGGCAGGCGTTTAGTCGCGACCCGGTCTTTGCGCGTCTGGTTAAGGAACCGTTTGTTGTGAATCGGCTGCGACAGCTTCTGGGCGAGCAGGTGGTGATGCCGTTGGCCCACCACAACTGCGTGATGACCAAACATCCGAAATACAGCAGCGACACCGGATGGCATCAGGACACTCGGTATTGGTCGTTCACGAGGTCGGAACTCGTCAACGTCTGGGTCGCTCTTGGCGATGAGACGGTGACAAACGGCTGTCTACGACTATTGCCGGGCAGCCACAGGATGGTGGTGGAACCTGATCAACTGGATGACGAACTGTTCTTCCGTGACGACCTTCCCCGGAATCAGTCGATTCTGAGCACTGCCGCGACAGCTGAGTTGAAGGCTGGCGACGCGCTGTTCTTTCACGCCTGCTGTCTTCACTCGGCAACACGCAACTACTCAGATCGGACAAAGTACTCTGCCGTCTTCACTTTCCGATCGCTTGATAATCCTCCGTTGTCGGACAGTCGTTCATCAGAACTTCCGGAACTCCTGCTGTAACCACCCGCAGATTATTGAGTCCCTGTGGGTTCTGCTTCTAAGAGGCGTTGGATCCGGTCACGTTGGCTTGCTGAAGAAGACGGCCGCTATCCGCGTTCGGCGCGACCGTTCGAGCCGCCGGCAGTCTTGGCTACTCGATCCATGTTATCAGCGACGCGCGCACGTGCGCCGACCGCTCACATCTTGCCTCCGCCGCAATCATTCAGCATCACAACCTGACGTGGATCGACTTGATTGTGGCCGGGACCCCGCGTGTGTGTCGTTTCAGCCAATGAAATGCTGAAAATGCTTACCAATTGCCCACCGCCAGGCCAGGCTTGACGCACATCAATGTTCCCTGCAGGTGGGCTGAGGCCCTGTATTAAGTGCCCTGCGCCGAGTGGGAACGGACATGCCGGCATTCACTGCAACACCGGTCGTCACGGTATTGCGGCGCATTCCGGTACCACGGGCAGATGTCCTCCTGGTCAAGAATCCCCAATCTTTCCGTCGAAACTGAAGAGGCACTGTGGTTAGGTCTCGATCAGGCATGCCCATTGCGTCATGGCTTACGTAGGCGAGGACATGCATGAGCCACAATCTCACCCGAGCTTCAGGAGCGGTTTGGGTTAAAGGAATCGTATACAACAACGGAAGCGATAAGGAGAGCCCCATGCCCGGAAAACAGTATTTGACAGTCGCCAGTCTGGCCCTTCTGTCTGTCGTCGGTCTGAACGCAGCGTCTGCCGCGGATGGCAATAACCAGGGTGGACAGCCTACTGTCTACAACGTTACCGACGCCGAGTACATTTTCGCCAACACAAGCTCCAACCTAACGACGCAGCTTTGCGTTTGCAGCAAGTTCAGTTTGGGGGGTGAATCAGCATGCGGCGATAACGGCTGCTGCGATGACGGTTGCAGCGAAGGATGTTGCGACTCTGCTGGCTGCGGATGTTGCTGTCTTGGCGATCCATGGAAGATCGACAGGAAAGACGATGGCATCGATATCGGCGGCTGGTGGCAACAGGGCTACAGCAGTGCCAGCACCGGCATGTTCAACAGTCAGCCCAACAGCTTCAATACGAATCAAGCGTGGTTATATGCAGAGAAGGTTGCTGATGGCAGTTGTGGAATGGACTGGGGCTTCCGTGCCGACTTGATGTACGGTATCGACGCCGGCGACACGCAGGCATTCGGGAACAACGCGGGCCGATGGGACTTCGGTAATGGCTGGGACAAAGGCGGCGGATACGGTTGGGCCATGCCTCAATTGTATGCAGAGGTAGCCAAGGGCGACTGGTCCGTCAAGGCCGGTCACTTCTACACGCTGCTGGGATATGAAGTGGTTACCGCACCCGATAACTTCTTCTACAGTCACGCGATGACAATGTACAACAGTGAGGCGTTCACTCACACCGGAGTGCTGGCCACATATGCAGCCGGTGACGATGTTACAGTGTACGCTGGCTGGACTTTGGGTTGGGACACCGGCTTCGACCAGTTTGGTGGCGGCAGCAACTTCCTTGGCGGATTCAGTTCGTCAGTCAGCGATAACGCGACGTTCACGTACATTCTGACCGCCGGTGACATGGGGGCCAATGGTGACGGGTACTCACATAGCACAGTTCTGGACATGTCACTGACAGACAGCCTGAATTACGTGATTCAGAGTGACCTGGTTAGCTTCTCACTCGCCGGTACGCAGAGAAGCGATGTCGGCATCAATCAGTACCTGTTATATTCGGTCAACGACTGTCTGGGCTTTGGTGCTCGCTACGAATGGTGGAAATCAAATGGCCCCTTCAGCATGGGCGGTACGGGTCTGAAACCAGCGGGGCGCTCCGATTCCTATTACGCACTCACGCTGGGTGCGAACTACAAGCCTCATGCCAATGTCACCATCCGTCCGGAGTGGCGATATGACAGGGGGCAGAGTATCACTGACCACAACCAGGGTATGTTTGCGGTCGACATGATCATTACGTTCTAAGATTTTTTCCCACTCGATCGAGTTGGAATCAAGGCCGTCGGTCCACGTGATCAGCGGCCTTTTTTATGCGCGCAGGCCGCGGGCTTTGCCGATCGGCTGACCTGAGGTTCGGAGGGGATGGCCTGGGGCTTGGGTAACACACGTTGCTGCAGCAGTGGATGTTCAGCAAAGGGTCTGATCCATGCGGTGAAAAGCGCGTCCTGATCTGTATTCACTGTGTTTTTGCTGAAGTTGCTGTTTTCAGGTCTCGGAAATGGTCATGGACTGACGAAAACCCCGCGAAATCAGGCTCTGTGGGCGTTTCATTGTATTTCACGTTGAAGAATACCGAGGCTGTTGCAACAATGCTCGGCTTCAATTTTGACTGAACCGGGTCACATTGATCCTAATTGCTCCAATCACAATCTACTCAGGCTGGCTGTCAGACATGGACCGCGAACGAATTGAACGACAACTCAAACTTGCCGAAAACCAGCAGGCTGATTGGGAGAAGGTGCTGACGGACGACAAAGTTGATGCCAAAGAATGGCGTCGCAATGCTAAATGGCGGCATCTGGACGCAGACACCCGGGCGCTGAAACGACGGATTATTGCGGTCAAGGCGATCGAGGATCGAGAAGCAGAAGCCGTGCAGCGAAAAGCTGACCGGACCGCCACCACAGCTGACGCTGAGTAGCCGGGCACCGCTGATCGACTCTCGCTGCGGTGATGATTAAATTCCTTCCGTGGAATTGCGCGCCCTGTACGGCGCCGACTCGTTGACGCGAACCATCGGAAAACCGTGGCGCCAATCCGTTTTTTGCAGCCCGGAGTTTACTCGCCATTGGTGACGTTGTTGCACCACAACGCATTGTGCTGACTCGTGGCCACGACAGACGCGTTCCAGTCCGTCAAAACCGCAGCTCACGAGCCGGAACGGTCCCGGAGAACAGGTAAGCTGGTCTACAGCATTTCACGCTGACTTGTGGCCGCGAAGATTGCTTTTCAATAGCAGTCTTGTTGCTCCCACAAGCCAGCCTCGTTCACGACAATAAGTAGATAAGTAGACTGGTCTAAACAGTTGCTGCCGAGGGAACCTGAAATTCCTTGCGGTTCTCGTCTTTCAACAGCACGTTGGCTGCGGACGCATGATCTCCGGTATGCAGTTCCGTTGCCGGATCAAAGGTCAGCCAGGGCCCCACGACGTATTCGTTACCATCTTCGGGCAAACCAACGCCCTCACTCATCGTGTTGTGCAGTTTCATGAAATGTTCGGACGCGTCTTCGTTGTCTTCGAACTTTCCGGCCCGAGCATTGAAGGGGACCTTGGTTCCCAGCCGGTACGAATTATTCATCAGGTGTCCCAGCACGCAGCCGTAGTGAGCATCGTAGACGTTGCCGTTGGCCATCGTTGGATCGTTGGCTCGACACGCGGCAATGAAGGCCGCCCAGTTTCCACCCGGCGTTACCTTGCCATCCGGAACGTTCACCGTCTCGCCTTCGCTGCTGCCTTTCGCGTAATATTTGCCTCGTACGATGCGGCCGCCGTCTTCGAAGTAGTATTCGTTCTCCACCTGCCGTTCGTATTTGTCATAATTGACGTTGCGAACGTTGAAGAGCACCTGTTGACCGTTGGGGTACTCTGCGATCCCGAACATCGTGTTTGGAGTCTCGCCCTGATCGTTCCATTGAAACCGTCCGCCAATCGCCATTGCTCGGACCGGATGAGTCTGGTCGGTATCGACGGCCCAGCGAGCCACGTCCAGCTGATGAGTTCCCTGGTTGTTCAGATCGCCATTGCCGCTCTTCCAGAACCAGTGCCAGTTGTAGTGAACGTAATTGGCGTGAAACTCATCGATCATGGCCGGCCCACGCCATGTATTCCAGTCCAGGTTTTCCGGCGGATCGGAAATGGGCTTATGTCCGATCGTTCCTCGCGGCTTGCAGCAATAGCCATAGGAAATTTTTAACTTGCCGAATTTGCCCGCTTGAATCGCTTCGTGCAGTCCCGCAATCTTTGCATCACTGCGTCGCTGAGTGCCATGCTGAATGACGACACCGTATTTCTTTTGAGCTTCCACGACGATGCGACCTTCGCCGACATCGTGGCTCATCGGCTTTTCCACGTACACGTGCTTACCGGCCTGGGCACCCCAGATTGTCAACAGTGAGTGCCAATGATTGGGAGTGGCCACCGATATGGCATCGACATTGCCGTCATCCAGCGCGGCACGAATATCCGGCACGCCTTTTGGTGTGGACTTGCCTTCACTCTTTGTGGAAACGACAGAAACGGCCCGGTCGAGAACTTTTTTGTCCGGGTCCGCCACATAGGCAACTTCGACATTGTCGGCACCAAGCCATCCGCCGATATGACTTTGCCCCCGGCCGTTCAGTCCGGCGACCCCGACACGCACCCGATCGTTCGCACCAATGATGTTTCCGGAAGCACGAGTCCCCAGCAACAGAAGAGAGGCACCTTTGACACCGGTGTCCTGCAGAAAACCGCGACGTGTAGTCCGAGACATATTGATCTCCGATTGGTTTGCGTGAATTGATCAGTCAGCAACTGGTGCGACAATTGAGCACCCAGAAGCACTTACGTTAGCAGGTTGTTCGTGGGTAACGCAAAGGTTCGGGAGTCTTTTTCAGCCACAGGCTGCCTCGCGTTGCCTGTTGTCCATCCGAAAGAGACTCCCGACCCTCTCCGCGAAGAAGCAGGACGCGTGCTTGCAGTTCCTGTCAGACAACAGGATACTGAATGGGCGGCTCCGACCGCTTACGTATTCGAGCTGCCGCTCGGAATACGGATTTGCCGTTCCGGATGGTCGCTTCGGAACGTGAGCCGATACACAACAGTTCGCAGATCCATTTACGAGTCGATCCACTTCGTTCACCACTATTTCTTGTTGAGAAGATAAATGTCGAACCTGTCACGTCGTCAATTCATGGCATCAGCCGCTGCTGCCAGCGCTGCTGTTACTTTTCCTTCCATCACGCGAGCCCGCATGGCGGCTGATGATGTGAATATGGGCTTCATTGCCTGCGGCGGACGTGCCGGACAGCATATGCCGATGTTTGATGACCTGGATGGGGTCAACATTGCCGGATTGTGTGATCCTGATGAGAATAACCTGGGACGAGCTCAGACAAAATATCCCCGGGCGACCGGATACGCGGACCTGCGAAAACTGATTGACGACCCCGGCATTGACGCGGTCGTTGTGGCCACGTGCAACCATTGGCACTGCCTGGCTTCCATCTGGGCGATGGAAGCGGGGAAAGATGTCTACGTCGAAAAGCCCTTGTCGCACAGTCAGTGGGAAGGCCGTCAAACCGTTGCGGCGGCTCGAAAGTACAAACGAATTTGCCAGGTGGGGACGCAGCAGCGGTCCGATCCGATGCAGGCAGAAATTAAGAAATTCCTGCATGAGGAAAAAGGGCTGGGCGAGATCGTTTCTGCTCGAGTCAACCGGTACGGCGTGCGAGGTCCCATCGGTAGACGAGACTCACCTTTGGAAATTGGCAGCGACATTGATTACGATCTGTGGCTGGGACCGGCTCAGGATCAGCCGATCTTCCGTGACAAATTGCAGTACGATTGGCATTGGGACTTCAATACCGGTTCGGGCGAAATGGGCAACTGGGGCGTCCACGTGCTGGACGACCTGCGCAACAACGTCTTTCAGGATTCTGTACGGCTGCCGAAACGGATCTTTGGTGCGGGAGGTCGAGTGGCCTGGAACGATGCCGGCGACACTCCGAACGTTCATTTTGTCTACTTCGACACGGGCACCATCCCGGTTGTGATTGGCCTGACGAATCTGACAGCCGGTCCACAGGCGAGGAAGTCTCCACAGCATCCGGGCCCCAACAGTGGCTACATCGCTTACTGCGAGGGCGGTCGTTATGAGGGGCAGCGCGGTCGAGGTGCTGCCTACGACAACGACGGCAGGAAGATTCGCGAATTCAAAGGAAATGGCGGCAACAAAGTGCATCATCAAAACTTCGTTGATGCCGTTCGCAGTCGAAACCACGCCAGTCTGAACACAGACGTCGAAATGGGGCATCTGACCACGGGATGGTGCAATCTTGCCAACATCGCGTTCCGGACAGGTAAGCCGTTCACAAAGCAGGATGCTGGTCAGGTGGCGGGAGACGGCGGCATCTGGGAAAAAATCGTAGCGGACATGGAACAACATCTGGCTGCTCATGGAGTCGCGCTGGAAAGCGATGAAATCAGGCTCAGTCCGATGCTGACGGTCGATGACCAAAAGGAAGTCTTCGTGGGTGACAACGCAGACGCTGCCAACGTGTTCCTGAAGCGTGAATATCGCGCCCCATACATCGTGCCGGAGATTGAAGCATGATGCGGGCACTGCTGTTGTGTGTCTCGGCGTTATTTCTGGTGATCCCGTGCGCGGCCGGCGATGAACTTCCATCGTTGACCGAGGTGAGCGTCATCAGCACGCTTGATGGTGAGTCGCAGCCTGTGCTCTACTGGGCACCGGAAAATGCCACTCAGCAGCCGACAGTGTTGTTCGTTTTTCTGCACTCATGGAGCAGTGACTACAGGCAGGACAACAGCAAGTGGCAGCGGGAAGCGGTTAAGCGGGGCTGGATCTATCTGCATGCCAACTTCCGCGGAGCTAACAGGTCGCCACAGGCCTGCGGCTCGCGGTTTGCTCGTCGGGACGTTCTGGATGCTATCGACTTTGCGACCAGAAAATTCAATGTGGACGGATCCCGCATTTACCTTGCCGGAGTGTCCGGCGGTGGTCATATGGCGATGCTGATGGCTGGCCATCATCCGGACAGGTTTTCGGCCGTGTCGGCATGGGTCGGGATCAGTGATCTGTCTGAGTGGTATCGTTTTCATGTGAAGGACGGTAAACCTCAGAAGTACGCTCAAATGATTCTGAAGTCATTTGGCAGGCCACCCGGTGAAGACGCCATGACGGACGCGGAATACCGGGACCGTTCTCCGCTGTTTCACATGCACCGCGTGGGCAGCCTGCCTGTGGATATTCATGCGGGCGTGAACGACGGCCATACAGGTTCCGTGCCAGTGCGACATTCGCTGTCTGCATTCAACGAAATCGCCCGGGCCCACGGTTCGGAACTGGTGACGGAAACAGAAATGGAAGCACTGTGGGCCGTTCGTCAACTGACGAATCCAAAGCCATCAGACACGGCTGAAGACTCAGCGTACGGGCGTAAGATCTTTCTGCGCCGTATGTCACAACAATCCCGAGTCACGATTTTTGACGGTGGCCACGAGAGTCTTGTGACGCCTGCCTGCAACTGGCTGGCGGAGCATCGTCGGCCAGTACGGTAATGCCTTCATGGCATGCGTGAATGTAGCTTCTGCAGTCGCCGATATCGCGGAGAACACGGAGCGATTCCTATGAACTATCTCAGGTACTGCCAGCGACGTGCACTCTTCTCAAGGCGCGGAAACTATGGGGCGTCGCGGTTGTTGTGTCTTGCGGTGGCATGTTTGCTGCTGCCCCGAATTCTATTTGCCGGTGCTGGTGACGTGACGTTGCGCACCGATCACCCACAGTATGCCGGTGAGGGGGCATTTCAGACGGTTGAAGACTGTGTGGCGTTCGCCACGGCTGGCAGGAAGGATCCCCAGGAGCAGGCCATTGCCATGTATCTGTGGCTGCTTACCCATCAATGGCATCTGATGTCGCCCATGGAATGGTGTGTGCCGGGGCGAGTTCCGGACTCGGCGGACCCGGGCAACTATGAAACCGTTGTGTTTGACGCGAATCGTGCCAGGTTTTCGTACGGCTATGGATTGTGCGGCACTGTTCACGCATGGAACGAGCCGTATTGGAAGGCACTTGGCATGCAGGCGCGACGACGTGAGTTTGTCGGACACGTGAACAGTGAGGTTTTCTACGAAAATCGCTGGCACGCTTTTGACACTGACATGGCCGGACTGCTGTTTCGTCGTGACGGAATTGTGGCTGGCTACGACGACCTGCAGAAAGATGCCACCTTAGCGGAATCTGTCAGGTCGCCAGTCCCTCACTATCCGTTCGACTGGCCGAACGACTTCAACACGATGAAACGAGGCTGGCAGGAAGTCGCGAAACGGACGGCATGGTATGCGCTCTACAACGGTGGCTTTGCGTCTCACCCCGGAATTGTGCAATTACGAAGCGGTGAGTCATTTACGCGATGGTATGACCGCGACCACTTCGGCGGCTTCAGCAAACGCCGTTTCTGGCAGAACCAGAAGGGAGGTCCATTCCGCAATTGGACCTACTTCGACAATGGAGAGCCTTTCCACGACAAGGCGGCAGCCAACGCGCGGAGCGAGGCTGCTTATTGTAATGGCGAATTCATTTACATACCGAATCTGCAATCTTCGCGTTGTAAAGAAGGAATGTCAGCCAGCACGGCGAACGCCGCTCACCGTTCTGCTTCACCGAAACTTCACAGCAGCGACGGGCAGCAGACGTCGGTGACGTTTCGCCATTTTTCTCCGTACGTGATTTGCGGCGATCCTGTTGACGACGCCAATCCCATGTCGGGCGCCGCCACGGACGGGCTGATTGTCGAAGGACGCGGCGTAGGCGATCTGTTCTGCCAGGTTTCAGCGGACCAGGGACAAACGTGGAACGACGTTCAATTGACGACGGGATCAGACGTTTCAAAAGACCATCGCTTTCGGTCGGACCTGACGGAGTTCGTCAAAGGCCGATACGGCTGGCAATTGCGATTCTCCTGGTCTGGTAACGCGGGGCTCGATTCCCTGCGATTCGTCACCACCACACAGGTGTGTCAGGCGATGTACCCGCGACTTACGGAAGGCGGCTGCGACGTGACCTACCGGTCCAGACCCCGCGGCGTCGTCGCGATTCTACCGAACTTCAGTCTTCCGGAATCGAAGGTGACCGCCTTTGAAGAGACGGCACTGCGTTCAGCAAACGTTCGCTACAAGCCACGATCTGCTGATTCGCGGTTCGCGTATCAATCCACTGATCGGCAACCCGCCCATGTGGTTTTTAAAGTGGCTGCCCCTGGACGCCTGACGGAAGTTCGAGCAGCCGTTCGGTATTCGTTACCGGTGCCACCGACAGCGGGCCTTGATTTTCGACTGCAGATATCGACAGATTCCGGAGCCACATGGCGGACGTTTGCCACGGCCGATATTCCCACGGACAACGAGTTTTCCAGCGGTTGGCTTTACGGAAACGCAGACGTTGCTGATGCAGACTGCCAAAACGTCCTTGTGCGTTTTCAGATGCATTCGCCCGGTCGAACGGTTGGATTGATCGATGCCCGACTTTACGGCGTCCACGAAGTCCAGTCCCCGAACCAGGTAAGCCTTGAATTTGGCTGGCACGAACAGGGGAAGGCGAAACTCTTCAGGAAACAGCTTGCTGCAGGACTGACGTCCGCCCGATTTCGTGTCCCTACATCGGCCGGAGTCAAAGACGAATTCGTGCGTATCACGGCCTCGGACTACAGCGTATTACGCTGACTTGTGGCCGCGAAAAACGTTTTCCGGCCTGCTATGGGTGCTTCCCACGAGCCCGAACGACCACATCTTTTCGAAAACTGCTCTAACGCCCTTATCGGGACGACAAAGTCGCAGAAGGTCGCCTTTTGCTCCGCAAAACAGCATAGCGACTTAGGGAACACTCTTTCGCGGAGCGAAAGGCGACTATGCTTTTCTGTAAACTGCTAAGCACGGCTTTGCGTTGTGTCTCAGTGCAATGGCGTTTTGCTTGACTCACCCGGGGTCTCTCGGACCAGTTGCGGCACCGCGTAGCCGGGCAATCGATTGCGGATCTCATTCATCAGTTCACGAGCTCTGGTGTCGGTGACTTCAAAGTGCGCGGCCCCCTGGACACGATCGAGTTGGTGAAGGTAGTACGGCATGACGCCAACGCCAATAAGTCGGCGGCACAGCAATTCAAGTGCCTCAGCAGAATCATTCACGTGGCGCAACAGGACGGCCTGATTCAGGACCGGAATCCCTTCACGGACAACTGTCCGCAGTGCTGTTTCACAGTCTGCCGCGATTTCGTTGCCGTGGTTGGCGTGAACGACAACGATGGGCTGGCTGCGAAGCCCCTTCAGCAGCGCCAACAGTTCGGCTGTAACTCGCGCGGGCAGCACGATGGGCAGCCTTGTATGAATCCGCAGCCGTTGAACGTGGTCAACATCGTCAATGCGACTGCACAGCGTCCGCAGCCGTTCGTCACTGAGAATCAATGGGTCTCCACCACTGAGAATAATCTCAGTGATCGATTTGTCTTCACGGATTTTCTGCAGGGCAGGCTCCCAGTCGGACAAACGTCGTGGCTCGTCGTGAAACGGGTACTCACGTCGAAAACAATATCGACAGTGCACTGCACATGTTCTCGTGGCGATCAGAAGTGCTCGACCATGATACTTTTGCAGCATGCCGGCGGCTGCTCGAGCTGACGAGTCTCCGACCGGGTCTGTCGTGAAACCGGAGACCTGCCGTGCTTCCGCGTTGACAGGGAGAATTTGAAGCAACAACGGGTCATTCCTGTTACCGCGTTCCATCCGCTCCAGAAAGCTGTGTGGTACCAATGTGGGAAATCCCTGCACAGCCGCTGCTGCAGGGACGGCCGCCGATTCCGCAGGCAGCTGCAGTCTGTCCAGTAGCTCTTGTGGCGCACGAATGGCCTCCGCAAGCTGACGTTGCCATGAGTCATGTGTGTGCGTGTGGCTGCCGTTTCCCATTGGGGTTCGTTTTCCGCGGTTTTGACGGTCCATCCAGCATCGGCGGGGTCCGTCGGGCCATATCGGTCCGTTCTGCGGGTGAAGTCTACCCAGGCGTATTCGTCGAATCCTCCTGATCGGCCTCATTGGAAGACATCAGGATTCACTCTGCCTGCGGTTTTTGCTATTGTGCGGCCCGCGTAAGCGGCTCAATCGAAGAAATCTCCGACCGCGGCCGGGCACTCACTATCCCCGTTTTATAACACCTCCTGACGAACATTGGGTTGTCTTCAGGGACAGCAACAATATCAGAACCAGAAAATCGCACCAATGGGTACACCGGTTGAGAAGTTGAAGAGGGGCAGCAAGATTCTGATCAACAACGAACCATATGAGTTCATTGAAATCAATTTTGTTAAGCCCGGCAAAGGCCAGGCACTATATAAGTCGAAACTTCGCAACCTGCTGAAGGGTGGAATCCTCGACCGAACGTATCGGAGTGGTGAAAGCCTGGACGAAGCGGACGTGCACCGCAACGATGGGGCGTATTCGTATCGCGACGGCGACAGCTTCTATTTTCTGGACAATGACACCTTCGAGCAATATGGCCTGCCAGCCACCGTCGTCGGAGAACAAATGACCTTCCTGATGGAAGGTGCACCTGTGCAATTGCTGTTCTTTAACGGACAATTGATCAGCATGACGCCACCTCAGCATGTGATTATGGAGGTCACATATACGGAGCCGGCCGCTAAAGGCGACACGGCCACGAATGTATCCAAAGCGGCCACGCTGGAATGTGGGGCCGAGGTCCAGGTGCCCGCTTTTATCAAGCAGGGTGACAAAGTGAAAATTGATGTGGAAACCGGTTCGTATGTGGAACGGGTAACGTCCTGAAATGGAATGTTGCCCGGAATCGATACGGATCGGCTTGTTTGTTCAGAGGTTTTGTCCGTCGTTTTGAAGGAGTATCACGATGGCTGTTTTTGAGCTGGCGTTGTCCGTATTCGCGACCGGGTTTGCCGTGTGGTCTGTCCGCTCGATGGTGAGCGAAAGTTCCTAGTTCTTTGTCACAGCCAGGTTTTAGGGTTGGCGAGGAAAACGGGGTCAGGTACCAAAACCGGAACGGCCCGAAGGGTGCTTTGCATTTTTGGTACCTGACCCCCTTTTCCGGCGAACGATTCACCCCCACTTTTTGCCTGTGACAATGCACCCGGTGCCTCTTCGAGGCTTGATTAGCGACTGGCAAAACACAGGAATCCAACATGCTCTTTCGATGAGTCATGTTGGTTGGAAGTTGATTGTGGAAATGCCCGAGCAGCCATCGTCAGACGCTGATCACAACGGCAAGCTGTACATCGAAACCGTTGGCTGCCAGATGAACATGCTGGACAGCGAACTTGTTGTTGCTGCTCTGCGTAAAGACGGCTACGAACTGACTGATGACCCAAAGTCGGCCGACACGCTGCTGTTCAATACGTGCAGTGTTCGGGAAAATGCGGAACACAAGATCTACAGCTCACTGGGACGGCTGAAGTACGTCAAGAGAACGAAGCCGCAGAAGGTCATCGGCGTGATGGGCTGTATGGCCCAAAAGGATCAGGATCTGATCTTTAAGCGAGCACCTCATGTCGATCTGGTTGTCGGCACAGGGCAACTGGCGGAGATTCCGCGGCTTATCCAGGAAACGCGATGCACCGCCAGGCGGCAACAGCAAAAGGCCGTCAGCCTCGGTCGGCGTGACGGATCCGTGGCGGCCGTCTCCACCAGCTTTCAGAGCTACGATCCACTGCGTGACCCGGAAATGCGTCCCACGCCGTTTCAGGCGTTCGTCCGTATCATGATCGGTTGTGACAAGTTCTGCACCTATTGTGTTGTACCGACGACTCGCGGACCGGAACAAAGTCGGCCGCCGTCACAGATTCTTAACGAAGTCCGGGTCCTTGCGGATCAGGGCGTCAAAGAAGTTTGCTTGCTGGGGCAGACCGTCAACAGCTACAGGCACACTGAAGCAGGACGGCTGAATCGTCTTTCCGACCTGATGTACGGCATCAACGATATCGCCGGCATCGACCGGATTCGCTTTGTTACCAGCTATCCCAAAGACATGACCGACGACCTGTTGCACGCCGTGCGGGATCTGTCGAAGGCCGTCAAGTATCTGCACGTGCCGCTGCAGCACGGTTGCAACGAACAACTGCGCCTGATGAAACGCAGTTACACGGTGGAAGATTATCGCGAAATGATGCAGCGCATTGGCGAAATCGTCCCGAATTGCAGCGTTTCCAGCGACTTTATTGTCGGCTTCTGTGGCGAAACAGAAGAAGCTCATCAGCTCAGCATGGCGGCGATTGAAGAGTTTCGTTTTAAGAACAGCTTTATCTTCAAGTACAGCGAACGCGAGGGCACAAAGGCCGCCACGTTGTTGCCCGACGACATCCCCGAAGACACGAAGAAACGCCGCAACAACGAAATGCTGGCCGTACAGAACGCCGTGAGCGAAGAAGATAACGCCGAATTCATCGGCCGCCAGGTGAGTGTGCTGGTGGAAGGTCCGAGCAAATCGGCAGAGAAGAAGATGGCCCGGGGGGAAGAAGTTGTGGCTGGTGATCCCCTGGCAACACAACTGATGGGCCGCTCCGAATGTGACCGCATTGTGGTCTTTGACGGCAATCCACGATTGGCCGGTTCAACAGCTCAGATTGAAATCGGCGACTGTACGGGGACAACACTGATCGGATCAATCGTTACGCGTCAGGTTCAGCACGGTTCCAGCGGCCTGCTGCCCATTGTGTCCTGACCTTTCAATCGAACGATGTTGGGTTTGACAGGGGACGTTCCACTGTTCGCGCCACGTGTGTGTTACTCGTGTTGATTCGGCGGACCTTCAGGCGGTCCTGAAGAACTCGCAGCCGGCCTGACGTCAGACCCCGGTTTTCGAGAGTAACGTTTCCGCGTTCTGATGTAGAACGGCCCCCGTCTCAGGTTCCGTGAGGTCTGACTCGTACACTTTGATCATGGCTGATTCGTAAATCAGGAATGGAGCGTGCGTTCCGAAGAAGACTCGACATGCCGGCATCGTTCGCACAACGCGAGCGACACCGTCAGTGCCGTTCACTCGGGATATGTCGAAATACACACCTGAAGTCTTTATCAGAGATGCAAAGGCGGCACCGGTTGCCTTGTGATTCAGGATCACCAGTTTCGCGCCCCGCACGCGCTTGATCACATCAGGAAGCGGAGTCAGATCGACATCGGCGACATGCAACAGAGGGTGTTGCGTCCGCTGATCTTCCATGGCGGTGGCCAGCTGAACGATCAGCCGTCGCCTGGATGCCAGGTCCAACAGACGCTCGAATCGCGGGTCTTCCAGTGTGTAGCCGTGGTAATTCGGGTGCAGGCGGATGCCCGGCATGCGATGTTCTTCATGGCATCGTCTCAGATCTTCCTCCCAGTCCGGGAGTGAAAGATTCACGGTCCCGAACGGAATCAGCACGTCGCGGCCATGTCTTTGACATTCCGCGGCAAGTCGAGAGTTCACGCCGGCGACATCGCGATGCAGCAGGCCTTCAAAGCTGCCAGCCCATGCCTTATTGATCCCATGTGCATGAAGCTTCCGCAGCATCGCATCGGTTTGGCTTAACGGCAAGCGGCGAAACGGCCACTGAAACAGGCTGATATTGGTATCGATCACACGTTGAGGCCGCTTCTCGTAATTCTGCGGTGACTTCTGCTGTAATGACGATTCTGCTCCGCCTGCCGTAGCATCCAGTCCTGCGGCGACGGCTCCTGCAAGCGTTCCGCCTAACAACTCGCGACGATCGAACTTCTGCATTAGGCTGCCTCATGACATTTCCGTTCCGAGATCGATGTCGAATCTATCGACATCACGATGATCACAGCCCGCAAGTGTATCGCGCGTTGCGTGTGAGCACATCGAATCAGGCTGGCAGGTGCCTCGTCGCAGATCTATTGTCGGGTCGGAGAAGCTGCCTGCGGCCTTCGTTTTGCGCCGAAAGTCCATGCCCTACCCCCTCAAGTCCGGCTTCTCGGAGGCTTGAGGATACCGGTTGCGCTCTGTGTCAAGACACGTACGGAAAGGCTTCGCAAACAGCGAATCGGGTCAACTACGGTTCATTCCTCAATCCGGATACACGGCCCTGACCGTAGAACTGAGCGGTGGATTCGACGGAGTTGATGGAATGGTCGTGGCACGTTGCTGTGGTCGCGGCGCTCCGTGGTTCACTCCCGACACCGGTCGAATAGGTGAGCCTGGCACCTGGCGCATCGCGGCTGCCGGTGCTCCACGAAGTTCGTTAGGCGGTCGTGGACGCGCATCGGCAACGGGACCTTGAGTATTCGGAAAGCTTCTGATCGTTGTGATCACCCGTTTGTCCTGTTCAACAGCGGCCCCGTTTTCCGTCAGCACGGTCAGGTTCAAGTATCGCGTTCTGCGGAGTTCCAGCGGCAGGCCCGTTGCACGGTCGACGGTACACGAACCAAAGATCTGTCCACCCTTGATTTTGACCTTTGCCGTCTGACCTGCTCGCGAATCGTCGTAGGTCTCGCCAGATGCGATGTGACCTGTGATGTCAATTTCAGCGGTTTGCTGATTCAGGGCTGCCAATCGATAGGTTGAAGACATATAGACGGGCACTGGCTGCATCACGCGGCGTTCCCGACTCCAGACGTCGCCCGGCCCAACGCGAGTGGCGGACTCCGGGTCCACCGAATCGTCGTAGGGCAGCAGGCCGATCGCATCGTCGACAAAGTTGGCAACTCCATCGTCGCCGAAGCGTGCTGAGATTTCGCCGAGCAATTGCTGTCGTCGCTCCAATGGCACCTGCTGGACACAACGTTCCAGAAACTGCTGATAGTCGACCAGTTCACGAATTCTGTTGTTGCGGCCCAGCCAGAATGAAAATCCATTGTTGACCATTCCGGCATATGGGACGACGTCGTCCGGAATAACACCCCGATGTGTATCCGAGTCAAACATCATTCGATGACCGCTGACGTCGTGTTCATAGAACACACGTGTGTAGCGGACATTCATCAGGATGGCATCGTCTCTGACCTGATTAACCTGGATGACCATGTGCAGGTCGAGGCGAGTTTGAGCAGTCGCGGAAAACTGCGCCGGCTTCTGCACCAGTGATTGTTCAATTGTCTTGACCAATGGAAAACGATCGCCGGTCTGCAATCGCAGTTCAAGACGTTCGCCTGGCGCGGCCTTGGCGACCGGTGACAGCGGATCCGGGGCGGCAGTCAATTGGGCTGTTTTGTCAGCAGGGTCGAGATCTGCGAGCAGATCGTCGACAGATCCGTCCTCGTTGTCAGACTTACTGTTTGCCACTGGCTGCGACTGCCCGCAACCGAAACAGAAAACGCTGAAAAGCAACAATGTCGAAGCGAAAGACTGTCTGAATCTGGACATAGTCCGTTCTATCCGTGGAATGTGCGAACGAGATATGGTCTGTGGCTGGTCAAACCCACGCCGTGCCGCAAAATATCAATCATCCCCCCGTAACGTAAACACGAACCCGTCGCTGCTGCTCCCTCAGCAGAGTACTCAGGTCGCCGAAAGCCAATGCCGCCCGATCAATCAGCAGAATCTGCCGAAGTACGGCTGTTTCAACAGCACAGTCGGCTGTTCGAAAGCAACAGGTTCGTATACCCCGTCGTTTCCCGCCGCAGTCGAGGCGTGTCTGTCGGCATTAATCTAAACCCCGATATGGTCTGCAATTTTGACTGCATCTACTGCCAGGTAGATCGTCGCAGTGTCTCAGAAACGCGTTTTGTCGAAACCGACCAGCTGCTCGCCGAACTGACATCGGTTCTGCAATCCGTGATATCCGGCGATCTGTTTCAGGAATCCCGGTTTGCATCCACCCCGGATCAGCTCCGGCGGCTGAACGACATCGCGTTCTCCGGTGACGGCGAGCCGACGACGTTTCGTAACTTCGATGAGATTATCGCTCAGGTGGCCGACGTACGACGGAAACTCGTCGGTGACGAAGTGAAAGTGGTTCTGATCACGAACGCCTCCATGCTGCATCGAGAACACGTTGCTCGTGGACTACAGCTACTCGACGAAAACAATGGACAGGTCTGGGCCAAGCTGGACGCCGGCACCGAAGAATACTTCAAGCTGATCGATCGCACCACAATCCCGTTCCAACGCGTCCTGGACAATATTACGGCGGCCGCGATCGTTCGACCACTGGTCATTCAAAGTCTGTTCATGAACGTCAACGGTGAACCGCCGCCCGAATCCGAAATTGACGCCTTTTGCCAACGGCTGCAGGGAATCACAGCGTCCGGAGGCCAATTGGAACTGATCCAGGTCTATACGGTCGCCCGGCAACCCGCAGAGTCATTTGTCGCACCGTTGACCGAACCCCAGTTGCAGCACATCGCCGCAAGGGTTGGATCAACGACAGGTCTGCAAACGGCCGTGTTCTCGTGATATGATGATTAGAAGTTTACTCATTGTCGTGGACGATACCGGCTCGTGGGAGCAACGAAACTGCCTATCCACGAAGCTCTGCTTCGTTGGAAAGCACCGGATCGCCTAATATCCAGGGCGAAGCGGAGCTTCGAGGATATGTGATCCCAAACCGGAGTTTGGGACCGGGAATCGCGCCACGATGAGCGGTGTGCACCTTTTCCGTCAGCGACCAGCGGGCGCGGACCATCATTCTCCGAGCGGCAGCTCGCATCGGTCTGCGGGCCGCCCCGCACTAGTTGTTCTGTTCGGCCAGTGTCCAGCGGAGGAAGGCCTCCAGAAACGTGTCGATTTCGCCGTCCAGCACGGGTTGTGGGTTTCCGACTTTTGTTCCGGTGCGAGCATCCTTCACGTATTGTTCCGGGTGCAGCACGTAGTTGCGGACGGTTGCTCCGCCGAAGCCGATCTTGGATTTGGAACCTCGTTTCGCTGCCAGTTCCGCGTCCCGTTTCTCCATTTCCATCTGGTACAGCTTCGCCTGCAGCATCTTGCGAGCGGTGGCTCGGTTCTTGTGCTGGCTGCGTTCGTTCTGACACTGCACGACAACTCCGGATGGTCCGTGAGTCAGTCGGACGGCGGAGTCCGTCTTGTTGACGTGTTGACCGCCAGCGCCGCCAGCGCGATACGTGTCTTCCCGGACTTCGTTGTCCCAGTTGATGTCGACTTCAAAGTTGTCATCCAGTTCCGGGCTGACATCGACGGCCGCAAAGGCTGTGTGCCGTCGTCCGGCGGAATCAAAGGGGCTGATCCGAATCAGACGATGATTTCCGGTTTCACCCTTTAGGTAACCGAAGACATAGTCGCCACGAATTGCGATCGTGGCGTTTCGAATACCGGCTTCTTCACCGTGTGAAATGTCAGTTTCCTCGATCTTGAACCCGCGTCGCTCTGCCCACCGCAGATACATTCTGAGCAGCATCAGAGCCCAGTCGGCTGAGTCCGTTCCACCCTCGCCCGCCTGCACCTGAACGTACGCCCCGCAGATATCTTCGGGTTCAGACATCGTGGCCTGCAGTTCGACGCGGTCAATGTCTTTTTCCAGCTGGACGACGGCCGTCTCAAGTTCTGCCTCGCTGGCCGGATCCTCCTGGGCAAATTCAATCAACACCTGAACGTCGTCACCGGCGTTCACGAGAGATTCCAGTGGACCGACAACGCCTCTTAGACGCTGCATCTCGGCCACAGTTTTCTGTGCCGCTTCCTGATCGTCCCAGAAGTCAGTGGCATTCATTCGCTCACTGACGGATTCCAGCTGTGTCTGCTTGCTTTCCAGGTCAAAGACACCCCCGAAGGTGAACGATTCGCTGCATCAGTTCTTCGCATTTGTCACGCAGTTCGGCTTCCATGGACGTCTGATTTTCTGGTCTAAACAACAGTGCTTGAGTACTCGACGCGGAATCCGGCATGACGAGGGCATGGTGCCACGCGATTGCTGTTCCGCCGCACGGGATTGCAACAGAGTACACTATCAGATGCAATCGATCGTCGCATGTGATCAGAACTGCGCATGAAAAAAGCTGAGTCCTCAAGCGAGGACTCAGCCAGTTAACGCTGGTCGGAGGAAGCGGTATCAGCTTCCGCCGTGGCAACTACGACCTGATCTGCAGGCGGCGAGGATTCAGGTGAGCAACGGGGCTCGAAAGATTACTGGAATCCGGCCGGGTTTCGGCCGTTTCAGAACCAGTGTGGCCCGTTGAATGCCATGCCGCGGGCATATGGCATACCTCCGCAACAGGGCTGAGGTACCGACGTGCAGCATGGTGCCGGTGCCGGGCAGCAGGCGGGCGCGTAGCAGCTTCTTCTGTGTTTGTGAGAAAACAGTGCACCGAACAGGCACGTGTGTCGTGGCGGGCAGCAGACTGGTGCGGGTGCACAGCAAGGCTGTGGGCAGCACGGGGGAGCTGGTGCACAAGAGACAGGTGCCGGTGCACAGCAGCTGGGTTGAGCTCGGCAGAACAAACCGGCGTCGGCAGATTGCGGCATGACGGCAGCACTGGCGCCCAACACGGCCAGCAGGGTAAAGAATTGCTTCATGATTCAGTCTTTCCGAAAAGACGTGTGACGAACTCCGCGCGGAAACGGCCGCGACGGACGTGTTTTCCGTCAGTATTCCCGGTGAGCCGCGTCTTCCAACTCGCTTTTTGCTTTTCGTGCGGTGGTTCGCCGAACGGAGAAGATCTGATGCCGATTTGAAAGATCTGTTGCCGAAAGGCAGCGTTGTCGAAAGGCAACATCCTGGCGCATGCGGTGTCGTTTGCGCTGAACAGTGGTCGCCTCTTAGTTGTCCACCGAACCCGTACGCAGGAACGGAAACTTCTCGTTGTTCGCCGTTCGGGCATCCGCCATGACTCCAAGGAACCACGTCGGGTTGTTTACGAAGCGTTCGCGGTTTTCCAGGCTGGCGAAGAAGAATGCCTCACCCAGATAGAAGGAGCCGTATTCGATGGAACCGGCTGTGGCGCGGTTCTCCTGAAACAGCTCGACCAGATCACATCCGTGAAGTCTGGGGATGTAGCGATCCGGCTTGTCATTAAACTGCCGAACTTCTTCTTCTGACTGCAGAAAATAGTCGACGCCTTCATGGGTGGCGACAAACCTGTCGCTGCCCTTTTTCCACTGTCGCTGGACGGTCAGTGCCACCGGCGAATAGCCGCTAACTCCAACGACTTTTCCGTCGTGCCGCACAATCAGACAGGAGCGTTTGCTGCTGTCCGATTCCGATATGTCGTCCGTCTGTGGGGCCTGCGATGCGACCACATCGCTATTCCTGCCGCTGATTTTTCTTAGTCGGGCGACGTATGTATCCAGCGAAACTGCGCCGACATAGCGACCACCGACAGTGCCGTCCGCAAAAACCACGACTTCGGTTGGCAGCGTGGATATCTTGAACTCAGCGGTCAGTTTCTTGTGCTGATCAGAATCAATTCTGACGCCGATCACTGACTGCCCCAGCAATGCCGTTACCTGCTCACGGTGCAACACATCGCGATCCATGCGGCGGCATGCTCCGCACCACGTGGCGTCAAAGTGAAGCAGCAGTGGAAGCTTGCTTTTTGCGGCAAGTTCCTTTGCTTCTTCGTAGGAATTCAGCCAGTCGTGGGAAACTTCCGGCGTATTAACCGCGGGTTGCATTTCCGTCGGGGGCATTCCGGAAAAAAGGTCCATGTCCGGAGTTGCCAGAAAACACACCGTCAGCAATGTCGTGAACGAACAGACAGACATCGCGCATCCTTTCTGCGGGTAGGATCCTGAGTCCCAGCGACGGCATTGCCGTGCTGCTCAGAGATATTGGTGGGGTGGGAGGTAAACTGTGCGCCGCCGATTGTCAGGCGCTCAGGAAACCTTTTTCTTCGAGGTAGGTGACCATTTCCTTCGCAAGTTCTTCGATTCCCTTGCTGTCGGAATCCAGTTCAATCTCGCCGTTTTCAGGTGCCTCATAGGGGGCATCGATTCCGGTGAATCCTTTGATCTCGCCTGCACGTGCCTTCTTGTACAGACCTTTTGGGTCACGTTCTTCGCATGTTGCCAGGGATGCGTTGACGTAGACTTCGTGGAACTGTCCGTCTGCCAGAATCGCACGAACCTGGTCCCGGTCTTCACGGTATGGAGAAATGAAGGCTGTCAGAACGATCACTCCGGCGTCGCAGAACAGTTTTGATACCTCACCAATGCGGCGGATGTTCTCAGTACGGTCTTCAGGGGCAAAGCCGAGGTTCTTGTTCAAACCCATCCGAATGTTGTCGCCGTCAAGCACACAGGTATGAATGCCGCGATCATGAAGCATCCGATCAACGGCGTTGGCGACCGTGCTCTTGCCACAGGCACTCAGGCCGGTGAACCACAAAACGGCCCCCTTGTGGCCGTTGAGCTTCTGTCGCTCTTCGGAAGTGACGTTGTGTTCGTGCCAGGTAACGTTGGTTGCCTTCTGATCTGCCATTTTCTCAATTGCTTTGAAGTGACTCGATGACCATTGTTTGAAACAGTTTCCGGCGTTCTGCCCCGCACGATAAACGGGCGTTGGGGACATCGACGCGCCAGTGGGCCGACCGGCATCCACCTGTCGGGAGCGCGGAATGATAGGAAACTCGACCGCTGTGGCAATCCCTGCGATCCAACTAAATCACGGCTTCTCATCACCGAAAACTGAGAGAAACGACCATGTCCTGCCGCAACTCGTGTCATTTCAACGGTTTCCACCGAATTCTGACGGTGGCCTGTATGCGTATCCGCAAATCTTACCAACTGTTGCGACGTGCGCTGGAGGCGACTCGAATTCGCTGATAGTCTGCCCTCCATCAGCGTTTTTGCTGCTGGAATGGCGACATTGGGAAGACGCGTATCGGTGTGACGGCTTTCCCACCGACGAACTCCTGCTTCTCGAACTCAAAGAAGGAAACGACGATGGCATCTGGGCCGGATTTTTCAAAGTTGGAACTCATTCCCGCCATTGCGCAGGATGCTGAGACCGGCGACGTATTGATGATGGCATGGATGAATGAGGAGTCCTACAAAGAGACACTCGCCACAGGCCGGGTCGTTTACTTTAGTCGCAGCCGTCAGAAACTCTGGCGAAAGGGTGAGGAAAGCGGCAACGTTCAGGAGTTGAAGGCAATTTACTTTGATTGCGATGCCGACACATTGCTGGTGAAGGTCAATCAAATCGGCGGTGCAGCGTGCCATGAGGGTTATCGCAGTTGCTTCTTTCGACGGCTGGACCCGGCCACGGGTGAAGTCGAGGTTGAGGGCGATCGCGTTTTCGATCCCGCCGAAGTCTACAAGAAGTAGATGACTGACACGCCCCGGCCTTTTGCTGCATCGGGTCGTTGTTACGATTCACAACGTTCGATTCCCCTCTGTATTCAAACGCATTCCTATTAAGAAACTCAAGATGTCCGGCCGTATTCTGAAACTTGGCATTCCTGCCGGCAGTCTGCAGGAT
Source organism: Fuerstiella sp. (assembly GCA_024230215.1). Lineage (GTDB taxonomy): Bacteria > Planctomycetota > Planctomycetia > Planctomycetales > Planctomycetaceae > Fuerstiella. Next base: position 283,088 of record JAAERP010000500.1, on the reverse strand, counting down.
TCAACCGCAGAACTGTTTCGGCGAGCCGGGTACAACATCAAGTTCGCCTCACGTTCGTATTTTCCAACCGTGGATGATAACGAAATCGAGTGTATGCTGATCCGTGCCCAGGAAATGGCTCGTTATGTCTCCAACGGCATTCTGGACGCTGGTATCACCGGACACGACTGGGTTCTGGAAACCAACGCCAACGTGCACGAGGTCTGTGAGCTGGTGTTTTCGAAAGTCAGCCGTCGGCCTGTACGGTGGGTCTTGTGCGTCCCGAATGATTCGCCCATACAGAGCGTGCAGGATCTCGAGGGCAAATCCATTGCCACAGAAGCTGTCGGACTCACTACCAACTACCTGAAGAAGCATGGCGTCACAGCCAACGTGGAGTTTTCCTGGGGCGCGACGGAAGTGAAGCCACCAAGACTGGCCGACGCAATCGTTGAAGTTACGGAAACCGGAAGCTCCCTGCGAGCCAACAATTTGCGTATTCTGGACGAGATCATTCAAAGCACCACGCGGTTTATCGCCAATCCGGACAGCTATGCTGACGAATGGGTGAAGTCGAAGATCGATAACATCGCTTTGATGCTGGAATCGTGCCTTGCGGCGGAAGGTAAAGTTGGACTGATGTTAAACGTTCATCGTGAAAAACTGGACGATGTCGTCGGCATTCTGCCGGCGTTGCAGACGCCCACAATTTCTCACCTGTCAGATCCCGACTGGGTGGCGGTGAACACCATCGTCGAGGAAAAGCTGGTGCGGTCGGCGGTGCCTCAATTGAAGGCCGCTGGTGCTCGCGGCATCGTTGAATATCCCATCAGCAAGATTATCGATTGACAGTGACGGCCTGTTGCAACAGGTTCAGCGAAACATCATCAGTTAACCGAAGGAGATTACGTGGCACCCTTCCTGCGAACAGCTCTTTTCGTTCTTTCCATCCTGTCCGCTCCCGTCGCACTGGCGCAGCCGTACGTGAACCTGCTGAAGTCCAGTGATCTTAATCAATGGATGAAGCCATCCGGGGACCCTGTGACCTCCGGCTGGCAAATTGAACCGGGCGGTGTTCTTCACCGTTCGAGTAAAGGCGGCCACATCATCACTCGAAAGAAATACGGCGATTTTGAACTGTGGTTCGAGTTCAAAATTGCGACCAAGGGCAACAGTGGCGTCAAGTATCGAGTGCAGCACTACGGCAAGCAGTTGCTGGGCCTCGAGTACCAGATTCTGGACGACAAGGCGTACCCGAAACTCACGCGCGATCATCTGACTGCGTCGTTGTACGATCTCGTGCTACCGATTCAGAGTGAAACGCGGTTGAACGGTGACGAAGAATTCAACATCGGTAAAATCCGTGTTCAGAACAACCGTGTCCAGCATTGGGTGAACGGTCAGCTGACGATTGACGAACCGCTCTGTGGCAGCCGCTGGAAGACTCACGTCGCAGGCAGCAAGTTCAGCGAAAAAGACAACTTCGGTGAAAATGTCGTGGGCCACATTATGCTCACTGATCATGGTGCCGACGTCTGGTACCGAAACATGTTCATTCGCTCGCTGGGCTGTTGTGAAAGCATTAAACGCGAACGCAGGCTCCGATCCTCACGGGGCAGCCGCCGATGAAATTCGTCCTCGTCATTCCCGACGGTGTGGCCGACGAATCTCAGCCATCGCTGGGCAACCGAACGCCGTTGCAGGCGGCGAACGTTCCTGCAATGGATGCTGTTGCTGCAGCCGGGATCGTCGGCAGAACAGACAACGTCCCCGCCAGCATGCCATCCGGCAGTGATGTGGGTACGATGACACTGTTTGGTTACGACACTCTGAAGTATCACACGGGTCGTGCCCCCATCGAAGCGGCCGCGCAGGGAATTGAACTCAATCCGGGTGATTGGGCGGTTCGCTGCAATCTCGTCACCGTCAGTGACGGCCTGATGCAGAGTTTCACTGCCGATCAGTACCCTGACGATGCCGGTCAGGCACTGATTGAAATGCTGCAGAAGGATCAGTGCGGCAACAGCCACTGGAAGTACCACGCTGGAGTCAGCTACCGCAATCTTCTGTTGTATCGATCTCGCGGGACGGCTGCACCGTTCTCAGCAGACACCCAATCGACACCGCCACACGACATCACGGATCAGCCCATTGCCGGTCACTTGCCGTCCGGCCCCGGTTCAGACGATCTGAAGGCATTGATGGAACGCAGCATTGAGCTGTTCGCCGACGCACCTGCAAACGTCGCGCGCAGAGAGGCAGGCGAATTGCCGGCAACGCAGACGTGGTTGTGGGGCATTGGTCAGCGACCGGACCTGCAGCCGTTCGTGGAACGTTATGACGTTCGCGGAGCTGTGATCACAGCTGTTGATCTGTTGCGAGGCATGGGACGGCTGATCGGCTGGGACGTTGTGGAAGTCGACGGAGCAACCGGATATCTGGATACGGATTACGCGGCCAAAGGCCGAGCCGCCATCGAAACTTTGTCTCGCGATGATGTCGTTTTTCTGGTCGTGCACGTCGAAGCCACTGACGAAGCATCACACGAAGGCGAGACCGCTGAGAAAGTCAAAGCCGTCGAGAGCATTGACAGGGACATCGTGGCCCCCGTCCACGATTGGCTAAAGTCACAGGGTGACTACCGACTGCTGATCAGTCCGGATCATCCCACCTTTCTGCGCACCCGCACCCACAGTCATGGTGACTGCCCGTTCGCAATGTGCGGCACCGGCATTCAGCCCAACACTCCGGCGACGTACGACGAAGTCGCAGCGGCAGCGTCCGATGTCAGTTTTCCGGAAGGTCACGAACTCATGGGACGGTTTCTGGACGTTTCTTAGTCGGAGAGTGCCCCGTTGCTTTAACTCTCGGTCCCAAACTCCAGTTTGGGATCGGATATCCACGAAGCTCCGCGTTGCCGCAGTTGATTGACAATCCCATGTGTTTCGGCGAAACAGAGCTCCTGGCAGTTTACCTGTTGTCGTGAACGATACTGGCTCGTGGGAGTCACGACACTGCTATCGAAAAGCGTTTTTCGCGGCCACAAGTCAGCGTGAAACGCTGTAGGATAGGCGTCTCCATACCAGAGCCCGGCAACAAGATGCTGTCATCGCACTCCAATCCGTTTTCAGGGGCCGTTGATGAAGGAAGAAGCGGGACAATTCGATGTTCCACGACCATTCGGCCTGCCACCAGCCGAAGAGCTTCAGAAGTACAGGATCTGGGATTCGTACTTCCTGCCACTGCAGAGTGCCAACGGTCAGCGATTTACCAGTGACGTCACTCGGTCGCGCTCGGCAATCGAAAAATCGGCCATGGAGCGATTGTGTGTGTTTCTGCACGTCGGACTTGGAACAGCGGACCCTGCGACAGAAGAGAAACTCATTGGTAACCCTGATGCCGTTCTGGCGCTGCTCAGGCAGTGGGGCGATACGCTGATTCCCATGATGCGGTTGAATCCAATGGATGTCGGCGGCTCATTGGATGCATTAAGCCGTTGGATGCGTGACGGACCGATGGTGGGGGTGTATTTCGCAAGTGACGCTCAGGCCTCGCTGCCCTGTAATCATCGCAATTTCGCCCCGCTCGTGCAGAAGATTGATGAGCTGGGGGGCGTCATCATGCAACACACCTGGTTCAAGACGGGCGGCAAGGGCAGTGTCGGCGAATCGACTCCGTCCGAGCTTGCCGAACTGGCCAAACGCTTTCCGGAGATCGAATTTGTCTGTGCTCATGCCGGTGGAGAGTGGGAGAAAGGCATCCGCGCCATCAGGGCGTATCCAAATATTCTGGCCGAGACCTCTGGTTTTGATGCGACGGCTGGTTTCATTGACATGGCCGTCCGTGAAATTGGGGCCGATCGCATCGTGTTCGGCAGTCATCTGCCGTCGCGAGCTCTCGGAACGGAACTCAGCAAGGTGTTGAACGCCGATATCTCAGACGACGCCCGGAAAAGGATCTTCGGAGCAAATCTGCGGCGACTGCTTGGCCCGATCCTCGCGAAGAACAAGTGATCAGTGCGCACCGAGATCGATAATGCTTGGCGCGATCGAAGTAACGAAGCAATTCATCAGGACCTTAAGCACGCATGAACTACAGAAATACTCATCATCTGGCTGCGGGAAGTTTCCGGCGGAAGGTCGCGACCGTGTTGTTCGTGGTGTCGGCTACGGTGCTGTCATCGTTCAACGGCGCTGCAGTCGCGGCAAAAAACGTCGTCCTCATGATCTCAGACAACCAGACGTGGTTCGATGTGGGTTGCTACGGAAACACAGTCGTGCAGACGCCGAACATCGATCGCATGGCGGCGGAGGGTGTAAAGTTTGAGTCCGCATTTGCGACGACCGCCTCATGCGGGCCCAGCCGAGCAGTCATCTACAGCGGACTGCTGACACATCGCAACGGGCAGTATGCCCATCCGCATCGCGAACACAATCAGGAAATCCGTCCGGACGTGACGACCGTCTTCAGCATGCTGAAGGACAATGGTTATCGCACGGCGTTGATCGGCAAGGATCATGTCCGTCCGTTGGAGAAGTATCCGATCGATTTCAAACCGAAGGCCAGGTCACGCAACGTTATCGACATGACGACCGCCGCCGACCGCTTCATTGCGGAGTCAGAAAAGCCGTTCTTTCTGGTGATGTCGTTTGGCGACCCTCACCCTGTTTCCATCGACGGAAAGGGCTGGGGTATTCCTGCGCCGCAGAATGGTTATACGCCGGTGCAGTACGATCCGCAGGATGTAAGAACTCCCGCTTTTCTGCCTGATACTGTGGAAGTTCGGGAGGGTATCGCCGGTTATTACCAGCAGATCACCAGAATGGACTTCGGAGTCGGGCGGGTGCTGGAGTCACTCGAGCAACACGGGCACAAAGACGACACGCTGGTCATCTTCACGGCCGACCATGGCACGTCCGAACCCGGCGCCATGGGCACACATTATGAGCCAGGTGTCCGCGTGCCATTCGTCGTTTCTCGTCCCGGGCTGAAGCGCAAGGGCATCACCAATTCGGCGCTTGTGGCGTTTACGGATATCACGCCGACGATCCTGGATTGGACCGCCACGCAGTTCGACGACTACAGATTACACGGACGTAGTATTCTGCCAATCCTGGAAACGCCGCAGCCGGAAGGCTGGGACCACGCGTTGCTCAGCCACGTCGCGCATGATGTCTTTGCCTACTATCCTATGAGAACGCTGCGCGGGCGTCGGTATAAACTGATCTGGAATGTAACTTATCGCAGCGAATACCCACTGCCGATCGACACTGTGCAACGTCGGACCTGGGTGAATGCGCGCAACGGCAAAATTCAAATGCTGGGGACACGTTCCATCGAAGCCTTCCTGCACCGCCCGCAACTGGAACTTTACGATCTGCAGAACGACCCGTGGGAAGTGAATAATCTGTCCGACAAGCCTGCTTTCAGCCGCGTGCTTGACGAATCCGTTGCCGAACTCGTGAAAAGGCTGGAAGCCCAGCAGGATCCGTGGCTGCGCAGTTATCATCCACTCAAAGCCGGGCAGTGACGTTGGTTCTGTACCGTCGCGGCCCACGTCGCGTATGTTAGCGACGATATCGTGCAGTCGTGTGTTTGTTACACCAAATCCATGCTGTGCAACCGTTTAACCACGAGGCGATGGTCAACCCTGTCATCAGGATTCAGTTGCTGCACGGATCTCGTTTCTTCATTCCAGGCCATCGCACCAGGTCGTGACAAGCCCGACGTGCTCCATGGCCGAAACGGTCTCAGTCAGTGACCAGAGCTGCTGAACGTCCTTCCACAAATGTCCAGCTGCGATTTGTTTCAAGGTCGTCATGTGTCTGCTGGCTGCCGGAAGGCCAGAGAATATCCAGGTGATCAATCGACTTTGCCGTGCCGAGCCCCAGCGTCAATGTTCGTTGGTTTTCGGCTTCGAATCCCCCACCACCGATCAACTGAACCGTGCGCTGATTATCTCCGAATACAACTTGAACGGTCACTCCGATCGCGTCACGGCTGGATTCAACACCATGAAACCACATGGTTATAAATCGACCTGCGGTTTCCGGCTCGTTTGTCAGCAGTGCAACTGGCGCGTCCATATGCGTGATACAGACGTCGTCGGCACCATCGCAATTCCAGTCCAGACGTGCAACGGCTCGTCCAAAAAAACGTTCTGCGAAGTAAGGTCCCACCTCTTCGGGAGGCACTGTTCGAAACTTTCCGTGGCCGTTATTTCGGATGAATTGCGTTGGCATGACAGAAGGATCTGTCCCGGCAGTGGCGTGATCAAGATGGCCGTTTGCCACGATGAGATCCCAGTCGCCATCGAGTTCTGCATCCAGAAACTGCGTGCCCCATCCCATGACGCTATTGGAGACGTGGGACAGGCCGGACTCGAGCGCGGCATCATTGAACAGGATGGTGGGCAGGCTTTGCCGCAGAAACATGTTGTTGTCTTCTTTGTAGAAATTGGTCACGAACAGGTCGGTCAGTCCGTCCGCATTGACATCGGCCACAGCGATGCCCATCGAGCCCTGAAGACGTCCCAGATCGTCATATGCCGTTCCTGAGACGTCACCCCGTTCTTTGAAACGAACGGCCTGGCCCACCGAGCGAGTTTCGTTTGTAAACAGAAAATTCGCCGTTCCGTCGTTTGCGACATAGATTTCCAAACCGGGCTGCTGGTCAAGGTTGGCTGCAATGACGGCCATCCCCTTGCCCCGGGATTCCGGGTCGGCGATCCCGGAAGCCTGAGTGACATCCATAAACTGGCCGCTATTTCCGCCGACGTATAAGCGATCCTGCTGTCCGGGGAAACGGTGTGGTGTACACTGAATCCGTTCTCCAATAGGCCCGCATTGTCTGGTCATTGCATCACCGCCGAGGTAGTTCACCACGTACAGGTCGGGCGTCCCGTCGCCGTTGACATCCGCCAGTACTGCGCCAAGAGAGAAATGATCCCCTGCTGTGCCGCTTGCATTTGTATGGTCGCTGAAAGTTCCATCTCCGTTGTTCCGGAACATTCGGTTCTGACCGACGTTTGTGACATAGATATCAGGGAACCCGTCGTTGTTGATATCCCCGACCGCGGCGCCCTGGCCAAACCCCTTGTCCCCCAGACCTGTCGCGCCTGTCACGTCAGAAAAACGCGTGCCTCGAATATTTCGAAACAATCGATTGGTCGGTTCATGTTCGCCCGAATTTCCCGACAGTGGTCGTGATTGTGTCAGGTAGATGTCCGGCCGCAGGTCAAGATCGCAGTCGATAACGCCGATGCCACCGCCGGCAAAATCAAATGTGTGAACCTGTTCGCCGCGCCGCCGTTCTTCGATAAGGTATGTGAAATCCAGGTCGACCATACTGGCCACATTTCGAAACGACGGTCGCGAAGCGGCACTCGCGGATTCGCCCGAGGGCTGCGGGCGTGATGACGCCGCAGGCCATTGAGGCAGTGGGAAATCTGACAGATCGATCATCAGGGCTGGATTGGCCGAAGCAAGCGTCAGTGGCGTTGATGGTTCCAGACGCTTTTCCAGACGAACGATGGCGTTCGATGCTGATTCTGAAGCCGCGTTGATTCGCAGCAACACCTTGCTCCACCCAAGTGCCTCCCACAACCTTCCCAATCGTTCCAGCGTGGCAATCATCTCAGAAATTGACTCTGCGTTGGGGAGACCCTCTGTCGTCATTTCGCTGCGCAGCAACAGATCGTCAAATGCCTGCAGATCCATACCCCGCTGTTGGAATCGTCTCGCGTCGCTTGTCCGGCCTGCGGAAACCAGCAGATTGGCCAGCATCAGGTTCGGTGCGCGGTCATTGGGATAACGCCGAATCGCCTCCCACAGACATCGAATCGCTGACTTTTTCTGCCCATTAGCGTGAGCCCAGCGGGCCCGAGTAACCCAAATTGTCGGCTGCTGATTAGCGGTTTCCGGAAGGTTCGAGTGCCATTCCAGCCAATCGTCATGTGCTCCGATCTCAAGCAGCAGTTGCCCCAGAGTCGCCTGTGCCTGCAACAGTTCCGGTGTCTGCCTGACCATCGCCTGCAGCGACTGCACAGCATTTTCCAGATCTTCGTGTTCGGAAATCTGACGTCGGATTAATCCCAGCGCCCAGACTGGATCGTTTGGACGGGCGCTGCGACAGGCGTTGAGGAAAGGCACATCCCGGGCCGGATCAATCCACGTTGCTTCAAGCGTCCCGGCTACGGACAAATAATCGCTTTCAAATCGTCCGTGTCGCAACAGCTGATGGACATGATGGACGGCTTCCTGGTTTCTGCCTTCCAAACGCAAGACAAACACCATGTTTGCGTTTGCCTCCACGTGTTCCGGATCCTGCTCCAGTGCCTGGCGCAGATAACGTTCGGCATCTGTCAGGCGAAACAACTGCAGAGAGATATTCCCACACAGAAACTGCGCCTCAACGGCCTCAGTACTGTCATTGAGCTCAATCTTGCGCAGGTGCTTCAGGGCTGTGTGATATAGCTTCAGCTCCCGAGCGGCTCGGCCGCCGATGAAACGCGCGTCGTGAGAGTCAGGTTCGGTCTGCAAAACCAATTCGCACAGGCGAAGTGCTTCTCCGAAATCTTTACGTTCACATGCGACACTTGCCTCTTTCAGGCGCGAAGCCTGAGAAGGCTTGAACCCCCGGTAGACAATCAGCGTGCCCACCAACAGTGCCGTGATGACGCACACGCCGACAAACACTCTCATCAAACTGTGCGAGTTACTTGATTGTTCGGCAGTTCCGCCTGAACTGTCCACTACATGCTCCGACTGATTCGTGTCCGGGAACCGATGTTGTTGCACGCTGGCGAGTTCTGCTGGAGGACTTCAGAATTTCATTCTAAAGACAGCGGTCTGCATGTCTGATACTCTGCATGTATTCAAATGCAATAAGCCGGATAATGTTCGACGACTCTTCCATACGCGAATATGAAAAGAGTTCCCTCCACCGCTGATGAGTCTGACGCCGGAACCTGGCACGCATTTTTGCCATATATTGATGAGGATGCTACTGGCAACTGAGAAGTTTTTGTGTCGTCCGGCGGCATAGAATGCCGTTCTGGTTCTCCGTACTCAATCGCAGTGTCGGTCTGCCTGACGTGACCAGGAATCGTTTCCTGTTCTTTGCTGTACTCTTTCGGACTCAGGCCGAATTTGAGCACCCACACACGAAGGACGCTCATGAACATGGAATCGGCCCGGAAGGGCATGGTGACCAACGAGACGCATGAACTCGATTGCGAGATTCTGGTCGCGGGCGGTGGGGCGGCCGGGGTCCCGTGCGCTCTGGCGGCAGCTCGCTGCGGTGCGAAGGTGATCCTGTGCCACGATCGGCCGGTCCTGGGAGGCAATGCTTCCAGTGAAGTGCGGATGCACATCGTGGGGGCCAATGGCACGGGCAGCTTTGATCGCGGCTGCGAACTGCAGACCGAAGCTCGGGAAGGCGGCATCATCGAAGAGATTCGACTGGAGAACTGCGTGCGAAATCCTCAGCGGTCTGCTTCGATGTCCGACCTGATTTTGTATGAAAAGTGCCGAGCAGAACCCAACCTCACTTTGCTGCTGAACACAACAGTGACCGGTGTCGAGCTAAGAGGTGACGGCGAATCATACATTGATGCGGCGATCGCGGAGCGGCAGAGTACGGAAGATCGATTCCGCATCAGGTCGCGGATCTTCATCGACTGTACCGGTGACGGTCGTCTGGGATTCGAAGCGGGGGCCGCGTTCATGCGAGGTCGTGAGAGCCAAACGGAATATGACGAGTCCTTAGCGCCGCGCGAGTCGGATTCGTTTCAGCTGGGATCGACGATTCTGATCACGGCTCGCAGACATGAACGACCTATGCCGTTCATCGCCCCGGAGTGGGTACGTGTGTTTTCGAAGGACGATTTTCGTCTGCGGCTGTACGCGGTTCCCGGCGATGAAGAACCAACTCACGAGTACGGATATTGGTGGGCTGAATGGGGCGGCACGCTGGACACCATCAAGGACAACGAGTTGATTCGAGACGAGCTGCTTTCTGTGACGTTGGGAATCTGGAATCACATCAAGAACGGGCCCCCCGGCACGCCGATGGACGCGGATCCATTTAACGCTTCGAACTGGGCACTTGACTGGATCGGTTTTCTTCCCGGGAAACGCGAAAGTCGCAGATTCATTGGGCAGCACGTGCTGACTCAGCAGGATCTGCAGTCGTCGCGACCATTCCCGGACGCAACCGCGTACGGGGGGTGGTCAATGGATCTGCATCCGCCGGAAGGTGTCGATGTTCCACACAAAGCTCCCTGTATCCAACATCAGCTGCCGTTCCTGTACGACATCCCCCTTCGCAGCTGCGTTTCACGCGACGTAAAGAATCTTATGTTTGCTGGTCGGAATCTTTCGGCCACTCACGTGGCTTTTTCGTCAACACGAGTGATGGCCACCTGCGCGGTTGTGGGGCAGGGCGTTGGAACAGCTGCGGCATTAGCTGTGCAGAAGGCGATTTTGCCCAGCCGGATTGCGTCCGATGTGAATCTTGTGGACAGCATCCAGCAGCAACTGCGACAGGACGACGCATTTCTGATTGGTTGCCCTGACGATGTCTGGGGAGATGTGGTTCGGTCCGCGCGAATCACTGCGTCCAGTGAACAGCCTGGTGGAAATGCAGGCAACGTCCTTTCCGGACAGACGCGAAGTGTTCACGGCAACCGTGGTGTGTCACCGGAACGGACTGTTGAGGGACTCCACCGCTGGATGTCCGCACCGAACCAGTGGCCGGCGTCGATCCGTTTTGACTGGAAAACTCCACAGTCGTTGCGGAAACTCCAATTGGTGTTCGACACTGGCATGCATCGACATCTGACTCTCAGTCACCATGAAGGATACACATCCAGAATGATTTGGGGCGAACCGCAGCCGGAAACCGTCCGTGACTATGCTGTGCAGATTCTGGAGCAGGGCAACTGGAAAACGGTCTGCGACGTTACCGGTAACTACCAGCGATTACGCCGACATTCGCTGGCGGAAGGTACGGTTACTCAGTCTGTCCGTATTCTCGTCACGGCAACCAACGGACTCGATCACGCCCGGATTCTTGCGGTGCGTCTTGATTAAAGCCGGCCGGCGAGAATCTGGACCTGGGTCCATTGCTTAGATTTGTGCCGGAGACGTCGCTGTCAGGCCGCTGGTAACCCCTGTTGGCAGCTAATCTGGTAGATTCTTGTAATCAATCGGCTAAAGGTGGCTTGCAGACAAACAGCTGACCCCATACGCTGAAAATCTGGTGGTGTTGAGGTATTTCTCTTTCTTTTTTGAAAGTTCCAGCCGATGAAAAAACGCCTTGGTTTTACGTTAATCGAATTGCTGGTGGTGATTGCAATTATTGCGATCCTGATTGCCCTGCTTCTGCCTGCTGTGCAGCAAGCCAGAGAAGCGGCACGACGAACACAGTGCAAGAACAACCTGAAGCAACTGGGATTGGCACTGCACAATTACCACGATGTGTATGGTCAGTTCGCGCCCACCATCCAGAACACGATCGGCGCCGCCGGGCAGACGTGGAACGCCTCAAGCCGTGGGTCCTACCTGGTTAGACTGCTTCCCTATATTGATCAGGCACCCTTGTTCCAAGCCCTTGATTTTGACACGGTGGGACCAGCTTGGCAAACTGGCCGTCCAATCGGCCAACTTAACTTCGAGTGTCAGGTAGACGGCAACGGTAAGCTCTATCGAGACTATGCCATGCCAGCGTTTCTCTGTCCGACAGATCCGACCGTACTCAGAGACGGTCACGGTGCCAAGAGCAACTACGCTTTGAGCATGGGGAATCAAAGGATGAGTCCATCGGTGAACCAAAATCCGTGGGGTGTATGTAATGATTACCCGGGAAACGATCTCGGTAATGGTCCACAAGGCCACGGAAACTCTGGCAATGCCAATGTGATTTCCGGGTTTGTGAGCCGTTTGAACTGGGCCTGTAAAATGCGAGACCTGACGGATGGCTCCTCGAACACGATTGCCGGAGGTGAGATTCGTCCGCAATGTGGAGACCACACTCGACACGGTTGGTTTCATTTCAACTCGCTGTGGGTCGCAACCACTGCGCCGGTCAACTATCCAATCTCGTGTGTTCGTGAAGATGCAGGTTGGAATAACGGCAGTGCGGACCCTGCCAATGGGCGTGGACCGTGTAATCACTGGCGGAACTGGTCTACGAGTCAGGGCTTCAAATCTCGCCATACAGGCGGGGCTCAGTTCGTAATGGCAGACGGTTCTGTCCATTTCATTAGCGAGAATATCGACTACATGCTTTACCAGAGGTTAGGCGATCGTAAAGACGGTCAGCCTGTCGGTGAATGGTAAGTCTTCAGAACGGCGGTGGACATCTGGTTGCGGTGCTGCCACGACCAGATGAACTCCGTTGGTCAAGCTGTATGAGCCCGTCAGAAACTGCCTTCGTCGTGGGCTTTGGCATTCCCCGGAAATCCTCAAGTATCTTTCCAGTTGCGATCAAGATTGCTGCAGCCCTGCGTGATTCTCGATTGTGTTGGTTCGCTCGGCCAACGAATCGAGTTATGACTGGTTTCCTGGACTGATATGCACCCCTAACAAAAAAAGTCTTATGAACATTCGCACTCTTGTGCAGAACCTGCACTGCATTGTGGTTCTTTCCCTGATGCTTGTGGTCGGCTGTTCAGGGTCTGATCGGCCTGCAACATATCCCGTGAGTGGTTCAGTTCTGTACAACGGAGAACCCGTTGCCGGCGCCAGTGTTGGGTTCTGGACGGAAGGTGCTCCCAGAGCTTCGACTGGAGTGACCAATGCAGAGGGCAAGTTTCAATTGTCAATGTATGACGCAAATGATGGCGCATTAGCCGGCAGTCAGTTGATTACCGTCTCAAAAATAGAGGCCGGGGCCGCAGGGGAGGCCGACCCTACTAAGGATATGGACAATGCCGCTGCGATGGCAGATATGATGGCCAATGCTGAGAAAGGTGGCGGGGCCAAAGGGCCGAAATCTCTGATTCCCAAGGTCTATTCACGCAAGGACACGACAACATTGAAGGAAACCGTGTCTGCCGATGGCGAGAATACGTTTATCCTTCAACTCACGGATTAGGTTGTGTCCCGGGCCCGAATTCTGACGGTTGGCACCTTGTGCGTTTTGGCGGGAGTCCGGTTATGGACTTCGCTGCGTCCCAGTCAGTCGCCGGAAGAGTCATTTGCACATGCGCTGGACAGTATTAACTCGGGCCGTTCCGATGGCGTTGAGGTAGCGTTGGAACAACTAAGTTCCATGAAAGAATACTGGCGGCACCTAGCCGTTCTGGATGCCGTGTTGTTCCTGCGCAGTGGACGACCGGAGGAGGCACTTCAGCGGTTGTCGACGATTCCTGAACGAACACCAGTACGTGAGCAGGCTCTGCAGTACGGTGGAGAAGCGCTATACAAACTGCAGCGGCTTGGCGAAGCTCAGCAGGTCTTTCAGTTGCTGAAGTCTGAGTTTCCCGGGAACGTGGATGCCCGCCGATGGCTGGGAGCGATCTTCTACGATCTGGGTGCGTACGATGCGGCAATTTCGGAGCTGCAATATGTTGCCAGTGCCGTCCCGGACGACTATCGTCCCCATCATCTGCTGGGCATTATGTATCAGGATTTCGAAGCCGACGAAGATGCCATAAGTTGTTTTCGAAAGGCTCTTGGACTTAATCCGTCCCCTGAGAAGAAGACACAGATTCTGGCCGATTTGTCACGAGTCTTAAGCAGCAACCGCGAATACGATGAGGCTATACAGATTCTGAAGTCGTTGCCGGATAGTGCGTTGACGAACGAACTGTTTGCTCGGAGTTTCTGGGGGCAGGGCAGCATCGCAGAAGCTCAGCAGAAGCTTGAGCGGGCAGAGCAATTGGGATCGCTAAGTGCTGATGGAATTCAGCTGAAGGCTGAAATCGAACAGGCGCGCGGGAACGACGCGTTATCAATTTCGATCCTGGAGCGACTGGTTGAAGACTTCCCGGATCGAACTGATTCACGCTATCAACTGGCCCTGGCCCTGCAACAGGGCGGGCGGAAGGAAGAAGGTGCTCAACAAATGGAGCGATGGAAGGAGCAACGCAAAATTGCAGATGAATTGATCCAATTAAACCTGAAAGCTGTCATGGACCCCAACGACGCGGAAGTCCGCGACCGCCTTTCGTTGTTGTGTCGGCAACTCGGAAAAACGCAGCTTGCCGATATGTGGCATGGCGCCGCTGAAGCTTGCCGCAGAATCCAGTCTCTTACCGAACCGCAAAAGGTCAACGCATTCAGATGGACCGATTTCATCCGAAACCGTGTTGACTCTATTATGGGGAAGCCTGACTGCTGCCTGTCTTAACGGCTTCTTTCAGCCGCTGTTGAAATTCCGTGGCCAGTTTGCTGTATGATTCATTCTGAAGGTTTTTTTTTCGGTAGTGCTCTGCCAGCAATCGTAGACCTGTTGTGTTATTCGGGGCATGTTCCAGTCCGGTCAGTATTCGCAACACGCCTTCTTCCGGATCTCCGTACATCAGCATTATTTCGCCACCTCTGATCAGTTTTGCAGCGTTGCCGGGATCTTCCAGGACGTCCGCATTGAGTTTGTCCAGCTCATTCAGAGCTTCTCTGGCGACGGAGACTATTCTTAGATGTTCGGCCGCTCTGTCGCGTTGGCCGTTCAATGAATATGCCTGGGCAAGCAGAAAATGCGTTTCGTCGTAACCCGGACGGAGATCCAGCGCGTGAAGTAACGGTTTGATGCCGTCGTTGTACTTTCCGGACTCCACCAACGTTCTGCCGAGGGCAAGGTGTGCATCCAGAGAAGTGGTATCCATCCGGCAGGCCGTCTTCAGCAGCGCCGCAGCTTCCGGCATACTGCCTTCGGCAATGCGACACTCCGCAAGGCCAATACGAATGCGCACGGGCAATTCCCTGTCGTCTTCAGATTCAGTTGTCAGCAGATATTGAAAGTACTCGACTGCGTCTGAGAATCGGTTTTGCCTGACAAGGAATTCGGCATACTCAAGCTGAGCAGTATTCCACTCTGGTTCGATCTCCAGGGCAGCCCTAAAGTCGCTTTCGGCTTCTTTGGGAGAACTCAGCAGCTGGTAGGTTCTCGCTCTTTGCAGAAGGGGTGTTGCGTCGTCCGCGGAGTCTGCAATCCAGGGACCAAGTAGCTTAAGTGCGGAATCTGTTCGATGAGTTCGGATGTAGCCGATGACAAAAGCCTCACAGACTTCTTTGTTATCCTGGTTGAGGTCGGTCAGCAGCTTCGCAAGGTGCGGCTCGGCTTGCTTCATCTGCCCGGACTGTGCCAGTGCCAGCCATTGTTCTCGATTCAGGTCAGATTTTGGAGCTCCCAGTTGTGCGGCTCGCTTCAGAGCATCAGAGACCGTTTGCATGTCTCCTGAACGTCGTGCCACGCTGGCTCGCAGCATCGCGAATTCGGGATTCTTCGGCAGCAGTCTCTGTGCTGTCTGAACCCATTGCTCGGCAGACTCCAGATCACGTGCTGCAATCTGATGATCAACGACAGCACGCAACGGCCGGCCCAGCAGGACGTTCCGCTGCCAATACAGACATGTCGCCAGCAATGTCAGCAGAACTGCACATTTTCGAATTCGCCGAAACCGTACGGAAGTTGATTGGGGTCGCGTCTCATTTACTTGATTTGGAACCGTGTTGGTCACCGGGCAATACTCTCCGAAATGACTTATCAGACCCTTGTGCTATATTGGGGCACACTGTTGAGCAGAATCTCTTCCATTTGAAGCAACGTCGACATCCACCACAATCAATTCAGGCTGAAATTGTCGAGTGCATCAGTATTGTCGTCTGGCGCGAAGATCGAAAGTACCCCACTTGTCCGCTTTTTCCGAACTCCTGATTCGTCAACAGCGTCGAGTATGGGTTGCCACTGCTCTGACTCTGTTGTGGGTCATCGGGTGTGGCACGCCGACCTCCGATAGGTCGATGGTGGGTCCGTCGACAGAGAATTCACCGCCGTCCGACGATATCGAAGAACAGGTTGTCCATTTTTGCGGAGACTGTCATGCGATGCCAAGGCCGGAGAGTTTTCCGAAGGACGCGTGGCATAGCGAGGTCCGCAGGGGGTTTGACTTCTACGTTTCATCCGGCAGAACAGATTTGAACGCTCCAATCCTGGCAGAAGTATCGCGATACTTCCGTGAGCGAGCGCCGGTGACGCTTCGGTACACGCCGTCTGCGGCAAGCGGTCTTCCCAGCCTGTTTCGTCCGGTCGCCGGACTATTGCAGGATACGACAGGCCAACGCTCAGTCTCGTTTGTCTCAGAACACCGGGACGGCCCGGAACTTTCGTGGTGGGTCAGCGACATGCAGCAGGGGACAGTTTCGCTTCTGACCATGGACGGGAACACTGCGTGGACAAACAGTTCTGCAACATCAAATCCGGCAGTTGTGCGTGTCTGCGATCTTGATGGAAACGGCAAGCAGGATCTTCTGTGTTGTGACCTGGGTAGCTTTCTTCCGGAGGACCATGATCGTGGCAGACTGGTCTGGATCCGCAATCGAGGAACGGAGCAGCAGCAGGAAGTTACCTTGTTAAACGCAGTCGGTCGCATTGCGGATGTCAGAGTCGCCGATATTGACGGAGACACTGACGACGATCTGGTAGTTGCCGAATTTGGTTGGCACAAGACTGGCGGAATTCACTTACTCGAAAACACCGGCAAGTCGGAGACGGGCGGACTTACGTTCAAGGCGACCGAACTTGATGATCGCCCTGGCACTATTCACGTTTATGTGACGCACCTTAACGCCGACACGTTGCCGGATATCGTCGCACTGATATCACAGGAGCATGAACAGATCGTAGCTTTCGTGAATGGCGAGGCGGGCTACTCTCGAACTGTATTGTATCAGGCGCCTGGCCCTGCCTATGGCTCCAGCGGGTTCAGCCTTGTCGATATCGACCGTGATGGCGATGAAGATATGCTCTACACGAACGGAGACACATTCGACTCACATCTGTTAAAGCCCTATCACAGCATCGCATGGCTGGAGAACAAGGGAGAACTGGACTTTGAATACCATCACCTGGCAACGATGCCAGGTGTTCACCGGGCCATGGCGATGGACTTCGATCTGGATGGTGACATCGACATCGCCGCCGTGGCGCTGCTTCCTTTGCAAACACTGGAACAACACAGTTCAGTGAAGTTCCACGGAGCCATTTGGTTAGAGCAGATGTCGAACGGACAGTTTGAGGAACATGTGATAAGTTCCGGCGATCCCATTCATGCAACAATGGCCCTTTCCGACATTGATGGTGACGGCGATATGGACATCGTTGCCGGAAACATGCGGTCAGCTCAGTCACGGTCACTGATTTCCCTGTTCGAAAACCGTGCGGTCATGGCGAAGAAACCACCGGCAAATTGATTGTTCACATTGCCGACCGCGGTTTTTTTGCGGTCAGACTCTCGTCGGGAACCGGGCTCTTTGATGTCGTGCGTGTGGACCTGCGACACGAAACGTTTCGCCTGCAGCGTACTACACTGCACGTGGTCGCGGGGCAGGTGGCTTGACAGCGGAATGGCTACCCACCACGAACCAGGACCGGTTCTGTCGATTCGTAAACTGCCCTTCTAATTGGGAGGAGTCGTGTCAACTGATTCCCCGGGGGAAGTAGCGTCGGTGAACACTTTGGTTTCCGGATAGCGAGCCAGCCAGTCTTTCCATGTGGTAATCTCAGACTCATACTCTTTCAGTGGTATTTCCTGCGACGACTGTTTGTACGTCTGGTCCTGGAACATGATGAGCATTTCTCCGTCAGAAAATCCGCCAACTGACAAGGAAATTGGCTTTCCTGGAGTACCGCCTGTAAAGACTCGAACACAATCCGTTCGATCACAGTAGGTCATTGAAACGGGTGTCGTGCCAATGACGTCGTTGACAACATGTGAAGACATCCCTGACATCGACTTTATGCTGTATGCACGCGCTTCGTCACCGGCGACGACACCGATAACACGTTCTTCCTCCGAAAATCCAGCGGATCCGGCATCCACGATTTCCGGACGTTGAATTCCTTCGCTCATAAACGGCGTGTCCTGCATCGCGGCATTCAACATGATGTCATCTGCTTCGTCACGACCGAGGTTCTCAGTTTCATTGTTGCAGCCCAATACTGCGACGAGGGCCAGACACAATACGATCGAAAGTCGATTCATCTAATCTTCTCCTCCAGGAATAATCGGGTTTCTGGATTCAATTACGGCGATGCAGGTATTTGCTGTGACATCTGAGAGTGTCTGAACGCCGCCCGATGGCCACCGAATCTCGACTTGCTCGATGGCATCGGACCTGTCGAAACCGAAGTGCATGCGACGCGTGCTGGTTGATGCGTAACTTCCTCCGCCCACCCACTGTCGCACTGTTTTCCTGCCACCGGCGGTCAATTGAACCACGGCGCCAACTGCGTCACGCGACAAGCTGCGACCGATGAGTTCGATTGTCAAATAGCTGCCAGATTTGCAGTTGTTTTGCAACAGGGAGGTCCGTTCACCGGTATGCATGACAACGATATCCATATCTCCGTCGTTGTCCAGGTCAGCGCTTGCTGAGCCTCTGGCCATATGTGGCTGGCTCATGTACTCGCCCGCGTGATCGGCAACATTGCGAAACCGTTCCCCAGCCATGTTCTCGAAAAATAGCGGCGTCTGTCGCAGAGGGGAGGCACGCGGATATCGGATTACATGACCATTCGAGACAAGAACGTCTTCGTCCCCGTCATGGTCAGCATCCAGGCAGAGTGTGCCCCAACCGACAAACATGGATCCAACGGCGGTGACGCCCGTCCGGTTGCTGACGTGACGGAAAAGCATGTCTGCCTGCCCTTGGTAGAGTGCACTGGATTCCCGCTCATAGTTGGCCACCCAGATGTCAAAGCTGCCGTTGTTATCAAAATCGAGCAGTTGCACCCCCATGCTGCCGTCCGGAACTCCGCGGCCACTGAGGCTGGCGCCACTTGCCAGAGACACGTCTGACAACGAGATCCCTCTGTCATTCTGATAGAGAGTATTCGACACGGTGTCGTTTGTGACGTAAATGTCGGGCTTCAGGTCATGATTGAAGTCCGCAATAAGAACGCCCAGACCCTTTCCATCACTCTTCAGTCCGAACCTGGCGGATACGTCTTCAAAAACGCCCGAGCCTGACCCTATGTAAAATGTGTCCGGCAGCCCTTCGAATTCACGTGGAGGGCACACCTCCCGTGACGATTCCCTGGGGCCTGGACAAAACGGATGGTTCTCCGGACTCCAGTTCACGTAATGAGCGACGTACAAATCAAGCACGCCGTCTCCGGTGATGTCGCCCCATGCCGCACTGCTGGACCATGACCTGTCAGTCAGTCCGCAGGCGATCCCAATTTCTTCGAAGGTGCCATCGCCCAGATTGTGAAATAACTGAAGGCCACCGTACCCGGTGATCAATGTGTCCGTGAAACCATCATTGTCAAAATCACCGGATGCAACTCCGTGGCTGTAGAATGCCGACTGACTGACCCCGGCGTCTTCTGAGATGTCGTTGAATTTCCAATTCCCGGTGTTTCGAAAAAGACCGTTGCGCAGTCCCGCCGGCTGCATGTCTGCACCCATCGCTCCGCCGCCCGGCAGCCAGATGTCATCATGGCCATCTCGATCCAGGTCCAGAATCCCAACGCCACCGCCAAGAGACTCGACAATCGAAAAGTGTCCGGCCTCTTCACCGTTCCTGTTTGTGAAGTCGACACCGGACTCAGCGGTGACATCCACAAAAAAGATGTTGCTGGTGATCTCCGAACTCTGTTCCGTGCCAGCACTGGAATCGGGAGAGCGCGGTGGCTCACTATCTAACTTGTCTACTGCGTCTGTCGGTTCGACGGTCGGGCGGACATTGCCACCACACCCCGAAACGGCGAGCAAGAGAATCAGAATAGAAGTCAGTCTCAGGTCCATATTGCCTCTCACTTTGAGACATCGCCACACGTCAGATTGACGGTACGGTGCACAAACTGAATGAGGTGGAGAAAACACTGTGAAATCGCTGGTTTCCACCCGATGGCGATTATTGAAGATCAAAGTCAGCGGCTGTTGATTGAAGTTATCCGGGCACTCAGTCGTGTGCAAGCACGGGGTGCCGTCCACATGCTCAAACAAAGAGGACGAATTCCCCGGTTCAACGTTTGCCGCTGGACGGACACATCTGGTATCGCCGTCCGCGTTCTGCAGGCTGATTGTCTTCGAACACGTTTCCACTTCGTCGCGAAATCGCATAAGTTCCTGATCCAGACAGCTGTCGGAAACCGGTCGTCCGTTCCCGTTGGGGTTACAGGAGTGCGCGAAGACCGATCCTTATTTCCACAAGAATCTGATGGGTAAAGACTATGCGACTGATGCTGCTTCTGTCTATATGTTCCATTTATGGAAGGGCGGCGTCAGCTGCTGACCCCGTCCACGTCCTGGTCTGGGACGAGCGGCAACCGCGACAGGCGGAGGCGTACGACAACTTCCTGGGAAACGAAATCGTCGCTCAACTGAAAGCGGCGGCGGATGATCTGGAATTCCGCTCGGTGGCTCTGGACGACCCGGAACAGGGACTTTCTGTCGTCAATCTCGACTGGGCCGACGTGATTGTCTGGTGGGGGCATGCTCGGCACAGTGACGTCACCCAGGACAATGCCAGACGCGTGGTGGACCACGTTTTATCGGGCGATCTTGATTTGATCGCTTTACACTCGGCGCACTGGGCCCGGCCTTTCGTCGAATCCATGAATTGGCGCAGCGTCGAGGATGGACGTAAGCATTTCCGTGAACATGCCAAGGGAGCGTCGCTTACGGTCGAAACGGTGGCTCCGCCTCGGGTACGGACCGTGCCGATTCATGGCAGTGTGTTGACGCCGGCGTATTTTGGCTACAAGAAGAAACCAGATGTATTTCAAGGCGTGATTCATTTGCCGTGGTGTTGCTTTCCTGATTACCGTCCTGACGGAAAGCCAGGAACCATCGTTGTGAAAGCACCCCAACATCCAATTGCGCGCGGACTGCCAGCGACATTTCGTGTCAGTCAAACTGAAATGTACAACGAGCCGTTTCATGTGCCGGATCCCGATGAGGTGATCTTCGAGGAAACCTGGGAGTTGGGCGAACGCTTTCGCAGCGGAATGGTGTGGAATATTGGCAAAGGCAAAGTCTTCTACTTTCGCCCGGGGCATGAAACTTATCCCGTCTACAAACAGGCTGAAGTTGTCAAGGTGATTGGTAACGCCTGCCGTTGGCTTGGTGAAGAATCGGGAGGCTAGTGCATTGTCACAGGCAAAAAGTGGGGTTGAATCGTTCGCCGGAGAAGAGGGTCAGGTACCAAAAATGCGAAGCACCCTTCGGGCCGTTCCGGTTTTTGGACCTGACCCCGTTTTCCTCGCCAACCCTAAAACCTGGTTCTGACAAAGCACTAGATTTTCTGTGTCGAGTCGCAGACAAGTTTTCAACTCGTTCCGAGGCTCCAGCCTGGGAACGAGATAAACGCACGGGACCCACTCGCTTGCGCTTCGAGCTTGTATTGTGGCGTCTCCCGGGGGGGCCTCGTATTACCGGCGATGCCGGTGGTTTTGACACTGTTTGACGAACCGGAACCACTCAGATGCGAAGCTATATCCTCGCTATAATGATGTTGTTGGTGCCGTTCGAGTCTGTCGTTGCGAGCGACGATAGGCCGAATATCGTATTCATTCTGGCAGACGACCTGGGCATTGGGGACGTGGAATGCTACGGCGGCGAACGTTGTCAGATCGACACGCCGAATATCGATGCCCTGGCAGGCGGCGGCTTGCGCTTTACCGATGCTCATGTCAATGCGTCTGTCTGCGGACCAACACGAGCGGCCATTATGACCGGACGATATCCATGGCGTCTTGGGAAAGCTCAGCCAGGTGGCGCATGGGGATTCGTTGGTCCCCGATTTGTTACATCGACGTTCACACTGGGAAAAATGTTTCAGGGCGCTGGCTACCGGACTGGCTACGTCGGCAAGTGGCATCTGGGTACGGAGATGACGACCAAAGATGGCAAGGTGCAAAGCGAGACGAACGTCGACTACAAGAAGCCATTAAAGATTGGTCCGCCCCAGTATGGTTTTGATGACAGCTTCATTCTGCCCGGTTCGTTGGACATGTATCCTTACGCCTTTGCTCGGAACAACGTCTGGCAGGGCGAAGTCACCGCGCAAAAGGGGTGGAGTGCTTTCAATCGTGTCGGGCCGGCCGAAAAGGATTTCCAGGATCACGAAGTGCTGGAGACGTTCTATCGTGAAGGTGAATCCTTCATCGACGGCCAGCAGGAGGGTAAGCCCTTTTTTCTGTATCTGGCGCTGACCGGGCCGCACACGCCGACCAGTCCGGGCAAGGCGTTTCAAGGCAAAAGCGAGCTGGGCGTGTATGGCGACTTCGTGACGGAGGTCGACCATGCCGTGGAACGGGTGGTCAATGCACTAAAGAGCAAAGGCTGCTACGAAAACACTCTTGTGCTGTTTTCGTCCGATCACGGCGCGGCGTCCTATGCGGGCAATATCCTGAAAGCCACGCCGGGGCAGATTCGATTGCTGGAGAAACAAGGCCACTTTTCCAGCGGTCCACATCGTGGCTATAAATTCTCGGTGTACGAAGGCGGCCTGCGCGTTCCATTGGTTGCCCATTGGCCCAAGGTCATCGAACCCGGCGGCGAATCCGCCGCGCTGGTGGGAATGAACGATCTGATGGCGACGTTTGCGGAAGTTGCCGAGCTGAAACTCAATCCAATAAGTGCGCCAGACTCAATAAGCTTCGCGCGACTACTGCGAAATCCAGGTTTGGACGGTGTTCGCCGGAACCTGATCATGCAGTCCACTGGTCCGTTTGTTGTACGTGATGGGAACTGGAAACTGTGTCTTTGCCCTGGCAGCGGCACGCACGGTCGGTATGGAAATGAACCGCCGTCAGATGACGCCTGGCGAACCGCACTGGAACGATTTGGTGCCGCCCCATTGTCGTCTGATCTGAACAAGTCTCCGTTCGTGCAGTTGTTCAATCTGACGAATGATCCTCATGAAGATCACAATCTGGCGGCGGATCATCCGGATCGCGTTGCAGACATGGTTGCCTTGCTTCGGAAGCAGATCCGCGATGGACGCAGCACGTCCGGTCCCACGCTGACCAACGACCGAGACGGAATCAACATCAATCAACGATTGCCCGCATTTGTTCGCAAGCAATTGAAGTGACGCGGCGAGTTCTACAGCGTTTCACGCTGACTTGTGGCCGCGAAGAACGTTTTTTAATAGCAGCTTCGGTACTCCCACGAGCCGCTGTCGTTCACGACAATACGTGAACTGATCCATTTCGAAGGTTGCAGTCGCCGGATCTGATGGGAAGTTCGGTCTTCTTCGGCGAAGCAGAGCTTCGCGGATGTGCGGTCCCAAACCGGAGTTTGGGGCCGAGCCCGAAACTACCGCTTACTTGCGCGCAAATCGCTTTCGACCGTTCTCGGTCAGGTACGTCTTTCGCAGCCGAATGACCTGGGGAGTGACTTCAACGTACTCGTCCCATTCGATGTATTCCAGAGCCGCTTCCAGCGACATTTCTCGTGGTGGCCGCAGGACGATAGCATCGTCGGCACCGGACGAACGAACATTGGTCAGTTTCTTTTCCCTGATCGGGTTTACCACCATGTCGTTGTCGCGACTGTTTTCACCGATGATCATGCCTTCGTAAACGTCGTCGCCAGGGTTGGTGAACATTTCTGCTCGTTCCTGCAGCTTCCACAACGCGTAACCGACGGCAGTTCCCTGTACCTGTGATATCAGCACGCCGTTTGCTCGGGCAGGGATGTCACCTTCCATGGGACGGTAGTCTGCAAAGACGTGATGCATGATGGCTTCGCCGCGTGTGGCGTTCAGCATTCTGGTTCGCAGCCCGATGAGCCCTCGAGCAGGGATACTGAACTCCAGGTGAGTCATGCCGGTACCCGTGGCCGTCATCTCAATCGTCTGAGCACGTCGATTGCCGGTCAGTTCCATGACGGCACCAACATCTGCGGTCGGTACGTCCACAACCAGTAATTCGTACGGTTCACAGCGTTTGCCATCGATTTCCTTGATGATGACTTCCGGCTTGCCCACCGACAGTTCGAATCCTTCGCGGCGCATCGTTTCGATCAGTACGGCCAGATGTAGTATCCCCCGTCCGGAAACCTTAAACGAATCCTTATCCCCTGTTTCCTCAAGCCGCAGCGCGACATTGGATTGCAGTTCGCGATACAGTCGTTCTCTTAGATTTCGGCTGGTCACGTACTTGCCGTGCAGGCCGGCCAATGGAGAACTGTTGATCGTGAACTTCATCGAGAGTGTCGGCTCATCCACTTCAATGCGTTCCAGGGCCACCGGGGTGTCGACATCAGCGATTGTGTCGCCAATTTCAGGGTTGTCCAGGCCCACTATCGCCACGATGTCTCCTGCTGATGCCTCCTCCGCGTCAGCCCTCCCCAGGTTGCTGAACAGTTGAACCTGGTCAACCTTCTCTTTGACGATTGTTCCGTCTTTTTTTGTCAGAGCGATCTGCTGTCCGGTGCGCACCTGGCCCGAGGCGATTCGTCCCGTGGCGATGCGGCCCACGTATTTTGACCATTCCAGAGAAGTGACCATTAGTTGCAGGGGATCCTGAGGGCGGACGACCGGGCCTGGAATTTTATCCAGCACCATGTCCAGCAGCGGGCAAATGTCGCCTTCTCGTTTTGTCGCGTCGTGAACAGCGTAGCCTTCTTTGGCACTCGTGAAGATGTATGGGAAATCGAGCGTTTCGTCGTCAGCCCCCAATTCCACCAACAGATCGAAGGTCTGTGAAAGTACCTCGTCCGGCCGACAGTCCGGGCGGTCGATCTTGTTGATGACAACCATCAGCTTAAGGTTGTTCTCCAGCGCTTTCTGCAGCACAAAGCGGGTTTGTGGTCGTGGACCTTCAAAAGCATCGACAAGCAGCAGGGCTCCGTCGGCCATCTTCAGCACACGTTCCACCTCGCCGCCAAAGTCGGCATGGCCAGGCGTATCGATGATGTTGACTCGCACGTCTTGATACATCATGGCAATGTTCTTGGCCAGAATCGTGATTCCACGCTCTCGCTCAAGATCGTTGCTGTCCAGCATGAACTCCTGCATCTTCTGATTATCGCGGAACATTCCGCTTTGCTTAATCAGGCAGTCAACCAGCGATGTCTTGCCGTGGTCAACGTGGGCAATGATGGCAATATTGCGGATGTCATCGCGGCGCGTGACGCTTTCGGGCATAATTTCGGTCGGAATGGCAATGGACATAGGATGTTCTGGGTGGTGTTACCAAATTGTTGGAGAGAGTCGGGACTTAGTCGACTCGTGGCTGGGGCATCCAGCTGCAGCGCTGTGGCAGGAAGCCTCAGCCACCTCAAAAGAACGGTTCTTGCTGCGTAAGTCAGGACGGTCCGGCAATGAAGCGGGGGATCCTAACAGACAGGATCGGCGATAACGCAGACTCAATTCCCCATTTCGGCACAAATTCCCGGTCGAACGGGGGGAATTCTGCCGACCAGGAGGTTCGGAGCCCATTCTCAGCCTCTGAGAAGTCGCCATCGCCTGTTGTGCGCCGCTTGCCAAATCTAAAGAATGTCGTTTGTCGCTGCGTCCTGGCGATGGAAACGTTGACTTCTTTGGCGGAAACTCCCCGCAAACAAGGTTTCGCCGGATGGCAGCCAGTCGTGGACGGAGTTTTCCGTGTGACGGGCGCACTTCTCGCGCCGATCGAAAATCTGCAGGATAACGCAATGGAAAAAGATGAAGTTCGCAAAGTGGCGTCGCTGGCGCGCCTTGAACTCAGCGACGAAGAGCTGGAGACGTACGGCCAGCACCTGACTCAGATTCTGGGATATGTCGAGGTTTTGGACGAAGTGGACATCAAGGATGTCACGCCGATGCCTCATGCCGTCGATCTACAGAACGTCTTTCGCGGTGACGAGCGTTCCCCCTCGCTTGACCGCAAAGCTGCCTTGAGCAACGCCGCAAAATCGGACGGACAGTTCTTTCAGGTGCCTCAGATTCTGGAGCAGAAGGATGCCTGAATTCTACGAACAATCCACCGATTCGCTGCTGAGGGCTCTTCAGGCCGGGGAACTGACAAGTCGGACGCTCACGGCGGCCTGCCTTGCCAGAATCGACCAGTTGAATCCGAAACTGAATGCATTCGTCAGCGTCAATGCCGACGCCGCACTTGCAGGGGCAGATGCCGTTGATGCAAAACGGGCCGCTGGCCAGAGCATAGGAATGTTGCAGGGCCTGCCGGTTGGCATCAAGGACAACATGTGCCAGGCGGGAGTGTCGACAACCTGTGGCAGTCGCATGCTGGATAACTATCGACCTCCGTATGATGCTCACGTTGTGGAGCGGTTGGATGCCGAAGACGGTGTCGTCGTCGGCAAGCTGAACATGGACGAATTCGCGATGGGGTCATCCACCGAGACCTCGGCCAGCGGACCGACTCGTAATCCATGGGACACGGATCATTCTCCCGGAGGATCGTCCGGCGGTGCGGCGGCGGCGGTAGCCGCCGGGTTGGTGCCGCTGGCCCTGGGATCGGATACGGGCGGTTCCATTCGTCAGCCTGCCAGCTTTTGCGGCGTTGTGGGGATGAAACCCACGTACGGTCGAGTGTCTCGGTACGGTCTGGTGGCCTTTGCCAGTTCGCTGGAGCAGATAGGTCCGTTCGCAAGAGACGTACACGGCGCTGCACTGCTGCTGCAGGTGATTTCGGGACATGACCAGCGAGACACCACGTCTGTGGATTCCGAAGTGCCCGACTACTCAGTACAGCATAGCCAGTCGCTGGCAGGACTACGGATTGGCATCGTTGACCAGCATTACGGCGAAGGATTAGACGACGAAGTGGAGGCTTCCGTGCGTCATGCGATCGCCGGCCTTGAGTCTGCCGGGGCCACCGTCAGTACGGTGGAACTGCCTCATGCAAAGTACAGCGTCGCCACGTATTACCTGATCGCTCCCAGTGAAGCGTCCAGCAATCTTGCGCGCTACGATGGTATTCACTATGGCCATCGGACAGAGAACTTTGATTCGAAGAACGATGGTTTGGTGGACCTGTACTGTCGCAGCCGAGGCGAGGGTTTTGGTGCTGAGGTCAAGCGACGGATCATGCTGGGCACCTACGCACTGTCAGCGGGGTATTACGACGCCTATTATCTGAAAGCATTGAAGGTGCGCCGGCGGATTCGGCAGGATTTTGACAAGGCGTTTGCAGATGTTGACGTCATCGCCGGCCCCGTCGCTCCTACTTCGGCCTTTCGAATCGGCGAAAAGATGAATGACCCTTTGGCCATGTATCTGAGTGATATCTACACCATCAGCGCCAATCTGGCGGGGATTCCCGGCATCTCTGTGCCCTGCGGTCTGACTTCCGCCGGCCTGCCAATTGGGCTTCAGCTGCAGGCTCCGGCGTTTTCAGAAATGAAATTGCTGCAGGCGGCGGCAATGGCGGAATCGGCCCGTGAAGCAATTGGTGCCTGCCCTGTATCGTAGGATGCTACGAAAAAGGAGCGAAACGCTACCTCCGCTTGCACCTGAGAACCAAAACCGCAGGGCTGCTTCGTTTCCGACCTGACCCGGTTTGGCAGGCCTCACCACAATTGGAGGCAGCGTCCCGCTCCTTCGAGCGATCGACGCTGAGGCCGCATTATTCCGTCATCACGTCACAACGCAAGGCGATTAGCCCGCAAATCTGCGAATAGATTTTTTCACGCGAAAACAGGCGTCATGTTCAGCGATCAGGGAGAGGGAGTTCCCGGTTCTGAGCGTTCGTTCGGGCGGTCCACGAAACGTGTATGCATGGCACAAGACGGTCGGCGGGCCGATTCCGTGGGTGGAACGATCGGCGCTGCCGGGATATCGGCCTCCATGGCCTGCGGCCCCCAAAGGCTGCGAAGCAACCTGGGCTACCCGGTTTCGGACGGGAGCATGTCCTCGAATCATCGCAGGGACGACGTTCCAATAACCGCCGGCCCAAAAGAAGTTGCTTGTTGGGCAATGTCGTTAGAGTAGGCAAACGTCCATCGCGTCACTGGTCCATCAGGGCGCAGCGTTTTCACTGATGTCGGCGAATGGCAGTTCCGGCTGATCGTTTGTGGCCAGGCCCGATTTGAAGTGCTGTCGACAGACGGAAATATAGCTTTCGTTGCCGCCCACTTTGATCTGCTCACCTCCGCGAATCGGATTGCCATCTGAATCAATTCTCAGCACCATTGTCGCCTTGCGACCGCAGTGGCAGATAGTCTTAATTTCTGTAATGACGTCGGCCCAGGCCAGCAGGAACTGACTGCCTTCGAACAGATCACCCCGGAAATCAGTTCTCAGTCCATACGTCAGGACCGGAACGCTCAATTCGTCGGCCACATCTCCGAGTTCGTGAACCTGTCGACGTGTCAGAAACTGTGCCTCGTCCACCAGGACGCAGGCGAGTGACTGGCTGGAATGTTCCTGACGACAGGTCTCCAGAAGCGATTCGCTGAGCGAAAAGACGTGAGCCGATGCCTGCAGGCCGATGCGGGAACTGATCACGCCAGCGCCGTCCCGCGAGTTGATCTCAGGTGTCAGAAGCAATGGCCTGAGACCACGTTCCTCGTAGTTATACGCCGCCTGAAGCAGCGTTGTCGACTTCCCGGCATTCATTGCGGAATAGTAAAAATATAGCTTGGCCATAATGTCTTAGAGCAGTTCACCTATTGTCGTAAACGATACTGGTTTGTGGGAGTAACGAACCTGCTATCAAAAAGCGTTCTTCACGGCCACAAGTCAGTGTGAAACGCTGTAGGCGTAAGTGCAACGGCAAATAAGGTCCGGACGCTGAACGGACGGTTGGGGCGTTCTACTGTTCGGCGGCGAATATGCTCCACATCCGAATGCGACTCAGCACACATCGTCACTGCCCCTGGACTGTCACCACCAAATGACGTTGACCGCCATGGTTACGATGTTCGCACAGGTAAATGCCCTGCCACGTGCCGGTCAGCAATCGTCCACTGCCAATAGGAATTGATATCGACGAGTCAGTCAAAGAGGACTTCACATGAGCCGGCATGTCGTCCGGACCTTCACACGTATGCACGTACGGCCATGATTCCGGTGCGAGTTTGTTCAACGCCATGTTCATGTCGACAAGTACGTCCGGGTCGGCGTCTTCATTAAGCGTCAACGATGCCGATGTGTGCTGTATGAACACGTGCAGTAGTCCCACCTGAATGTCCCGGACCTCAGGAACTTCCTGCAGAATATGCGACGTCACCAGGTGGCAGCCTCGCGAAAACTGCGGCAGCACGATTTCCCTCTGCATCCAATTCGTGACGCTCATTCGTGAAGACACTTTGCGGAAAAGTCAGGTTCAGGGGGCAATGGACGCGGGACGTCGTTTTCGAGCGTCAGCTCGCATGGTCCGGTGGGCCGGCCTTGTCAGTTATCTATTGCGACAGCCGGGCGATGGTAAAGGCAAGGATGTCGTCGTTTTCCACTGCAGCTTCCTCCAACCTGTCGGTCAGCCCCAGTTCCACGCACAGCTTCGTGAATGAAAACCCATTGGGATCTTCCATTTGGCTGACGAACGACGCGGTATCCTTAAGCACTTCAGACGACCGACCGATTCGCTGCGCAAGGTCAAGCAACACGAACGCGATCAACTGCTGATCCGACTTGTCGGGTGCGTCTTTGAGTCGCTGCATGAAATAAGCAATGCCGGCATCGGGATCGTCACCGGCTAATGCCGCCAGAAAGTGTCGATTCGCGGTATAGTATTCGTCAAACGGCAATTCTCCAGGATACTGCAGCTGGGGTGACAGCATGGCACCGTAGTCACACAGTTCGATCGCCTGCTTGAGTTCCGGATCCTCCGCATTCAGCGATCGAGCGAATCCGATCGTTGAATGCAGGTGTGATACGTCAATATGGTAATTGCCTTCAGCGAATAGCCAGTCGCGGCCGGTGAGCAGTTCTGCGATAGACACGTTTGGCGAAAGCACGGGCATGCGAGTTTCCACTTCGCGGCGGATCGTCGCCTGCAGATCGTCATAAATTGTTCGCACCATCATGGCGGCAGCGGCCTGCCGTTCTTCCAGCGTCATCTGTTGCTGTAATTGACTGAACGCGGTGACGGTGTTGCACGTTCCGTGAGTCTTCAGCAGAAACTCAAGTCCACGCGCAATATGGGCACCTTCGTACAGAGCTACGTTGACGATTTCGTCGAAGGCTTCGTCTGGTTCACGGGGAATCGGTATTGTGTCGATGGCGGCTTTGATTGATTCCGGTTCCCCGATAGTGCGGAAGTACGCCCATGCATCAGACAGCTGGCCATCCTCCAGGAACATGGTGCCGACTTCGCGAGCGGCATTGACATACGCATCGCGAAAGGACTGTTCGTGTTCACCTGGGACATTGTCCAGCGAGGTGGGCTGAGTCAGTGGCAACCCCATTTGATCGCGAACCTGCATCAGCTTTGCGTCAAACAGGCGGTGGTAATCCTTTTCATCGGCCAGAGTTTTCTGCAAAACCGCCAACAGGTTACTGCGTGAAGGATTCTCAGGCAGTTGCTGCTTCAGATTGTCAATTCGGGGGCTGGAAGCGGTCGTGGTGTTCATGAAAGCCAGGGTTTTACAGAGAAGTGGACAGGAGCATTCGGAAAAAGGGGTCAGGAACAATAGTGCGAAGCACCCGATAGGCCGTCCCGGCTATTGGTTCCTGACCCCTTTTTCGACACGTCAATTGTATTGTGCCAGCATCGCAATGAAAGTCTACGACATCTGCATTCGTGGCAAAGCGTGCGGTCAAAACGTCTATGGATTTCGAAGTGTGAAATCTTCGTTCCTGTTATCCGAACGATTCGTGGTCTTTGACCGTTTGCCGTATGATTGACCGACGGTCACCGCT
The DNA here is from genome assembly GCA_024230215.1 of Fuerstiella sp. GTDB lineage: Bacteria > Planctomycetota > Planctomycetia > Planctomycetales > Planctomycetaceae > Fuerstiella. The sequence continues at coordinate 252,120 of JAAERP010000500.1, read as the reverse complement.
TCATGCGCTATCGGTGTCAATTTCTCTTTCACGAGTCGGGTTCCCCATGATTCTGCATGTTGACATGGATGCGTTCTATGCGTCTGTCGAGGAACGTGATCGACCGGAGCTGCAGGGGCAACCGGTCATCGTGGGCGGGACACCGCAGGGACGAGGCGTCGTCGCAGCGGCGAATTATGTCGTTCGGAGATTTGGCGTACACAGCGCCATGCCAACAGCAAAAGCGATAAGGCTGTGTCCGGATGCGGTCGTGCTGCGCCCGCGAATGGAACATTACGTGGAGATTTCCCAGCAGATCCGGGAGATCTTCAACCGTTATACTCCGGTCGTGGAACCGCTGTCTCTTGATGAGGCCTTTCTGGACGCCACAGGGAGTGTCCAGCTGTTCGGTCCCGTCGAGGCGATCGGTCGTTCAATTAAGCAGGATATCCGGGACGAACTGCATCTGATTGCGTCTGTGGGCGTTGCCCCGAATAAGTTTCTTGCCAAACTGGCCAGCGATCTGGAAAAGCCTGATGGCTTCACCGTCATTGCACCAGATGACGTGCAAGACGTCCTCGCGCCCTTGCTGGTGACTCAAATCTGGGGCGTTGGAAAGACGACGAAAAAGAAATTCGACGGTCTCGGTATTCGGACCATTGGTGAGCTGCGACAACTCTCGTTGCAACAGCTTCAGAGTTCTTTTGGTCAGAGCGGTCGCCATTTCTGGCAATTGGCACGAGGCATTGATGATCGGGAGGTTGTTGCCGATCGTGAAGCAAAATCGATTTCGCACGAAACAACATTTGCCCAGGACATCTTTGACGCAGATGTTCTGCGTGCGTGGTTGCTGGAACTGACTGAACAGGTCGCTGGTCGCCTGCGGAGAAACGATGTGTTGGGGCGAACGGTCACCCTGAAGGTTCGCTACAGCAACTTCGACACGATCACCCGTTCGAAGAGTCTTCCGGAAGCGACGAATGCCACAAATCTGCTGTGGGCCGTTGTGTCTGACATGCTGGATTCTCAGCTGCCGGACCGCCCGCTCGTCGTCCGCCTGGTAGGCATGGGCGTCTCGAACCTGCAGGGACACTCACCCGTTCAGCAAAGTCTGTTCGCCGAGGAAAAGGACGAACGAGACACAAACCTTGATCGGGTGGCCGATCAGATTCGACTTCGCTTCGGGACGACGTCGCTTCGACGGGCTTCGACCGTCCAGCACGACGCCGAACACAAACCACATCCTCGGCCTGAATAAGTAGACAGCGTTCCATGCTGGTTGCACGGACTCTCAGCAGTTCATACTGCGCCGTGCAAAACATCATGTAGGCTGGGTCGAGACCCAGGAGAAGTTTCAAAGAATGCAGATCGCCGGGTCTGGACCCAGCCTACGAGCAAATAGCCCAACCCAACAATTGAACAGCCGTGCCTCAATCCTGCATCGAAGCAAGCAGTGATGCGCGAGCCGACTGCATGCAGGCCAAAGGCAACGGCGTCGATGATTCAGAATCAACAGGCGTCGTCCAGACCTGCTGCCATTCCGCCCACCGTGTACGAGATTCCGCAAAAACAACCGCTTCACGCGAAACCGGCTGCAAACCGTAGCTGGCCGACATGCTGACAGGCGTCGGTCGAACCTGATGACGCCGATGCAGATCGACGTGAATCTCCCGGTCGAATTGTCGATCGGGCCAGACAACAAGTCCCGTACCGCAGATGTCGTAGGGATGCGGGCCGATCAGGTTTCGCTCCATTTGTTCCCTGACCAGATCTACGCCGGCCTTCGCGTAGAATCCTCGCAGAGCCGTTTCGAAGCTGTGGACCATTTCCGGTGTGACGTTGGACAGCCAGCCCTGTTGATGGAACGTGGCCACAAGCCAGCCGCTTTGTTCCTGAAACAACAACTGCAGATGTTTGTCGCCCCTTCGGTCACACCGCAACTCCACCAGGAAGCTGTTTGAGGCGGCGCGGACCCGTTCGCACAGGACGGGCGAGTCGGTCCACACACTGCAGTAGTTCAGCAGACGGATTAAGTCTCGTTCGACGAATCGGCGAATGTCGCGTTCGCAGTGCTCAATTGATTCTCGGACCGCTCGACGCCGACTGAATCGATCGAACGACGCATCCTTTCGTTCCAATTGTCTGAGCTGATGAAACCGCTTCGGCAGAGTGCCGGAATGGAAGCCAGGTTTCAGCAGCCGACCACCGTTCTCGCCATGTGAACCGATGACAACCGGCTGTAGCCAGGGAACGCGATTGGACGCATACAGCCGCCAGTTCTCTTTCAGTTCCCAGACCAGGAATCCGAAAATGCCGGGCAGAAAGACGATCGTGACCCATGTGATCGGCCCGGCGAGCGCCACCCCCAGATATGGCGTGAGCGTGTCCCGCATGTAACTTTCCAGATCCAGAATCACCGGCAGAAAAATCTTGTGCGCAACGGTCACCACCGGGAAATGTTTGACGGGGTGCAACGTCGGTTCGATCAGCAGGTTGACGTAGATCCGCAGCAGAAACGCAAGGAACGACCAGATCACGCCGAGAAACGCCTTCAACACCACCGTCAGCCACGTTTCGCCGCTGTGAAAACGCAGCCATTCATCTACGGCGTAGATGAAGCGTTCGAGCATATTCAGCAACCACTTGAAAAAGTCGATGATCCAGTCCAGCAGCGCCACAAGGAAGCGGGCACGCAGGTCGTACCATGCATTGGCAAGCCATTCGGCCGTCAATTCTTCGGCGTCGCGACCAAGTCTCGAATTGACTGCGAGACTCAGCAAAACGGCGACCGCACCCACCCACCACCAATCGAGTGGCCGAAGATCCAGCAGCCATGGAGTAATTCGACAACCGAACCAGCCAAGCAACGAAGGCGTCACGAAGTTACGTCGCAGTCGCACGAACCAACGGCTCCGCCACAGCCGTTGCACGATGGGAAGACGCAGCAATCGGACAGGAAGGTCATAAACAATGGTGCGAATGACCTTCCAGGCCGATCGCAGCACGTTGCCGAATGCGTTTCGCAGTAGTGGCACGTGAATCAGTGCCATCAACATAAAACCGATCAGCATGACGATCGGCAGTGCTTCGGCCATCGTCAGTTCGGCATGATCGTGAACAGGGGGCGCTGCCATGACCGTTGACGTTGTCAGATCGGGCTGCTCGTTCTTAATGTCGATTTCTGTCAGGGGCGCCGGCGCGGTGGTGGCAGCCGAGTCGTTATCAGATGTGGCTGGCAAATCAGTTCTGACGGTGGACAGCTCAGCGGATTCTGCGGCCGCTTCTACTGGATTCTGTGGTTCGCCATTAGTCCCGGGCGAGTTGGTATCACCTGAGTCTGCTGGTGGAATCTCTGAATCCGTCAGCGGTTCGTCTGCGTCTACGTTGGTACCATCGGATGATTCCGCTGTTTCGGTTATGGCAGCGGGGGCAGCGTCAACGTCTTCTGTTGGAGCAGCTTCTTCACCGCGTACGCTTAATGATTCTGCCGGTTTCTTGTGGGCTCCCGTGATGACGGCCAGAAAATGGTGCACTGCCACCACGATCACCACCGCGCCACCGAACGGAATAGCCAGAAACAGCGTGCCGAAACGCCCGGTCCGAGTCCCGAAGGCCAGCGAACTGATGATCTGCAACCCGCGCAGGTAGAACTCACCACGTCGGTACACACCATCAAGACTGACATCCAGTCGATCGTCGCTTCGCAGCAGGTGGTCGCCACGAACAAGGTCCTTCGGGTCGGTCAGATCCGGCAACTTAAGGTCGTTGCGGCTGATGGCATCCCGCAGATACCCCATTGTCAGATAGCCACGCTCGGCGATACAGTCGAGCGATTCTTCCACCATTTTGTCGAACGCAACCTGCTCCGGGACACTCTTCGGATGCAGCCCGACTTCCACGATGGTGTCATGAATGGCCGACCGCATCCGCTGCCGCATTTGTTCTTCCGCCAGCCCGGCTGCTTCGTGAAGCAATTGAGAAAGACGTTCTCGCTCGGCACCGGATAATCGCACGTAGACCAGTCGCGATGCAGAACTGGCCAGATGTTTGGCCATCATGACTTCGCGGAGACTGTTGAGTGGACGTCGCAGCGGCCGTCGTCCTCGAGACACGATCCATTTAACAACGTCGACCTGGTAGACCGTTAACTCGTGGTCAAGACAGACTTTCTGCAGGTCGTACAACAGCCGTTTGTCGGAATTCCAGAAACCGTGGGTCGCGTTCTTGAGCAATTCCCATAACGACGTCTGCCAGTCGCTTAGATCAGACTCATCAAAGGATATCGCCTGGCGCAAACGATCCGCGAGTGTTTCGGTATCTGCGCGGGCGGCCGCTTCGGCCTCCTTTGTCTCTTCTCCCGATGTAGCGGCTTCCAGAGCCCGGGCCGCAAAGACGGCAGCCGCCACCGTGTTGCCGCGTTCGTTCCAGCGGTCCCGCTTCTTCATCAGTCGTGCGTAGCGTCCTGATGACGGTTTCAGCTGAATTCCTTCGGTCCAGCTCTGGCGTTCACTGGCAACCTGGGCCTCGTCACGCATCGTTCCGGATGTCAGGTCCGGCTGCGTGGCTCCGTAGAGTTGTGTTTCAAGGAACAGCTTTTCGGGATTCAGATGTGCCGAGATGATGGGCAGTACGTGGTTGGTTTCTGCCAATGAGGGGAACCAGACGGGCAGCAGATCCGGCGAAAACATCGTCAGCTGCAGATAGGTGGCGGTGAATTCGCAATACGCCTCAGTGTGCGAGTCCGGGTGGACAAGTCGAAGTTCAGATCGAAGAACGGCGTGGGCCTCATCGAATTCAACCTGACCGATTTGGTTAATCAGCTCGTGAACATTGGCTCTGACCAGAACGCCGGTTTCCTGCTCCCTGAGCAGATGGAGGTCGATGCAACCGTGAAACAGGCGACCCCACATCAACTGCAGCAGATCCTGCAGTGGCAATTCCTCCAGTTCGTGCTCTTCCGGTTGGGCAACCAGAATCACCAGCCGAGGAAGGTCAGAAAAATCGTTGAGACCCAGTTCATCAGGGTGAGCCAGGGCGCGAACATCGCTGCCGCGAACGACGAGTACATCCGTATGGGGAATTCTGGTCGACAACCGGGCAAACGCGTGTAGTTCACGAATGATGCGTCGGACGACGCGTGCTTCCACCAGAAACGCATCGTCACGTGCCTTTCGGACCGCTCGGACGAGTTCAGAAACTTTCGTGGATGACGTGGCGGTGGACACGGGTGTGTGCAGTCAGGCGATGGCGGACGGCGAAGGGAACAGCGAACGAAAGGGCGGTAGTGCTTTGTCAGAACCAGGTTTTTGGGGTTGGCGAGGAAAACGGGGTCAGGTACCAAAAACCGGAACGGCCCGAAGGGTGCTTCGCATTTTTGGTACCTGCCCCCCTTTTCCGGCGATCGATTCAACCCACTTTTGGGCTATGACAAAGCGGTAGTCTACTCAAGAAGTATTATCACGAGAAACCAGTGGCCACGACATAACGCTGGGCGGCAGTATCTGATCTCCTCCGCCCAAGTGGACCAAAACTGCCTCTACTTCGAGGGGTCGCCAGATTACGGTTGGGACCTGGAGTCTCAAGGGCACGGGATTGTCCGACCCACCCAGAGCGGCCTGTTTCAGGGGGCGTCGTTGGGAGATCCGTTTACGACTCGGTCCTTCAGATGTTCGCGCACTTTGTCGGAGGTTGGTTTGGGAATCAGTCCTTGTTCTGTGATAATCGCCGAAATCAGTGACGCAGGAGTAACATCGAACGCCGGGTTGTAGACGTCGACGCCAGCGGGCACGGTCTGCCTGCCGAATCCGTCCGAGATTTCTTCTCTGTCGCGTTGTTCAATTGGGATGTGATCGCCGTGGCTCAGGCTGAGATCGAATGTGCTGGACGGTGCAGCGACGTAGAACGGTATGTTGTGAGCTTTCGCCAGCAGGGCGACTCCATACGTGCCAATCTTGTTGGCAGCGTCGCCGTTGGCAGCGATGCGATCAGCGCCGGTCACCACGGCCTGGATGCGACCCTCTTTCATCACCTGAGCGGCCATATTGTCGCAAATCACGGTGACTGGAATCTCTCTTTGTTGCAGCTCCCACGCGGTCAGGCGGGCTCCCTGAAGTAGTGGCCGAGTTTCGTCCGCGTAGACTCGAAGCGATTTGCCTGCCGCAACGGCCGCAAAAATAACCGATAGCGCTGTCCCGTCTCCGGCTGTCGCCAAAGCGCCCGCGTTGCAGTGCGTCAGAATCCCCATGCCTGAATCGAGTAACTCATGGCCATGTTGCCCGATTGCGGCACACATTTGCCGATCTTCAGCATCAATGGTCTTTGCCTCTGCAAACAAACGGTCGTGAACTTCCGCCGAGGAGAGTGAGCGGTGTTCCAAAGCAACGGAACTCATGCGGTCCAGTGCCCAGAACAGATTCACAGCGGTCGGCCGGCTGCTTGCCAGATAGGCCACCACTTCAGATAGTTTGGCGTTGAAATCAGATCGTTCGTCGTCGCGGTGGTCCTTCAATCCAACTACAACACCATAAGCGGCGGCCACGCCGATTGCCGGGGCTCCACGAACCCGCAACACCTTAATTGCTTCCCAGACGCCCTCAACAGTCCAGCAGTCGATCTCCGTGAACTCTGCCGGCAGCAGAGTCTGGTCGATCATTCGAAGTGACCCGCTGGCATCTCCGGTCCAATGTAATGTCTGATAATTCATGCGATGTGTTCTAACAACCGTGCCTTCGCATCTCAACAAAGCAGCGAATTGACTTGAGGAATGCGATGCATTGAATTGAGTCCCGCGGTTTCACCAGTCATACTCTTCCTTCATTCTTAACACGGAATGCTTCTCAAGCCGATTCGTCCGTCGTCGCCGATTTATATGAGTTAACGCTCGGGAACGGTCTGGCTGGCTCCTGCTGGTGGTTGAATTGAGACCCCGCACGACAGATCGTCGAGTTCCAAATAGACTTAAAAACAAAAGGATTAACCGATTAATGCTGTCGCATATGGTCTATTTCACTCTAAAGGACTCGTCAACAGAAGCGTGTCAGAAACTTGTTGCTGCCTGCCAGAAGTTTCTGAAGCTGCACGACGGGATTCAGTTTTTTGCAGCTGGCCGACTGGCTCCGGAATTTGAACGCCCCGTAAATGTCCAGGATTTTCACGTGGCGCTGCACGTTGTCTTCGACACAAAGGACTCTCACGACGTATATCAGGTGTCAGAGAAGCATCTCGCATTTATTGAGCAGGGGAAGGGGAACTGGGACCAGGTACGCGTATTTGATGCGTACGTGGACTGAGTGCCAGCGGTGCCGTCAGCGGTCAAATCGCTGTGCGAACCGATTCTTAACGCTGGCCTATGGGCGGCCTGTCGTGACCGGGACCAAAGACGCCACCTATGACCAGGAAACCTAAAGGCAAGGCTGAAGTCAGCTCTGGACGCGTGACGCGGCTGGAATGGCTTCTGGCTGCAACCATTGGGCTTGGGCTTGCTCTTGGCGTCTGGCAGGGACTGGCGACCGGCGGCGGACTTGTTGGTGGCGACACGTATCCGTACTTTCTGCCACAAAAAGTGGTGCTTGCCGAAAGCCTTGCACACGGTGAGATTCCATTGTGGCATAACCTCACGGGCCTTGGTTATCCGCTGCACGCCGAAAGCCAGGCGGGCGTGTTCTACCCCACGAATCAAATCCTGTATCGCCTGTTTCACGTAAGTACGGCCTACAATACCAGCATTATCATTCACTATTGGCTGGCTTTCGTATTCGCATGGCGGTTCGCCCGATGTCAGAAGATTTCAATGTGGCCCGCACTGCTGGCGGCGTTGGTGTATGTGTACGGCTGGTTCCCCGCCAGAATCTCGCTGGAGTGGAGTATCATCGGCGGTCTGTGGCTGCCGCTTACGCTGTGGCTGACTGAGTTGTTACTGGACTCACCGTCTGCCCGGCGTTTTTCCTGTTTGGCTGTGTGTCTGGGAATCCACTTGCTGGCCGGCCATTTTGCGCTGGCTTTCATCAATCAGCTGACGATTCTGGCGTACGCCGCCCTGCGGATTCTTCTGTCCCGCCGGAACTCATCCGGTGCTGCAATTCCTTCACTGCGTTTTGTCCTGTTTCCGGCAGCTGTCGCTGTCGGCTTGCTTGTTGCGGCCGTGCAGTTGGTACCGTCTTATGAATTGAAGCTGATGAGTCAACGGGAAGGCGATCGGACGGAGTTCGATCCAGCTTACGGTCACATGCCCCCGTTTTATGCGACTCAGCTGGTGGCGTCATGGTGGTATTGGCACACTCCGGAGCTGAAGGCGACGCAAGCGATCATGAATACGCCCGGGGCTGTGTCCGCAGCTACGAATACTGTTGAAGCCCATCTGTACTGGGGTTTGATCCCTCTTGGGCTGGTCATCTGCAGTTTCAGTCCTGGCTGGCGATCCGGCTCAAATTCCCGTGCACAGATTATCTGGCTGGTGCTGTCAATTTGTGGTCTTGTCTATGCTACGGGCTGGCTGATGCCTCTGACTCGTCACCTGCCGGGCTTCGGCTTCTTCATGGGGCCGGGACGGTACACGATTGTGACGGCCCTTGGCGGCGGCCTTCTTGCGGGAATGATGCTCGACCGCATCTTTCGGCGAGCCGCAGCGATCAAAATCGCTTCAGTCACAGCTCTGTTTTGCGCATTGACGCTGCCGGAACTGCTGTGGTCCTCTCAGGCAGTTCAGGATGCCGTTGTCGTGCCGTACCCGCCAATCGCCTATATGGACGACAGCTGGGTGCGGACGACACTGGCTGCGGACACAGAATCTCCCAAACGGCTGTTGGCTCCTGGGCCAAATGTCGGCAATCTGTTTGGCGTCAGCTGTATTCCGCAGTATCTGGGGATCGGACCGGCAGTGTACTATGGCGATGCACTGCGCCCGTCAATGGGGGCAGAAAATCCAGACGAAGTTTTTCCCGGTACGGACACTGTGGCTCAGCTTCAGTCCCTTGGCGTTTCCCACATTCTGACTCTGGACCCGATAAATCGGCTGTCTGATGAGATTGAACAACTGGGTGAGTATCCCGATGTGTTTCTTAATGCTGTCTGGGCGCGGCGAGGGAAATCATGTTTTCTCTACCAACTACGGTCAGAACCGAAACGCGTTGCGGCGGAGCCACAGGCTGCAATGACCTCATTCCGAGTGCTGAACGTTGCGGCTAACGCTGTCGACATCGAAGTTGATCTGGCTGCGGAAGCCAGTGTCACACTGCGGGAACTGATGTACCCAGGCTGGGCGGTCACCATCGACGGTGCAGCAGCCCCTACCGGCGCGAGCGATGGCTTCATGCGGTCTGTCCTGGTGCCCGAAGGTACACACACAATCCGATGGACCTTTAAGCCAACCAGTTTCTTCGTTGGTGCGGCGATCAGTATCGTTACCTGTTTGTGCCTTATCGTTGTCGTCGCATCTGAATTCCGGCGTTCAGACTCGGCGAATTCATGTTTGTCCGGAAAAGTGGACGTGACAGCATGAAAGCAGCATTCATTGAGGCCACCGGCCCGGCGACCAACATTCATATCGGATCACTCGATGTTCCGACGGTCCAGCCACAGCAGGTGCTGGTTCGCACCGCCGCAGTGGCCGTGAATCCTATTGATACATACATTCGCAGCGGCAACGTGAAGTTGGAACTGCCGTCCCGCTACATCGTCGGTTGCGACATTGCTGGCACTGTCGAGGCGGTCGGTGCGGACGTTTCGGGGATTTCGGTTGGCGAACGGGTCTGGGGCAGCAATCAGGGGTTGCTTGGGCGACAGGGGACGTTTGCTGAATACGCCGCCATTGACCAGTGCTGGTTGTATCCCACTCCGGAAGGCATTTGCGACGAAGACGTCGTCGCCGGAGCGTTAACCGGAATTACTTCGCATCTCGGACTGCACTTACACGGAGGACTGCAGAGTGGTGAAGTGGTGTTCGTCAATGGAGGAACAGGTGGCGTCGGTTCAGCCGTCGTACAGCTGGCAAAAGCCGCCGGAGCAATCGTGGTAACAACCGTTGGCAGCGAACAGAAGCGTCAGACGGCGTTGGAACTCGGGGCAGATCATGTCATCAATTACCGTGAAGAAGATGCTGCAGCCGCGATTTCGAAGTTCGTCGCAGAGGGCCAGCCGATCAACCTGTGGATTGAGACTCTGCGCACACCGAACCCGGACGTGACGATCCCGCTGCTGGCGAAACGTGGCCGTTATCTGCTGATGGCTGGGCGTGATGCGCGGCCGGAGTTCCCGGTCGGTCCGTTTTACGTGAACGACCTGCGAGCAATTGGTTTCGCCATGTTCAACGCATCTGCAGAGGAACAGCGTGCGGCTGCAATAGACCTGAATTCGCTGATGGCAGACGGAAAACTCAGACCGCTCATTGGCAAGCGCTTTTCTCTGGACGACGCGGCCGCCGCTCACCAGCTACAGGAAGAAAACACGCTGACCGGCGCGGGAACATTAACCGGTAAGATCGTCCTGACTCCGTAGATGGTTCATTTGCGGAATTCGGCGCAGGAGTTCGGTCACTGAATTGAAGTTTCGAGACCTGCCAAATAGAGTCGTGAAAACTCATTTGCAAGCAATGGTTGTTTGCCGGATCGGCGTCAGACACCGGTTTCGAGGTTCAAGGCCAGACAGACGTCAGGACAGACACGCATCGTAAGGATCAACACGAGCAGTGGAGACAGCTACGCAAAGCGTGCACGACCGTGGAGTGCGGCCGTGATCCCTGGTGGACTGCCGATCGATCGCCGCAAGATATGACGGAAATACTGCAACAACCGGAATTCACCGCTCCCTGGGACCAGCGGCATTTGCTGGGCCTGGAACATCTTACTGCAGAACAGATTACTCGGATTCTGGATCTTGCCGACACGTTCCAGGCTGTCTCAGATGGTACTTCTCGGAAGCTCAGCCTGCTGAATGGTGCAGTGGTGGCCAACCTGTTCTTTGAGAACTCGACGCGAACGAAGACCAGCTTCAATATCGCGGCGCGTCGACTGGGAGCTGATACGGTTGATTTTTCCGCCAGCGGCAGCAGTCTTTCGAAGGGCGAAACCTTCGTCGACACAGCTCTGACAATCGAAGCGATGGGCGTGGACCTTGTCGTATGCCGTCATCGCACACCGGGAGCGCCGCATTTGCTGGCTCGGCACCTTCGCGCGGGGGTTCTGAACGCCGGTGACGGAACTCATGAGCATCCAACTCAGGCCCTGCTGGACATGTTGACCATTCGACAGAAGCTGGGGCGCATTGATGGGCTGACCGTTGCTTTGGTCGGCGACATCCGGCATAGCCGGGTGGCACGATCGAACATTCACGGGCTTACCAAACTGGGAGCGAAGGTCATTGTGTGCGGGCCGGCGACGCTGATTCCGCGAACGATTTCAAGAATGGGTGTGGAGATTGCTTACAGCCTGGACGAAATCCTGCCGCGAGTGGATTGCGTGAATCTACTGCGAGTTCAATTCGAACGACAACGCGGTGCGTTCTTCCCATCGATTCCGGAATACGCTCATCTGTTTGGCATGAACGGCGATCGCATTCGGCGTGCGAAGGACGGTCTGCTGGTGCTGGCGCCCGGGCCGATCAATCGTGGCGTGGAATTGACACCGGAAGTTGCCGATGGTCCCCACTCTGTGATTCTCAATCAGGTGTCGAACGGATTGCTGATACGTATGGCCTGCCTGTATCTTCTGGCAAAGAAAGCGGGCAAGTCATGCGAACGCTGATCAGGAACGGAACAGTGATCGACCCGGGCAACAATATCGATTCACCGGGCTCGATACTGATTGAGAACGGCAACATTACCGGTGTGTACGTTTCTGATCCGCCGCCGGATGCGGACCGGATCATTGATGCGACGGGTTTGCTGGTGTGTCCCGGCTTTATTGATCCGCACGTGGCCGTGCGCGAACCGGGTTTCGAAGAAGACGAGACCATTGCCAGTGCCACGGCGGCAGCTCTGGCCGGTGGCTTCACGAGTATCGCGGCCCTGCCTGATACGAGTCCGGTGGTCGACAATCGAGGGTCTGCTGAGTTCGTGAAGCGGCAGGCAGAGCGGGCGGCCAATTGTCGCGTGTTTCCGCTTGGTGCCGTCACGAAAGGCCATAAAGGCGAAGAATTGGCAGAAATCGGCCTGTTGGTGGAAGCTGATGCTGTGGCGTTTACGGATGCAAAGACGCCAATCGCCAATGCTGAGGTGATGCGCCGCGCGTTGGAGTACACCGGCATGTTTAACAGGCCTGTGCTGCACCATTCAATGGTGCCGGAGCTTTCCGAGACCGGAGTCATGCACGAAGGCTTCGAATCCACTCGATTGGGGCTTGTTGGTATTCCGGCCGCTGCCAGTGACATCATGACTGGTCGTGACATCGCGTTGGCTGAACTGACGGGAGGTCGCGTACACGTCATGTGTATCAGCACACGAGAAGCCGTCGAACGTGTCCGCCTGGCCCAGTCACGTGGTGTCAATGTGTCTGCCGATGTGACGCCGCATCACCTGTTGTTCACAGATGAGGTGATGCAGTCGTTCGACACGCTCTTCAAATGCAATCCGCCACTACGGTCTCAGGAGCACGTGGATGCGCTCATCAACGGGCTGCGCGACGGCACGATTTCGGTCATCAGTGCAGATCATCAGCCGTTAGCCATTGAAAAGAAGGATGTTGAACTCGACATGGCCCCGTTTGGGATCTGTGGTCTGGAGACGTTGCTGACGCTTTGCGTCGAGACTCTGATTACACCGGGACATCTGACATGGTCGCAATTGTTGGCGTGTCTGACGACGGGTCCGGCGCGATTGTTGAATCTGCCGTATGGTACGCTATCGCCGAACTCCGTCGCCGATATCACGTTTATCGATCCCACAGAGCAATGGACGGTCGATGCAGCGGCGTTCGAGTCGCTGAGCCGTAACACCCCCATCAACGGCCGCCCCGCTACTGGCCGAGTCGTGGCCACCATGGTCGGCGGAGATATTCGCTTCTCGACGCGAGACCTGTGATTCAGTTTTCAGACATCCATGCTGGTGCCACGGAGCCTGCATCGTCATACGTTGAGTCGTGACCGCGACAGACGCGTTCGGTTCCCGAAACGGGGCCTTCCGACGAGCCAGAGCGGTTCACGTGAACAGGGATGCTGTTCTACGACGCTTTGGTTCCGGTATCTGGTGGCTCCGTATCGACGTCCGTCCATTTCATGTTCGAATCCATTGGTTCGATCCGCAGCACGACCTTACCATCCTGGAAGACCCGGACGGTCCCCGTCGATTCTGAGACGGCAATGGCAATGGCGTCTGTGGCTTTCGAGATTTCGGCAGCCGCCCAATGTCGCGAACCGAGGCCTTTTGAGACAAATACGTCCGCCGACGCACGTAGGTGACGTCCTGCAGCCTGAACAACTCCATCGGCAGAAACAATGAAGGCACCGTCAATCTGAGAAAGCTCCTTAATGCTCTCACGAACGCGCGGACTTCGAATCAGGCATTCTGCTTTCGCATAGCCACGAAACGGATCGTGAACCTGTTCCTGTGACAGTGACATGACCTTGCGATGCTGTCCAACGACAAACAGGGTCCCGACTGACTTTCCTTCGCGGCCTTCGCGGCCGATTTCGCAGGCCAGATCCACGACAATTCGCAGCGTTTCCAGTGGAACCTGCGTTTCCAGTCGCTGCAGATCGCGAGACGTTAGCTTTGCCAATTGCTCCGCCAGCTGAATTACACTAATCGTGTCACACGAATCCTTTTCGTACGCGGAATAGAGGGCGACAACAACGTCTCCGGACTGCAGCAGTTCGTCAGCAATTGCTTCCAGAAGAACCTGAGAAACCTGGGTGCTTCGCGTTTGCGGCTCGTGTTCGATCACTACGAGATCGATTTCGTCCTCTCGAACGGCCGCCTGAACATCGCCGTCGTCTGATGCGACCAGCAGGGGCGTCCCTCGCAGCAGTTTTTTCACGGCGGCAAAGTCGAATACTCGGTCGGAAAGAAGAACAACGGCACTGGCGGACTCCAGATCGGCAAGGCGTTTTGCTGACTTCAGGACGTTCTGAAAGTGCTGGCTGAGCTTTTTTCGCTTCATTCAACGAGTGTAGGCGATGCCCACGGCGGGTCAACGGATGAAACGGGGCCGTTCTTTGACTTTCTGACAACGAAGCGCACTGTGGCCGTTTGATCGCTGTTGCATGAGTGTCTTGAGCGATTAATGACCATACGTGATGGCGATGTTTGTACGGACTGTCTCAAGCGAGATGGTTGAGGAGGCCGCGTCGTGCAGAAAGCGGACGGGTTCATCTCGTTCGCTGGCAAAACTGAAGAACTCCTTCTCGGCGAGAGTTTCACTTGTCTGCCCGTCGATGACAGTCACGATCAGTGACCGTCCGCTTTGAGAACGGCGTGACTGATCGTTGTTCTGCAGCCCTCCGATCTGACGTTGCCAGACCGGGTATTCCGGATTCTTCCATGACCACGTGACCAGCAAATCTGTTGGGTCTCCGTGTATTTCAGCCAACACCGACGGCACAGCGGGACGACTCCACAGGATTTCGCCGGACTTCCGGTCAATACACACAAGCGTGCCCGATTCGAGTCGTGTTGCGCCCAGGCGAGAGGAGTTGGACAAACGACTGCCGGGACGGCCCCAGTCCTTTATCAGAACGAATAGACGGTTCCGCCGTTCGAATGCTTTTAGCCCTGTGATTCGTTGAATCTTTACATGATCCTCCAGCGAACAGCGAATGTCTGTATGTCCGGTCTGAAGATTGATAACCACGGCGTCCAGATCATTCGAAATTGTCACAGCTCGTCCGCGTGGCAACATCTGAGCCATTCCAGGTGGGCGTATGTCGACCGGGGCGGTCGATTCCATCAGGTCACGGCCGGTCAGGAGGTCAATGAGGGCCAGACGCTGATCTTTGTGAAACAGCACCATGCGTCCGGATAAGAGTGGAGTCTGGCCAGCGGGAATATCGAGGCGTACCGCATCAAGACGTTCGCCGTCCTGTGTGCGAAACACCTGGCAGCTCTTCATGTTTTCTCCCAGGACGCCGATGACCCGTTCGTCACCCACTAGTCGTCCCGCCCCGCCGAAGGCAGTTCCGTGAGCGACACCCATGGAAATTGCTCGTTTCCAGAGAAGTCTGCCAGTGAAGGGGTGCAGACACGACAGCTGGCTGCCGGTCGCAACAATCATGAAGCCGGGACCGATGGGGCCGATTTCAAACGCTGACCGGTCGGTCACGTCGCGTTCAAGTCGTTTCCACCACAACATCGATGGTCCATCGGCGGCCACCAGCGACAACACACCAACGTGTCGAGCGTCGCTGAGCGGAACGATGCCAGGCGACTGCAGCTCATTTGAAGGCACAACGATTTCTGCCGTCCCCGGCAGCCGAACGGGAGCTGAGATTGCGCCGATGTCCATATTCACTGAGACGACACCCTGAGAGGTTCTGAATAGACGATCGGAAAACCAATCCGGCGTTTCCACCATTCCTTTCTCCATAGACAACAGAGTCACCAGACGACTGCCCGAACTAAGCGACAGCGACTCCTCGATCATTATCTCTGTGGGGCGGCGTGTTGCGGTGTCGCTATCGGATTCCAGGTCCTGTGCGGTGGTGTGACCCGCTGGAGGCAGAACAGGGCGTACTGAAGGCAGCCGGTGCTCAAGCAGTTGGCGATCGGCGGCCGTTGCCGTTTTGGCGGCCGCCAGTAGAAACAGATGTGCGGCCGTCGGGTAGTGACTGTCAACAAGACGTTCGGCAAATGTGATCTGGTGGGCGACATCTCCAAGTTGTTGCGGAAACAGAATCGCGTGTTCAATCGTGGAAAACGACAATCGTGGTTCGTCATCAGGTAAAAACGGAGCGACCGCTGGTGCACTGTCACCAGAAAGCGCCGTCCACGCGGCAATGTCCGCTCTGACCTGCCAGTCGGGCAGAAGCGAGAGCAGTGGCGGTCGAGAGGAATCCCTGTTCAGTGAAGGCTCATGAACAGACCCCAGCAGGAAGCGACGAATCTGTTGCTCTTCGGACAGAGAAAGGCGGTCGAGGATCTCGGCGGCAGCGGGCACGGATTCGCGGTCTGTTGAAACCTGAAAACGGTTCTCGGCGAGCATCAGCAACAGCGATTCCGCCAGGAGCTCAGAGGCTTCCACTCCAACCGCCTCGTCACTGAGCAGGCGCTGCAGATTTGTGACGCCTTCTTCAAGGTCTGCCGAGAGCAATTGTGTCTGGGCTGTTATCAGTCGCTCGCGACCGGTCGGTAAGTCGTGCTGTGCTGCCCGTTTTCGGACTGCCTGTATTGTCGGAAGAACGATGACGGACAGAGGTGTGGCGGCGCAGATGATGTCGTCATCGGCCACCAGGGTACCCACCGCAGCACCGGACAGTCCCGCAAACACGGTCTGCGAGACACTGTTCGACATACCCGTCTGCACGTCGATCTGCATGACTGTTGCGTTTCGCAGTGGAATCAGGCAGTGTGCGGCATTGCAGGTGCCTCGGCCCGTCTGTTCCTGAATGGGCGTGCCCCATAATTGTCGCCCATCGCTCATACTGAGTGCTCGAGCATGACGGTCTCCAACCATCACAACCCGATCCGGCAGAACTGCGACTGCATACCGGTCGCGGCTGCCTTCCATGAGGCCGGACCCAGTGACTTCACGACTTACCTGCCACAGGATGCTGCCGGAATCTGTGTCGATGCAGTGCACCATTGTGCTGTGGTCAGACGCCCAGATCATTCTGTGGTCATGAAACAATGGCTGAAACCCGGATGACGGTCGCGACGACGTGCCTGGCAGATAACCTGTTCCCAGGGAATACGGAGAGTTGTCTGCACCCCGAACACTGGTCGCCCACTTAAGCTGTCCGTCTATGACTCGTGTGCCGATCACCAATCCGCTATTGACCGCGCAGATCAGAGTGTCGCCCTGCACGCCACATAACGAGACGCCGTTTGACTCTTCATGCGGTGTGATAAAACGGCTGCGTCGCGTTGGTATTGGAACGTTTTCATATGTCAATGGTCTGTTCCAGATCGTTCGCCCCGTCGCCTGCGCCAGGCAGCTGAGCCATATCATTTCGTCGTCGCTGGACAGGACAAACAGCATTCGGTCGTAGACAAGCGGAGTCCCCAGAAAGCGTCGCCCCTGGAAACCGGACTGCACATCGACTGCCTGGGCGTGGGTCGTTCCGCTTTTCAATTCCGGGGCGGTGGCGGCAGGCATTCTTGTTTCTGAATCATTGCTGTCTCCGTCGGCATGAAAGCGGTAGCCAAAGTTCGGACCGCCGACTGTCCAAGACACGTGTGGCTGAGGTTTCATCTGAACGGCAACCAGTCGAGTACCTCCTCGTCCGTTGTCTGCTGCTGCGGGGGCATCCGGAATGAGCCCACCCGCCCCAAACATAAGTCTGTGCGGCGCGAGTCGGTTGCCGAAGTCGTGGAAGCGATCGATGAAGAACAGGAAGTTGTCGTCGAGCGCCATGCTTCCCAATTCCTCGCGGCTCAACAGGTGAGCGATCGTTCCGCGTCCGGACATGGAAAACCGTTCAGTATCTTCCAGACGCACATCTTCGGGCACTGTGTCTGTTGGCAGATACCAGTCGATGTCTCCGGTGTCCCGCCTGAAGGACACGATTCGGAACGGTGTACGCAGGATGACCGCGTCCGGCGTGATGACGGGCCTCCAGAGATTTGCCGACAGTTTACTGCGATGCTCAGGTTGCAGCAGCCCTGCCAACGTGGTGGCAGCGCCTGGGTTCGACCAGACTGATTCCTGCCAGGTCCAGAGAGGTTCCGGCCACGGAAGCGTTAGTTCGCCAGGAACGTCTGCCCGTCCGACAGCTGAGACTGTGTTCGACGGTGCGGTCAGGTTGGCCACGTGTGCCTCAACCTGGTGCCTCAGCTGTCGCAGCAGATCTTCCGTCGGAAAACTGACTGCAGTCGCGGCATGGTCTTCCATTTCGCGGACAAGGGAACACGCCAGCTGATTCTGACCTCGACTAATCGCCAGAGTTGTCCGCAAGGCCATGGCTTCCATCCCGGCACGCGTGAACGGAAATCGCTGAGACACCTTCGGAAACTCTTCCGTGGATCCCTGGACTGTTGCATTGCGCAGAGCTTGAGCGGCCAATGCTTCGGTCGCTCGCGTCCATGCGGCTCGCGTCGGAAAATCAACATTCTGCAGCAATGCCAGAGCAGACCGGTATGTACTGTGAGAAGGTTTTTCGGAAAAAATCGGCGTGAACGCATCATGAGACCGGGCGAATATCTGCAGCAGGGCCACAAAGGCAGCATCGCTGTCGCCGCTCCGCAGATTGCGCTCTGCCGTGGCCAGCAACCGTGCGTCCTCAGCAGACTGAAGAAGATTCTGCTGGAGAAAATCGGTGGGCCCGTGAAGGCTGCCGGTGTGCTGCTCCTTACGAGCGTCAGCTGACGCGTAACAGGCTGACAGAATCAACAGACCACCACACACAAAAGCTGTCTGCACATGGCGGACATGTTTGTAAAGGCGGATGACTGGTTGAAACCGAACAACGCGGAGCATTTGGTCTCCATGAGCGTGGACAACGAACCGTTTGAGCTGCCTTTGTCGGTAGACCTGAGCGCCGGACGTTGCCGCCGTGCGAAACCTGATGTTCCACAGACCGGGATGCCTGTCGCTCGTCCTGAAATGTTCATTCCTGACACAGACCCATGTTCATTCGAACAGGTCATCATACTCCAGCAGGTCATCTTCTGTCACGAACTGATGTTGTTGTTCTTTCAGGACTCGTAAAGCCTCGTCAACGTTGTCCACGTAGATGGCGACAGCACCGCAACGATTACGTCGATACATCAGTGGATACACGTAATGGACGTTCAGTTCCGCGCGCATCAGGCTGGCACAGATGTGCGTGTGCGGTTGGTCCACATCAGGCAGCAACACACCAATCACCTCACATTCACAGAACGGCAGGCCTGACAGTTCCAGCAATTCTCGAGTGCGTTCGTAGCTGTTCGTAATCAACCGAGCAACAGCACTGTCTGCGGAATCCAGCATCGACAACGCCATGATCCGCAGATCATCGCGTTCCACTTTCCGCAACAGCTCATGGAGGGAACCGACTTTGTTTTCAAGGAAGACCACAAATTGTTGCAGACATGGCCAGTCCCGACCGCGGGACGTCATTGCATCGACCGGGCTGTCTTCGCCGTATCCAGCACTCATCAGATCGTCGCTCCTCCAGGTAACAGCGTCCAGGAAACTACAGTCAGGTCGAGCAGGAACGCCCGTCCCCGTTTTCGGGTGCGTCCTGCTTCCACGAATTTTCAATCATCGAAACTACGTATGTCAGGCCGATTTACGGAAAGTATCGCGTCCTCCGATGATGGACCCTGCGTCGAACCTCTTTCCAAAATAGCTTTCAATAGCTTTTGAATCGTTCAGTACAGTCTCTGCGCTCCCGGACACAAGCACTCGCCCGTCGCAGATAATGTAACTGCGGTCCGTAATTGTCAGCGTCTCTCGTTCACGGTGGTCAGTGAGCAGGATCGAGATCCCTTTATCCTTCAGCCCCTGAATAATGTCCTGGATGCTATGGATCGTGACCGGGTCAATTCCAGTGAAGGGTTCATCCAGCAGCAGAATCTCGGGATCGCTGGCCAGCGCGCGGGCGATTTCCAATCGGCGACGTTCGCCACCGGACAGCGATCCCGAACGCTGTTGACGTTTATCAAGTAGTCCGAATTCTCCCAGCAACTGATCGATACGTGCTTTGGAAACTTTCCGTTCCACGCCGCGAAACTCCAGAATCGCGAGAATGTTGTCTTCGACGGATAACTTGGCGAAGATACTGGCATCCTGGGGAAGATATCCAACGCCGTTCTGTGCACGTTGGTACATTGGCCACTCGGTGACCTCTTTTCCTCGCAGGAAGACACGGCCTCTTGTGGGCCTCGTAAGCCCACAGGCCATACGAAATGTCGTACTTTTTCCGGCACCATTGGGGCCCAGAAGTCCGACAATTTCGCCTTCACGGACACTGAAGTCGACACCGTCAACGGCCCGTTTTCCCGGGAAGTCCTTTACGAGTCCCTCGCATTTCAGCAATGCCATCACAGAGTCCCTTCTGCTGCACTGTTATCACAAGGATAACATTCTTCAGCGAATCTTCTTCATTCGTTGAAGGTTCGGATAAAACGGTACTCGAACGGAAGGATACTCTCCTGGACGTGCGCCGTCACGACCGGAATGATATCGCACCGCGATGCCTTTCCCGTCGTTCAGGAATGGTACTCCGTGGGGCCAGAAGATGAACAGAGCCTTTCCAATCAAATCCTGCTCTCGGACGGCATAACGATGACTGAAGACGCCGTTCATCGGACGCGCCTGAAAATCGAACAGTCGACTGTCCTTGCTCATTGATGAATTGTCGCCGAACATCAGATATTCGCCTTCGTCCAGCTTGTACTCTCCGTATTGACTGTATTTTGCAAGTTGGGCCTCCGACCTTTCCCTGTATGTCAGAGCCCACCCCTCGGGGTTCGTCAGTAGTGACTCCAGATCACTGGGCCGTTGCACTTCGTCCTGCTGAACGTTGTTAGCGTAAGTCGGTTCAACGCTGACGCCGTCTTCCCTGTCAAAGGCAATAATATCGTTTCTGTAATAGATGTCTCGTTGCAGCAATAGTTCGGAAATCGTCGCCTTTGTGTTTCGCAGAGCAATGCCACAGGGAGCCAGGTCTCGCTCAGTCGGCTGAGGCACGTCCGAACTGTCGCGTGATGTTGACGTATCAAACTGAACAAGGTCTCCGTCGACCCACAGGCACAACCGATCGTCGACGTTGGCAAAGCAGACTTCGTACGAACCCACACCGCGGATGGCAGTATTTCCTGATGCGATCGTGGCGCGGCCGTCACGATGGGCGGAATTCAGAGAAAACAGAGTCGCGTTTCCGGAAGTTATGTTGATGACGCACTGAAATGTTTCCGGCCCCTCGACCAGTTCAAGAATCATCTCGGCGGTGTCAGTCGCTTCGGCAACATCCACAGTGGCATTCAGTGTGAGGTCTCCGACCCAGTAAATGCTGCCGGGGAACTGGGTGCGGTATGCATTAAAGGTGCAGAAATCCGCGATCAGACTTGCTTCCGGCACCGGTAAGTCAGGATAGACGTACTTTGGGCCCGGTGTTTCCTGAATCCCTGCAACCAGCGGTGTCCTCTCACTTGCGACCGTCTTTTCTCTGCCTTCGCCGTCGGCATAACCTACATAGACGCTGATCAAAGTGCCGACATCGGCGTTGTCGAGCATATAGGTGCGACTGGTCGCATCGACGATTGGCGAACTGTTTCGGAACCACTGATAACTGAACTCACCCAGTCCATCCGGGTCATTGAGGAAACGCGTTTCGGCAGTCAGAACCTGATCTTCGATGACGAATCCGGTAACAATGACGCCGACGGGCCACGCTGATTCATCCGGCTGAAAGTGTCGATACCTCAGCCATTGCAAGTCGTCGTCAGCGTCACACTGATACGTTCGATCAAAACGATTTGGTTGCCAATCGTTTTGAACCGGGGCCCAGCCGCCAACACTGTCGATGGTCGTCGCCGCTACGGAAGGTTCCCACCGCTCCGGCCAGCCAAGGTTGATTAATGGTGTGGCCGGATATCGGTCGTCATAGACACTCAGCTGAATATCCTTTTGAACGAACGCGTCCTCCTTGCGTTGGATTTTCCAATGATCGCTGCCATCTGCCTTCGCCCATATGTCAC
This sequence comes from Fuerstiella sp., assembly GCA_024230215.1. Classification (GTDB taxonomy): domain Bacteria; phylum Planctomycetota; class Planctomycetia; order Planctomycetales; family Planctomycetaceae; genus Fuerstiella. Next base: position 230,375 of record JAAERP010000500.1, on the reverse strand, counting down.
CTTTGCGAATCCTGATTGTTTCGTTCGGCAATCCGACCAGACGTTTGATGTAGTTTACGTGAGCCTGCTCCGGGTTTTTGAAGACAACAACGTTGAAACGCTCGTAACCAGAGAACTGTTTATTGACCAGGATTCGATCACCATTGAAGACGGCAGCGTCGCGAGCGAAGTTCTCTTTACCACAGTTCCCGCAATAGACATACTGGATGCGATCTTCCAGTCGGCCTGTCTCCTGATCGATCTCTGAGCTCGCCCCGAGTGCGAATTCGAAACCGCAGCCGTCGCATGTGATTTCTTTGTGCCGACCGTACAACGTTGGAGCCATGGACCCGGTAGGAATCACGTAGGCTTCGGCTTGAAATGTCTTGAACAGGAAGGCCAGGACGAACGCGATAGCGATCGATTCCACTGTCTCGCGTACACCGTCGCCCTGCTGGTTCTTCTTTCTTCCCTGTTTGCCACTCGGATCTTTTTCCGGCGGTGAATTCGGCTTCACTTTAGCAGACATCTTCGATCCAGTAGGTAGTTTCGACTTGGGAGCTTCGGTCAGCAGGTGCGAGTTAATGGGGCCAACACATCTCAGCGGTTCGTTGCGAGAGACGATATCTTTGAGAGCGTCTACGACTACCGACCTATCGACGAGACAGCATGTCAGAAAAACAGGGGTCATGGCCCATTGTTAACACGATGAGAGCAATTCCCCTGTCTTTTCGTGGACCGTGCTGGTTCGTGGGACTCCGTTTTCAGGCTGAATCTCGTTCCGCGGTGCCGCAAACTCGCGTCATACGCTGTATTCAAACTGAAGTCGGAGGACGGCAGATGTGAGTCCAGGCCCCGGAAAAGTCAATGAATGTAGCGAATTCGATCAAAATCCGGTATCCGAATCGGCAATTCATGGCCTCCAAGCATCAGTTTGCCGGGTCGCGACGGCAAATGCACGACGAATGGCTTACCGAGCAGAAGTTTATGAGGGACACACGGGGTTCCCCAGCTGCGACTGTCGGAAGACACGGGACTATTGTCACCGTGAACGAAATACGCGTCCTGTTCCACCAGGTAGGGGGCGTCGACGCCATTCTTCCTGCGCCCTGGAGTGTAATACACGTCGCGAAACAACCTGAGTGACTGAAGTTTCACAGAACCACCGGCGATGCCAAGGCCCCACCGGTGCTGTTGTATCACAGCCAACGATGTCGCTTTGGCCGCGGCCCTGGCATCGATGGACGACGGCCGTTCTTTCGAGAGCTTCTCAGTCAACACAAGATCCAGTTCCCCAAACAACAATTCGTCATTCACGGCCAGCAACACTCGGTGGTCGAAGTTTGAGGCCTCGATCTTCAACTGCACACCGTCAGGCGCGGCACCATTGACCGCGAACGCACCGGACCGAATCGGCTTTCTGCTGTCTGGCTGATACAGCGCGGCCTTTCCTGTGAGCGGATGCAGTTCCAGTCGCAGGATCTCATCCTGAGCAGGCACACGCACACTGATGACGGCCGGTGGTTCGCTCCATGCGAATTCGGCCAGAAGCGCCAGGTCATTAACCGGGTGTTCGGGCGACGGTACCGAACAGTTGTAACCATAGTGATCAGTCACAGGGGCCATGTGCGACAACGCTCCCAGACGATAAACAGCCCGCCGAAATTCTTCTGAATCAGCCCACGAACTCAGATCCTGCTGCATTTGATACGGCATCACGCCCTGCAACCTCAGGACCTCGTTGATCTGGTCATACTCCAGCTTCGTCAGCCACGATATGGGCCGACGTTGCAATTCGGCCAGACATGACCGCCAGTCAGTCAGTCCTTCACTCAGTGGAAGCGAGACTTCGGAATAGTGAACGCCACCTGACCACCGCCAGTTCTGTAGCTGCAGCCAGTGGACGCGATCTGCTGTATCGTCAGTGGCATTGGCCGCTTCACATATGAGCCTGCCGTTTTCGGAACTCCAGTTGCCATCGATTTTCCATGGCATCTGCCACCCGTCGGAATCTGCCAGATGTGCAAGATTGAACACCTCGATACGCATGTCCCTGACTGTCGCAAAGTCTTTTCGCGCGATCGCTCCTTCGACAAACAGGTCCCCCTTGACCACCTGGACTGTTTCGCCGGGGAGGCCGACGACGCGTTTCACATAAGCTTCACCCGGATTTGCCGGATTTCGAAAAACGACGGTTTCCCAACGCCGGGGTCGGCGAAAATCGAAAACGTCCTTGTGGACCAGCAACTGGTCGCCGTGGTTCACCGGGACACCGGTCACGTCAATGTTGGACTGACCGCAGTTGGGGCATGTGGCATAGCCGGCCGTGACAGCAGCTTCAGAAAACTCGGTGGCTTCTGCTGACTCGTCAAAGTTGACACCAAATGCAAATGAGTATTCACACGTGGGGCATTCGATTCTCTTATGGAAACCGAGCAGCCCGGGAGCCATCGAACCTGTGGATATCAGATATCCCTCAAGGATAAACCCGCGCAGCAGAATGACAGCGATCACGAATGAAACCGCGAGTTCCACCAGGTTTCGCGTCCACTGAGACTCAGGTTGTCGGCCGAATCCTGAATTCATTCTGGCAAGACAAAGCGTGGGACAAGAAAAAACTCCGAAGTCTGAAGACTTCGGAGTTTATCGTGTTATTGGTTCTGAGGCACCAGTGACTTAGGTGTCGCCGTTGTCTGCCGAGTCTTCTGAAGAACCGACGGCGACGGGTTCCCCTTCCGGCTCGCTGGCGGGCTCTTCTTCGTATTCGCTGAGGAAGTTGAGCTGTTTCTGATCGCCCACCTCTTTGATCTCGACTCGAATCACGTTCTTGCCTTCAAACGTACCTCTGAGAAGTTCTTCTGACAGCGGGTCTTCGATGAATCGCTCAACACTGCGCCGTAGCGGTCGAGCACCGTAATCCAGGCCATCGTCGACTTCGCCCTTGTCGATGATGAAGCGGCGAGCATCGTCAGACAGGACCATCTTCAGTCCCTTGTCACGCAGGCGACCGTAGACCTTGTCCAACTCGATGTCGACGATTTCCATCAACTCAGTGCGCGTCAGCTTGCGGAAGACGACAACTTCATCCAGACGACCCAGGAACTCCGGCTTGAACTGTTTTTGCAGTTCATGCATCAGGTTCGTTTTCATTTCCTCATAAGACCGAGTGTCGTCGGCGTCGCGAAGTGTATGCAGCCCCATGCTGCCACCATGTGCCATCTTGCTTGCACCCGCATTCGTGGTCATGATCAAGACCACGTTCTTGAAATCCACCGTACGGCCGAAGCTGTCGGTCAGATGACCTTCCTCCATAATCTGCAGCAACATGTTGAAGACGTCCGGGTGCGCTTTTTCGATTTCGTCCAGCAGAACGACGGCATACGGACGACGACGAATCTTCTCGGTCAACTGACCGCCTTCTTCGTATCCTACGTATCCTGGAGGTGCACCGACCAGTCGGCTGACGTTGTGCTTTTCCATGTACTCCGACATGTCCAGCTGAATCAACGAATCCTCTTCTCCGAACATGAATTCCGCCAGCGTTTTGGCCAGCAGAGTCTTGCCGACTCCGGTTGGTCCGGAGAACAGAAACGCTCCGGTTGGCCGTTTGGGATCCTTCAGGCCACTGCGACTTCGTCGCACGGCTTTGCAGATCTGTGTAATGGCTTCATGCTGACTGATGACTTTCTTGTGCAGTTCGTCCTCCATTTGCAGCAAACGCACAGTATCTTCACTGGACAGACGAGTCAGCGGGATGCCTGTAATTTTGGCGACAACCTCCGCCACAACTTCCGCGTCCACGACACCATCGGTCTGCTTGGACTTTTCACGCCATTCGTCGGTCAGTTGATCCTTCTTGCGTCGCAGCTTGTCGGCCTGGTCACGCAGTGACGCGGCCTTCTCGAACTGCTGTTCCGCAACGGCGTCTTCTTTTGCCTGATTCAGCCGTTGAATTTCGTCTTCGATTTCCTTCAGGTCCGGTGGGCGTACCATCGACTTCAGACGCACGCGGGCACCGGATTCGTCGATCACGTCAATGGCCTTGTCCGGCAGGCATCGCGATGAAATGTAACGTGTCGACATTTCTACGGCAGATTCCAATGCGTCGTCAGTGATCTGGACGCGATGATGTTCTTCGTAACGCTCGCGAAGGCCTTTCAGGATCTCCACGGCCTGCTCCGGTGACGGCGGATTCACCATGACTGTCTGGAATCGACGTTCCAGAGCACTGTCTTTTTCGACGTACTTTCGATACTCGTCGAGCGTTGTTGCGCCGATGACCTGCAGCTCGCCACGACTCAGTGCCGGCTTCAGTACGTTTGACGCGTCGATTGCCCCTTCTGCTCCACCAGCACCGACCAATGTGTGCAGCTCGTCGATGAACAGAATAGTGTTTTTGGCACGACGAACTTCATTCATGACGGCTTTGATGCGTTCTTCGAACTGACCGCGGTACTTGGTCCCGGCCACCATCATTGCCAGGTCAAGCACGATAATGCGACGTTCTGCCAGCAGATCCGGCACAAGTCCATCAACGACCATCTGAGCGAAGCCTTCGACGATGGCTGTTTTGCCGACGCCGGCTTCTCCCAGCAGGACCGGATTATTCTTCTGACGACGACAGAGGATCTGAATCACGCGTTCGATTTCGCGTTCCCGACCAATGACCGGATCCAGTTTCTTCTGTTTCGCGAGTTCAGTGAGGTCTCGGCCGAAGCTGTCGAGGGCAGGTGTCTTGCTGCGAGAACCGCTGCGCTGTGAGCTTCCTTCGGCTCGCTCGCTGGGTGGGCCGCCTTCAGCTGATTCCAGACCGTGTCCCAGCAGGTTCAGAACTTCATCACGGACGTCATCCAGTTTCATACCCAGGTTCATCAGTACCTGAGCGGCAACACCTTCCTGTTCACGCAGCAGGCCGAGCAGCAGATGTTCCGTGCCCACATAGTTGTGGTTCAGGTTTCGGGCCTCCTCCATCGCATACTCAATGACCTTCTTGGCCCGAGGCGTCTGGGGGAGCTTGCCCATTGTGACCATGTCGGGCCCCGTCTGGACAATTTTTTCAACTTCGATGCGAATTTTGCGAAGGTCAATATCCAGGTTCTTCAGGACGTTTGCAGCGACGCCGGAACCTTCTTTGACCAGACCGAGAAGAATGTGCTCGGTCCCGATGTACTCGTGATTAAACCGCTGAGCCTCCTGGTTTGCCAGCTGCATGACCTTGCGAGCTCGATCGGTAAAACGTTCGTACATTGGTTTTTCCTCTTCCGTTTATGTTCTCAGTGAACAGATATGCCATCCGATGACAGTACTGTTGTGATTTCGCCGACCTGAGTCGGAAATTCGTTCGCTTCAAGTTACGTTAGTCTAGCGCCAAATCACTTGTTCGGTGGGAAAACGGTCTTTATGTCGTAGGTTTTGCCGAAACAACGATGCCGGTTATGACGATGTCAGTAACAACGATGTCGGTGAAAACGAGACCATTGCTTCAGGTGTGGCTGATCACCACGCCTGTGGACAATTTCGCCTTCACAGGTGATTCCTTCGACATCTCCGATAGAATTCATGCAATCTGACACGCCACTATGACAGAGACCACCACCGTCCTTCCGATCTGCGAATGTTGTGCCGGATTCTAGGAATGCGGGCAATCTGCGACAAGAGAGCGATTTGCGTCAAATCGTTCTTTGGACGGTATTCTCCGATCCTGTCCGGCAATTTCACAATGCCAGAGTTTCTGCGTGATGAGTGTTTTTTCTGCTACAACGGTGGCTTCGGGCTATTTACACTTCCGGGAATTACCATTTGCGGATTAACTGTCCGAGCACCGTCATTCACATGCAACATCGCCCCGTCACACCATCGTGCGAACGAATCCTGCAGCGATTTTCCACAGGGGATCGGGGGCGGACTGATCAGCGACCGGCTCCCCGACATCTGGTGGCGGCCCTTCTTGCAGAAGAATCGCTGGGAGCCCAATGCCTGAAGCGTCTGGGAATCACCTTGTCAGACATTCTGTCAGCAGGAAACGAGCAGCCGCCATCGACCACCGCCGAATCGCCGGAAGACCAGCTGTCGCTGGAAACGGCCTGCAGCTCGCCACCGGACTTCAGCAGTGCAGTCCTGTCATCTGTCTGGTGCCGCCCGGTCGTCGAGCGGGCGTTTGCGATTGCTCATCGAACGCAAGGTTCCGGCGAACTGTCCAGTGAACACCTGCTGCAGGCGATGGTCGAAGTCGACGGTCCGGTCAAAGAATTTCTTGTATCCTTTGGAATCGACGCGGCGACAGTGCTCAGAAATCTGCATGGACAGGGCAGTCCGGAGCATTCGCCGCAGGCACTGAAGGTCGACTTCGAACTGATTCTGGACTCTTCCTCACGGCCGCCGGCACCCGCGTCGTCGAGATGGCCGAAGGCAGCGACCGCAACAGCCGGGCAAACGGGTCGCCCCACCGCGGACGTCTCGCCACGTGTGCTCGCAATTGTCGACGCAAATCTGAATCGTGCTCGGGAAGGCCTTCGTGTGCTGGAAGATTTTGCTCGCTTCGTACGTCGCGATCAGGAGGTGACGTGCGATTTGAAGCAGTTGCGTCATTCGTTGGTCGCGTGCGAACGAGAGCTGCGGCGTGAGATCTCTGACCTCATGGAGCACAGAAACACCAGTGCCGACGCGGGGACTGATCTTACGACGACTGCGGAATCCCATCGACAATCGTTGACCGATGTTGTGGTCGCGAATGCACGCCGGATTCAGGAGTCGCTCCGCAGCCTGGAAGAATTCGGCAAGCTTCTGGATCCGCTGTTCGCCATGCGGGTCAAACAACTTCGGTATACAAGTTACGATCTTGAACAGCGTCTGGCCGTCGAAAGTACAGGCTGTCCTCCAGGTGACGCTGATTCCAGAGAGCAGCGGACGTCTCGACTTGAGTCTGCACAACTCTACGTTTTGCTCACCGAAGCCAACTGTCGTCTAAACTGGCGGGACGTCGTTGAAAAGTCGCTGGCGGGCGGCGTCGATGTGCTGCAACTCCGCGAGAAGTTGCTGTCCGACGATGAAATTGTTCGTCGCGGCAAGTGGATTTCAGCGGCCTGCAAAGCCCACAACGCCTTGTTCATTTTGAATGATCGGTGCGAACCTGCCGTCGCTGCATGTGCCGACGGTGTCCACATCGGACAGGAAGACGCTACGGTTGTTGAAGCGCGTCGAATTCTTGACACGTCGATGTTGCTGGGTGTGTCGACCCACAACAAATCCCAGCTCCTGCACGCGTGCGGCCAGGACGTTGACTACCTTGGTGTTGGTCCCGTCTTTCCTTCGAACACAAAATCATTTGACGCGTTTTCGGGGGCGCAGTTTGTTGCTGCGGCGGCTGAGTCCGCCGATCGGCCGTGGTTCGCGATCGGTGGCATCGATGCTGCGAATCTTGATGTCGTGCTGCAATCCGGCGCTCGGCGAGTTGCCGTATCGAATGCCGTGATTGCGTCCACCGACCCCGAACGGGCTGCCAATCAGCTGAAGCAGACGCTGCAACGTCCCTCAGTTGCGGCACATACCACCGTGCGTTTCGAACAGGGCTGAGTGTCACATGTCTGATGCTTCGCGAAAACCCATGGCGACGGTGGCAAGGACGCTGCTGTCTGTTTCCCAGGCTGCTCTCGATTTTGTATTTCCGTGGACATGCCAGCTGTGTGGCTGCTCGGACGAAGTGTCCCGTGGCGGGGTGACAGGCAACTTCTGCAGTGAGTGCCGGGGGCAAATCGCCCCCGAGATTCTAAACAGCTGCCGTCGCTGTGGTGCTGTCCTTGGTCCTCATTCGTCGGCCCCGGGCGGCTGCGTTCACTGTCGAAACAAGCCGATTCGGTTCGATTCCCTGACCTGTCTCGGGATGTACGAAGACGCGCTGAGAAAGGCTGTTCTGTCAGCAAAATGGTCGTTTTCGTCTGCCGGAACAGCGTCTCTGGCCGACCTGTTATTCCGTGAGCGTTGTGCGGAGTTACGAGACTTTGACGCTGATGTGGTGATTCCCATTCCGCAGAGCTGGCAGGTCCGTCTGCGCCGTCGATTCAATCCTGCCGGTGTGATTGCGACCGTTCTGGCGACCGAACTGCGTGTACGGGCTGACGAGCATATTCTGCGGCGTCGACGAAATACACGACCACAGAAACGTGTTGCAGTGCAGCGACGGTTTGACAACCAGAAGAATTCATTCCGTGTTCGCGATGGGCACCTCGTCGATGGCAGACGAATCCTGCTGGTTGACGACGTGGTCACGACCGGAGCCACATGCAGTGAGGCCACACGTATGCTCAAAAAACGCGGTGCGAAATGTTGCGCAGTGGCGGTGCTGGCGCGGGTGTTGGACGGACGGTAGGCACGCTGCACCGTTGAATGACGTCGTGGCTCGTCGATTCAGCAGAATTGGCGGTCCGCGATCAGTCTTCGTCTGCCGCAATATCGTCGCCGATGAGCTTGTCTTCGTCATCCATTAGCAGCAGTTGCGTATCGACAATCTCCTGGGCTTGCCTGAAGAACGCGTCCAGGACGTTTGAATCGAAGTGTTTTCCTCGCCCTTCTTCAAGAATGCTAAAGCACTTCTTGCGAGAGAAAGCCTTTTTATATGGTCGGGCACTGGACAGGGCATCAAAGACGTCAGCGACTGCCACAATACGGCCTTCCAGAGGAATGTCTTCGCCTTCAAGTCCCAGCGGGTAGCCGGAACCGTCCCACTTCTCATGATGTGTCTGTGCAATCCGAGCGGCCAGCATCAGCAGTGGTGATGAGCGAACGTGCAGCATATTCTCGCCCTTCCGTGTGTGCGTCTTCAGGATTTCCCAGTCCTTTTCAGAGATCGGCTTGATGATCTGTTTGCCGATGGCACAGTGTCGTTTCATCAGATCGTACTGGTCCGGATCGAGCTTACCGGGTTTGAAGAGGATCGAATCCGGAATGCCAATTTTTCCAACGTCGTGAAGTTGTGCCGCCTGTTCCAGCATCGAGAGCTTCTGCGGCGGATACCCCATGGCCGCTGCGATGATCGCTGCGTACCGGCCGACTCGAATAACGTGGTTCCCCGTGTCGTTGTCGCGATGCTCGGCAGCCCGCGCGAGACTCAGAATTAACTGCTGTCGCGTCGACTCAAGCTGTCGAGTTCGACGTTCCACCTGCTGTTCAAGGCGAGCAGCTTCGTTGGCCACCATGTCGTAGTGCGTTTTCAGCGTGATTGCATTGCGAACTCTGGGCAGAAGTTCATTCGGGTCGATCGGCTTTGTGAGAAAGTCACTGGCGCCCAGGTCGAGTGCGTTCTTGCGAATGGCCGGGTCCGTTGCAGCCGTCAGGATCAGCACAGGAATGTGTTGCAGCACCGGATCCAGTCCCATGACTCTGAGAATGTCCAGTCCACTGATTCGGGGCATGTGAACGTCAAGCAGCAGGACGTCCGGCAGTTCCCGTTTCGCCATGGCCAACGCTTCGCTGGCGTCTGTTGTGGATACGAAACGTTGGTAGCCTTCGAGCTTCAGATGTTGGCGAAACGTCATGATGTTGAGCGGCTCGTCGTCCACAATCATGATCCTGGCATTCTTGTTCACGCTCACGCAGCGGACCAGAGCGTGTCGGCTGCTCCCCAGATCGTCGCCATCCGAGTCGTACCCATCCCTGGCAAGTGCGAGTGCCGTTTCTGCATCCGTTTCGTCGGATTCGATATCGACGACGTCCTGGAATGACGACTGCTGTTCGGGAGGTTCGTCCACCGCCACGGCAGATCGTTCCGTGGACGGTTGGTCCGCTGCCACTGCTACGGCCGACGGTTGTTCCACTTTCACAGCGGTCGGTTCATCCACCAGCACGGACGACAGTTCGCCAGGCGACTCGTCATTGGTCTCATCAGTTCGCGTAGGTGCAACCTCGACAACAGAAGTCGCAGATACGGACTCGTAAGTTGCCGGTTCCTGGCCTCGGATCGCATCGAGTGAAGCGATCGTAGACCGGATTTCGTCAAGAACAGATCGTTCCTGTAATTCGTTTTCGTGTTGCATGTTGCTGTGTCCAGGGTGTTGGCGCAAATCCGATCAGAAATGACTCGAGCGGATCACCATCGATTGGAACAATAGTTCGTGGATGCGATGTTGCAAAAACTCAACATAGGTTTCGCACCAAAGAGGTCGTTCGATGATTGGCGTTCCGGCAACAGGGGAAAAATCGGTACATTCGGCACGAATGACAGGGCATCTGCGTCACCCCGGACTGCTTGAGTTTGTGCTTTCAGATACACCGGGCTGCGGTTTCCCACGTGAAGCAATCCGCACAAACGGAAGATTCGCCTTAAATGGAATCCTTACGGTGTCGCGGCCGACAGGACCGCTTCGGCGGCTCAGCAGACAGTCGGCTGTTGCGTGTTGAGAACAACTCACGCCAGGTGAGAGCCGCACCCTGTCGATACTATTTTGAGGGATCTTCACCAGATTGGCGCGACCCCATGCCATTGCGAATCTCACATTATGCCCATGCCAAAGCAGTCTGATAACAGGATGTCCGAACCAGAGGTGGCGCCAGCCCGCCGCCGTGGTGGCTGGCTGGTCGTCACGCTATTGGTGGTTGGTCTTGCGCCCCCCGTTCTTTCCTGCGCGGGGCAGATTCCTTCGTTACTGCGGCTGTTCCATCCTGAGTTGGCTGAGGCCGTGACGTTCCAGTGTCGGACCGTGAACTGGTGGTCGACGGTTCGCCTGACTGACGTCGTGGTGATGGATTCCACAGCCAACACCTTTGCTGACAACCCGGAAATTCCACTATTCACCTGTGACGTTGTCGCGACGCGTCAACCGTTGTGGCAGCTGGCGATGTCGGCGGGCCGCGACATTGACATCAAGGTTGATCGGCCAACGCTGAATGTTCGCGTTTATGACGGTACAAGCAATCTGGAACAAGCGGTCCGGAAACTCTTTCCCGGCGACGATAATGCAGGTGAATCTGCGGCCCGGCCACTGACAGTAACGGTATCGAACGGCACTGTTCGCCTGCTTCCTGACGGCCTGGCCTCCACTGTGCCGACTGTGGTGACAGGAATCAACGGCCAGTTCTCAAACAGACATTCGCCTGTAGGTCTGCCGAGCGTAGCTGTCACAGCATTTCTTGGGGAATCCGCAGCCGGCGCGATGGCTCCACAAACCGCGTCCCAGGCCAATGGAGTGAATCCGCGTATCGCGGCCACCCTGGACGATCTGGCTGGCGATTTTCCGCGACAACCGCTTTCCGCAGAACAGCTGAAGACTCTGGCCAGCAAAACAACCCGCCCTGCATTCTCCGTGCGGCTGGGAGGCATAGATGGATCGGGTGATCGACGGCAGCTTGTCATTGAAGCTCGTCGCGTGGACCTCACGGAACTGACACCAGTCATTCGCCGATTTCTGCCCGACGCAATCTGCCGTGGTAAATGTTCGTGCCGTGTTCAGGCTGAGATTCCGGGGCCGTCAGTGGCCCATGGAATTGCCGGGCGAATTCAGTTTCTGGGGGAAGATGTTCAGTGGAGTCAGGAGTCGTGGGCATCGGGTGAGATACTTGATTTTGACACGATCACCGGACGCGGTGCTGTGGCCATGGCACCGGATGGTCTTTTTGTCAAGGATCTGCGACTTCGGTCAACCATTGTCAATCTGGATGGTGACGGCGAAGTGAAGCTCTATCCGACGGACGCTGCAGTGGCAGCGCGTGCACTCACCGGAAAACCGTCTGAGCAGCGCCGGCATGTTGTCTCAGAAGCGACGGCGGCGTCCTCAGGACAGGTGCGTCTGAATGGAACAGTGGACCTTGCCGCCATCTGCGCAATGCTTCCCCGGACGTTGAGGGTCAGTGACGACGTAGCGGTTGACGCCGGCGACGTTCGATTCTCCTGTTGTGTACAACGAACGGCACCAACAGAATCGAAAACTCTTCAGATCGTACAGCCACCGACGGATTTTCAGTGGCGACTGGTGGCTGAAACATCGCCGATTCAGGCCGTTAACGCCGGGCGTTCGATCACTGTGAATTCGCCGATTCGTGTTGCCGCCACCGGCTTGGTCCGACCGGGCGGTGTGGAAATGCGCCAAGCGACGGTTGAAGGAAATTTCGGTTCGATCACCGCTGACCCGATCGATGGAGGCCTTGTGATCCGCGGAACAGTCAGCCCGTCACGGTTGTGGCAGGACTTTCGGCAGCTCATTAACCTGCCCCAGCCTGGCATCGTGGGCAACGTTAAGCTGGAGGCCGATGTCCGGCGCGATGGCGGAGCCGTTCATCTACGGAACGTCCTGCTGAAATCGAGTGACGTCACTGTCGAAAGCGAACGCCTGACCGTTGACCCATCCATGGGCATACTGCAGATGATGGACGGCAGTTTAATGGTCAAAGGAACGACGGCCGCCATTAAGACAATGATTTCACCATGGCATCAGATGTCATGGTTGTCGGAGAATTCAACACTCGTTGCCAATCTTAGTGCTCAACCGGATCAGCGTCTGTCAGTGGAGGCGGTACTTCGCGGCGGCCGAACGGCAATGTCGAAACAGATGTCTGGGTTTGTCGTCAACGAAGGTCGTATCGACGCCAGCATTATCGCTGACCAGGAAACCGGTGCCTTCGTGGTTGAACGCGGACAAATCGAACTGCCGGGGCTGCGATCAGATATCGCTGGCACACTGGCCGTGCAGCACGGTCTGCTGACGGTAAACCTGTCCGCAGACACCGCCTACGACCTCGAACTGCTCTCAAGGCAGATATTCGCAGGAGACAGTGCGTCCATCAGTCTCTCCGGTCGGGGACAGGATGTATTTATGTTTCGCGGCACTCCCTCTTTGCTCACGGAAGCGGACGTAGCCCGTTTTCTGAGCCGACACGTCGGCGGTTCGACACCTGACGCACCGACGATCTCGCCACTGTCTGCATCGGGACGTATCGCCTGGCAGGAGGGGCTTGTCTACGGGCTACCACTTGGCCCAGGATCAGCGACTGCCGAACTTAAACGCGGGCAACTAAGGACCGAACCCATTCACTGCGGGCTGGGCAGCGGACAGATCGACGTAATGCCGCAATGGGACGTCGCTGGCAATCGAATACAGCTGGCATCCGGCAGCCGCATTCAGAATGTGCGGTTGACTTCAGAGTTGTGCAAAGAATGGTTGGGCTATGTCACACCAATGTTGGCGGACGCGACAAACGTACAGGGACGGATCTCTGCGCGAGTTCACCAATTCGATTACTGTGTTGACCAGCCGGAACAAAGCATGGTCCAGGCAATGCTGACCATCCACAATGCTACTGCTTCTCCGGGGGCGTCGCTGGATCCGTTGTTCCATGTTGTATCGCTGCTCGGGAAACAGGATTCATCTGGCAACAGGAATGTCGACTTTCCGGCTCAGGATATTGCATTCGAAATGCGAGACGGAATGGTGATCCACGACGGACTGCAAATTGGGGTCGCCGGATACTACATGACCAGTCGTGGTGCCGTCGGCTTCAATCGCGAATTGCGTCTGGCCCTGGACGTTCCGCTGGAACGGGGGGCAAGTCGCTACAACAATTCTGTTCGAATACCCTTTTCCGGCACGATTGATCGGCCACAGCTTGATACGTCCGGCCTGCTGCAGAACCTCGGAAAACAGCAAATCGAGAGCCGGTTGAACGAACAGATCGATCGCGGTCTGGACAGTCTGCTGGACCAACTTCGATAGCGTTTACGTCAGTTCAGGCTCACCTGCTGCCTTCCGGTCAACTGCCTGATCGCTCTGAGGCGTTGTTCTATGACATTTCTCAGTAGCCCGCGTCGATGATGCCGGTCGTCTGTGCACTCGCCTGCAAGCACCTGTTCCGCTTCGACGATCAATTGCCTGGAAGCACGGATGGTGCCACTTTGCAGCTGGACATCTGCCAACAGAATCAAGTCGGCAACAACCTGTTCGGGATCACCCGCCTGCACATGAGCGTCGCGAGAATGTTGCAGCAGAGTCTTCGATTCACTGAATTGTTGTTGTGCAAGTCGCACTGCGGCCAGAACCATCATTGCATCGGCATGAGTATCGCGCAACAAGTCTGAAATGCATATTGATGGATGATTCTCTATCTGGGCGAGCGCCTTAGTCGCATAAAGTTCTGCGGTGTGGCAGTCATTTAGCTGCAGTGCGACCGTTGCCATTGCCAGCCATTCACTCGCGGCGATGGCGGGCAGGGCGTCAAGCAATACGGGCTCCTGTTCCCGTTGATTCCTCCAACTCAGAGCCAGTTGCATTTGGTACCATGCATCGTCGGGCTGGTCGGCTTCCACGTTCAGTATCGCGAGGACCAGTCTTAGACGAAACTGATCGGTACTTTGCCAGGGACAGGCAGCCTGACACAAATGGACAAATCGCATGGCCTGTTGGCTTTGTCCGTCGCGGTACAAGTCGATGGCCGGCTGCAGGTCAGTATCTGTCGAGCCAAAGGGAACACGACATACCGAAAGCACCGCGGTACATTCTTTGTCCGGATAAACCGCTGTAGAACTTCGATGCAGGGGCCGGCGCTGGAAACTATTGGCGTCTGGTTTCACGAAACCACTGTCACACAGAGAGCGTTGAACGCAATGCGTCTAAAACGGAAGGTGACATAGCGAATCGGGCTGCGAGCGACAGCAGGAGGAGAACCGACAGATTAGGGGCACCGTCTGTTGGTCGCCACAGCAAAATTGCACATGCCGCGCAGATTGACCCGAATACGCGGAGTTTCTGAGTTCACAGTGTGTGCTTCTGTCTTGCTCAATCTGTTAGGTTGTCAAAACGGCAGCGAGAGGGCCCTGAGGCTGCCAGAACACCCGAGTGGATAGATGGGCGGGAGTCACAAGTTAAGTCTGTGAAACAACTTAGCGGCGAACCAGTGCAATGGCACGGCGTTCGCTAAATGCGAGGCCACCTGATCTTTCGTCCGCGTAGCCATTGCTTCGGGGGGCGGAACTTCAGCATTTTTGGGCGAGTTGTCGCTCATAACGTCGTTGATTGGCTGTCATTGCCGTGGGATTCGCCACGATGGCAGTCAGTTTTGTTTCAGGAGAGAGTAATGGCAAAGAAGGCATCTTCAAGTGGCACCCGCATTGTGCCCTTGGGCGATCGCGTTGTACTGAAACGTGCCGAAGCTGAGGAAACTACAGCTGGCGGTATTGTGCTGCCCGATGCGGCCCAGAATAAGCCGCAACAGGGTGAGGTCATCGCTGTTGGTGATGGTCACGTCAACAACAAAGGCGAGCGAGTTGCGTTGACCGTAAAGGAAGGCGACAAGGTTATCTTCAGCTCGTACGCTGGCGACGAAATCAACCTCGGCGATGATGATTATCTGTTGCTTCGCGAAAGCGACATCATGGCGACCTTGTAGAGAGAGGCCGTTGCCTGACTGTCTCAGTCAAGGCATCGCCGCCACGCAAGCGAACGGCTCTACTTTCCAATCGCCTGCTTTCATTCCGAGCGTCAGCTCGTACAAACACTCATCAAGGACTTTTCGTGGGTGCTGCATGCTAACCGTTTCAGGTTCTTGTACTGCACGGCGGAAGAAAATGGCCTTGGGGAGTTCCTCTGAGATCTAAACACACGGGTCTCAGGTCCAGACGAAAAACAATCAGATTTAGCTCGGAGAAATCCCACTATGGCAAAAATTATTGCCTTCGACCAGGAAGCTCAGGAAGCCATGCGTCGCGGTGTCGCGAAGCTTACTAAAGCCGTCAAAGTGACTCTGGGGCCACGCGGCCGCAACGTCATTATCGAAAAGAGCTTCGGGTCGCCGACCGTCACGAAGGACGGCGTAACCGTAGCACGAGAAATCGAACTGTCCGATAAGTTCGAGGACATGGGTGCCCGCATGGTCCGTGAAGTGGCCAGCAAGACGTCAGACGTCGCCGGGGACGGAACGACGACCGCGACTGTGATGGCAGAGGCCATTTACAAGGAAGGCCTGAAGGCTGTTGTGGCCGGTGTCAGCCCGCTGGAAATGAAGCGAGGCATGGACAAAGCTGTTGTGGACGTCACCGACCAGCTGAAGAGCATGGCAACCGACTGTCGCACAAAGAAGGCGATTGCTCAGGTTGGTTCTGTGGCTGCCAATAATGACGTGGAAATCGGCAGTATCCTGGCCGACGCGATGGAGCAGGTTGGCAAAGACGGTGTTATTACCGTTGAAGAAGGCAACAGCCTGGAAACCAATTTTGACGTTGTTGAAGGTCTGCAGTTTGACCGTGGTTACCTGTCGCCGTACTTCGTCACAGATTCCGAAACCATGGACTGTGTGATGGAAGACGCCTACGTGCTGATCCACGAAAAGAAGGTCAGCAACATCAAGGACCTTGTTCCCGTGCTTGAAAAGGTTGTCAACGCAGGCAAACCACTGCTTATCATTGCCGAAGATGTTGAAGGTGAAGCCCTGGCGACACTTGTTATCAACAAGTTGCGGGGCACTTTCAAGATCGCAGCTGTAAAGGCTCCGGGATATGGTGATCGCCGCAAAGCCATGTTGCAGGATATCGCAATCATGGTTGGCGGTCAGGCTATCTTCGAGGATCTGGGCATCAAGCTCGAAAACATCGAACTGACCGATCTTGGTCGGGCCAAGAAGATTGTTGTGGACAAAGAAAACGCAACCATTATCGAAGGTGGCGGCAAGAAAGCTGACATTTCTGCTCGTATCGATCAGATTCGACGTGAGATGGAAAACAGCACCAGCGACTACGACCGAGAAAAGCTCGAAGAGCGAGTAGCGAAGCTTGCAGGTGGAGTTGCTCAGGTGAACGTCGGTGCTGCTACCGAAAGCGAAATGAAAGAAAAGAAGGCACGAGTGGAAGACGCACTGCATGCAACTCGTGCTGCTGTTGAAGAGGGAATTCTGCCTGGTGGCGGAGTCGCCCTGCTTCGAGCCGCTAGTGCGGTCAAGTCCGGCAAGCTGGCTCACGACGAAAAGGTCGGCTACGACATTATTGTCCGAGCCTGCCGAGCGCCATTGACGCAGATTGCCAACAACGCTGGCGTGGACGGTGCTGTCGTCTGTGAAAAGGTCTCCAACCTGGAAGGCAACAGCGGCTACAACGCTGCAACGGACAAATACGAAGATCTCGTCAAGGCTGGAGTCATCGACCCCACCAAGGTGACTCGTACTGCACTGCAGAACGCAGCGAGCGTTTCAACTCTGCTGCTGACAAGTGATGCTCTAATCGCAGAAGCTCCGAAAGCCGATGCTAAGGGCGGACACGACCACGACGAAGAAATGTACTAGGTCTGACCTGGTCCGCATCTGAATCGAATAGAAGTCCGGCACTTTTTTGAGTGCCGGGCTTTTTTCTTAGCAAAAAATAAACGGCATCAAGCGAACTGATTCGCTTGATGCCGTCTGTGTTGATCGCGGGTTAAATTCAGATCTGTGCTACGCGGCGGCGGAATCGCCCGGCAGCATGGTTTGTTCGCCGCGGACCATTTCGTCGGTAATCTTGAAGGCCTGGCCTCTTTCCTGCTCCGGCAGTTCGTACATGATGTCAAACATCGTTCGCTCCACGATGCTGCGGAGTCCACGAGCACCGGTGTTCTTGGCTCGAGCCCGTTTTGCGATTTCGAAGAGAGCACCTTCGGTGAACTCCAGTTCGCAGCCCTCCATTTCGAACAGTTTTTTGTACTGCCGAACCAGTGCGTTGCGAGGTTCTGTCAACACCTGCATTAACGCATCTTCGGTTAGAGGTGCCAGGGATCCCAGCACGGGAAGCCGGCCCAGCAACTCGGGAATCAGGCCGAATTCCATGATGTCGTCGACGTCCACCTGAGCAAGTAGTTCTTCGCGAATAACGTCATCTGATGTGGACGAGTTGTTGCCGAAACCGATGACCTTCTTTCCAAGTCGCCTGGCGACGATGTCTTCCATGCCGACAAACGTGCCGCCACAGATGAACAGAATATTGGTGGTGTCGATCTGGATATACTGTTGCTCAGGGTGTTTCCGTCCGCCCTGAGGCGGCACGTTGGCAACAGTGCCTTCCAGCATTTTCAGCAGTGCCTGCTGGACACCTTCGCCGGACACGTCCCGAGTTATCGACACGTTCTGGCTGGTCTTGCCGATCTTGTCGATTTCGTCGATGAAAATGATTCCACGCTGGGCGGCTTCGATGTCAAAGTCTGCGGAGTGCAGAAGCTTCAGTAAGAGGTTCTCAACGTCTTCGCCGACGTATCCGGCCTCAGTCAGCGTCGTGGCATCGCCGATCGCAAATGGTACCTGCAGCACCCGAGCCAGCGTCTTGGCAAGCAATGTCTTGCCGCATCCCGTAGGACCAACAAGAAGGATGTTTGACTTCTCAATTTCCACGCCGTCATCGTCGCCTTCGTGCTGATGCATCAGGCGTTTGTAATGACTGTTGACTGCGACCGACAGCAGCCGTTTTGCCTGTTCCTGGCCAATGACGTATTCGCCCAGTTCGGCCACGAGTTCACGTGGGGAGGGAACTCGATTGAACAGTTGAGTGGATGATCCTCGCCGCCGACGCTCCTGATCAAGAATCGACTGACAAAGTTCTATACACTCCCCGCAAATGTATACGTCTTCCGGCCCCTCAACCAGTGGCCCCACTTCTCTGTAGTTCTTGCGGCAAAACGAACAGTTCGCATTGCGTTTGCCCTGTGAGGGTTTCGTACCAGTTCCAAAATCCTTACCAGATGGCATTTCTTTTCCTTTGGTCGTCATCCGCAAAGTGGCTGTCCAAAGATGTCCTGGCCCTGGAGGTGCGGGCCTGTCGCGACAGTCTTTGCGATTGGTTAAGAGGGAGCTGAATCTCCGTGAGTGTCGGCGTCCCTGCCAACCAAGTGTTTCAAGTGAATGGCAAAGCCACAGAGAGTCTGCAGGCTGGCATTCTGAGATAGGTGATGGAGCTTTTGAGAAGACGTGAGACGAAAATCAGCAGTCCGCCAACAGTCTATGGAGCGGGTTTCAGACTTAGGTCAGTTCTGCGTGATAGTATCGTTTGTGTCCTTCTGTTCGGTGTCAGTCTCAGGCCCGGTGGCAGCCCCACTTGAAGTAAGCGAGTCCGACGGATCTGCGACTGTTTCATGGGTTTCGGCTGTCGATGCGGGTGTTCCCTTGCTTTCTTCCAGGAGGTGATCCTGAGTTGATAAATCAACAGAATCGTTAGATCGGGTCTGATCAGCAAGTCGTACGACGAGTCGACCTTTGATCGATCGGAATTCCTCCTTAGTTAACTCACCTCGGCTCCGTAATTCGCTCACCGCGGTCAACATCTGCCGATCGTCCGCGGCAGGATCCGTATCACCGGTGGCTGCTGCAGTCAGCCGAGCAACCACCCAAATAAAGAAGATCAGAACAAACAGAACCGCCACAAAGAACCACCAGCTGTCGATCGGTAGTTCCGGCGAGGACCAATCCCAATTCGCTAAATCTGCCATGAAGTATCCCGCCACGGCCTCATCGCAATAAAATCAGAGGAAGCCGTGGATCATTGCCGTTTTTCGCAGCCAGCCACGCTGACGTCGACTGCGTGACCAGTGTAGCAACCATGATGCCAATCAGCCACAAATGTGTCCCTGCGCTCTGATTCACACCACGGGCGGCAATGCTGGCCGAAGGCAAGCCTCGTATTGGCCTCTCGGATTGTCGGTCTGGTCGCTGATCAATAATCTCACTGCCCGGATTGCAATCACTGATTGTCATCTTTACATCTGACCACGACGTGCGAATCATGAGGTACATTGGTTGGTCCATTCCCTACAGCGGCGACGGCTTCCGGTCGTTCGTTGATGTTGACTTTTTGCACAGGTGAAAATCCGTCTTTTGCAGCAATATTCCGCAAGTACCCAGGTTTCCCGGTTTACATTTCCTTCGTGACCGGAACTGAGTTCTGCCCATGATTCTGTTTTTGCTCGGTTATAGCCGTTTTCTCTGAAACCAACGTGGACCACTGAGTATTTTGTCCCGTCTGTGGCCACTGAAATTACCTGCAAACGGACTTGCAGATCACGCTATTGTTGTGGAGGTCTGGAATGTACGTTTCGAAATCTGTCGCTGTGTTTGCGGTCGTTGCTGCATTTGCCCCCAGCGCAAACGCCGGTCTTTGTGGAGTTCCGTCGTACACCTGTTGCCCCACAGCGGCGTGTAATCCAACATGCTGTTACACGACCTGTAAGGTGGCCACAGAGACCTGTTATCGCACTGTTTGTGACACGGTCTATGAACCGCAGCAGCACACGACGATGCGAACTGTTTACGAAACCGTCTATGAAGACGTCCAGAAGACCTGTTATCGCACGGTATCAGAAACCGCTTACCGCGAAGAACCGTACACCGTTTGCAGAAACGTCACGGAAACCGCCTGTCGCGAAGAGACATACTGTGTCCAGCGACCGGTCTGGGAAACGAACTACCGTGAATGCAACTATACCGTTCAGCGACGTGTCTGGGACGACCATATTCGTGAATGCAAGTACACTGTGATGCAGCCAGTCTGTCAGACGCTGGAACGCGAATGTCGTCAGGTCGTCATGCGGCCTGTGACGAAAACCGTACAGCGTGAACAGTGTTATACGGTGATGCGCCCCGAAACTCGAACTCGATGTGTCCGTCGCATGTCGGGAAACTGGGTGACCAAGAAGTATTGCGTGCCTGGCCTCGTCGTTCCGCGGATGGTCTGCGGCCCGTGTGGTCCCTCATTCTGCATGACTCAGGCACCACCTCGCACTGTATGCCGTCGTGTCAGGTGTCCTCGTGTTGTTGAGCAACAGGTACCGTATACAGTGATGGTTCCGCAGGTTGTGCGGAAACAGTGTCCCTATCAGGTTACCTGCTACGTTCCGGAAACGATCGTGAAGAAAATCCCGTACCAGGTAACCCGCATGGTGCCAAAGGAGATGGTTCAGCGGATTCCATATCGAACGTGTCGCATCGAGTGCGAAACAAGAACGCAACGCATACCCTATCGAACCTGCCGGTTTGAGACAGAGCAGAAAACACGAAAGATTCCATACACCGTCTGTCGTCTGGTCACGGAACAGCGAACACGACGTATTCCCTATTGCGTTCAGAAGCAGATTCCTTACACGTCAACCTGCAAAGTTGCACGTGTTGTGCCTCGCCAGGTCGAACAGACCTGCACGCGAATGGTTGCGAAACAGGTGACTCGTCAGGTGCCGTACACCAGAACGTATTTGGTGCCCCAGACCGTATGCGGCGCCGCAATGGCAGGCCCCTGCTGCGGTGGAAACGGAACCGCAGGCGGCTGTGCGTCAGGAGACTGCGGCATTAAGGTCGACGCCAATAAGATCCAATTGCCAACCAGGGACCCAATCTCTGAGACCTGATCGCAATTCTGCCGGATTCCCGGGAGGGCCACACCGCAGTCTCCCACATACGGACACCACTGTCTGTTTGGACCCGGACAGATGGCAACGGCCGACACTGCACGAACGATAGACCTGCCGGTTCTCAGTGACGCGAGATCAATGTCGATGACTGGCCAGTGCAATACCCTGTGCCATATTCGTGACGTGGCTGATCATGCCGTTGTAGTAAGCCGGATTGGATTTCTCAAGACGAGGCATGAGCGCTGCTGCAACTGATTTCGATTCGAGTTCCGCCACGTAATCGATCAGAGTTCCCCGAGTGGTGTCCGTGTCGTGCAGCATGAAATGGACCCATCCCCACGATTCGGCGTAGTCCCGCTGTGTCATCTTTCGAAAGTCAGACAACTGTTCCAGCTGATACAGTGATGGGTTCCAGCCCTCTGCCCTGGCCGACTGTAGGTACTGAACGTGTATTTTGTGCGGAGTTCCAGCGTTCGGGCCTCCGACTTCAAAGTATTCAGCCAGACCTTCGTCCAGCCACAGCGGCACAGAATTCAGCGACGCATGCAGCAATCCATGAGTAAACTCATGGCGGAGGTCTTCGCGAACCCGCTCGCTGTGGAACGAGTAGATCGACAGTTCGCGACTGGTACCCACAAAATAAGCTCGTCGCGGCGGCAGATTCGGCCAGGTCGCGTGCATATACTGCCGGTACGATTCTTCATCAGAAAATAGATAAACAACGACGGGATCTCGCTGTCCTGGCAAATCCAGGGTTTCAGTAATCTGCTGACGCAGCTGATCCAGTTCACGAACCAGTGGTGCATCGTCCGGGATTCGAAAATTGCTCTGGATCACAAAGTGTGGCGTGGACACCGTGTGCCGTACGGGGCGTTCGACACTGAAAGTCTTCTTCGGAGCGGCGCAGCCTGCCACCATCGCACAGCCAAAGACCACTGGAATTGTGACCAGCAAGCGGTAGCCGGGGCGGTGTTGGATTTGCGGTCGGTGGAGGTTCGGCGTCGACAAGAAAGAACTCAGGACGGGGTGACGAACCGGCGTGTACTCGGTACGAGTCGTGGTTCTGTTGGAGGGGTAATTCAGGGAGCCGAATGGTCTCAGAATCCGGCAATTCGAGCAATGGTGTTTGCCGAAACGGCCATTATCCGGTCTGTTTGACGGCGTGTCGACTGGCCACGGAAACCGACAATCGCGGATTTGTGACCACGAGCGATCAATGCTGCACAGACCGAGTCTGCAGGCTGATCACCGGTCCGGCGGTCGAGACGACGACCTCTTCCAGGGAGATTTCTATGTCTTTTTCGTAAAAGTATCGCTGCGAAACGTCGGACGTTCGAAAACGAATTGACTCGACCACAGCGTTCCGGAAGTCTCTGATGTTGGCTGCGGACTCCGGATTTGCCAACAGATCGGCGAACTGCTGCCTGTCGCTCAGGACCGGCGAGATCAGGAATCCGCTTTCCGCAGAGCTTGCCGTCAAACGGTAGGATTTTGACTCGTTCACGTGCGTCACTTCAAGCCACAACGGTGGTAGCTTGTAGGCGAATGTCGCCAGTTTGCCGGCTGTTGTCTGCCGCATGCGAACCCGGCACCAGATTGGCCCTCTCGTCACCGGTGGCAACTGCACACGTTGATTCCATGTCGTGGTGACGTCGACGATGCGATTCAGGTCGACGCGCCGTCGGTTGCCGCTCCGACATAGCAGCAGGTCAGTTTTCAGGTCTTCCTGTACCTGATAGCTTCGCATAAGTTCGATCCACAGGCGGCCGTCGTTGAGCGTCGGAAACCGTTCGAGGATCGGATTGATTCGGAAAAGGACGAATTGCGGCCCCGCAGGCGATCGGTAGAAAGCAGCGTTCTGTTCGGCCAGCCACGGCGCGTGTGTGGCGTAAGTGTGCATCACGGGTCGCGGACAAAACTCACATGTTTCATTGGCGATCGCGATAGCCAGTTTATCAGGTACGACATCGATTCTGCCGTTTAGTTTCGGCAGCGGGTGCTTGCGCCGGACGTCGTCCAGATTTGCTTCGTGTTGTTTCTGCATCACGCTGGTGCCGCTGAACACGGCCTTCATCGCTGCCGGATGGTCAGGATTTGCCAGCAACGTCAAAGCTACGGCCGAGTGGGGCACATTAAAGAAACGGGTGAACGTACTGACCGTAACGACCGTCAGGAGCGCACCGGACAATGCCAGGCCCATGACAGAGCGTTTGCGCAGAATTTCGTTTCTGCCGCGCGTTGCCAGCATTGAAAACAAGGCGATCAGGAATGCTGAACCGAAATAGACAGGAAGTTTATGCCCGTTGAAACCGACAAACGTGAACTTGAAGACCAGGAATAACAGAACGCAGAATGTCCCTGGAATTATCCCCGAGCGAATGAATCCTCCGCCCGGAATTCTGCGCCACAGGCACAACGGAAGTAGCGGAATGAGGAGTGCTCCAACCTGTACGGCGGCGATATCAAATGGTTCCGTTTCCCAGTTTGTCATCGCGTCCACATAGCGCGACGCAACTTCAAAGCCGGCGGTGAAGTAGTGGCTGATGTCGGAAAACTGTTGACCAGACAGCCCCCAAAACAACAGGGTCGCTCCGACGATGGCGATCGATTGCAGCGGAAGGCGGCGGTTCAACACGTCAATTCCGGCAACAACCACCACGACGAAGTACGTGGCAGGAACGAAGCTGTATTTGGTCAACGGCAGCAGGCCTACAATCAGCGCCAACGATGCCGACAAAAAAATGTCCAGCCGCGACCGCTGCAACGTGTTATTGGTCTTCGACCAACTCCAGGCCTGTCTTTCCGTGACCAGGAGTATCAGGAACGAGAACAGGAATATCATTGATTCCATGGAAACAACTCGGACGGCGACCAGAGAAATCAGCAGTGCCAGCCACGGAGAAGTCGTGAAGCGACGAGCCAGACGCCAGACCAGACAGGAATAGACCGCTGCCAGAATTGCCCATATTGCCAGCATTAATGGGAATGTCTGCGGGTGGTACATCCGCGTTGTTACAAATCCAAATGGTCCATACGTGAATATGACTTCGGTACCAAACCTGAGTCGATCCACAAATGACTGATGGAGCATGTAGCGCCAGGAAGGATCGCGGAACTCATCACTTGTCAGAAACGCAGGAATCCACGGGGGAAGAGACACCAGGGAATACAGTAGCCCGAACGTAAATGTTGTTCCGATGACCAGTCGGTCGTCGGATTCATGAGCAATATGAGAGCGGGCGACCATTTGTAGCTCGAGGTTGCGTGATTTGTCTGGAAACGCACGGTGTCGTGCATCTGCCTTTTGGTTTCTGGCCGAAACGTCCTTTTTCTTGCCTGACTAACGGGAAAGTAGCTCAAAGAAACCGAATCTCCGGCATCTGTCACCTCAGAGCATTGCGGGAATCCAGCTATGTCGGTCGGATTTGCGGGATCGGAGGAATGGAGTGACCGAATTCGATTGAGCCGAGTTCCTTCCGCCGCCAGCGGATTTGTTGGGGAATTCGTCCTGAAGCCATACTCAGCAGTCGGAATCCAGCCCCACTTCAATTGATATTGATGCCGGACGACGCATGTGCCCGCTGTCGATAATCTCATCGGTGGCAAACCAGGCGGGTTCTTCCCCAGTAAATCACCTGGAATGGGTGGTAGGCGAAAGTCGGAATTGACGGGGGAATTTTTACGAAGTACACTTCCTGCACTTGACGTGGCGACAGATTATGTGTCGCCCCGGCGTTTTAGGGGTGTTTCGAATAGCCCCTTCAAGGGATTGCTTGCTAACGCGTCCCCATCCTGCGTTTAGGTGCAGGCTCTGATTCCGCCGGATTCGCTGATTGCCTGCACAGACTTGCTGTCCGCCGGCAACCTTCTGTAGGCCTCAATTACGGATTCACCCTTGCAGCTTCTATCAGAAAACACGTTCGCAGCTTTCGGCCTGAACGACAAGACTGTAGCCAATCTTGCCGCGACAGGTTACGAAGTTCCCAGTCCAATACAGACGGAGTTGATTCCGATTGCCCTCACCGGGCGCGACTGCATCGGGCAGGCTCGCACCGGCACTGGCAAGACAGCCGCCTTCATGCTGCCGTCGATGGAACGCCTCGATCTCAGTCTACCCGCTGTTCAGATCCTCGTGCTGGCACCAACGCGAGAACTCAGTGAACAGGTGATGGAAGAATCAAAGAAGTTGTGTGGCGGGCGCATTCGCCTTGCGCTTGGCGTCGGAGGCCGGCCGATCCACACCCAGATTCGACAGCTCGAAAACGGTGCTCAGGCCATCATTGGAACGCCTGGCCGAATTATCGACCTGCTGCGTCGTGGTGTCCTGAAACTGGACAAGCTGAAGATCGTCGTGCTGGATGAGGCAGATCGCATGCTGGACATCGGTTTCCGTCCTGATATCGAACGCATTTTGAAGCAGTGCCCACAGCAGCGTCAGACCCTGCTGCTGTCCGCCACGATGCCGGAACCTGTCGAAAAGCTGGCGCGGCGGTACATGATCGACCCTCAGATGGTGGATCTGTCCGAAGACAATGTCGTGGTCGACACGATTGAACAATTTTACATTACTGTCGACGAGAACCGAAAGCGTTCCACGCTGCTGCGAGTCATTGCTCAGGAAAAGCCCGCTCAGGCAATCGTGTTTACACGAACGAAACGTGGCGCTGACAAGCTGCACGAAATATTCTCCAGACGACTCAAGTCTGATCGCATTGCGGCCATTCATGGTGATCTGCCGCAGAGCAGGCGCGACCGAGTGATCAGGGATCTGCGAGCCGGAAAGCTGCGTTTGCTGATCGCCACCGATGTTGTTGGTCGAGGAATCGATATCAGCGGCATCTCGCACATCATTAATTACGACATTCCGGAGTTCTGCGACGATTACGTGCACCGGGTTGGGCGAACCGGCCGACTGTCTTCAGCCGAGAACGGTCGAGCCATCACGTTTGTCCGCGGAGACCAGGGTGGCGAACTGACGAACATTGAAATGCGAATCAACACAGTGCTTCCGGAATACCGCATCGAAGGTTTCGAAGCATCAATGCCCAGAGAACGAACGCAGCGCAAAGTGCGAAAGTTTGGCGTCTAGGTTCTCCTCGAATCCTGATCACCCAATTTGCGCATCCTTGAACCGCTCCATCAACTGCCGAGCGTCAGTTCGCAAAGGATGTCGAAGACGACTGTCAGACGTTATGTTGCTGCTGGTGGGCCGGTAAGGCTGTTGACCGTTATGCGGCCGTCCTTCAGACTGCCCACAAGTTCATCAGCATCCAATGCCGTCAGAGGGCTGATCTCCACAGACGCCGTTTCCTGTAACGTGTGCCCCGCACTCGACAGCCATTCCCTGCCGATGCGGCTGAGTGCCTCTCTGGATGTCAGGGGTGAATCATTTCCCTGAGCATTTTTCACGGGGTTGAATTCACGTTCGCGATTGCCTTCCACGATTAACGCACTCGTCGCCAGTGGAAGAGCATCAAAGATGAAACGCTCAAACTTGTTGGCATTCAGTTCCGACGGTTCGATCAGATTTCCCGTCACATCGATGTGGTCGACAGCCTTTTCGGCAACGTGCAGTACCAACTGGCCGCCGCCGGACGTCAGTTGTTCCAGAAAGGCCAGTGAAAACGCGTGAATGGCGGTGTTGCCCGCCCAGAAAATCCACTGACCGGACGCGTCTTCGCGAGCCGCCTGTTCCTCGTTAAGCTCGCTGTACTCAATGATTTCCACGTGGTCACTAATGTCCACAAGAACACCCATACGTTCCGTGGGACGTAGCTTGTTCACAACGCATGTCGTGAGCTGAGAATTGTTCTGTGCGTGCAGGCCGATCAGTGCCGGATCGCACATGATTACCGTCGGATTGTCGACCTGATGATAGAAGAAGTCTTCGACGCCTGCGGACGCCATCCGGTCCAGCAGTCCTGAGGACTTCAATGCCATGACCAGTCCGCCGTGGCCATCGGGTGACAGACAAAGAGCGTCCGGGGCACTCATCAGGACGCGACCGCTGGATGCGTCGACAGCCGGCATACTGCCCTGCTGAAAAAACGCCACAGTTTCGCGATCGAGCCCCCAGAAATCGTGCTGCTCAAAGAAATCGATTGTCTCTGAGTGAGTTGCCGCGCTTGTCATGATCAACCACGGAATGTCACCGCCGTGACGGCGTTTTCTGGCCAGAATCTGTTCTGCAAAAACCTGAAACAGACTTCTGTTGCTGATCGGCCCAATTGGGAACATGCCCTTTGGATGGGCGAAACCCAGCCGGCTACCCTGTCCGCCGGCGACCGTAATAACGGCAACCTTGCCATCGGCCAGCCGCTGCGCTCCGACTTCCGCTGCCTGCTCCCATTGGGCCTCTTCTGTTTCAGACGCGGGCTGCAATACGACAGATTTCGGCGCGGCGGCTTGATCCACTCGGTTTACCTCAGAGTCAGCCGCGGTCGAGGAAATCTTCGATTCCTGCCAGACCCGCCGAATCATTTCAAAGTCGACAGAATCGATCTGAGCCACCAGAGATTCCTGTTGTTCGCCCGAAAGCTCGTCCCACCACTGCAGCAAATGTTCCTGGCGATATTCAGCGAGTTTCGTCGCGACTCCCGGCGGCGTTGTCTTCATTTCCTGACGATTCCTGTGCAGCTCAAAAGGACATACCTGCTATGTCGATCGCAGCGGGCGTTTGCACTGTCATCCCATGCGATCTTCGGCCCCGTCGCGTGAGCATAGTCGTTTCACTTCAATTTCCCAAGGCAAACATCGAGCTACCGGTCATCGTAGAGTTTCGTCAGGTCGCTGCTTTCCTTCGTGTTGTATACCGGAATTCAGGTTTGAACCGGCGAGCATTGAGTGTGACTGGTTTGAGTGACACAGCACTACGTCACTCGTCAGAACCCTTCCGTTCCTGCTGACTGTGCTTTGCGGCTGTCACATATTGTGTCACGAATTCGTCTTCGGACATGGAGTTGATGGTAATTCCTGCCTCTTCAAACATGGGCTTCAATCTGCCACTCGCTTCCCATTCCTCTTTGTCCACTTGTGCGTTCGTGTCGCGATCCAAGACGTGGAAGTAACGACGCCCCTGCGTTTCAAGGCGTTCCCTTTCTGAAGTGTCATTTTCAGACGTGGGCGTGCCATTCCTGCTGTCATCTGAAGTGGCGACGGACTGTTCCGGAGTTGCCGCGTCGCTTTCTGAACCTTGCCGCGATCGCGTGCCTGCCCGACTTTCGTTACCACGCCCGCCCGACGTGCTGGTGCCACCACCGAATCCACCTCGATTGCCTCCAACACCGCCGCTGGGAGCGCCGCCGAATCCGCCACGGGCGCCTGCACCTTCACGACTGCCGCCGAATCCTCCACGCTGTCCGCTGCTCGTTCGGCTTCGGCTGCCGGCGGCTCCGCTGCTTCGGCTACCGCCCCCTCGTGCGGCCGTTCCGCTGCGTCCCTGATCCTGTCCGGATGTCGCCCTTCCCGAGGTCGCTGATCTCGATGCGGAACTCCGCTCGCCAGTTGTTGCGGAAACTGTGATCAATACCTCGCGGCCATCATCTTTGCCCTTTGCCACAATCGCTCGAAAGGTCTGGCTTTCGCCACGATTCAATTGCAGCGTTGTTTCGGCCATTGTGGTATAGGATGCGGGTATGGAGATGCCATCTGTCTCTGCATCTGATTCTGCAGTTTTCGGAGTCTCGATCCACGATTTTTCGACGCTCAGTGCCAGAGCAATCACGTTCCCCATGACTCTGGGAGTCGCCCTCACGAAAGTGCCGACATTTTCGCGGCGATAGTTTCGCGCCATTGTTCTGCTGCCAACACGCTGGACCGCTTCCGGCACTGAAACCTGTTGACCGAATTGCAACATTGTCTGCAGTTCATCCAGAGTGCTCAGCTGCAATTCGTCAACGATGTCGTCTTCGCCGGTTGTCGTATTTCTGACCACAATGACCACGTCGATGTTGACCATCTGAGGTGCCTGATCCAATGCCCGAAGAAGTTCGGTTGCTTTGTTGACTTCCGCTTGCGACCCCGTGAGTAACACGACATTCGACTCCACGTCTGTCGTGATATTGATGTCACTTCTCCGCATGACTTCCATCAGGCTCTTCGCCATGGACTGCACCGGTCGGTTTGCGTGAACAATTGTCGTGCGAATTGACTCGCTCTCTGACGGTTCTGCTGCGTCGTCAGCTGCAACACCAATAGAGCCTGCAGTCAGGACGGTGAGCATCAAAGCGCAGAGCGACCGCGCGGAATTAGTCCGAGGCATTTTTGTTTCTCCATCTTCTTTCCGGTGGGAGGTCGTAACGGGCAAGCGTGTCCGTTGTCCGTCAGAAATAAGCAGCACTGCAGACGTAACACTGCAGACGTAACACCGATCGCAATCAACGGGTGCCGCAGTTTTCCAAAGAATATGGTATCAGGTTTGCCATGATCCTGGCGGAGCGAAACGGGGCTGATGCTTTTTGACGATGAAAAGGGCGACATTGTCAATCGTTGTCGGTACGAAGCGTGGTGTTGATGGTACAGGGGAAATCTGCCGGTGGCGTCAAGTCAATATTCCAGTGATGGTGAACAGTCGTACGGGGAGAGCCGACCTGTGCTTTCGCTCGTTCATGCTGGAAACTGCGGTGATCCGAATGACGCTGGTGTTCGTCGTTCTCTGTTGCGGCGCGGCATTCACTACGGCGCACCACCCACGGCGGGAGGGATTTCGCTGGACAGCAATTCGACGATTGCCCTGGCCGCCACGCGGTGTGCACGCTCGTTGGGGTGAGCATCGTATTGACTGACGACCACGTCCTTCGGTTCAAACTCCTGCAGCACTGAAAGCAGGTCAAGATGAGGGACGTCACGTTGCTGCCAAAAGCTGTCCAGTTGTTTATGAATCGGTTTGTAGCGGTAGTTCGATGAAAGTGCGTGCAGAAACGGGAACGTTACGACAACAAGGCGGCCGCCACGCTGCGTCACCATGTCATGCAGCCGTACGAGCCGTTCCGATTGGATTTCCCATGTTCGTCCGTCATAGAGATCCCTGACAAACTGATAATAGTCACCGATGTCGGGGTCATGAAATGCTTTCCAGCGGTAGTAGATCGTGTTGAAGAGGTAGCTGTTCTCAACCAGGAATCCCGGGTCCGAGAACTCCCGAATCCGCTTCAGCACACTCTGCCACTCCGAGGAGATGTCTGAAATGTCATTCAGGCAGTAAACAAGAACAACGGTGTCAAATTCATGTCCAGAATCGCTGGCGATCTTGAGGCAGGACATTTCCTGTGGTGTGTCCCACGCGCACATCGAAAATGACTGCACGTCGTAATCCGGCAGCTGTTCGCGAACGATGTTCACAAAACGATCTTCAACGTTGGCAATTCCGTGTCCCGCGGTAAACGAATCGCCAAGGAACGTCACGCGCCGGGTTCCGGCTTCAATGGAGCCTGGATATTCGATTGAGTCGCGGAATCCCAGGTTGTTGCGGCGAAAGTGCCGTTTGAACCAGCGCTGAGTTGTCCTGGACAGGCCGAATGATTCCGTCGTGTCGTAGACAAATCGGTAATACAACTCGCCTGTCAGCACAATCGCCGCAATCAACAGTACGCATACAAGGCTGTTACCCAGTAACAGATTCAGGACACGCGGTTGTCGATGAAGCTTATGCTTCCGAAAAAACAGACGTACTCCGTTGGCAGCCACCGCCGCCAGCGCGACAAAGCCTGCAAGGACGATGTTCTCTTCCACGGGGATTGTCTCCTCACAGGACAACCGTGTGTCCCAGCAACACGTCAATAGATCAGTTTACTTATTGTCGCAGACGGTACTGGCTCGTGGGAGCAACGAAACGGTCATCGAAAAGCGCTCTTCGCGGCCACAAGTCAGCGTGAAACGCTGTGGAAAATCTGACAGCCGGATAACTGTTCCTTCAACTGTTGAATCCCGGCTTCTGAAATGTCTGTGTATCGGATATCAAGGTGGCTCAGCTGGGAAATGGAAAGCAGGCTTTCGACGCACTCATCTGTGACGCTGGTATTGGAGATTACGAGTGATTTGAGCGTGTCATTCCCCTGCAGATGATCAATTCCATCATCAGTCACAGCAGTACCTGGAATCCAGAGTTGTTCAAGCTTTCTGATTTCCTTCACCCACGTACAGCCACTGTCGGTGATGTCAGCGTTTTTCAGGATAAGCACGCGTACATCCGGGAATTGGGCGATCCTGCGCAGTTGATCGTCCGTAATCGACGCAAAACTGAGATCCAGAACGGGTGCTGTCGCTGCCAGCCTGGCATGTCGTTTGGCCCCTTCGCTTTCGCCAGAATCGCTCAGTGTCTCAGCCAACAGAAAGTGCGCTGCAAAGAACGAACGATCAATTCTCAATGCCCGTTCGAAGCTGGCGGCCGCTGCCGTGAGGTTGTCGCCGGCCTCAAGCGCAACTCCGTTCAGCAGGCAGGAAAACTTCTCTCCCGAACTTACTTCAAACAGCCGACCTGCTTCCTCGAAGTCTCCCTGCAGCAATCGCATTTTGGCCAGCCAGTTTCGGCACACGCTGCTTTCGTCCGATTCGACGTCCATGCCGGCCCGGAAACAACTCGCAGCATTCTTCAACTGCCCGGAAAGGTAGAATTCTGTGCCCAACGACATCTGTGTCTCTGCAAACTGTGGGTTGGTCGCTGCCCACTGTCGGGCAAACGCCATCTGAGTAGCGAAATACTGTCCCCGCGCGACCGTGATGCCTCCTGAGATCACCAATAGAATACCGGCGACGGTCGTGAGGCAAAGACGAGTTGATCTTGATTGAACGGCGGAAAGGACTTCCGCCGTCAGACCGATGGCTGCAAAGACAGCCAGCAGCACATAACGTTCCGAATAGGGTGCCTGCTGTTCAATGATGTTGGCCGTCGGTGCAATGCACAACAGGATCCAGCCAGC
Source organism: Fuerstiella sp. (assembly GCA_024230215.1). Lineage (GTDB taxonomy): Bacteria > Planctomycetota > Planctomycetia > Planctomycetales > Planctomycetaceae > Fuerstiella. Next base: position 198,154 of record JAAERP010000500.1, on the reverse strand, counting down.
CCAGAAGAGGCTGGGTCGTGTATGTGTCGGGTGAAGACGATACACGGCAGAAATCAACAGGCTGACGGCGAGAATACCGACGATGAATCTCCATGTCGAAACCCATGCCACGGCTGCCGGTTCGTACATCAATTCCGTGTACGGTGCAAAGACAGTCTGTATTGCGAATCGAATCGAAAGAAGAACCTCAACCGGGTTTTCTGTCACACTGAATCTGTACTCAGCACCAGAGAACTGTGACCATCGAAGGCACAGGTAGATGACAAGTATAATCACTGGCGTCCTGTGTCGCTCAATCCACTTTCGCAACGGTCGGCCCGGAGCGTCCTTCGAAATGCCACAGACGTCCGCCAATAGAAAGATCGTCGGAATGACGACGGCCTGTTCTTTTGACAACAGGGCAACAGCCAGAAGTACCATCGAAACTGTAAACCACCCGTCTCCGCCTTTGGCGAAGGCGTAGACGGATGCAATTGTAAAACACGCAACCATCAGAGTTTCACGTCCGACGATGGGATGCACTGTCGATGAAGCCGCAGGGTGAACTGCGAACATCAGCGAACCAATGATCGCTGGAAACAGAGATGTTCTGAAGCCGGGGAGTGACAGAAACGTAAAGCTCACGCAGGCCGTGATTCCCATTAAAACAGCATTCAGTGCATGAAACGGCCCGGGGCTGTTGCGGTCCAGCATGTACTGAACCAGGTACGACCCGTGAGGGATCGGTCGGAAATAGGCGAGTCCCGGAAAGTGGGGGGAACAAGATCGTTCGACCAATTCCGGAATTGTTGTCGGTGGTGCTGTGCGAAACAGAATCACTGTTTCATCGTCCAGAAACCCATACCTGACCGAAGGTAGATACACTGAGGCGACGATTGCAAACAGCAATGCGTAGATCCCGACTCGCGGCCATGTCGAATTTCCGTCCTGTACTGCTGGTAAGGTGGTTTTTCCGGTCGACATCAGAACAAAGAGCCTGCCACGTTTTGTGAGGCATCCATTAGATGCAGTTTACTTATTGTCGTGAACGATACTGCCTCGTGGGAGTAACGAGACTGCTATTGAAAATCGCTCTTCGCGGCCACAATTCAGCGTGAAACGCTGTAAACGGGGCAACAGGAAAACGCGAACGCCAGCGTATTATACGGTACGAGCACGACTCAGCCAGCCATGGAATACGGCTGATCTCAGTCCCTGAAATCCCGGCCACAACAGCAATACAACGGCCAGTTGTCGCAGCAACAATTCTGTCTGACTCCGTACACAACGGTTCGCGTGAATGGACGGCAACAAGTGAGTCGTTGTTCACAGCGGTCGACCGGCCCGACAGGTCAGGCCCAGGCCTGTCCCGCTATCGTCGGGATCGTTTTGCAGCGAATGACTGCTGCTTCTTCACCGCCCTTAAGACGAAATAGGAATCGACACTTCGCGAGTCGACGAAGCCGAAGATCGATCGAAGTTTGTTGCGGTACCACTTGTCTCGCTTCGTCACGAACCAGAACTCGCCACCGATCGCCAGACGATTGAAGCCTTTTAGAATGAAGTGTTTTGCAACTGCAAAGTCAGTGTGATACGGAGGGTTGCACAGGATCCTGGTGAAACCAATTTCGTGGAAGTCACGAAATCCATCGCTGAGCGAAATTGATACGCCCGGTACATTGTTGAGGACCGCATTTCTTTGCGCGCACTGAATTGCTGTCGGATTACTGTCCAGCATCGAGACGCTGGAGTCTCCGAGAAGTTTTGCGGCGTAGATGCCAACAACGCCATAGCCACAACCGAGATCCAGTAATTTGTCACCGGGGCCCAACTGGGCAGTCTTCAACATGGCCAACGTACCCGAGTCTACTTTGCGCGGCGAGAAGAGATCTGGCTGCGTCTGAAAAGTAAGGGCCGTTTCATGAATGGTCGTCTGAAAGGAATACACAGAGATGCTAACAACTTCGGGGTGATAATTCGGATCCGCTTACAGCGTTATACGCTGACTTGTGGCCAGGAAGAACGCTTTTCAGTGGCAGTTTCGTTACTCCCACGAGCCAATATCGCTCACGACAATAAGTAAACTGTTTAGTCTGTCGTGGTACTGGCCTTTGACCAGCTGATATCCTGAAGCATTGAATATAGAACAATATTCATGGCCAGTTTCATCGCGTCTTCCTCGACATATCCGTCGCATGCCAGCGATGCCTGGTTCTCCAGCGCGCAGCTGATGTCGTAGCGACTGTAGATGACCGCATATCTTCCATCAATCTCGACACCCTCCAGCACGGGTGGGCCTTTTTCCGTTCTGGATTGCATTGCGGCGTTCGCTCCACCAGGCACCATTTTCCGTAGGTGAACAGTATCAATACGGTGGCCCGTGACGTCGGAGAACAATTCATGATCGGCGGGGATTGCCTGCAGCGGATGGTCCGGAAATATCTGCCCCATCAAGTCGCGAAAGCTTCGGTCAAATCTGGGCGAACCGCAGCAGGCGTCAGCGAACAGAACCGGCCCGCGACTAAGATAGTCGCGCAGGGCATCCTGCTCCTGCTGCGACAGTTGGAATCGATAGCGACCGTGCATGTAGGCGAGCGGAAAGCGTCGCAGTTCGCTCAATGTGATCGGGATCGTTTTTCGTTTTGGGGCCACGCCGATGCCAACAGTTTCGTTGAGCCCCTGCAATAGATTCTCCAGGGCTTTCGGGGCCGTATCCCAGCCGCCTTTGTGACGCAACTGAGCAATCTCGATCAACCCACGTCGAATGCGGGATCGTCGCTTCGTGTTCCTGTCCTCGCCGCTGTTGAGTTTGACAGGAGGTTCTCGTCCTGTCGCATAAGCCAGCACGTTGATGCCAATGCGGTTGGCTCGAATGATACGCTGACTCAGGTCTGTCGATCTGCCTGCAGGCTCGTGCCGCATCCACTTCTGCCACAGACACCCAAGATCCTCAGGTGAGTAAATGATGGCCGTGCGGCAGCCAAAGTCGACACCATACAATTCAATCGAATCTGTCTTCTTCAACAGGTACTCGCTGCGGTACACCGGATGATCAGCCTGCAGTCGTTGCAGAGATGCATCGCCGTCCGGGAACATTCGTTCGATCAGGTCACGAAACCCATCGTCAAACGTGCCATCGCTGCAGTTGGCGACCGCGAAAATGAAGCCACCTTCGTCCACATACTCACGCAGCCAGGCAACGTGGTCGTCCGTGAGTGTAGGTGCATCCTTGCCGCTGATGTACAGAACAGGTGCCTGATTCATGTCATTGACGGCAGTGTCGCCGTTCAGGCGCCCGAGCGAAAGTACCTGGCTGATCAACCGTGGCGGCCAGCCTTTCAGACCGTCAACCTTGTCAATCAGATTCGGAACGTCGTATGGATGCCGGTTCCACTCTCCGTTTGTATCTTCTTCCTGACCGACGGAGGTATAGTCCAGCTTGTTGACCACGACGCGAGACAGTCCCTTCGCCAGAAACAATAGCGCGAAAGAAGAAGACAGCACAGGCGTGGATCCACTTCGTTCGCTCCAGCCACCATCACCGTTCTGTGCGGCAACCAGGTAGCGAGCACCCTGGCGATACCAGTCGTGCTGTCCAAAGAACCGCACGTTGCCCAGCCGTCCGGCACGTTCAAGGCCATACAGGTAGTAATAGTGCCAGTTCTGTCCTGGTGGATTGGTGTTCACGGAAAAATTCCTGGCGAGCCACTTCCGTCCTTTCTCAAAGGCGTCGGGCACTGGATGCTGTGCGCAGCAGTCCGGCTGACCATCTCTGTCAACATCGCTGTCGTCCTGGAGCATGCGTGTTGTCACGGCCAGCGTTGACAGTCCGGCTGTGGTCATGCTGCCCTTGGCAGGATCGTTGGGCTTGTAGCCCCATCCACCGTCAGCGCGCTGAGTTCTGAGCCAGTGCTCATGCGTTCGTTCCCATACCTTGCGGTCGATTTCGATCCCGGCGTACGCGGCGTCGCGCAACGCCAGAACAGCGAATTGCCCGTTGCTGTGATCTTCGCCATTGCCGCCTGGCGAACCGCCTCGTGAGAACAGGTGATATCCCCACAACCCACTGTTGGGGCCTCGCGTGCATTGAGTTCGTTCCAGCAGTCTGGTGATGCGGACAATCCTATCTCGGTCTTTGACCAATTCATCCGCCGCACAGAAAGCCATCACCATCAACGACGCTTCGTACACGAACTCCGGCTGGTTCGGTGGTGCAGAGCGAAGAAAGGCGAGGCCGCGCTGGACCTGCTCAGACTCGACCGGAACGTCACTGTTGATGAGGGCCAGAACGGCGAGCGAGGTGATTCCATACTTGTAGGTTGATTCGTCTCCGATCGTGGTCCACGATCCGTTGCCCGATTGACGACGTTTTAGAAAGTCGACGCCATCGCGCAGGGACCGCATGATTCTCGCTCGAAGTTCCACGTCAGACAGTTGCTTGCCCTGTGGTACGGCCATGGCCGGTGGACCGGTCAGGGCAAACAATAATGTCAATGTCAGGCAGATTAGCCCGGTTCGCGGCAGTGACACAGTAGATTCCGGCATGGTTTCTTTCCGTCTTCTGAGCTTAAACGCTGTCAGATACATGCAACAGCACCTTCAGTGTATCGGGCTGTTCGGCGTGTCGAAATGCCTGGATCGCCTGCTCCAGTGGGTATTCCGCTGTAATGAGTGATTCCACGTGAATAGTCTTGTCCGCGATCATTTTCAGTGCTGGAGCAAACGGACCGCAGCGGGAACCGATAATTCGAACTTCGTTGATCACCACCGGAGCAAGTTGCAGGGGCTGTTCAGCGGCGACGGTGGTCTTCAGAATCACTGTGCCACACGGTTTGACGGTTTGCAGTGACAACGGAAAACCGCTGGGTGAGCCAGTGCAATCAACAACGAAGTCTGCTGTGGATGCTGGCTGAAAACCTGCCAGCAGTTCCGTCTGAATGCCGAGTTCATTGAGACGCTGCAGCTTCCACTCGTGCTTGCCGACAACAAGAACATTCGCTCTTGTGGTGGAGATCACCTGGGCACAGAGATTCCCCAATCGCCCGTCTCCCAGGATCACCACATTGTGGTCACCATTGATGTTCGTCTGTTCCAGAATCCGGCACGCTGCCGCGACTGGTTCAGTGAACACGGCGTGCTTCGTCGACACATGGTCCGGCACGCGGTGCAGGTTCTCCTGAGGCACAAACAGCGAATCCGCAAAGGCACCGTCGTGATTCAGAATGCCGATCACCGTCCGGTTCTCGCAGTGCCGCGGCAAATCGCGGCGACAAAAGTCACAGTGACCACAGGCGCAGTTGATTTCGCCAACCACGCGTTCACCCGTGAACGGACCGGTCTGAGCGACGCCGACGAATTCGTGCCCCAACACGCCATTGAAACCCATGTAGCCCTGCTTCAGCTGCAGGTCCGTTTCGCAGATGCCGGCTGTCAGAACTTTCACTTCGACCAGATTGACTGCCGCGTGGTGCGGCGCGTAGTCGGCATTAAAGTGCAGTTCGCCATCAAATAGTGTGATTGCTCGCATTTACTTCGGCTGGCCCAGAGTTGCCTGCAGTTCAAGTCGCTCGTCGTTTCGAACGATCGACAGACGGACCCGTCGACCGGGCTGACTGGCCTGGAGGAACTTGATCAGGTCCACGTATTCTTTGATTTTCGTTTCGTTGGCGCTCATGATCATGTCGCCAACTTTCAGCCCGGCCGCTGCCGCCGGACTGCCCGGCACGACGGAACGAATGGGAACACCTGTTTCACCGTCGTCGCCGCCGAGATTTGGAGCAATACCCAGGAACGGCATCCGGCGAATTCGAGAGCGTCGCGACACGTTCTGAAATCGGGGAGCCGACCGCAGCGAATCAATGCTCCGCAGCAGGTGCTCCGTGTAGTCGATAACAGAAACCACTCCGTTCACGTTGATCGTTTCGAAGTCGTCGTCTGGTGTGTGGTATCTTGATGTCACTCCGGTGAAACAGAACATGACGGGAATCTGTTGCTGAAAGAATGGCAGGTGGTCGCTGCCTGCAAAAGGGTGTGCCACGATGGTGACGTCCAGAGAGGATGCTTCGTCGGCAGCCTCAACGATGGGACGAAACTCAGTTGCTGTACCCACACCGTTGACTTCAATCCGGTTGTTTCGCAGCGTGCCAATCATGTCATAATTCAGCATGGCGACGGTTTTCTCCAGCGGTACAATCGGGTTCCGCACGTAGTACTTGCTGCCGAGCAATCCACGTTCCTCGCCGGAGAAACAGATGAACACGATGCGGCGTTGTGGTTTCGGTCCGGCGGTCATTCGACGCACTATTTCCAGTACCGCGGCTGTTCCTGTCGCGTTGTCGTCGGCCCCGTTGTGAATCTCGCCTTGTCGGTTTCTCGCTCGTGATCCATACCCACCATAACCAAGATGGTCGTAGTGAGCCCCAACGACAATCGTTTCGTCCGCCAGGTCCCCTTCTCCCTCAAGGATGCCAATCAGATTGTGTGTGGTCACGGAGTTCGTGTCGAATTTTGTCGCGATTTCAGCCGTCCAACTCGTCAGTGGCTGGGACACAGGCTGCAACGTGGCGTCAATGAACTCTGTGACGTCGCCCAGGCTGGACAGCTTCTTCTCATCGCCATCATGTGTGACGGAAAGGGGAATCTGCTGCAATATTTGATCGACCACGCTCTGTCGAACGTGGACGAAGGCAATTCCGGATCCCTGCGTGCCGAATCCGGTTGGTGCCGTTAACTCGTCCTCTGACGCAGACTTAACCGTATGGGGGTCATTAACAAATATGACGCCCACGGCCTTGTGTTCTTTTGCCAGTTTCAGTTTCTGATCGATGTAGGAATGTGAAGTTGTTGTTGTTCCCTGAAATGCACCGTCTGGCTTTGCCTGATGCGGCTCACGACGAATCATGACCAGCACCTTGCCCGCGACATCGACACCCTTGTATTCATCGTAGTCGTCTTCGGCTGAACTGATCCCGTAGCCGACGAACACCAATTGTCCGGACGCTGAACCGTTCTTGCCGCGTCTTTGTGGCTGGAACTGCTCACCTACTCGCAGGCGAATCGCTGTTCCGGAACTGTTTCTCAACGTGACTGACGTGTCTGTGGAAACGACAGAGTTTTTTAACTGGACTTCGAAAGGCTGTCTGTAGCTGCCGTCAGGCAGTCCTGGTTTCAGCCCCGCCCGCTTGTATTGGGCGACGATTCGATCGGCGGCCAAATGGATACCTTTCGTCTGAACGCCACGGCCTTCCAGTTCATCAGAAGCCAGATAGCGGATGTCGTCACCGACACGATCCACGAAGAGGGTCCGATCTTCTGCGGCTGCCAGCAACGGACTTACGGGCACACAGAAGCCTTGCAGCACACTGATCAGGACGAACAAAAGAAGAAGACGTTTCATGGTGGCCTCTCCGGCACCAGCGAGGAAGCGCAAAAATAAATCAGCGTGTGAATGCCAGCCAGGCCAGCTGTGTGACAATGCAAAGCGACGCACCAATCACCAGCCATAACGCGGAGCTGATACTGAAACTTCTGCGACTACTGGCACGCAGCAACTGAATAAGGGCCGGCATCTTGTAGACGGACACAGGCTGGAACAACAGATACGCACGGATATCGTCCGTCAACTGATCCATGCTGCAATAACGATCCTGGGGATCCTTCAGTAGGGCTTTCAGACATATCGTGTTGAGTTCAGGCGGCACAGAGTTACGTGGCAGCACGTCGGCCGGCGCTCGAACCGGACCATCCAGGATCTTACGTTTGATTTCCTTGAAGTTACGCCCTGACATGTAACTCTGGTTGGTCAGGATTTCGTACAGAATGATCCCCATGTTGTAGATGTCCGTGCGGCCGTCAACGTCGCTGGTCTCTCGAGCCTGTTCCGGAGACATGTAGAATGGCGTTCCCTGAACATCACCTCGACCTGTCAGTCTGCCTGAAATCTGCTGCTGGCCGCTGCGCAGCAGTTCGTCGATCTCGTCGTTGTCTTCCATGTTCCAGACCTTCGCCAGGCCCCAGTCCAGCAACGTGACTTCGCCGTAGTCGCCAATCATGATGTTGGCAGGTTTCAGATCCCGATGGACGACGCCAAGATTGTGGGCGTAAGACAGGCACTGGCCGATATGGACCAGCACATTCAACAGCGTCTCCAACGGATAGGCGGCAATTGTTTCGGCGTCGCCTTCAGCGATTCGATCCAGAATATCGCACAGGTCGCGGCCACCCAGTCGTTTCATTGTGAAGTACGCATTGCCCTCACGGTCGCGGCTGATTTCGTACACTGGGACGGTGGCCGGATGAGGGATCTGCGCGGTTACGCGTGCTTCTCTCAGGAATCGTTTCCTGTAGACTTCCAGATTCCGCAACTGCGGCAGCAGCGTCTTCATGACGACCGTGCGCCCCAGGTTTTCATCATAACATGTCTGTAACACCGCCTCACCGCCCTGAGTCAGCGGTTTGAAGTCACGATAACGCATGAAGCCGTTTTTTACGTGCTTCGGCAGATCACGGTCTGTCTCACTTAGTGTGATGTTGTTTGACACGGTCTGGAAATTTCAAAATCTTGTCGACGGTCCCGGTTCAAACGAAGCGTATGGTCTATTGCCGTAGGTGTACAGACCACCGGGCGAATCCGGTTTGAGTCGGAATTTCAGCGTAGATTCGTTTTTCATGCAGCTCAGGATACACTTACGGGGGGGCCTGCCTTTCCGAAATACCGATGCTCGCCGAAGTCGATGGACTGACAAACACCTGCAGCATTCGCCAGCCGGTCCGGAGAATCTGTGGGCCCGCAGCCCGAGTTGTGCTGCAAAAACGGTGTGTATGACGTCTTGTTGTTTTTGATGTCGTGCCGGGGTCTGAAGAGTTAAGAACAAGGAACATGATCGATGCGTCGACGAGATTTCATTCAGACAACAACCGGAGCAGCGACTGGTGCGGCTCTGGCGCCAACTCTAGCTCACGCCGGAGAGACAGCAGAGCGAAAGCCCAATCTTCTGATCATTCACTGCGATGAACTGAACTTTCGCACCCTTGGTTGCTATCGCGATACGCTGCCGCCGGAACAGGCATTCATGTGGGGGCCGAACGCGTACGTCGAAACGCCACACATCGACTCCATCGCGCGAGAAGGGACGCTGTGTACCAAGTTCTACGCCGCTACTCCTGTGTGCTCACCGTCCCGGTCGAGTTTTATTTCCGGCATGTATCCGCACCACACGCCGGTTACGACCAACAACGTTCGTCTGAGTGACAAGGTCGTCAGCTTTGCACAGATACTTGGAGAACAAGGTTATTCAACGGGATATTCCGGGAAGTGGCATCTGGATGGCGATGGCAAGCCTCAATGGGGGCCCGAGCGGAATTTCGGTTTTCAGGACAATCGATATATGTTCAACCGAGGACATTGGAAGCAGCTTGAGCTGACAGAGAACGGCCCCCGCGTCAAAGCCAGAGACCGCAAAGGGCAGCCCAGCTACAGTGTTGAGGGCGCCGATGATGAGAGCTTTACCACGGACTGGCTAACGAATCGCGCCATCGAATTCATCGATGAGCACGAAGACAGTCCGTTCTGCTACATGCTGAGCATTCCTGATCCGCATGGCCCCGATACCGTCCGAGCTCCGTACGACACGATGTACGACGACACGATTGTTGAGGCACCGCGAACGTTCGGAAAGCCGACCGAAGGTGTTCCGTCGTGGGCTATGCCGACAAAGAACTGTAACTACAGGATGGCGAACTATCACGGTATGGTGAAATGCGTCGACGATAGCGTCGGGCGATTAATCGAAGCGTTGCATGCGCGGGATCTTCTGGACAACACAATTCTTGTCTTCACAGCTGATCATGGTGATATGCGCGGCGAGCACGGACGGCAGAATAAGGGGATACCGCTGGAGGCCTCAGCAAAGGTTCCTTTTGTGGTCCGCTACCCCAAATCCGTTCCTGCCGGTGCCCGCATTGAAGAGGTGCTTAATACAGTCGATTTTCTTCCCTCAATGCTTTCGCTGATGGGCGTCATTGATAAGGCTGACCACGTCCACGGACGGGATGCGTCGCGTCTTCTGCGGACCGGCACGGCGCCTCAGGACTGGAACGACATCACTTTCATGCGAAGCACAGGAAAACCCGGAAGCACGTTTGGGTGGGTTTCGGCCCTCACACCGCGTTTTAAACTGATTCTGTCGTCCGCTGATGATCCATGGCTTCTGGACCTGCAGACAGATCCAGATGAACTGATCAATTTTATCGACTCCCCGGAGCATAAAGACGTTGTGCAGCACCTCGCCAGAGAACTCAAAGACTATGGCAAACGACTTAGCGATCCATACACGACGAACCCTAAGACAAGCGCATGGATCGAGAAGTTGATGGCCTGAGAACTGCGCTCGGCATGAGTGCCTGAAGTGTCAGGATGTATTGACCGTCCCCTGGGATGAAGTCACAAACAGGTCTTCGAACTGAGGGTCCGGCAGCAGGCAGGGGTGTTTGTATTGTTCCGGGCTTCCACCGGAGGCTCGGAGCCGATTCCGGGCGAACCTGCTCCACGATACTTCTGAAACGAGTTCACATCGAACCATTGCAAGGCGGTTTGTGGAACGCTTCTCGCTGTATTCACAGTTGCGCTGACACAGAGCGGTATCGACAGCACGTGCAAGTCTGTCCCGGTCGTGGCCTTCAGCTGTTCGCAGAGCCGCCGATTTGACGAACAGCTTATATCCCGGTGGCTGGCCCCATGCCGGGGTCAGTGTGAATTGCGCTAAGGATACTCCGGCCTGCCGGCAGGCCGCTCCGACCGATTCCACGACCTGTGATTCTGAAAGTTTCTCACCGGCGATGCTCGACAGATGCTGACCCTTATGACGGAATTCCAGCATCGGAGTAGCGCCGAAGAATCCGGTGCAGCGGACCACGTCAAAGATGTTGTACCGGTAGAGTCCGGACGAAGTCGTCAGAAGAATGAAGTACTCTGTGTCACGCTCCAGTTCATGAGCTTCCAGTACAACCGGATCAGCGGACTCGATCTCGCCGACCGGGATGAATTCAAAAAAATGCGATTCAATGTCCAGCACACCGGCTGGCGTGTTGTCCTCGATGGGAATTGTCATGCGACCTTCACTGGCGTGCAGACCGTGGTCACGCAGTGCGATGTCGCCGAACGTCTGCTGTAGCTGCGGGGCGTAGGCTCCAGCGCTGCCTCCCGTCCAGACCGCCAGACACTGCAGTTCAGGCCAGCAACGTGAAGGTGATAATACGTTGCATTCAGACATAATGGCCTCCAACGCTGCCGCCCGCGCGGGACTGGTTTTCAGAAAGGGCCGCAATGAAATCGCTTCCGATTCAGAAAGTGCGGCATCAGTCAGTGTGCCGTCGTGAATATCTCTGATCAGCCGCACCGCATTCGCATTTGAGAATTCCATCAGCTGCAACAGCGTGCCGGGGTTGGCGGTTACGAACATACCAACGCAGGAATCGGCAAACGCAAAGCGGGCCGTGACGTATTTCTTTGCGTTCGCATCATCGATCTGAGCAGCCTGGCCCGGCACAGTGTACAGCTTCCGGATGATCGACTTCTGCATGGACGTCACAAGGCCACTGATGTTGCCGCAGGAAGTTCCGTCATCCGTACGGCTGCGGTTATGGCTGCTGATGATCTGTACTATGTGCAGCAGTTGTATACGTGGGTGCGACTGGTGAGTTGCAATTCCCCAGTGCTGCCAGCTTCGACGATAGTCCCGAATAAAATGATCCGTGATCGGAATCAGTTTCGCTTTGTCCGTCGTGCCGCTGGTGATGGCATACATCAGCAGTTTGTTGTTGCTGCCCAGCAGAGCGTCATGTGCGCCTCGCTGCATCTGTTGGATCCAGGGGCGGAAAACTTCATAATCCGAAACGGCCAGTCGCTTCCGAAATTCGTCCACACTGAGATTTGCTGCAAGCAGGTGTTCGCGAGAGAAACGGCTGTCAGCGTTCAGGCTCAACAGTCGTTTCAGTGTCTGCTGCTGTGTTTCCCGACAGGCGACGCGCGCGGTGCAAAGAAATCTGTCCTTCGCGCGAATCATGGGTCGACGAAAGACACTGCCAACGAAGGAGCGAATCCTGTTGCGCAGAGGGATCGATGCCATCGGGGCGGATTGAAACTGAGGAGCCATTGTTCAATCGGATTCCGTAGCAATCTTGCGATAAATCGCTTCTGCCTCGTCGTAGGCCGTCCTGGCCGCTCCGCGTTCTTCTTCGCGAATTCTGCCCTCTTTCGAATCCCAGCATGTCTGAACGGCCTTCACGCACCAGTCGGCACTCCTCTTACTGGCACGAATCGGCTGATTATCGATGTGGATGAATACCGGATTTGTGTGGACCGACGGAAGGATGCGCACCGCCACCCAGGACGAGCGTTCAATCTTCACGGGAATTCTGAATGCTCTGTTAACGCCATCTGCCAGCAACGTTCCTGTCGCAACAACTTCTCCATTGACGATTACTTCTACCGGCACGTTGCGTGTGTCATCGATCCGACAGCGTTCGATGTGCCAATACGGCTTTTCGTCCAGCCGTCGACTGCGAATCTGTCGAGTTGCGTCCGATTGCTGCGCCTCCAGCAGAGCTGCTGCGTCAAACGTGACGTTGATGGTTGTCGTCTTCTCCAGATCAAGCCGACTGGTTCCGGATTCAGATTTGCTGCCGACTCCAACGCCGTCGACTGCGAAGTCCAGAATGTGACTCAACCCATCGCCGCAATAACTTCGACCATCCTTCAGTCCGTTGATCCAGTTGTCGTACGTCAGCTCCTGATCACCGTCCAGTTGCACGTAGATTCTTCCGAGTCCGACGCGGTCGCCGTAGATGCAGGGAAAGTCGGTCTCCCCACTGATGCGAGTTGTCATGCCGCAGTTGAGCGTGTGGTACCAGACGTTCAGTTCCCATATGGCAGGCGTGTCCACGGTCGAGATGAAATCACAGACACCGTGGGGAGCCGTCACGACGAACTCGTTAGCTCCGATGCCGTCGAATGGAGGCATTGCATAGTCGGGCAGCACATCAGCGGCTTTGCCCTTCCAGTTGATCGGTGCTCCTCCCCAGGGCTGCTTTACGAACTGCCGACTGCCATCGGGCATCACGTCCGGCAGCGCCAAACCCCAACCGCTGTGGCTGTAGCCGACGACGCCACCCTGATCCTGCCCCCATTTCAGCACCGGCAGTGTCCAGCTGGGCCATTGCTCAATACGTGTCGTCCCGGGATAGTCGTCTTCGCTGAGTTTGAGCAGGCACAGATGGCCGGCGTGAGACGAAGGAAAACCACTGACTTCAACATCGTACCGCATCAGGTAACGCGGCTGCGAAAGCTGCGAGACTTCCGCTTCGAAGAACTGTTTTTGAGTGTACCAGCATGGCCCCCAACTGAGCACGCACCCGACGTTCAGGTCTTCGCCGAGGATATGTCGCATCATGTCTTCGGGGCCGACGCCTTCTGTCGGGCTGTCATAGTGCGAACAACCGGCTGCGTGGACGTGATGGTCACCGGAGTACCAGTTCCTCTGGGCGACATGAATCCAGCGTTTCAGCTGGATGTCCAGCGAGTGCTGCTTTTTTGCCGGGACATTCACTTCCATCTGCACGGGAAGGTACTCCGGACCTCGAGTAACGGTGATCTGATAGTCGCCAGGCGGCAGGTCCACAGATTCCCCGTCATGACGGTAGACCTGGTGATGAAAGAAAAAGTCAGGAGCCAATCGCCGTGCAGGGCTCGGATAGACGCGGCCCTGCCGATCCTTGATGACGAACGCCGCGGTTGTTGGCGTGCCGTCGACGTCTTTCACGCCCAGCACGACTTTGACCGCAGGCTCACAGTCAAAGAGAATCGGGACGGCATTCCGAAAGCCAATATCCTGAGTGCCCTGGCCAATGTTGAATGCTAAAGATGCTTCGCGTTTGCCGACGTCTCGACTGAACATCAGAAGGACTCGGTATTCCACTACCAGGCCCGACAGCCTGGCCTTTAGCGGTTCCCGCTTCAGCAGCGAAACATCCAGCCACCGATTCGGCACATCCGCCGGGTTGACCAGCTCTTCATCCGTTCGAGGCTGTTGGCGAGTGCCTTTCCCTCGCTGGTACACCGGCGCCGCGTTGGGACTTTCTACCCTGAGTTCCGGGTTCACCCCCGCTTCATTGTGTACTTTGACCAGAAACGTGCGCCAACCCTGCTGCATCAGCTTCTTCGCAACTGGGCCTTCTTTCACCTTCACCCGGCTTTCGGCGTTGATGTTGACCTCAGTCAGGCACAGTGGGTTCAGCAATTCCTGAATTCGTTTGACTGCAGTCCGGTTGTCCTGCTGCTGAAATGCTCTGTTCAGTTGATCCACAATGGCGGGATCCAGCGGCGTTCCCGAAAACTGCAGTGCTTCCATCAGTCGCTGCGTGGCGGCAATCAATGGTTGGCGTTCGACGCCATACACAACCGACAGGTCATCGCCGGCCGATGGCGGCGATGACACGATCAGCGCCGATAGCAAAGTGGCACAAATGGCACCCCGGCAGCCAGCATTACGCAGCATCTTCGTTCTTCCGCAAACGGATTTCAAAATTCGTCGTTGCGGGCATTGTGAACGGAATGACGTCCACGAGCAATCGAGTGGTCGCGATTCATGGGGCGAAAAAGGGTCGGGAGTCTTCTTCGAATGGGCGACCGTCTGCGCGCGTCGCATACCCGACAGGAATGACTTCCGATCCCCTCATTGACACGGCCGGGAAAACGCACGTCTGTCTACGTGTGCTCTGTACGAATACGAACCTGCAGGGCTCCGAGCATTTTCGTAATGCGTTCTTCCTTTTGGTTAATGAAGAAGACGTTTTCCAGCACGATTGCTCGACGTTCCTGGCTTGGGTGCAGAATCAACCGGCCGGATCGAAGCAACATGTATTCGAATACGTCGTTGATTTCTTTGTCGATGCGAAGGTTGGGGGCCGAGAAGCGTTCCAGGTCACTCAACACACCGTGATGATGTAGCAATTCGTTGCCGCGGACTTCCCAGTAATCGAAGCGGCAACTGATCATCACGCACGTAAACAGGAACAACATGATTAGAACGTAGATCATGTAGAAGGATGCGTTTGCTTTCGGGGTCACGTTCAACATTTGCTTCGTGACCCACGGGGCAAAATCGGGGTACAGATGGAACAACGTCCACAGTCCCACGCTGACTGCGACGACGGCAAAGAACCACGTCAAGGAGGTTGTGCGAGGAAAGTCAAAGGCGATTACGACGAAATTGATCATCAGCACCAGTAGAAAGATCCTGCCGGGAAGTTGCGCATAGTCCGCACCCGGGTCATTGCCCTTGACCCACATATAGATCGCCCCAAATAGGGCGGCCAGGACCGTCGGATAAAGGAACACGATCTTAGGATAGGACACCAGATAGACCGGGCCGGGGTTATTCGAAGTCTGCCCTGAATTTTCAGAGCTGCTGGCGACGGGCTGATTGTCGGGTGTGTCGTCTGTCATGTGATTGAGTTTTCGTGCAATGGGACGAAAGGCGGTGCCGACCGGGCGGTGCCGACCGGGCGGTGCCGACCGCCAGCGGATTCGACCTGCCGCTCGGAAGGTGAGATGGGGCGTAAAATTAACGATGTCGTCTAAGAAAGAACGGCCAATGTTGATGCCGGTCGGCCCATTGCAGAAAGCTCGCCTTCTGCCATTCAGGAAGGGCCTCGACCGCTGCCACACTGTACCGACAGTTGTCGCCAACATCCAGAGAGTGGGCGTGGCATGAAAAAGCTGGTGTTCTACAGGGCGAAATGTTGCCTGACGTCAATGCCCATACAGCGGCCAAACGCAGCGCTGTTCGCTCGGGATCACTCGAATCGCAGAATTCCCGGGAATCCCCGCCGGACCACCGGGGGCCGTGTTCGTTCGCAGAACCGGTCAGCCGCAGAAGAGTTCCGTGCACTAGAGCGGTTGACTGGAGCTAACGGAACTGCAACTTACTTCTGCACAAGTTCTCGCTCGATCGTGCGACACAGAGTTCGGGTCGACGACACAGCACCCGTCATCGTTGACTTCGGAAACATCAGCTTTGGCACGGAACCGCGTCCCACTTTCTTGTAGAGATCGACGTGTCTCTTGATGTAGTCGCCAGCAAATGGTTTGGCGAGTTCTGCGGTCAGCTCAGCTTTGCCGACAAGTTGTTCCGCCTTTTGCCGAGCGGACGCTGAACTGCGGCGCGAGCTGGCAAACATCCAGTTGTGGAAGTCCCTGAACTTTACACGGTTAACTCGCCATACGGCGACAGAGATGCGGGCCAGTTCACAGGCGTTCGCGTGTGATGACGACGTGTTTCGTACCGTGTCGTTGCAGGAACCGTCAAGGGGAACGGGAAGTGCGACAACTGCCAGATCGTCTCCATACTCTTTGAACGCGCCATCGATCGCATGGTGAGTGTTCCGACAGTGCGGGCATGTGTAGTCGAACATTTCGACGAAAATGTATTTTGCATCGGGATTGCCGAGCAGCGGCCAGTGTCGGGTATTCAGACGAAATCTGTTACCCGACACGCTGACAAGTCGCGGTTCCGGTTTTGGCGGAGTCGCCGGTGTCTGGTCGGCTTTTTCCGTCCCGTCCGCTGCAGACTCATCCTTGACTTGAGTCGTGTTGTCGCTGTCCGCCTGCTGATCCTCGGTGTTGTCTGATTGTTTGCCAAGGGCTGGATCATCTGTGGAGGCGATCATTCTGATTAGCAAAGATGCCGTGGATGGCGAGATAAACAGATAGGTCGCCGCCGCAACGGTGGGTCGAGGGTCAGCCGCTGGCGCCGGCTTCCTGGCAACCTCATCGTCGGTTTCCGCAGCGTTGTTGTCAGTGTTGACAGGTGTTGTCTCAGAAACATCCGTCACCGGTGGTTTGGACGTGCCGGTCGTGGTCGAATCGTCTGTGGGAAGTGCTGCCGGCTCATTGAATTCAACTGGTGGCTCGAACAAATTATCGGTGACGACAGCCTCGTCAGAGATCGGCGGTGCAAAAAGACTGTCGTCGTCTGTTGAAGACAACGCGTCGCCGGGAGGCGCAAAGTCTGTCGTCCTGTCCAGATCGGCGATCTGTGTTTCTGACGTCTGTACGTCGTCGAATCGTTCGACCACGAAGTGTTCAGGTGCTTCACTCGTGACCTGTGCCGTTATTAAAACTGCCACGGCCGCAAAGCTCACGCCAGACCATGCTGAAGTCTGCCAGTTGCCCAGAGGGCGTTTCCACAGAATGATGCCGGCAAGAACCAACCCACAGCTATGGGCACCCAGACAGTAAGCGCACAGATGTTCCAGTTCAAACACCTGGATATTAATAAACCACAGAGCTGACAGAGCCGCTGCGATTGCTCCGAAGGTCAGCAGTGACCATCCGGCTCGCAGCAGTTTTTCCGGCGTTTCAGGCCGGAAAAATGCAAGAACACTCAGCAGACTCAGGTACAGGGCTACGGCCGGCACGCTGACCGGCATACCAAATACCTTTGCGTATTTGCTGGTCAGCACGTGTCCGCAATCGAACACCTCTCCACCGCCACAACCATAGACCGGGACCTGATTCAATGCGGTCCACGCGAGATATCCGCTGAGTGACAGGGCCGTGGCACACAGGATGCGAAACGTCCACAACAGTTTTCCGGACGGAAGAAGTCCGAAGGGCACCGAATGATTCTGACTAGCTGAGGTCGTCACCGAATAAATCTCCCGGAGTGGGGTCTGGGATCCGTTCTACTCTGACGTTAAAGTCCACCAGGGCATGACGTCCGTGCATATCCTGAATGTTCTCCTCACTTAAATTAGCCGCTTTTTTGCGGCGTGCGTCCTGTTGAGATGTTAGATTTCTCTCATTATTACGTGAATGCGGGTCTTCGGAGTCAAGAATTACCTAGTTTAATTAACCCGCACGCAACAAATGATCGAATTAATCGTGATGTCGAGCATTGACCCGCCAGAACTCCTTCTGCGAGCGGCTTTTCGCTAAAGTCTGGTGGTGGTCTCGCGAAGTCCGGGCGGCCGGGCAGTCTTGCTGTGATTCCGGCGGTTGTGCAACAATGTCTCTTCCAGCGTGAGGTCTGGAGATTCTTCGAAGCGCAGAAGCGAATGGAGTCGCGGATGTTTGTTGACGGGTGGTTTCTAAATAAAATTCGTGGTGGTCGTTCTCGCCGCAGAAAAGCGATGGGCCGGCGAGTCGCAACTGCCGCCGCAGAGTTGGAATGCCGCGTTCTGCTGACGGCGACACTGACAACGGCCATCCCGGACACGTCATTTGCCGTGAGTGGACAGGCTTCGCCGTTGACGCTGACGGACTACTTTGATGATCCAGATGTCACCGGGTCAGCAGTTGAGGTCCAAACGCCACTCGGCACGTTCTACCTTGAAACGTACGACGCCATTACGCCCGTCACAGCGCAGAATTTTTTGACGCTTGCGGAGTCCGGCAATTACGCAGACATGTTTTTTCACCGGTCCGTCACTGGCTTTGTGATACAGGGCGGCGGGTTCGCTTATCCGGTTGGAGCGACGGGCCCTGGCAGCGTTGCCAACAATGGGACAGTCGTTAACGAGTTCGATAACTGGTTTGATCCACAGTTGGGCGGACTTCAGGCAGGGTCGCCTGTCAATCTACGCGGAACTGTGGCCATGGCGAAGCTCGGCGGAGACCCCGACAGCGCGACGTCACAGTGGTTCGTCAGCCTTGCTGATAACTCAACAATCCTGGATCCTCAGAACGGAGGTTTTACGGTCTTCGCGCACGTGCTGTTTGATGGCATGACTGTGGTGGACTCGATCGCTGCGCTCCCTGACGTGAACGCCGGAGGTGCATTCGCCACTCTGCCGGTCCACAGTTACACAAGTGGCACGATCCAGCGGCAGCACCTCGTTACCTCTGCAACCAACGTTGTGGATGAGCTGAGCTTTTCTGTAAAGGAAAACAGCAACACGTCTCTGGTGACGGCAGCCATCACGGACGGTGTGCTGCAACTAACCCCGACGGCGGGGCAGTCGGGCAGTGCCACCATTATTGTTCAGGCAACAGATCTGCAGGGTAATTCTGTCTCCGACACATTTCAGGTCTCGGTAGGTGTTCCGTCTGAGACGGAACTGACGGGACCAGTGGGCGACGACATATCGTCCCGGCCAACAATCACCTGGAACTCTGTTGGCGGGGCCGATTCCTACGAATTGTGGGTGAATCAGATTGGTGGAACAAGTGCCATCATTCGCGAGACGTCGCTGACCTCTGCTTCCTTCACCCCAACGGCAGATCTGCCGGACGGCACGTATCGCGGATGGATACGCGCGAAGAATAGTGAAGGATATTCGAATTGGAGTACTCCGTTCGACTTCCTGATTGGTGTCTCGGTGCCGAACCCTGTGTCGATTACCAGTCCGTCGGTTGCGGCGGTCGGTGGACGCCGCCCTTTGATTGCATGGACGACTGCCGATCAGGCAACGGAGTATGATATATGGGTCAATCACGTTGGTGTGCAGAATCAACTCATTCGGGAGCCCAGTTGGGCATTGACGTCGTACACTCCGGCCGGCGATCTGGCGGATGGTACCTACCGCGTTTGGGTCAGGGCGAAAAATACCGCCGGAAATTCGGCATGGAGCAGTTCCGTGGCCTTTAGAGTTGGCGCCGCGCCGACGGAAATCACCGGGCCAACCGGAGCGTCAATTCCTACCCAACCAACAATCACCTGGACTTCCGGTGGCGCAGGTGCCACCTACGAACTCTGGGTCAACCAGATCAATGGGACTGCTCGAGTGATCCACGAAGCCGCTCTGACGGCCACATCCTTTACCGCAGCGACCGACCTTTCGGACGGAGACTATCGTGCGTGGATTCGGGTGACTCCGTCAGGCGGCGTGGCTCTCAGATGGAGTGACGCCTTTGACTTCAGCATCGGTGCCGGGACAAACCCGGGTACGACCGAAGTGACGACGGTCACCGGTGCCGATACCGCCCGTCCCACGATTTCCTGGGCTGTCGCCGCCAACGCTGTCCGATACGAACTGTGGGTCAACCAGGTTGGGGGCACGACGCGTATCATTCACAAAACAGACCTGACCGGCGTTGAATTCACGGCGGTGGACGACCTGGCAAGTGGTAGCTATCGAATCTGGTTACGGGCATTTAATGCCGCAGGCGTCGTCAGTGCCTGGAGTACGCCATTTGACTTCACGATAATCTGACACTTCGCGATCGCTGACCGGTGATACGCAGTGTTCCGGCCAACGATCAAATCAGTACGTCGCAGATCTCCGCCAACAGGACGGTCGCAAATGTCCCGGCGGTCAGGTCGAACTTCAGCTGCAGACTTCCGTCACTCATCACGGCAGACGAGACGTTTCGGGGGAATTCGATATATTTTCTTCGAGTGCCCGGCGTCAGTTTGGAATTCTGTGCAAAGTTATCGTCGCTTAACTCAAGACGCGCCATCACCTGCTGCTCGTCCGTTTGTGCATCGCCGGACGTCTTAACCATCTTTCCGCCGGGCATCGGGCCCATCGCGATGAGATCCATGGCGTCGGCATCCGAGTCGGAGCCATAGGCGAAAGGTTTGATTCCGCTGCGGCGACAGACCACATCGCCAAACGAAACCGACGAACAGGTCTGTTGTCCGACTCGCTGAGCCAGACACAGGTTGAACACGGCCGACTGCACGGCACTGGCCGACAGCTTCGACAGGAATCTGCGCTGCTGTCGCTTCCATGAGCCAGGCGGTTTGCCGGTTGTTAACAGCGTGATGCCGTCGCGAATGGAGCTGCCATCGTGTCCGAATCGCTGTGGCCCAAAGTAGTTTGGAAATCCGTTCTTCTCCAGAAGTGTCAGTCGGTCCGTCACGGCTTCTGCTTCATTGGGGCAGAATGTGGCGCCGTCCTTTCCACGCAGCACGACCGTAAACTGATTGCCGGACAGGTGTCCGGTCCTCAGTTTGTTGCCGTGTGCAGAAACTGACAGAATCTGAATCGCAGGATCTGTCAGATTTCCAATGTCCTCTGCGCAGCTGCGGGGCACGGAGACAAACTGCCGCGTGACAGCGCGGCGATCTTTTTGTCCGGCGACGCCGATATCGCGGGCAGACACCTTCAAATCCTTTGCCAAACGCCAAATCAGGTCACCTGCAGATACGTTGCGTTTCTGAATCCACAGATAGAGGTGCTGTCCAACGCCATCCGGCAGATAGGTGGGGATTTCTTCCACCTGAAAATCTTCCGGTTGCCAACGAATAATCGCTGCCGGCAGAATGGGAAGATTGCCGCGCGGCGGGGAAACGATTTCCTGCAGTAGAGCGTCATCCATGACCTGGTGATCCGTTGACTGGGCAAATTCACCGATTGTCGACCGTGGTTCCAGGCCAGCTGTCTGTGCGAAATGGCGTAACGGGCAGTCCCTCGCGGTTCTGAACATTGCACACGGGATTGTCGGCCCACGCGTATCGAACGGCAACGGGAGTGCTAACGGAATCTGCCCAGACTTCGATGGTATCCTTATCCACGATTCTTGCAGAGGCTGACACAAACTTCCGATCGTTGCCTGCAATGGTGAATCCAATTGGTGCCGTGACGTCGAACGTGTCCAGTCCTCCGCCGATGTGATCGAATGTTACCTGGATCCGGTCGCCACTGACTTCCAACGAATCGAACAGTGGGCTGTGAAAGACCACATCGATATCGTAGTCCTTCGCCAAAGCCCAGCGTGCCAGACGCCTGGCGACATCCAGCTTATTCTTAGGGTGAATATCCGCGGCTTCGCCCAAATTCAGAATGACCGCTTCACCTGTGTTCTCAAGCTTGTTCATTGTCATTGTCTGAGCTTCACGAAGTTCGGCCCAGTCGCTGTCCGCTGGTTCCGGTTGCTCGGCTCTGAAGTCCGCCAGTTGTACCCAGTAAAATGAAAAGTCGCCCTGCGCCCATTCGTCACGCCAGCTTTGAATCATCAGGGGAAAGAGGTCTCGATACTGATACGCCCGGCTCGCATTTGACTCGCCTTGATACCAGATGCATCCTTTGATCGTGTAGCCCAGAATTGGCTTAAGCACGCCGTTGTACAGGTTCGCTGGACGATGCTGGCCGGTCAGCGGATTTCGAGGTGCTCGCGGCTGCCCCCCCTTTCTGTTGACCTTCCATTTCTCCACGCGTTCTTTCCATGCTTCGACGGCAACGTCGTGGTTGTAAGTTGCCTCAGTTTTTTTCCAGCGATCCATTAGAGCGCCATACAAATCCCCGTCGGTGAACAGATCCCGTCGAATCCATGCTTCGCAGGCTGATCCGCCCCAGGCATTATCAATGAGGCCGATCGGAACGTCTAACGTCTGATGCAGTTGCCGACCGAAAAAATATCCAGCTGCCGAAAAGCTGCCAACGGTTTCCGGAGTGCAGGCCGTCCATTCGCCGCTGAAGTCGTCTTGTGGTTCCTGTGTGCCGACCTGGGGGACAGAGATCAGTCGGATGTTCGGATAGTTGGCCGTCAACACTTCGAGATCCGGGTCATTTGACGATGACACCGCAAATTGCATGTTCGACTGGCCGGAGCACAACCAGACTTCGCCGACCAGCACATCCTGAAACGTCTTTGTTTCATCCGCTTTTACGGTCAGAGTGTACGGGCCGCCGGCAGCCACAGGCTCCAGATTCAACTGAAACCGACCATCCTTGTCGGCCGTCGTCACTGCGTTTTGAGACGCAAATGCGACAGACACAGTTTGGCGGGGAGCCGTCCAGCCCCAAATGCGAACGGGCTGTTTTTGCTGCAGAACCATGTGGTCGCCGAAAACCGAACTCATTTTCAGCTCGGCATGGCATGGGGTCGACAGCACGAAACACATGGAGGCGAGTAACAAAGTACGTATCATGGATTCTTCTTGCAGTCGTGGGGGCAGAGAGCAGCGTGTGGGGAATTAAACCTGCAGGACGACGCCGCGCCGAATTAAACTCTCCGGCAGTCAGACTATTGCACGTATCGCCCGTCTTTTCAACCGGCCAGGTGCGTGTGGATCAACGCCAACTTTTTCATCAGTATTCCACAGCAGTTTACTTGCTTTTGTGAACCGTTCTGATTCGTGGCAGGCCATTTTCTCAGTCTGTAACACGTCAGTGGCGCCAATAGTCAGCGTTATTTGCTGCAAGAAAGGTGGCGTGAGTGTACCGAGTCCGTCTGAGTCACTACAAAACAGGACCCATTGAACTGTCTCGACAGCAGGTGAACAGAGGAAATGTTATGGTCCGATCAGTTTTCTTTCTGGCGATCAGATTCGTCGTCGTGATCGGTGTTGGCAGCGGGGCAGTGGCCGATGATGTTCAATCAAACGCCGCTTCCGCAGAGACCGTGAACTGGATTCGAGTCGCCGACGCTGCCGGCTGGCAACCTCGCGATTCGCAGGGAGAACTGGTCTTCGACAATCAGCTGTGGGTGTTCGGCGGATGGTTTAATTCATACGAGGCGCCTCCACGCGATGTGTGGAATTCGGCTGACGGCAGGACGTGGAATCTGGTGCAGAACGACGCCCCATGGAAGCACAGCGACTTGTCCATGTCCGTAACTTTCAGAAACCGCATGTGGTTCATGGGAGGATGGTACAACGGACGTTTACCGGGACACTCGGCCAGTAACATGGTCTGGTCTTCGAACGACGGCGATTCCTGGAGGCAGGAGACAGACGACGCCGGCTGGTCACCCCGGCTGGCAGCGGGGCTGGTCGTGTTCAATGAGCGAATGTGGATGCTGGGTGGTACTGAAAACTACTATTTCGGAGACAATGACAGCCTGAAGAACGACGTCTGGTCATCTGCTGACGGAGTGACGTGGCAGCAGGTGACGGCCGAGGCTCCGTGGTCGCCGCGAGCGTATCATCAGGCGGCAGTTCTGAACGACCGCATCTACGTTTTCGGTGGTGGTAACTATGTGCCGGAATACAAGGCGTTCAACGATGTCTGGAGCAGTGCCGACGGAAGAACCTGGCGACAGGAAACGGACAGTGCTCCCTGGCATGAACGGCTCTGGTTTCCGTCAGTCGTGTATCGCGGGCAAATCTGGGTCTTTGGCGGCTGGTCAAACAACCCGTCGACGAACTGGGGGGACGTCTGGTATTCGCCGAATGGTCGTGACTGGAAACAGCTGCCATCAGGCGAGTGCTGGAAAGAACGCCACGAACATTCGGCCTTCGTGATGAACGACCGGATCTGGATTGCCGGTGGGCACGCAAGACCGCTCAGCAGCGAAGTCTGGTCGTTGAAGCTGCCGAAGAACTGGACCGGCCGGTAATCAGAGGGTGAAGGCGCTGCCCGGCCGCCGCGTGCCGTCACGATCGACCAGAGTTCCGGGTCAGTCCTGCGGAGCTTTACCGATGGGCCACAGCTCGAAGCGGCGAACAAACATTTCTGCCTGTTCAGTCTGCAGCAGCAATCTGCCGAAATCGGGTTTCGCCTCTAATGCTTCATTCACGACCACGCCGTTCACTTTGTACAGCAGGTGACCTCCATCCGCGATGACTTCCATACGCGTCCATTCGCCGAGCGGACTTTCCACGTCGTCACGACCACGGAATCCGATTGTGTCAGCCCAGTCAACGTCGCGGCCAAACCAGTTGATGCGGCCAGCTGAAATGGTCGTGCGTTCGCCACCTTTCTTCCAGACCTTTTCGCCATCGCGATCCTTTGTGATTTCGGCGGTCAGAGACGTTGTCAGGACCTGTCCGGTGTCAGGATCCGTACCGCTCAGCACAAGAATATCACCGACGCCACCTTCGATGATCTGAGCTTCGATCGATGCCATCCACGTGTTGTTGTAACCCCCATTCGGTCCCCAGCAATGCAGCAGCAGTCCGGAATCCCGTGTGCGATCCACTCGGTTGCCCCAGGTCTTTCCACCCCATTTGAATTCCACGATCAGATGGTAGTCGCGATAGGACCTGTTGGTGATCATGCCACCATAACCGTTCCCCGAAATATGAATCATGCCGTCCTTAACGGTAAACACCTTGTTGGGATCGGAGTACGTTTCGTCCCGAATCCATGTGTAGAAGCCCTCCATGTTTCGACCGTTAAACAGCTTGATCGGGCCGTCGGTCGGGCTGACCGCTACGTCTCGCGACGGTGGTGAGGCCGGTTCGCCCGGTAGTTCACGAATCGAAAGGTTACGAAACGCTACGGGGTCGTTGTGACCGGCAAATCCGAAATGTCCACTCTTGATTTTGGCACCCGCCGGGACAGCTCCGTCTTTGGATTCGGTGACTTCGCTCAGGTCCGCATCCAGAATTGTCGAGCCATTCAATTCGACCTTGATCTTTGAACCTCGAACAGTGACCTGCTGAAAATTCCATTCGCCCGCCGGACGCAGATGTCCGCGGTGAGCCGGAACGAGTCCGTACACCGAACCGTGATACTGTCGTGGGTCCAGTTTTGCGTACTTCGGATGTTCAGAGTCCAGTACCTGCAGTTCGAGTCCGTCCAGATGCGGCGCGCCTTCGCCGGGATAACGAATTGCCAAGCCGTTGTTGCCGCCCGGTGGCAGCTTGAATTCCAGTCGAGCGATAAAGTCGGCATACTTTTTCTCTGTGAAGACAGTGCCGCCCTTGCCTGTTTTGCACGTTATCGCGCCATCAACAACTTCGTAGTTCTCCAGTTCACCTGTCCAGCTACTGAAATCCTTACCGTTGAAGATGCTCTTGTACTTCTGCGCGTCTCGGGATGCGAGGATTGAGTTCACTTCTTCCGATGGCAGCTCGCGGACGTAGAGATTACGAAAGTACAGAGTATTCCCGTGGTTCTGCAGTTCAATCTGGCCACGCGGATAGATCGGCAGACCGCGTTCCCAGTAGTTTTCCAGTACGACGTTGTCAACGATCAACTGATCGTTCAGCTTGATGGTCACATGTTCGCCCACCATTCGAACGTAGAACGTATTCCATTGACCGACCGGATTGTCTGCTTTAACCAGCGGGAATCGTGCATTGTTCTTATTGTTCCACATTGATCCGGAGCCATTTTCGGCTCCGTGACGAAAGTACGCCTCGAACTCTGTGTCCCAGATCTGCACCTGTGGGCAGCCGCGCAGATAAAGTCCACTGTCACCGCCTTCCAGGATTTTCCAATCGACGTATAGCTCGATGTCGCCGTAGTCCTTCGCGGTACACAAGCTCTTTCCCTTCCCGTCGAAGACCAGTTCACCATTGATGACGTTCCAGTGAGCCCGCATAACCTCATCCGCCTGTTGCTGCGCGGTTGCGAGTTCTTCGGCCGACATTGCCGCTCGGCTCTTCGGATTTCCAACCAGCCCTTTCCAGCCCGTCAGATCCTTTCCATTGAAAAGCGGCGTGAAGCCGGCCGGTGGCTCGGCCTGCGCTGATGTTGTCGGTGCGATCAGGCACGACATCGCGAGAAGCAGTATTGCCTGTGGGTATGACCAGTGCTGAAGTGGACTTGTCTGCATGTCTGTTTTCCGGAGTGTCGAGGAAGATGTCGGGGGGGGAAGGCGTGATGTCTGGTTGCCTGAGTCGGCCAACCGATGACAGTAGCCGGCCCTGAAAGTTAGTGCTTCGCCTGTATCAGAATATCTGCAGCAGTCAGGGCGCCACGGTAAAGCTTAATGTCAGACAGACGACCTGTGAAGTAATCGTTCGGTCCTGCACCGATTTGCAGCGGGTGGTTGTTGGAAAGATCGTAGTCAGCTGCATCGAAGCCCAGCTCGCTGGCGGCGAGTTTTCCGTCAAGGAAGATTTTCAGCGAACCGTTCGATCGGACGGCTGCGACGTGATGCCAGCCTGATGGCAGTGTTCGGTCCGCCATTGCGATCCGACCGGCCCGCCATGAATAGATTCGCCCCGATGGCAGCGTACTGCAAAACACGTGCCCGTTGTATTCGGCCATGGTCCACGCACGACGATAACGGACATCAGGTGTGTGGTCCAGCCGCGTTAGTTGCTTCCAGCTTGACCGCCCATCAAATTCGTAGACATCGGCCATGGGCAGTGTTCCCGCAATCAGTCGACCGTTGTGGTTCAGCATGCCCATCACCTCCAGTTCCTCACCAAGCCGCCCCACGTCAGTCCAGTGGTGTGGGCCTTCAAACCGGTAGACCCGTCCACTACGCCACGTTCCCACGAACAGGCGGCCGGCTCGCACGGCAAAGGCATACGTCTGCGTGTTGTCGCCCAGCTGTCCGCAGTCAAACCACTGTTGTCCGTCGAATCGGAAGACTCGACCGCCATCGTAGCTCGTGGCATACAGCCAGCCGTTGTAGACGCCCAGCGCTTCCATTCGCATGTGAGTCGTTTCGCCGGGCGCATCGTCCGGTCGCCGCGGGCTGCCACAGTCCTGCCACGTCTGTCCTCCATCGTAGCGGAAGAACCCAGCTGGGCGATACAAGGACGAGGCGTATAGTTTCCCGCGAAACACCACCAGGCCTCCGATGGCCTCAGCATCTGGCAGCCCACCACAGTCAATCCAGCGGGAATGGCCGTCGTATCGAAAAACGCTCCCACCGAGCGTATTGTTTTCCGATTCTGCCAGTGCGGATCCGCCCAGTCGATACTTGCCGGTTCCGGCGTACAGTTTGCCGTCATGCACGGCCAGCGAAGTGACGGCATTCGATGCATCGGGTGAGCCGCAGTCGGTCCACTGTTCTTCCCCGGCGTATCGGTAGACGTGACCAGATTCGTTGACACCGGGTTCACATGTGCCGGCATAGAGGTTTCCATCAAAGGTACACAGGGCAAACGCGAGCACGGCGTTTCCGGGCCGGCCCCGGTCTGTCCATCCTTCCTGTGCTCGGTTCTGGTCAATGCCGAACTGCAGTTGACGATTGTTCGCCTGTGAAAATGTGACGCCGGCGTTTGTCTTGACAGCCAAATGAAACCCCCGTCGAGACTCTGAGTCATACTGGCTGAGAATGTCGCCCGGGACATCATCGAGAGCCGCATCCGTGTGAACCCACGCGCTCACAGTGAAGTCATTACTTCCGGTGTTCAATCGATCGTTTGCGGGGACTTCCAGCCATGCCGTTCGACCGTCGAATACCGCCGACGTGCGCTGGCCGGACCGGTCGCTGGCGGAAAAGTGCACGCCGTGTACCACCGCATGCATGCCGTTGCCCGAGACGTCCTGGCCATCATCTGTCAATGGCCAGTGACCAATCAGATTATCATCAGCGATGACTGTCCCACCGAAGGTCATGAACAGTGTCAGAAACAGATTGATTCCATGATTTTTCATATCACAATCCACTCCTGTGAATGTCTGAACTCGATGGTCACCCGTTCATCCCTTACGTGAATAATTCTGCAGTCGCCGTGCCGTGGTCTGAAATTGGGATGGGACGGTCACCATCGTACAGTTCGGTGGCCGGGTTCATACCAACTGTGGCCATGATGGTGGCATGAAAGTCAGGGACAGAGACTGGACGTTCGATAACGCTGCGGCCCAGATCGTCGGTTGGGCCGATCACCTGTCTCGTCCTGATTCCTCCGCCGAACAGTGCGGCACCGAACCGGGATTAAAGCAACAACAATCCTATCGTGTTGGTGCGTGGATGTCCTGCCCCTGCCGAGATTATGTGAATGCAGTCCATCGAAGGGTAGCGGCGTTCGCGCCGTTCAGCTGCAGAAATCACTACCCGGGGCATGAAGAAAGCGGGTAACGCCCGTGCAATACTTCGCGAAATTCCCTGCAGCGAGCTGCTGAACATCGGTCCGATTCCGACCAGCAAACTGAACCGGCTACAGCCACACGAGGGAAGCATCATCGGTTTTCAGTTCCGCTCACGCGCTTACCAGGTGACAGAAGAACGCCCGGCGAAACTCTGGAAGCATTATCGTGGCGTCAGGAAAGGGGGCTCTGAAGGGTGTCTGAAAACACCAAAGAGGCCTGACCCCTGGTATGTTTCAGCGTTCGCTCGCACGCGTCTCTGGTAACGAGACCTGACGCACGTTGCCGAGATACCCGATAAGATCGCGAACTTGTAGAAACGTCAGCGTTTTGAGCTGCCCTTCCGGCATCATGGAAACCGATGATTTCTTCCGGAGTTCAATTTCGGCGGCGGGAAGAACAATCGTTTCATTACCTGTCAGCACGGTAACCGCCGCGCCCGATTCGGATTTCACAAGACCCGTGATGGTTCGTCCCGACTGAGTCAGAATGACGTCCATTTGATAGTCGCGAGAGATCTGGGCGTTAGGGTCAATCAGGTTTTCCAGGATGTAATCTCGATTGTTCCGCTGCGCGCCGGTGAGATCGGGTCCAACCTCCCGGCCGACGTCGAACAGTCGATGGCAATTGGCACAGAGCTTCTTGAAGACAGCGCGTCCAGCGCTCAGATCGGCGTGCGAGAGTTCTTCGTCCGAAAGTCGTGCCCGGTATGCTTTGATTTGTCGAGCTCGATCGGCCGGAGTCGCGCGGATTTCGCCCCACACCGCACTGAGACGTTTCGTGAGCGGCTCGTTGCCAAGATTCCGGATCTGTCGCGCTGTGAATGCCGACAGATCCGCTGCGGCGATTCGTTCCTGCTCTACCGCCTGAAGCAGGGCATCGGCCCAGGACAATCGCGAGGCCAATGTTCCAATTGCGTGCGTACGCAACTCCGCCGAGAGGTCGTCATAATGTTCGAGCAAGACGTCAGCGGTCCGCGGTTCGTTGTACACGGCCAGTCCGCGAATCACGCTCGCCTGGACCGCTGCATCTGTCACGAGTTTCAAGAGCTGAGGTGCAAACCCTGTGACCTTGCTGGCAACAAGTGCATTGACTGCCTGGTTTCGGTCGTCTGACTGCTGAGACGGATCCGCCGCCAATTCACGTAGTTGCTGCACTGCTTCCTGATCTTCAAAGACGACCGCCATGCGAATCGCGCGCTCCTGCACTTCGCTGTTTGGGCTCCGCCGAAGCCGGGAGTACACCTGCCGCCACTTCGGCGGCATTTCCACGCGGCGATTGCCTTCAAGCCCCTGTTCCATCCCCTTAAGAACGTCGAGTTGCGACGTAGGTGATGGCAGTTGGCCCAATAATGCGACAAGTGTCTCGCGACCACCGCTGTCTGGATTCAGCTCGCACAATCGTCGCGCAATGTGCTGTCTCACAATCGGCATCTCACAGTACATTGCAGTTGTGACGAATCGAGCCATGTCTTCTTCGACGAGCGGCTCGAGCGCGTACCAGTTCATGAGAGGCAGGTTTGGATCGTGGGCATCTTCTGCATGGCGCACCAGCGATTGAACAATTCCCCATCGTTGATCGAGGCGGAGACGCTGCAACATGCTCGCGAGAGAGAGTCGTACGAGCGGCGAGGGATCCGACGTTGCCATCTCGCGGAACCGATCCCTTGCCTCCACCGATGGCTGACCAATTGTCGCGATGTCACTGATGACAACCGGTGCCGCCGCGCTGCCACGCAGCTGAGACTCCATCAGCAACTGCACCGCCCAGGCACGAACGTGTTCGCTCTCGTCGTTGAGATGTCCGATTAGTGTCGCTGGATTGAGTCCCTCCGTGACATGCAGTGCCCACAGCATGCGCAACTGACGCGGCACATCGGAACTGTGTGCGAACTGGGCACGCAGCATGTTATGCGCATCAGCAAGGTTTTCACCTGCGGCAGCACGTTCCTGCAGAACACGCCTGGCGTGTCTGACATACCATTCGTTGCGGTGCGTCTGAAGTTGGACAAGTTCGCTATCGGGCAGCCCTGCGATGTCGACTCTTGAGTGCGGTGGCGTGCCGTAGGTGATGCGGTAAATCCGACCGGTCTGGCGTCGCGTGTTACGGACGCTGTGACATTCCCCCGTATCGGACCAGTCACTGACGTAGACACTGCCGTCTGGCCCATAAGCCAGTGTGACGCCCATGAACCATTGATCCTGCGACCGCATCAGATCTGGTCCATGCGACGCAACATAGCCGGAACCGGAACGCTTCAGGATGTCGTTGTTAATGCGACGGCCGTGAATGTTGTTCGTAAACAGAGTGTTGCGATATCGCGTGGGCCAGGTGTCTCCGAGATAGATCATTGTCCCACAGTGTGCATGCCCACCGCCGGCCGAGTCTTCCGCCTGCGAGCCAAGTCCCTCGCGCACGTTTCCGGTGCCGGTGAAGTGCAGGTGATCGGCGATTGTCGGAATGCGCCTGTACGCGAACTCACTCGACTTCCGGTTGCGCCACGGTTCGTAATGCGCTCCCGGAATCACGTGAAACAGATGCGGATTAACACAGTTACAGACGAAGCTCTGACCGTAATCGTCCCAGTCGATTCCCCAGGGGTTGGTGGTTCCGTCGGCGAACGGTTCCCAGACATGTCGTACCGGATGGTAGCGGTAGACACCTCCATCAAACCGAACGCGTTCGCTGTCTGGAGTGCCGGGCTTGCCGACAAATGACCAGTTCGTGCGGCCGTGCGTTCCATACAGCCAGCCATCGGGTCCCCAGGCGAAACCATTCGCCATGTTATGAGCGTTCGCGTGATTCCCGAATCCGTCCAGCAGAATCTGCGGCTCGGTATCGGGCTTGTCGTCGCCATCACGATCGGGGATGAAATAGAAGTACGGTGGTGACATGACCCATGCCCCGCCAAATCCCACTTCGATACCGCTGACGTAATTCAACTTGTCGTAGAAGACGGTGCGCTTGTCATGCCGGCCGTCACCGTCTATGTCCTCAAGGATGACAATGCGGTCGCCGGGCGTGGTTCCGTGGTGAGGATAATTGTAAGCCTCGGCAACCCAAAGACGACCGCGGTCATCCATACTGAAACCGATCGGCTGCATCACATCCGGCTCGCCGGCAAACAGCGTAACGCTGAAACCTTCCGGGACAACCATCGTTCGAGCGGCTTCGTCCGGCGGAAGCGGTGCGTCGTCGGCACCTTCGCCAAATGCAACAGCCGCCAGCAACAGAAACAGCACCAAGCCAATGACCACCATTCTGAGCATAATCTCCGCCCCGTCTTCGAGTTCACCCGTGGATTGAGGTTCCCGCCGTCCAGGCATAACCCCGGGCGCAATTCCCCTTCTGCAAAAACGCCCTTAAGTGCGGGCTGCCCATGCATCGCGAGTTTTGCCTCGCTGGAACGAAAGTTCGAATACTTTGCCATTACGCGATCCATCTGCACATCCAGGGCCATTGCGGTGTTTGACACAACGACGACCGACGAACCAGGAGTCTGTTCTCGCATTGCGTTTCTGCCGTCACCGGCTTGAATTGGGTCAACTATTCTCATTGCATGCATCCAGATGGATTCATGCGTCGGGTGCCTACTCAATTGCGTCGGCAGCATGTTTCTTGAAGACGCCATAGGTCGGCGGCTTGTAACCCCATCGCTGAATCATGAAGACTGCATAAGTATCGGTTCCTGCATCGACCCAAAAACCTGTGCCAGCCGCACCGCCCCAGCTGTAGCGGCCTTTGCCGTTGACCGTACCACCGAGACCGTAGACACGACCAATGTCCTTGAGGTGGTTCTGGCTCATCAGTTTCACCGTTGAAGCCTTGAGGATTCGAGTCTCTTCGAATTTACCTCTCCCCAACAGCATTTGGCAGAATCTGGCGTAGTCGCCGGCCGTCGAAACCAGACCCTGGCCGCCCATCATTCGAGCCGGTTTCTTTAACAGCTCGTGAGATCTGTTCCACGCAGAGAAAGCTCCCTCTTCCCTTTTCATGTAGACCCGCGCCACGCGATCCTGATCTGCGGCGTCCCGGATCCAGAACTCCGTGTCGTCCATACCTAGTTTGTCGAAAACGCGTTCACGCATCACTTCATCAAGCGGCTTGCCTTCCATTGCTTCGATGTAACGCCCCAGAATGTCGATTGCGTAACCATAGACATAGCTCGTGCCGGGTTGAAACTGCAACGGCTGTTTGGCGAGCGACTCCGAGAATGTCTGGAGGTCAACGTCATCTCCAAGCGCCAAGCCCTCTTTCGCATACGAAAGACCTGCCGAGTGTGTCATCAAATGACGAGCAGTGAGTGGCTTGTCCGCTGCGACCACTTTGCCGTCCATTTTGACCGTGGCGTCTTTCCATTCCGGGCAGTAGTTCGAAATGGGATCGTCAAGCTTGAAGTTGCCCTCTTCCCATATCTGCATGGCAGTGACGGCCACCATGGGCTTCGTCATCGAGTAGATGCGAAACAGCGAGTCCCTTTCCATCGGGGCATCTGCTTCGATATTCCGACTACCAAAGGCTTCAAAGTAGCCGATCTTGCCATGTCGTCCGATCAAACCAATCACACCCGCGACATGTTGGCCGTCGATCTGTGCTTGCATGGCATCATCGAGGGCCCTGAGTGCCTCGACGTTCAACCCTGCCGCTTTAGCCTCTTTTTCGTGAGAACGCGTTTGGGCATACGTTTCGACAGGGAAGCCAAGTACAACCGCAAGGACAATGACTGGTGTGATCAGATGTTTTGACATGGAGCAGCTCTATCAACGGATGATTCTAGTTTGTTGCTTCGCGGCCACAGGCTTCGTTGAGCGATATTACGTCCCCGCGATATGCAGCCAGCTTAATGACTGAAACGGAGGCGGGGCATCCAGGAAGCACGACAGTGGGACTGTCCGACATTGCCCTCATCGAAGGCAATCAATGTCAAACGCAATCTGATTGTGTAACGGATCGAGGCTCAGTGCAAGTGCGATGATGTGCCGACGGGCAGAGCGGACGATTCCTTCCCGGGCAGGTCACCAGAGAACCGATTTTCCGCACGGCATTCAAGTTCGGGTTGATCGGGTGACGGGCCATGAAGAACAGAGCTGACGCCGCTCGGGTCCAACCCATTGGTTCGTCAATCTGTTGACGACGTTGCGCTGACGTTGCACTGACGTTGCACTGACGTTTTGACTCACATGAGATTAGACCCGTTAAGGGTCAGGTGACGCGGCTTCCGCAACGGGCGTCTATTCTTCTTTCGTCATTACCGGAGCCTGTTGAGGTGTGTCTCGGGTTGCCTTGCCGTGGAGAACTCCTTTGGTGTCGAACCAAAGGGGATCAATGCAGATGAAACGGTTCCACGGCTGCGTGCCGTCTTTCTGTTGGTGGTAGACCGACCAAAGTCTGCCGACCCCGTCCTCAACGACGCAACCGTGTCCCGGTCCAAGCGCATTGGCACCTCTCTTGACGATGGGGTTTTGGGCATACTTCGTGAACGGCCCCATCGGGTTGTTGGCAGTTGCGTAACCGATGGCGTAGTCCAGGGAATTGGCGCCCGTACCGGAGTAAAGAAGATAGTATGTCCCTTTATGAGTAAGCATCCACGGTCCTTCGGTGACGGAACCTCGCTTTTTTTCCCATGGTTCCGTCGGCCAAATCACCTTCTTCGGTTCGCCTGCTTTCTCTAACGGTGTCTCCATCCGCTGCACGTGGATCCGAAAACCGGGAAGTTGAACGTAATAAAGAAAGAGTTCTCCATCAGCGTCACGAAACATGTGAGCGTCGATCGCATTCGTAAACAACGTCGCGCGATCCACGAACGTCCCGTCGGGACGTTCAGCCACTGCTACGCCAATGCGTCTGTTCACTGTGTAGTAAAGATAGAACTTCCCGTCAGACCGATTATGAAAAATGTCCGGAGCCCATACATTTCGCTCACCCGGCTCAAAAACCTTCGGCCCTTTGGTCCAATGCACCATGTCGGTTGAAGTGTAAACGTGATAGGCCGTGTTGTTCCCCGTCGGATAGAGATAGTATTTGCCTTCAAAACGAATTACCGTCGGATCGGCCGGACCGATTTCATGAATCACGGGGTTCGTGTATGTTTCTTCGGCGACCGTGCTTGCGCAACCGAACGCTGTGATCACAAAAAAAGGCAGGACAAAACCGGTCGTTTTCTGTTCTGACAACTGAGTATCTCCTTCATTTCATATTAGCCAAATTGATCATCAGACGTTGAATGCGTACTTCACCGCGAGATTGTACAGCCGCAGCGGCTCTGTATTGTGCAAATTCCGCGGGGACATCAAGAATCGGGCTCAACACCATTCCACCGGCGTGATCAACGGGGGCAGTTCGCCTTTATGGATTGTGCAACATGTTGGAATGTCCTAGCAAGGTGACACTAGTGCTTTGTCACAGGCAAATGTTAGGGTGGAAGCATTCGCCGGAAAAGGGGGTCAGGTACCAAAAATGCAAAGCACCCTTCGGGCCGTTCCGGTTTTGGGTACCTGACCCCGTTTTCCTCGCCAACCCTAAAATCAGGCTGTGACAAAGCATTAATCTGTTTGCGCCGAACCCCGTTTCACGCGTTGCCATGATTGCTTTACTGTGTTTTGATCAAACAGGTGACCGTGACCTTGTTCCGTGGCACTTCGAAAGTGTGGGGAGGTACCAGGGGACATTGTCCTTATCCAGAAAAGTACAATGTCCCCTCATTGCGATTTTCGGTAATGCGATTTTCGTGCCGCTGGTGTCGTCAGGTTCAGGCACCGGCATTATCATTACCATGACGTTTACGGATCACCGAAGGTAGACGAAACCGACGACGCGTCGACGGTGCGCTCGATTTCGGACGATGAACGAACGGTGTACGTTGATCTGCCGCTGCAAGTCGGCCAGGTCTATCAGAGCATCACCCAGGGAATTCGAGCGAATGATTGGTTGTTGCAAAGGAATGAAACATGAGAACGTGGTTGATTGTTGCTGGTTTTTCGCTGGTCGTGCAGGTTCAGGCACGCGACTTTCATTTGGACGGGCGCACAGGAAAGGATTCCAACGATGGGACAACTGCGAATTCCGCCTGGCGGTCGTTGGAGAAAGCCAATGCGTTTGCGTTTGAACCGGGCGATCGACTGTTGCTCAAGCGCGGGTCGCGGTTTGAGGGTGGATTGAAGCTGAAGCTGATGGGGACGCCGGATAGGCCGCTCGTGATTGAAGCCTATGGCAAAGGGGCGGATCCGCTGATCGATGCCAGAGGTTATCAGGCGGGCGTGCATTTGACGGGATCGCACCATGTGGTGGTCCGCGACCTTGAGATTACGGCCGATGGCGGCAAGACCGTCATTGGGCCAAAGGACCGACGCTACGGCGTGTATGTCGACGGTTCGCATGGGCGGTCGTCTCACGTGACGCTGGAGAATCTGACTATATCGAGGATCTTCCCGGAAGTCGGTGCCGAACATGAAGGGCGTAACGAAACGACCTTTCTAGGGACCGGCATTTCTATCGAGGGCAGCAAGGACGAGATCAGCCTGGGTTTTATCGTGCGCAACTGCCACATTGCGCTGACGGGATTCATGGCCATCAACATGAAACGCATCAAAGATGTGCAGGTGCTTGGCAATACGATGAAGGATATAGGCGGGCCTGCCATGCAGCCGGGCACGGTTGAGAATCTGTTGGTGCGCGGCAACACGGTGGACGGGTCGGGTTCCGACAAGGATAAACGGATGCACATGCGTGGCAGCGGCATTTGGCCGTGGAGCTGTAGCCGTGTGCTGATTGAAAAAAACAAATTCCTGCATGCGCGAGGCGGGGCCGATTCGTGCGGTGTTCACATCGACTTTGGTTGCCGCGACGTGGTGGTGCAGCACAACCTGAGCATCGACAACGCAGGCGGCTTTGTCGAAATTCTTGGCAACAACCACAACTGCGCCTACCGCTACAACATTAGCGTCAACGACGGCTTTCGGGAGAAGGGCAGGAACCACGCATTTCAAGAGGGTAAGATCCTGTGGACGAGTGGATTTGTCGGTAAGAACCGGCTCCGACATGGTCCCTACAACACCTACATCTACAACAACACCATCTATGTTCAGCCGGAGAGTCGCTCTTGTTTTTCGATTGCAAAGACCACAGAAGGGCTGCTTGTTGCCAACAACATATTTCACATACTGGGTAAGACTGAGGACGTGTTGGGCGACCAGAAGGCGAAGAACAACCGACGCAAAGGCCCGGCACAGCGGCTTGTGGCAGACAACAATCTTTACTTTTCCGGTTCGGTGCTGCCGAAGTCGCTGTCGCTGAAGGACGGCAACATGATTGTTGGCGACCCGCGTTTTGAAAAACCGGGCGGGTTCGACGCGGAAAGCTATATCCCTCGCAATGTCGGGCTGATTCAGGACCGAGGGATAGCCATCCGGCAGTTGGTGGGCGACGATATCGGTGTGCGTCTGGGACTGGAAGTGAAAGAGGATTTTTTCGGCACACCGATCGTTGGCAAACCCGATCTTGGAGCCATTGAACTGAGTCGTTGAATTGATTGGTGATTGTAATGTTAATATCAGCACTGGAATTCACTCTACATGGAACAATCGCCAACTCAAGGGAGGCAAGTGTGCATGGGCGTCCGTGGCCGCTTCGCACACTTGCCGTTTTCGGGCGTCGGTCGGTGAACCCGGGACGTGCCAGATCGCAAGAACACGGCTTGATTTCGCAACGGGTGCGCATCGTCCCCATGCCGACGTACGTCGGGGCCGATTAGAAGTTCTCCAGGAATGTGTCGATATCGACGTAAGTCAGGTCCCGGAACTCGTCGGAATCCAGCTCCAGGCCCAAAGGGCAATTGCGTTCTTAGGACTAACCGTCGGGAGCGGTAATCGCGGATTGCCTGCGCGCCAAGGAGATCGCGTCCGACGTGCGCTTCGGTCAGCAACGCTACGGATCCGCTCAAAAAGACAAAGGTCTGGCGAGCGAGTGGCATGCCGCCGGTTATCCATGTTCTTCGAACGCATTTCGGGGATCGACTTAACCGGCACGGATCTCGCGACGCTGATCGTCGTAGATTTGTCGACGGCCAGTATCCATAGCCTGGACGGACATGATCGATGCGACGCTGTGCTGAAATCCTGCTTCGATAGACGCGTTGGGCGTTTCGCCACTGCGGATACACTGTAGCCAGTTGAGGAAGTGATCCGGCACTTCGACCGGCTCGATAACGACCTCTCCGCGAAGCTCTCCGCGATTGGCAGCCCCTTCGCCGGACACTGTCGGCGCATCGTGATTGCTCAAATCCATCACTCCGCCCGAGCCGTAGATTCGATAGCTCTTGCCGCTCGAGTTGCCGAAGTTGGTCGAATAACTGACCATGAATCCTTCGGGATAGATCCAGGACGACTCGACATGGTCGGGACAAGTGAAGTTATGTTCGTCCTTGTACGTGAAGATTCCGCCCTGAGCGACGCACGAAGTGGGCAGCGTGGCACCTGTCACATAGTGGACCATGTCCAGAAAATGCGTAGCTAACTGGGGCACGGGACCATCGGAGAAATCTCGATACCCGAACCATCCTGTGAACAGTTCGGCATCGAACGGCCGTGCCGGCTCGTCCATGAGAAACTCACTCCACTCCACATCGCTCTTCTTGACTTCCTTCAGGCGACTGTACCAGTAAGGTTTCGTTGAGTTCCGTCGCTGTTCGATGCGCGAGACCGTGCCCAACACGCCAGTCTTGTAGAGCTTCCGGCAGCCCGTGGGGCCCGGTCGACTGCGACCTTGTGTGCCGATCTGACAGACGATGCCGCTCTTCTTCACCGCGTCGTAGCATCCCAGCAAACTCTTCATGTCGCGCGCCAGCGGCTTTTCGCAGTACGCGGGCTTGTTAGCTTCGGCGGCTGCGATCAGTTGCGTTGTGTGCTGATGATCGCAGGAGGCAATCATCACCGCATCGATGTCCTCCAAAGCCATGATGTCTCGGTGAGAGACAAACTGGCGAGCTGGCCGGCCATACCATTCGTTGGCCTGTGCGGCAGCGCGTTCGCGAGGCACTCGCCACGGATCGGACACGGCTGTGATTTCCATGTTCTCCGATTCCGCGTACTTGTGCACTCCGGGCATGTGCGCACCAAAGCCACGCTGGCCACAGCCAATCACAGCAATCGAAAGCCGGTCGTTGGCGCCAACCACGCGGGCATAGCTGGTGGCGCTCATCGACACTGCAGCGGTACCGGCGGTGGCAGTCTTCAGGAAAGTTCGCCGTGAAGTCGTGGAGTTCATCGTCGGGTCTCCGAAGGTGGGGAGGTCGCGGCACGTTGTTCGTTGCCGCTGAGGTCCGATCCAACTGCGACACGAACAGATATCGTAAACGATTTGCCATGACTTCGGCTACTCGCGCGGGCCGTAATGCGGCGGGTCATGCCCCTGTTCATAACAGCCCAGGTCAGGAGCTGTTCCGCTGAACGCAACCGTGACCTGCGGAATTGAAGTGCCCGCGTCGACGCAGTTCGCTTGCGGTTTGAGCCGAAGGTCGTAGTCCGCCGGGCTGTACGTTTCGCCTTCCTTCGGCGACCGGGCGCCGGCGAAGATGTCGTAGTCGACTTGGAGACCGTGCTGTTCGAGACCGGTGGCTCGGTGCAGTTCCTCGACCGACTGGTATCGACCTATGTGGCGATCGGAGTCGATCCACTTGAGGAATCGCTCCTCGGAATTGCGGCGGTATCCGTTGTAGTCGAGAGTCGAGTAGGGAGTCGGAGATCCGGTCTCCATAGCATAACCACTTCCACCCATGAAGAGGTTGTTTCGAAAGTGCCCGTTCTGCCAAATCGCAGGCGGCGTGAATCCCTGGCGAGCGCAGCAGACCGTATTGTTGTAGGCCAGGATGCCCGCTGGATAGTTATTCAACTTGAACGTGAGGGCAGTAATGCTGTAGGCCTCGTTGCGAATCAGGTAGACCGGCCCGCCGTAGAAGGGCTGCGTGGATAAAGCTGTGTGTGTGTTGTAGCACCGATTTCGATACACGCGTACGTTGTGGCAGCCGTAGTCGGCTTCGATCGTATCGTCCTGTGCCCACGAGAGATCATTGCCATAGAAGTCGATCGCCACACAATGCTGTTCGACGTCGTCGACCGGAGGACCGAAGTTGGCAATGGCCAACGAGTCGCTGAAACGACTGATGCGGTTGTAGCAGACGACGTGTCCCCTGCCGTAGACGTTCACCCCGGTGTGAGCGGGCGACATGTAGGCTTCCGGTCGCGGGTACCAGGTCCGGTTGATCCCCACGATTTCGTTGTCGGCGACGTACCAATCTCGCGAGTCCTTTGCTTGTGTGTTGATGCCATAGACAACGTCCTTGATGCGGCAGCGTCGGATTGTGATCCCGGCCGAGCCGGGCTTGCCCGAGTAGATGGCCATGTGCGCGCTGCGGAAGGTCAGATCCTCGAACATGAGATGGTCCGTGCCCGCAATGCTCACAATGCGAGACTTGCCTCCGGTGCCACCGCCTTGAAGGATCGCCTCACCGTCGCCAGCCCCACGAAACGCAATCGGCTTGCCTGGCTCACCCGACTTCTTGAACTCGAATGGCCCGTTGTAGAGGCCAGCATGAATGAGAATTGTGTCTCCCGGTCGAGCCTTCGCATAGGCTGCCATCAGACCCGCTGGGGCGTTGGCGTGAATCACATTTCCGGCTGATGCGATCGGTTCGCCTCGAGTCGCAACGCTGACGAGTTTCGGCTCGGACGGCGCTCCTCCGTCGGGATCACGCATCGTGAACTGGACTTCGTAGGTCGTGACTGGCTTCAAAAACAGCACACTCCCGGCGAATAGGTTCCCAACGCGATACGGCCCGTAGTCCTGGTTGGCGATCTCGTGATAGACGCGAAGCATTGGCAACGCCCCGGTCCATTCGCTATCGCCCTTCTCACGATATGCCACGGCCACGGTCGCATTCCGGTTGCTGTCCCCCGACACATACCAACGGAACCCGAGATTCTCCAATGTGGGAGGATCAACCAGGAATCGTCCAGCGCGAACGGCGTCGACTCTGCGCCCCGGCTTAGTGCCCTGAATCGCCTCTTTGGATCGACCGATCAGCGACGGCTGGGCGGTCGCACGCCCGGTGCAGATAAGACAACTCGCCAGAACCAGCAAGATTCTGAACGGTATACTGAGGTGGCCACGTTGACGCATGCGAATCTTGTCTGTCATCACCTGGTTCTCGGTTAGCGTTCGGATGGGAGGCAGGTTGTTTACAAACGGTGCTTTGTTGCGACGCAGTTCATCGATCGCAGCCAGCATCGTCCCACGATACGCGACCGCGACGAGTAGTGTGACGATGAGGCGGAAGGAACCACGTCTCATGGGATTCTTCTCGATTGGGTAACAGTTATCGCGTCGTTCAGGTTTCTTCCAGGTTACTCCGCGGCGCGTCTGGGTGGAACACGCGACATCCGTTATTAAGCGGCAAAGGGGACGGGGGTCGTTTTGAGTAGATCGGGATCGTTTATGCTTGTAGAGACATGTATCTTCAGACAATAGCGGAAGGATTGCGATGCCAGGAAGCAAACGAGTTGATGAAACTGAAAACGCCGCACGGGAGCAAGTGCGTTCTCAATCGCATGAAACTCACTCGCTGGCGCTTATAGCTTGTACGGGCGAGCAACTGATCCGTGTTCCCTTTCCTGGACTATGGCCGTCGTAACTCGATCCTGCCAATCGCCACAAACTCACCGTCTGCGGCGAAGTCATTCAGGACGCTGAGTCGCAGAAAACGAGTACTGCGATCGGCGGCGATTTTTGCGGTACCGTGTTCAGTGAACTGCAGACTGTCCGCTGTCCTCGATGCGATTGCGTAACGATCGGTGTCAACGTCGACCGTTAGCCGCAGAACGATCGGTGTGCGAAGTCGGTCTCCCTGCGCGAGAGTGGTCGCGGGCACTTCGCTGCCTCCTCCGAGTGCTTCTCCGCGGACGACGATATTCCCCTGACCGTCGCGGCCGAAGATCATGCGAGCGGTCACGCGTGGCGTGTTGTTGTCGTCATCAGTAAAGC
The DNA here is from genome assembly GCA_024230215.1 of Fuerstiella sp. Taxonomy (GTDB): domain Bacteria; phylum Planctomycetota; class Planctomycetia; order Planctomycetales; family Planctomycetaceae; genus Fuerstiella. The sequence goes on along the minus strand of JAAERP010000500.1, from coordinate 156,481 downwards.
CGAATCGCAACTGTTCGTTCTGTCGCTCGCCGGAAAAATGTGCCGCGTCAACCTTGACGGTAACCACAATTCGGCCGGAAGAAGCTGCCTGCGTACCCAACGGCAGGTAGGAATCAAGTGGTTCGTCCGGTGCATCGCGTTGAATGATGAACTGGTCCTTACCGTTGGACATGCAACCTGCGATGTCGGCCGACCACCGCGCCTGCAGCTTTCCGGCGTTTGCGGTCGCCTTGAGTCCCTTGGCCGCCGCGTCTGAAAAATCCCAAACTGCCAGCGTGTCGGTGGAGACGGCTGCGGGGCGACCACTGCGACGGTAGTCTGCGACACCGATGACCGTGCCTGTTGCGTGATCGATGCCAATGGTGTGGGCAGAGCCCTGTGTGGTCCGGCTTCCCAGGCCATGTCCCGCGCGGCGCAGCGAATCTGCGATGATTGAATGTGGTTCGTCGGCCAGATCTTCCAGGTCCAGGCGGTCGGGGAACCATTGATGATGTTGTCGTGGAGCCGTCACGGCCGAAGCCACGTCCATGCCGAATTCTGTGAAGTTCAGGACTATGCACAGGACCGTGTTGATGATCGTTCGACCTCCGGGGCTCCCGGTGATCAGCAGCACTTTGCCGTCTTTTTCAACAATTGTGGGGCTCATCGAACTCAGCATCCGCTTACCGCCAGCCACCAGGTTGGCGTCGGTACCGATACGTCCAACGCGGTTCGTTTCTCCGGGGAACCAATTAAAGTCGCCCATCTCATTGTTCAGTGTGTAGCCAGCGCCGCGGACCACGATGCGGGAACCCCAGACTCCTTCCAGTGTATACGTGTTGCTGACGGCCATACCATCGGAGTCGATCACGGAGAAGTGAGTAGTATCAGGACTCTCCGTTGCTAATTCTATTTCCGGCGCGACAGCTTCGCTTTTTGTAGCGGCAGCCAAGTCAATCGACGCGGCGATTTTTTTTGCATACTCTTTTGTTATCAGGTGGGGCGGAATTCTGGTGAATTCCGGGTCGCCCAGGAACCTTGCCCGATCAGCGAAGACGCGGCGGCACGTTTCGGCAATCAGATGCACGTTGCGCTGATCGAATCGATCACGACCTGCCAGATCAAAGTTCTCCAGAATGTTCAATGCTTCAATGACACACGTTCCTCCGGAACTCGGCGGTGGAGCACCGATCACCGTAAACCCTCGAAATGTTCCTCGCAACGCCGGACGAATCCTGGCCCTGTACCCGAGCAGGTCCTCGTGGCTGATCAATCCGTCGCCTCGCTGCATTTCTGCAACCAACAGGTCCGCCAGCCGCCCGGTGTAGAAGGCCGCTGGATCGCCGGCGATCTCCGTCAGTGTGGCTGCAAGGTCCGGTAACACCATTCGGTCACCAGCCTGCCAGGGCGTCCCGTCGGGTTTGCCATAAACACGTCGCAACTCGTCAAACTTTGAATCCGACTTAACGTCGCCGATGTTCAGCACGCCGTTAACCGACCTGGCCAGGGGGGCGGTCACCTGAAAGCCACCCTTCGCCAGGCGAGCTGCCGGCGCAACAACATCTCGCCATGGAAGTTGCCCAAACCGAGCGTGCGCTGCCGCCAGGCCACGAACCGTGCCAGGTACTCCTACTGCCTTTTGCGAGTGCGTACCGTCATCCCGAGTGAACGAGTTCCTGTTCATTGAGCCGGGCGCGGTCTCGCGGTAATCCACGCACACCGGATCCTTGCCATCCGCCGGTCGGACGATCATAAAACCGCCGCCGCCAAGATTGCCGGCCTCCGGCCATGTGACGGCCAGAGCAAACGCCGTAGCGACTGCTGCATCGACAGCGTTTCCACCTTGCATCAGAATGTTCCGTCCGATTCGGCTGGCCAGTGCAGAATCGCTGACCACCATACCGGAATCGCTGCGGTCAACATGAACGTGATCATCTCCGAAGGTCGGTGAACGGACGCTGACAAGAGCAATGAGCAAAGCGCGGTAAAAAATCGACATGTGGAATAGTTCTTTCCGTTGAATCAGGATACGCCGTATCATCAGTCGGAAGCCTATGTTCCTGGCAGCATGGCTGTCGATCAACTTTATGAAAGAACTGCCGTGATTCGTTGCAGGCCTGCCTGAACCGCAGGTCTGCCATGGTTCTGCACGCGACGTGTTGCAAACGGAGGGCAGGCGACGATGTTCTTCCTGCCCCCCCCCCCGGAAACGCGCTGGAGTTCAAAGGGTTCAGGGACATGGATCAGCTGTTCGCGACATAGAGCAGATTACTCATTGTCGTGGACGATACTGGCTCGTGGGAGTAACGAAACTGCAATCGAGAAGCGTTCTTCGCGCCCACAAGTCAGCGTAATACGCTGTAGTCCGTACCGCGCATAGCTCTGATGCTATCCGAGTGCCAGTGGACCGTCCGTGCACAGTTCCGGCTTGCCGAATGTCTCGAGGTGGTGTCCAAAGCCATGGGCGATCGACAGCAGCATGCGGTTGTGAGGCACCATTGGGAATTTCAGGGAACGGCCCATTTCGAAATCCAGACCGTTGCCAACCATTACGAATGGGATATTGTTCAGCGTGTGATTGTTGCCCTGGCCGAGTTCGTTGCTCCACAGGATCACTGTGTTGTCCAGCAGGCTTCCATCGCCACCGGGTTCCGGTGTTTCGGCCAGCCGCTTTGTCAGATATGCCAGCTGCTCACAGTACCACGTGTTGATCTGCGTCAGCTTCTCGTGAGCCTCCTTGTTGCTGTCCGGTTCATGCGACAGTGTGTGATGGCTTTCGTTGATCCCAAGCCAGCTCATCCTGGGTTGTCCGACCGAATTCGTAATCTGAAACGTTGCCGTCCGCGCGAAGTCATTCACGAAACTGTTCACCAGCAGATCCATCTGCATCTTTGTGATCTGCGGAATGTTGTCGTTTTCTTCCTGAACGCCGGCCACCAGTTCGGGAACGACGTGGTTGAGTTCTGACGCGTCTCCGGCCTGCAGCTGCTGTTCCATGGCACGAACAAAGTCCGCGTGTTCTTCCAGCAACTGACGGTCTTCCTTCCCAATCACCTTGCTTAATCGCTGCAGATCCGCATGGACGTCGTCCAGAATGCTGGTCAGATGCTGCCGGTCTTTCATCTGACCATACAGTTTCTTGAACATCTGGTACGGATTGTCGATGGGGGTGATCGGTTTGTTGGCTCCCGTGTAACTCATGCGAGTCCACGTGTCGGCCCGATCAGGAACCATTACACCGAATTCCAGAGAACCGAAGCGAGTGCGAGTGTCATCGCTGGCCTGCAGGAGATTTTTCACTTCCTGATCGATGGAAATTCCGCTGGCCCATCCGGCCGGCGTATCCGATCCTCCCTGGATGTTTCCCGGAAACAGCTCGATGCCTGTCAGCATACAGCCCATGCCGCGCATGTGTCGGTCGCCGTCGCCCTTCAGCTTGTCGCACACGCCCTTCATGATCAGCGTACGGTCCTTGAATTCCGCCATCGGCTGCAGGATGCGTTTCAGTTCGAATTCTTTACCCTCTTCGTCCGGCCAGAAATCCCACGGCACCGTCCCATTGGGACTGAACATAACAATCAGTCGCTGTTTGCGAGTATTGACTGCGGAAGGGGTGCCAAAGGCGATGAGGTTGCTGACAAATGGAAGCGTGGCAGACGCCAGCCCAAGTTGTTTTAAGAAGTCGCGGCGTGTGTTCATGACAGATAGGCTTCGGTTGAGGCGGTTCGAACGACGGTCGCTGCACGGGACTAAGGCTGTTCGTATTCTGCAGCACGACAGGCAATTTCAACCATCAGATTCTTCATGTTCAGCTGATCGTCAGCGAAAAACTGAGCGAGCTCGTTGATGGACTGCGACCCATAAGCAAGTATCGGCTGTTGAACCATGTGATGGAATAACTGACGGGCGAAAGAGCGGTGAGTTTCCCGACTTCGCAGCAGAAAACCGGCCAACTCGGTGGCTCCGTTGAATTCGGCGGTCTCACCGGTGCTCAACCGGTAGTGTCCGGCTGCGTCAATCGGTTTGTCTTTTTCGGATTCACGGTACCGCCCTACAGCGTCAAATTTCTCCAGTGCAAACCCCAAAGAATTGATCATCCTGTGACAGCCCGCACACATTTCCGGACTGGTGTGCTTGCTTACTCGTTCACGAGTCGTCAGGTCCGACGCCAGATCCGGAGGGACAGGGGCCACTGCATCGGCCGGCGGCTTCAGTGCGCGGCCCAGAATTCCTCGTGACAGGAAGACGCCTCGATGAATCGGCGAACTGTTATCCTGATAGGCCAGGCCGCTCAGCAGATACGGGTGAGACACGACGCCGGCACGAAGTTCCGGTTCGAATTTCACTTTCCGGAATGCTGTGTTATCTGCCGCCTGATCGATGTTGTAGAAGGCAGCAATGCGGTCGTTGACCCACGTTTCGTTGGTCGCCAGCAGTTCTCGAAAACCTCCTGCGTCGCCGGAGACGACTTCGTCCAGTAACAGCTCAAGGGACACTCGCAGATCCGCTGCGAATTCCGGAGTGAATTCCGGGAAGCTCTGCGCGTTTTTTCCAATATCTGTAAGTCGTTCCAGGTTTAACCAGACACGGAGGAACCGATGCAGCTGAATTTGACCTCGATAAGAACTCACGAGTCTTTCGGCCTGTTCTCGCAGACCCTCGCGGCTGTCCAGCTTTCCCTGCTCGGCGGCTTTCAACAGATCGCCATCCGGAAGTGAATCCCAAAGTGCGAACGACAATCGCTCCGCTCTTGTGAACGCATCATTCTGCCCGCTGATTCCGCGGTACAGGAACCGTGGCGACTTCAGCACGGCAAGAATACTGCGACGAACGCCACCCTCTGCTGTGGCTGCCGAATCGAATTGTGCATCCACATAGACGTTTTGTTCGAGTTCAGAAAGTGGTCGTCGGAAGGCTCGATTCGCAAACTTTGCACAGAACTGCCGCAACCTTTCGCTACGTTCCTCCGACTTCTTTCCAGGCACGATTCGTTTCAGCATGAGCCACAATCTGTCGACTACTTCGATCGCAGCAAACGTTGTGGCTTCGTCCCATTCTCTTGAGATCGACGTACCACGAACGTAGCCATCACTGCGGTCATCCGGAGGAAACGGAGTTTCGACGATCAAGGCCTGCGTCGAACGTTGTGGCGCGAGATGCCGATCCGGGATCGGCTGATCGATTCCGTGTGGTGGCTTCCACCACAGGCTGACAGAAGCCGTCTTTTCCTTGAACGTGAACCACTCCAGACGAAGGGGATAAATTCGTCCGGCCAGCAGAAACAGCGACCCGCGATACTCGGTGTCGTAGCCCGATTTTACCCACGCATCGACCAACGGCGTCAGTGGGTCATTGACAAACAGCCGACCGCCATTTTCGGTTTTCAATATGAAGTCGTACCACCCCGTCTCATCAACGACCACAGAGCCTTCCCAGCGAATGGAGAACTGTTCGGCATTCGGGATTTTCTCAGAGTCCGGCGTTGCATCGCCAAAGTTGAAGTCGACGCTCGCGTCGAGACGCTCGATCACTTTATCCTGATCCGTGAAACGGCGCGACTTATAGTAGCGAGCGGTCAGTCCCCGGCGATCGTCCGGCTGACTGGACTGGGTGAAACTATCGAGCAGATCTGCCACGCAGTTGCGGTACTGCGTCACCGTCAGGCGACTGAGTTTCGTCCGCGGTGGATTAATGCGAGCCTGGGCCTCCGGGGAATAGAAGGTCGCCTGCATCCACTCAGCGACGGCCGCTGCATCATCCCCCGTACACTTGCCTGCTTCATCTTCGGGCATCGTCGCGGCAATGGTTTCGGCCAGATCGATTGTCGGCTTGTCTCCGAACAGCGGATCCGGATGGTTATCGGCAGTTCCTTCACCCGCCTTGCCGTGACATGTAGCGCACTGTTCCGCAAAGATTTTCGCACCGCGCTGCGTCGTGACATCGTCGGCAGCGACCGTCCAGGACTGCGCACGGACGATGAACAGTGTGAACAGGAATAATCTTGCAGAAATGGACATGCAGATCTAAGTGGTGGTGGGGGAGGTGGCAGGGAATAACCGACGGCGGGGCTGCAATGATATCTGACTGCGATGGACAATTAAAGGGCCGGATCTTCCCCAAAAACAGTTCCGCCCCTTGTGGACACGCGCGGACGGCAAAATTCTCAATTGCTTGTCTTCATGGACAACAACGATCTGCACTCGCAGCTATACTGCCAGCTTTCTACAGTCTTTCGCAGGTGTTTCGGGCTGAGCCACCTGCACGCCCTGAGTTGATTTTGGGATCACTACATTTGCCATGGGATATAGGAATCTACAGCAGTGCGTCCGGGATCTTGAGCGGCGCCGGATGTTAGTCCGGATTTCTGAAGAGATTGACGCCGACCTGGAAGCGGCCGAGATCCACCGACGCGTGTACGCGGCGGGTGGTCCGGCGTTATTGTTCGACAATGTCCGGGACTGTCGATTTCCGATGACCAGCAATCTATTCGGCACGATGGACCGCACCCGCTTCATCTTCCGAGATGCTTTGGCCGGCGTGCAGGCGTTGATCCGTCTGAAGAAGGATCCGACTGACCTGCTGCGGTATCCGCTGCGCGCTCCTGCTGTGCTGCGGACTCTGCTTTCCATGCGGCCTGCAAAGCGATCCACCGGGCCCGTGCTTGCTTACGAATCGTCGGTGGATCAACTGCCGTCGTTGAAGAGCTGGCCTTTGGATGGCGGCGCATTTATCACGCTGCCCGAAGTTTATACCGAGCATCCGGATCGCCCCGGTTACATGAATTCCAATCTGGGAATGTACCGAGTTCAGCTGAGCGGCGATCGGTACGCGGCCAATCGTCAGGTCGGTCTGCACTACCAGATTCATCGCAGCATCGGTCTGCATCATGCGGCGGCCCTTGCGAAAGGTGAGCCGCTGCGGGTCAACATTTTTGTCGGTGGACCACCGTCGATGGCGATTGCTGCGGTGATGCCGTTGCCGGAAGGGATTCCAGAGGTCGCATTTGCGGGTGCATTATCACGACGTGCCATTCGCATGATTCGCCGAGCGGATGGACCAATGATCTGCGCGGAGGCTGACTTCTGCATCACCGGCTCGATTGGCGAGGAAGAACTGCCCGAAGGCCCTTTTGGTGATCATCTTGGCTATTATAGTCTGGTCCACGACTTTCCGGTGCTGAACGTGGACAAGGTCTATCATCGCAAAGATGCGATCTGGCCGTTCACTGTCGTTGGCCGTCCACCGCAGGAAGACACCAGCTTTGGTGAACTGATACACGAATTGACCGGTCCGGCGATTCCAGCCGTGCTGCCTGGCGTACGTGCGATTCATGCGGTGGACCAGGCCGGCGTTCATCCGCTATTGCTGGCGATCGGCAACGAACGTTACGTACCGTATGCTCAGGAACGGCAGCCCCAGGAAGTGCTGACCAACGCCAATGCGATTCTTGGACAGGGACAACTTTCGCTGGCCAAATATCTGCTGATTACGGCGCATCAGGACAACCCGGATCTGGACATCAACGACATTGAAGCGTTCTTTCGTCACGTGTTGGAACGTGTCGACTGGACGCGGGACCTTCACTTTCAGACGCGAACGACGATTGACACGCTGGACTATTCCGGCACCGGTTTGAACGAAGGCTCGAAACTCGTGATTGCGGGCGTCGGGCGCGTGCGACGTGAACTGCCGACAGAAGTACCCTCTGGTTTGTGGCTGCCGGACGGGTTTACGGATGTCCGCGTTTGCCTGCCGGGTGTTATCGCGATAACGGCGCCGAAATGGTCGGTAGGGCCTCATCAGGCTGATCCGGTTGCTCAGGGATTCAGTGATCAAATGCCTGCCGATTCAACGCTGAACCGGTTTCCGCTGGTCGTATTGACCGAAGACAGCGAATTCTGTTCACGGTCGCTGAGCAACTTTCTGTGGGTGACGTTTACGCGTTCAAACCCCGCCGCGGACATTTACGGCATCGACAGTTTTACCGAACAGAAGCACTGGGGCTGTCGCGGCAGTCTGATCATCGACGCTCGACTGAAGGCTCATATGGCGTCGGCGCTGGAAGTGGATCCGGACGTGTCAAAACGCGTCGATCATCTGTTTTCGAGGGGAGGATCGCTGCACGGCATCGGTTGAAATCGTGACCTGCAGCCACACCCTGAGAGTCGACGGTTCAATCGCGTCATTGGCTCTGATAATGTGATCGGTTCTTCATCTTTTCCCACCTGACAACCAGACGCATCATGCGAGCAGCGATTCTTACTCTTGTCGGTTGTTTGCCCTTTGGGCACGCCGTGGCCGCAGACGTTGACTTCAATCGCGACGTTCGTCCCCTGCTTTCTGATGCCTGTTTCGCCTGCCACGGTCCGGATTCCGGACAACGTCAGTCGGGCCTGCGGCTTGATCAGAAGGAAGGGCTGTTCCGCACTGTGGACGGTGTTACGATTGTCGACGCAAAGTCGGCGGACAGCAGCGATTTACTGAAACGCATCATGTCAACGGATCCTGATGTGATGATGCCGCCGCCGGATTCGGGAAAGACGTTGACCGAGAAACAGAAGCTGGTCATCAGACACTGGGTCAAAGCTGGAGCATCATGGAAGGGACACTGGTCGTATATTCCTCCGACCAGACCGGAAGTGCCGAACAGCGAAGTCAGCGGCACGGCCAATGAAGTTGATCGGTTTCTGCAGGAAACACTCAATCGAAAAGGACTGCATCCGCTGGGCCCGGCGGATGGCACCACCCTCGCGCGACGATTGTCATTCGACCTGACCGGCTTGCCACCAACAGCGGACTAGGTCGCTCGGTTTAATGCTGATATGTCTGCAAAAAAACAGGCTGCCTACGTTACCGAATTGTTGTCATCGCATCACTACGCAGAACGCATGACAGGGTCGTGGCTGGATCTTGTGCGTTACGCAGACACCAACGGCATTCACGGTGATAATCATCGTGATGTCTGGATGTACCGTGATTACGTGATTGACGCGTTTCATCGCAACATGCCGTTTGACCAGTTTACGACGGAGCAGCTGGCTGGCGACCTGCTGCCCAATGCGACCGACGAACAGCGAATCGCATCCGGTTATAACCGACTACTGATGACAACGCGGGAAGGTGGGGCGCAACCCAAAGAGTATCTTGCCAAATATTCGGCCGACCGAGTGAGAAATGCTTCCACCGTCTGGCTGGGAGCGACGATGAGCTGCTGTGAATGCCACGAACACAAGTTCGACCCCTATTCTCTCAGCGATTTTTATCATTTCGCTGCGTTCTTTGCCGACATTCAGGACGTTGCAGTCGGTGTGCAGCCACAGGTACAGATGCCATCGCGGCAGCAGAAGGAAGCCAGGGTGAATCTGGATGCACAGATTACCGAACTGCAAAACCGGGTGATGACCCAGACGCCCGAGATTGAGGCCGCGATGCAGGCATGGGCACTGAACCTGCAGGCAGGGCTGAAGGACAACGCTTTTGGCCTGGCCACTCAGCATGTCGCGATACTGGAGGCATGGCCTGATGTTTCGGATGAGCAGAAGACGGCGATGGCCGTGTATTACCGCAGTATCGCTCCTTTGCTGGCAGACGCTCGCGGACAGTTGATTCAGGCAAAGAAAGCTCGGGAGACGTTGGAGAAGCAGATCCCTGAAACGCTGATCACTCGCACCCAGACGCCGCGCGAAATCCGAATTCTGGCGAGGGGCAACTGGATGGACGACAGCGGCCTTGTCGCCAGCCCGCAGGTTCCCCATTTTCTGGAGCAACTTTCCGTTGAACGTCGAGCCACACGACTGGATCTGGCACAGTGGCTCGTCGACAGGGAGAACCCACTGGTCGCGCGAGTGTTCGTGAATCGGCTGTGGCAGCAGTTCTTTGGCAAGGGCATCGTCAGGACAGCAGACGATTTTGGTTCGCAGGGCAGCTGGCCGACTCATCCGGAGTTGCTTGACTGGCTGGCGGTTGAATTTCGTGAAAGCGGATGGAACATTCAGCATGTTATTCGGCTGATTGTATCGTCTGACGCTTACCGACGGACGTCGGCCGTGACTCCGGAACTGCGGGAAACTGACCCATTCAACGACTGGTTGGCGTATCAGTCACGATATCGCCTGGACGCGGAATTTATTCGCGACAACGCATTGGCGGTGTCGGGTCTGCTGGTCGACAAGGTCGGCGGCCGCAGTGCAAAACCTTATCAGCCGGCAGGATACTGGGCTCATCTGAATTTTCCAACACGCAAGTGGCAGCACGACCACGGCGATAATCAATATCGTCGCGGTCTGTACACCTATTGGTGTCGCACATTTCTACATCCGGCGATGCGGTCCTTTGACGCTCCCACCCGCGAGGAATGCACGGTCGAACGGCCACGCAGCAACAATAGTCTGCAGGCGCTGGTGCTGTTGAACGATCCGAGTTTCGTGGAGGCCGCTCGAACCCTGGCCGCGATGACCATCTCCGAGGGAGGACCGTCCACGGAGACCAGGCTTCAGTTCGTGTTTCGCCGTTGCCTGTCTCGCGATGCCAATGCTGAGGAGACCGACGTCTTGAAGGCCTTGCTGGAGAAACAGCAGCAGCAGTTCGCGGCCGCCCCGAAGCAGGCACACCAGTTGATCAGTGTGGGGCAGTCTGCAGCCCCGTCCAACATCACCCCTGCCGAACTTGCTGCGTGGACGGCGGTGGCTCGAGTTGTCCTGAATCTGCACGAAGTCATTACTCGGACGTAGATTTGTCTGCCAGAAACGCTTCCAGACGTGGGATGACCTTTGATTCCGGTTCGCGTGTCCAGCACTCCCAGATGACAAGTGTCTGCCAGCCGTCACGCCGCAGCATTCTGAGATTGCGACGATCTCGATCCACGTTTGCCGTGCGTTTGGACTGCCAGAATTCGGCATTTGTCTTCGGTTTTACTCGGCCATAACGACATCGGTGCATGTGCCAGAAACAACCGTGGACAAATATGATTTTCCCGTGGCGGGGCAAAACCAGATCCGGCTTACCGGGCAGATCCTTACGGTGCAGTCGAAAACGGCAGCCCATCTGGTGAACGAGCGATCGGACAATCAGTTCCGGCTTCGTATCCTTGCCCTGGATTCGCGACATATTGAACGAACGTTGTCCTGCAGAATGAACGTCAACCATTCAATGTCGCCTCCGAGGTTTCTGCAATTCGCCCCGTACCGGCGCCCGTCGCAATCATGCCTGCAACGTAGCCGCCTCGAAACCCGGCATCGATATTGACGGTCACGACGTTCGATGCGCAGCAGGTCAGCATTGAGAGCATGGCGGTTAGTCCTCCAAACGAAGCTCCGTATCCTACTGAAGTGGGGACGCCGATGACCGGACAACCCACAAGACCCCCGACAACGGAAGGCAAAGCCGCTTCCATGCCAGCGACGCAGACGATGGCACGCACGTTTTGCAGCAATGAAACATGTTTCTGCAATCGCTGTGGTCCGGCAACACCCACGTCCTCAATCAGAGTGCAGGCCACATTCATCCATCGCAGTGTTTCCATCGCTTCCTGTGCCACTGCGGTATCGCAACTGCCGGCGCTAACCACTGCCACCAGCGGTTCGCTGTTTGTTGTGGCTGCGTCTGTGTCCTCGTTTGTATCGGAGGCAGCAGGAACGACTGATGTGCGAGCTACGGGGTTATGTCGGGCACCCGGAAACGTGGCTTTGATTAGTTCAGCCTGCTGCTGTGAAATCCGCGTGACGAGGCCGCGTTGCCCGGCTGCATGCTGTCGTTTCAGGATTTCGACGATCAGTTCAGCCGGCTTGCCCTCGCCGAAGACAACTTCCGGGAATCCGCACCGCGACGCTCGCCCGATGTCAACGTCGGCACCTTCGATCGTGGCCGTTTCTGTAAGCTGCATCAACCCACGCAACGCGGCTTCACACTGCGCCGAGTCTGTCAGGAAGTCGCTGAGGACGCTGCGAATCTGGTCCGGTCCGGGCAACATGGACAATCAACTTTCAAGCGTTACACGGCGATCAGAACGTAAACGACGGCGAGGATAATCTGCACGACGGCAAAAGGAACAGCGGCTTTCACGAAGCCGATAAACGTGAGGCCGAGTTTCTGTCGCTGTATGATGGTCATTGCCACGACAGTGGACGCGCTGCCGATGGGCGTAATGTTGCCGCCCAGATTGGCACCGAAAATGACGCACCACCAATACGGAGACGCTGCGTCTGTCCCAAGTCCCCCAAGAATCTGTGCCAGCATTGCGGCCAGGGGTATATTGTCAGTGACAGAACTGGCGACGGCGGAACTGACCAGCAGCACAGTTGAGTCCACGGGCCTCGGAAGAGTCAGCAGAGTGGCAATACCCCGGCCGATGACGTCCAGAACCAGGGCATGCTCCATCACGTGAATGACCACGAACAAGGCCGCGAAGAACGCGAGTAAATCCCAGTCGACGGCCGAATAGAATTTGTCCACTTCGTTCTTATAGGCGATCAATACGACACCGGCGAAGAACAGAGCCACGAATCCCATTTCAAGTTTATCCAGTCCAAACGGCAGAGCAGACTGGCCGGCCAGACACAGAATGAAAGCTCCCAGCGAGACCACCGAGAACCAGAAGAACCGCTGACTGGGGATGCTTTCCGACGGGTCAAAACTGTCCACCATTCGCTTCGCTTCGGCTTTGTCTTCGTCCGATGTCAGAGCCTTTATCCCGAAGATCTTTTTTGCCATCAGCAATGTGACGATTGTTGACACCGCAACGTACGGCGCGGCAACGATGAAGAATTTTCCAAAGCTGATGCCGGCCGCCTTGCCCACGATAATATTGGGAACACTGCTGATCAGTGTCAGCAGACCGCCAACGTTTGTCAGCAAGCCCTCTGTCAGCAGGAAACCGAGCATCAGTTCGGACCGGTGGAGTTTCTTCAGCGAAACTGTGGTCAGTGAACCAATGATGATCATGGCCGTCACGTTGTTCAGCACAGCAGAAAACAACACCGTCAGCAGACCGTAGAATATCAGCAACCGCCATGGGTCGCCGCCGGATTTGCGAGTCAAAGAGATGGCCATCCATGTAAAGACGCCGGATCGACTGGTAACTTCCACAAACAGACTTGCCCCGAGAATGATTGTGATTACGCCCCAGTCAATTGACGGGATGTAGACGGGCAGGTTGATGAAGTCGTGGGGCTCGGGCCCCGGCAGTTCGACCGGTCCAAAGACCAGTAGTTTAAGAACGGTGGCCAGTATCAGACACAGCCCGGCGAAGGCGCCGACGATGATCGATTTTTTTGCGTGAATCTTCTCTTCCAGAGCCAGGGCGGCGATCATGGCGAAAAGAATGAAGCCGAATAATACGGTCACCCAGCCGGGAACACTGTGAGCGACTTCGTCGACGGCCAGGACCAGCATTCCCGGAACAACATCGATTAGATTTGCTGTATGTTGCAACATGTCAGAATTTCAGTGCGGGGCGGCCCGCAAGCCGATGCGGGCTGACGCCCGAAATGTGTTGGACGGTTCTCACTGGAGAACTGGACAGATCGAAAGAAACCTTACAGAAGCAGCATCGAAACATCTGTCAATTCGACACTGAGTGAGTACGCGCGGCCGTGCATGGCCAACTGGTCGTCGTCTTTTGTATTCAGAACCAGCAGGTCCACGTCATGGTCCTCGATCAGTCTCCGGTAATCCCGCAGATGATGTCCCCTTGTAACAACGCTGTTGACGTTTATGTTCGGACCCTCGTCATGGATAACTTCTGAACACCCATCGATGAACTCCTGAGCGTCCTTGAGTAACTGATTTTCGATGAGTATTCGTGCATCATCGGAATCGATCTCCGGAATGCGTTCTATCACCTGCATATACCGTTCAAAGACGACGTTGTCCTCAACATGACACAACCAGACCGTACCCCCTTCTCGACACATTCGGACTCCGTAGTTGATGAGGCGGTGATCGCCGGTGATGTGGTCAGCCACGACCATCACACGATCACAGATGCGATCCGCGACGGAACCAGGATTGGCTGCGGACCCCGGAAGGACGAATACCGGAATCGACGTTGTCTGAGTCAGGACGTCAAGATGGACACCCAGGCTATGCTGCGGCACAAAGGATTTTTCATGCAGATGCCGATGAGTCACGATCAGATCTGTCTGCTGCTGATCCAGCACCTCCAGCAGTTCCGCCACGGTACGAAACTGATCGGCCGTAATGATCCGCCAGTCTTCGACAGACCCAAGTCTCGGTACGAATTTCTTTGTGGCAGCAATGGTTGCGTTGGCCTGCTCGGTTCCGCCATCAGAAACGACAACCACCGAAGTCAGCGGAATCTCCACATAGCAGAACAAGTCCCGTTCTGCGCGGCGAAACATCGATTCAAATTCATCAATATGATCAACCATTAATCATTCCGGTGACGACTTTGTTGATTGGGAAGGGGCACGTGCCTTATCCAGGACGTACTTCTTGAACCACGCGGGGATGCGGTCAACACGCAGTTCCAGTAGCTTACCGTCTGTGATCTCAGCCAGCCATGTCTTGTTTGCAGGGCCGCTGTCGCCGGAGTTGTCGAAAACGTAGGCCCGATTAGTTTCGCGAATCGCGTCCATCAGCAGATTCAACGACCGAAAGTACCGGCTTTCTATCTTGTTCTCTGGCACGTCGTGACCACCCAGGGCCACGCGATTCTGGACGCGAGAAATGTTGATCGTTGGGTCGTCCGTGGCGACGTAGTACAGATAGGTTCGAAACCCCGCTTTCCGAGCAGTCGCAAGGAACTGCACTTTCCCTGGGTGCGACATCACTGTTTCAAACGTGAACGACCTTCCTGCATCCAACAGCTCTTGACGCAGAAAGTCGGCCGCCACTGACGCAAAGTAGGAATTCAAACGGATTTCGGAAACCAGCAGGCGGTTTCCGTCCAGACGCAGCAGCTGCATGTCGCTATCGAGACCATGGGACTTCAGCAGTGTGGAGTTCTGGAAAAACGGCAACACATCATGCGCAACGACTGTCAGGCCATAATCCGAGAAGTTCAGAAAACGTTCTGCACGGACACTTTCCTCGATTTCGTCTGGATTCAGATAGACGCCTAACAGTTTTTTGTCCAGAACATTCTTCAGTGTGCTCTTACCGGAACCGTTTGGTCCGGCGAACATCCGCACACGGGGAATCACGTCCCTCACAGCAGTTTGATCCGTTGGCCGGAGACGACATTCACAGGAGGGTCGATCTTCTTCACTTCCTTGCGGCTACCGTCCGGAGCCACCTCGTAAATCACACCATCTTCGGACTGCAGGACACTTTGCCCCGAGGCGAGCACGTTACTGCGCGCGTCAGAGAACGCAACACCTGACGCGGGCGGGAATAAATTCTCCAAGGCTTCGATGTCAGTTTGTCCATTGTCAAGCATGGTAATCCTCCGCAATTATCCTACGGCGGGTCGCCGCTCAGGGCAAGGCTGTGTTTCGCACCCCTTCGCAACACATCACGGCGAATCAAAGTCGTCGTGCAGCCGGATTTCAATCAGCATGCCCGGCAGGAATGTCTCCGGCAGGTCGTCCAGTGAACGATCGTCCAGCACGCGGAAGGGCAGGCTGTTGTTTCTTAACAGAGTTTGAAGCCGCCGAATCGCAGTAACGCAGCCATAAGCCAGAAACGCCCGTCCGTCAGAGTTCAGGTGTTCCGGAAGACCCTCCACGAACGATTCCATCAGCCGGAAATCAGGGTCGTACAAGGCGAAATCTTCGACTCGTGTCGTGTTGCCCAGTTCCCAGGGCGGATTGGAGAGGATAACGTCGAATCGCTCTTTCTGGCCAATGACGGACCACGCCAGCGGCCTGTTCTGAGCCACCATCCGCACCTCCATTTGGTGGGCGAAATTCAGCACTTCGGCGTTATAGGCGGCGTTTCTGACGGCCCACGGGTTGATGTCCGTGGCGACGATTTTGTTTGCGCCCGCCTGCAAACAACACAATGAAACGATTCCGGTACCCGTTCCAATTTCCAGCACACTTCTGTTGTGAACAGTATCGGTCGTTCGAAGGATCTCACGCAGACTTCGAGTGTCGTCCGGTTCCCAGAATACATGATCAAACACGGCAATCTGTTCCGGCAGCGATTCTACGCTTTCCCACGACAGGATCGATGGAACCTGTTTGCCGGCAGGAGAAACAACCAGTGTCGTGACAGGTTGTTCTGGTGATTCAACGGTGGCAGACAGCGTTTGGGGGCTGGACTCGGTCTTCCCGCCGGAACCGCACCCTGTCAGGCTCGCTGCGATCAGCAGCACACGTAGCTGTTTGTTAAGCATGCTGGTCCTCGAGACCGTTTTGAAGTGCAGGCTTTCCGCCGGCATTTGCAGAAGTCAATCGATAGAACTGCAGTCATCTCAGTCCATGTCTTCGGGCGCCGGTTCCGTCTTTTCACTCTCGCCGGCGTTTGTTTCAGTCATGTCCTCAGATTCATCATTCGCAGCATCGGTATCCACATTCGCTGTGTCACTTTCGGAGACCTGCATCGATGGCATGTTCGGCACAGCTGCTTTCGCCGAGATACTCACCGAATACTCACCGGGAAACAGGGGAGCGTGTCCCTCAATCTGTCGGCCTCGCAGAGTAAACATCGTTGTGTCTTCGGGGAGTGCGAAGTACAGCGTGCCATTGGCATCTTCGTGAACACATGGTGCACGCCGCTGCTCCGTCGCTGCTTCGACGACGTATCCAAACGCGTTTACGTGAGAGTTCAGCCCGAACCCGTCCCGAAAGCGTTGCGCGTCAAAGACCACTGGACTTCCCGCAGCTTTGGCCACTTTATCGCGACACAGATCGGCACCGTTCTTCGCGAGCGATAGCAGTCGTTGCGAATTGATTACTATCCTCTGGCTCTTGATCCACTCGGCAAGATGGAGATTGCTTGCCGGATTTACCATGAACCAGGAAAAACCTTCGCCAGCCCGGATTTCCGTCACCAGCCCTGCCGCGTCAAGTCGCACTCGACACGTCATCTGAGTGCTTATGAACGCTTCAGGCGCATTCTCAAAAGCACTTCGTACCTGTTCCTTTTCCTCTTCGCTCAGGCCCAATTCTGCCAGAGATACCGTGGCGTTCGGAATCTCGATTTTGCCCGCGGCAGTCCCGATCAACGTTCCCTTCAACTCCGGTTCCGTTACCCAGAACAGCATGCCAAGAACACCAAAGAGCAACAGGCAGCATACCAACGGGATTGCGATTGCGTACATTCGCTGCGATTTCCGGCGTCGGTTTTTTTTTCGCAATGACCGAGTCACGGAGCGACGGCTGCCTGTGTTTAGAATCGGAATATCGGACACTCCCGGATCGTCGACTGAGGCGGGTGTCGCGGAAAGACTGTCTTCGATCGACGGAAGATCGCGTTCCGATACCGGAGCCGCTGCGGTTTGATGAGATCGATCGGCCGCTGGTTGTTCGGCTGACTGACCTGCCGCCGGACCGACCTTGGGGACCCGCAGCTTTGTCGCGCATTTCGGACAGCTACCGGATTTTCCCGCAAAAGCGTCGGGGACCCGGATTACGGCGGTACAGTAGGGGCAATGAAATTCAATAGCCATCAGATGCTCTTGGCGCGAGATTCAAAGTTCAGTTCGGCCGTATTGGTTAATGAAGGTCCGCAGCGTTGGCTCTATGCCCTGCTGGCGAACCACGAATGGCAAGCAGTCCGCGGGATCATAAGGGAACACCACCCTTATCCGCAGTGCAAGCGGATTCCTCTGAATTTTTCAGGAAATCGTCGGCCCCGCAAGGGCTTTCGGGCATTGTATTACCTTTGGTAAGTCTGCAGATTCAGGCTGGTGACATGGGGCCATCTGTCGCTACCATCTGCGGGGCACACGTTCTTTCAAGCACGTGCCCGTAACGCCGTCGGATCCACTTGAACAGATTTCCCTATGCGCCTACCAGACGTCTTTGCCTCTCAGCCATTTGCTGTCTCCATTGAGATCTTTCCACCCAGGACGCCCGAGGGAGACGATGCACTGCGTCGCCATATGCGGACACTGGCCGAATATAAGCCCGCCTTCATGTCGTGTACCTACGGCGCCGGCGGCTCGACACGTGATCGCACACTCAGTTGGTGCCGGGAGATTCAGGAGGACTTTGATCGTCCGGCAGTCGCCCACTTCACATGTGTCGGGTCGACGCGCGAAGAGTTAAACCACTGGCTGAACGAAGCCGAGGCAGCCGGCGTCCAGAATGTCATGGCGTTGCGAGGCGACTCACCCGAAGGTCAGGATAACTTTGAGGCTGTTGCTGGCGGTCTTAGTTATGCCAATGAATTGGTGGAGCTGATTCGCCAGCACACGGGCAACTTTGGCATCGGAGTTGCCGGCTACCCTGAGAAACATACGGAAGCGGCCAGCCTTGAGGTCGATCTGCAGAACCTGAAACGAAAGGTCGACGCAGGTGCCGACGCCGTGTTTACTCAACTGTTCTTCGACAACACTAACTTCTTCACTTTTCGTGATAGCTGTGAGAAGTTAGGCATCAGCTTACCGATCGTGCCTGGCATTATGCCGATCACTGACTTCGCCAGGATCAAACGCATCACCGCGATGTGTGGTACAGTCTTTCCGAAAGACCTGGCGGCGAAACTGGAGGCCGTTCAGAACGACAGGAAGGCCCAGTTCGAAATCGGCGTGGAATACGCGATTGCTCAGTGCAACGAATTGCGTTCAAACGGAGTGCCGGGAATTCACTTCTATGCATTGAACAAATCTCAGGCCTGCCAGAAGATTCTGGCCGCGCTGTAGAGGCATTCGGGAAGACGAGGTTGCGTTTTGGCATGCCATGGCGACCAACGGCAGCGGGCTAAACGTTGCTAAATCGGCGTCCGGATTCGTTGTTGCGCTTGCAGTTGAACGGGCATAGTTCCCGTAAGTCGTTTCTCGCTCCAACCACGCGCCACCCTCTGGGTTTCACCTTGTGCCATGGCCGCATTCCAGGCGCAGACAGGAGACGGATCATTTCATTTCGCAGGTGCAGTCATTAGACTGCCTGGTCCCACGCAATCGTGTTTGGGGGCTGACCAGCGGTAGGCAGGGCGCCTTGCCAGTCCATTCTGAAGTTAAAAGTCTGTGAGAACCATGAGCAACGATCTGTTTGATTTAAGCAATGATGTGGCTGTCGTAATTGGCGGCACAGGTACGCTGGGTGGGGCCATGGCCGATGCGCTGTCGGCAGCTGGTGCCAAAGTCGCTGTGCTGGGTCGTAGCGAGGAACGTGGTGCAGCGAGGGTACGGCAGATCGAAGAAGCTGGCGGTACTGCTATGTTTCATACGGCTGATGCTCTTGACGCCGCATCTTTGACGGCTGCTCGAGATGCCATCAACAAAAAACTGGGGCCGGTCAGCGTGCTGGTCAGTGCTGCCGGTGGCAATCGACCGGAAGCGACGCTGCCTCCCGGCAGCGACTTCTGCAAGCTGCCAAAAGAGGCGTGGAACGACGTCTTCGACTTGAATCTGGTGGGCGGTTCTTTATTGCCATCTCAGGTTTTCGGTGAAACCATGCTGGCCAAAGGAAATGGCAGCGTGATCAATATTGCATCAATGGCTGGAATGATCCCCCTGTCTCGCGTGGTCGCCTATTCCGCGGCAAAGGCGGCTGTCCTTAATCTGACGCAGTTTCTTGCTCGCGAATGG
The DNA here is from genome assembly GCA_024230215.1 of Fuerstiella sp. Classification (GTDB taxonomy): domain Bacteria; phylum Planctomycetota; class Planctomycetia; order Planctomycetales; family Planctomycetaceae; genus Fuerstiella. Next base: position 136,845 of record JAAERP010000500.1, on the reverse strand, counting down.
GCTACGAAGGGTGTTCGTGTGAACGCTATCAGCCCTGGATTCTTCCCGGCCGAACAGAATAAGGCCTTGCTCTTTAACGAAGACGGAAGCTACACCGAACGAGGCGGCCAGATCATCGGCCACACGCCCATGGCACGGTTTGGCACGCCCGAAGAACTCGCCGGCGCAGTCGTGTGGCTGGCCTCTCGAAAAGCATCCAGTTTCGTCACGGGCCAGAACATCGTTGTAGACGGCGGCTTCGTCTCCACAACAATCTAATGCGGGACGGGCGAGGCGGCCCGCAGCCGACGCGGGCTGACGCCCGGAATGCGCGGCGGCCCGCAGCCGACGCGGACTGACGCCCGGAATGCGGGGCGGCCCGCGGCCGACGCGGGCTGACGCCCGGAATGCGGGGCGGCCCGCAGCCGACGCGGACTGACGCCCGGAATGCGGGGCGGCCCGCGGCCGACGCGGGCTGACGCCCGGAATGCGGGGCGGCCCGCAGCCGACGCGGACTGATGCCCGGACCGGCGGGGAGGCCCGTAGCCGCCGCGGACTGACGGTCGGAATGCGGGGAGGCCTGCAGCCGACGCGGACTGACGCCCGGAATGCGGTGGTCCGCTTCCGCTGGTCGCTGCTAAGATGTATGGAGTATGGAACGTCCTTTGTACTCTTGCTCCCAGGCCGGAGTTTGGGAGCGAGGACCGGCGTGTTTCCAAATATTGATGATACTCAGGCAGAAACGGCACACTCGTTAGCCGCCATCACTTCAACTGATACACAGGGTGACAGTGATTTCCGGATGATCGCATCCTGGCGTCGCCGGCGGCCACAAGACAGCGTAATGCTCTGTTGATTCTGGCAGTTGGCGGTCTACTCCGTATTAACGGCGAGTGCTGCCGGTGCACGTCGCCAGAATAGTCTGAGCACCCAGCGAGACAGGCGAAATGCTGCGCTGCGTTCAGCTTCTTTGCCGTACTTCCAGCGGAATAGCCAGCACTGAGCAACGTACAGAAGCTGATCGATCACGTAAGCGACCAGCGGAATCGTCAGAATGATGATCATCGTGTATTCCGTCATGCTGCGACGGCGAGCGATGTTCAGCAGAAATCCCAATCCTCCGGCGCCCTCGCCTTCGTGCATAAACTCCACCAGCATGATGTAGCCAAATGCCAGGCCGAACAACACTCGCAATGAGTTGAACACCATCGGCATGGCCAGCGGCACCAGGACCTTGAAGACGATCTGCAGTCGCGAGGCTCCCAGTGTCAATGCAGTTTCCACGTAACGCTGAGCGACTTCGCTGACGGCGTCAATTGTGTCGGCGATGATAAAGGCGACACACGCGATAAAGATGAACATGTATTTCTGCATTTCGTCCGTGCCGAACAACGCCAGCACCAGCGGAATCAGCGCAGCAATCGGAATGTTGCGACCGAACAGGACAAGCGGCGCGAAGAAACTGCCGATGAGCGGAAAGCAGCCGGCAGCGATACCAATTGGGATCCCAACAAGCAACGCCAGAGAAAAGCCAATCACTACTCGTTTGAGCGAAACAACAGTGTTGTCCCAGATGTGTCGTTCCGGACTCTTCGAATCCAGGACTTCCGGCAAACGTTCCCAGGTCTCGGCGACTGAGGGTAGTTGATTGTGTCCAAGAATCCGTTCTTCACCACCTCCGAGAGTCGTCCACCACCACAGCACTGCGCAGAGTGTGACGCTGAGACATCCCGCAGTGATCATCAGCCAGCGCGGAATCTCGGAGCGAAGTCCGAAGAACCTCAGTCGCGGAACGTGGCCGGCAACGTCGACTATTTTCGATGCAGGTTGATCGACATTGCTGCCGGGCGTGTTCGCCGCAGATGAGGCCTGCTCTGTCGGACTAACGTTGTCAGGCGATGGTTCGGACGGCTCAGGCATCGTCTACCTCATATAGAATGGGCGCAACCAAAATTAAGCAGAAACGCTGCAGCGTGTTACGCTGACTTGTGGCTGCGGCGAACGTCGCTCCACCTGCAAGAGTCACTTTCCCACGAGCCGCACGACCGCACTTTTTGAAAACTGATCTATTTTCCGTTCTTCTTCTTCTTCTTCTTCGCGTGCTCAACTTGAATATTGTACACGTTCTCGCCGGGTTTGACCTCGAATTCCAATCCGGAGGTCCTGAACTCACGGTAGCGGGGATCGAGTAGCGGGGCCGGAACAAGCCCCGGTCGTTCCTGTTCGGTGCCAATTCTGTAGTCTGACACGACTGCGACATGGTGTTTTCCAGGAATTGCGCCATCCTGGGGCGCGAATGTACCGAGTTCAAACGACCCGTCCGCCTGGATCTCTCCGGACGCTGTCACGGGATTCTGCGTTCCGATCAACTCGAACTCAACCGTACCTTCTGTCAGTGGCTTGCCATCGGAAAACATGACTGTGCCGCGCACCGGCTCGGTTCTTGATTCCCCGGAACAGCCCATGAACGAGAGCACGATCGTTGCCGAAACGGAGCAATGAAGGAAACGCATTTTTGTCACCGGAGTTGTGAAGACAGCTTTGTCGCCTGTTTGATGTATCCTTAGCTGGACAGCGCCATGTTCCTCTTAATCCCAATCAGAAGCGTAAGCGAGGAATCAAGTTGCGTGGATCGCTCCGCTACGCATCGGTTGACGGGAGCACACAACAAGCGAATCACCTGGCACGGGCCAGTTAGTGGCTGTGTTCCTGCGATGGAAATTCTCCCGACTTGACTTCGCTGACATAATTCTGAACGGCTGCAACTGCCTGAGTTCGCAGGTCTGCGAAATGCTTGAGGAACTTTGGCTTGAACGACGGCGTAAGTCCCAGCATGTCCGGCCCAACAAGAACCTGTCCACTACAGTGTGGTCCTGCTCCAATGCCGATGGTTGGAATCGACAGTGCTTCTGTTACCCGTTGGGCGATGTCAGCAGGCACAAGTTCCAGCAGCACTCCGAAAGCCCCTGCGTCTTCCGCGGCAAGAGCATCGTCCAGCAGTTGCTCTGCGTTTCTCTGAATCTTGCCCATGCCACCAAGCTGCCTGACGGCCTGCGGTCTCATGCCAACATGAGCCATGACCGGAATATCGGCTCTCATGATGGAATGGATCGTTTCGCTCTGAATTCTGCCGCCTTCCAGTTTGACGGCGTCGGCCCCCGTTTCTTTGATGATGCGCCCGGCGTTGCGGACAGCTTCTTCAGGACTGACCTGGTATGACATGAACGGCATGTCGATGATGACTAATGCTCGTTTCACGGCCCGAACCACCATTTCGCCGTGGTAGATCATCTGATCGACAGTCACGGGCAACGTCGTCGAATTTCCCTGCACCACCATGCTCAGACTGTCGCCAACCAGGATGCTGTCCACCCCCGCTTCGTCCATGATCCCCGCCCACATGTGATCGTAGGCGGTCACCATCGACAACCCTTCGCTGGCGGCGCTGACGAATGCAGGAACGGTGATTTTTCGAACTCGAGCTTTGTTCACAAATTTGAATCCATACTGACGCGGGGCGGCCCGCGAGCCGATGCGAGCTGACGCTCGGAAACAAATGGACCGCTCCCGTTGGTCGCTACGGGGGACCTGAATTTTCCGGTCGCGAGAAAGATCTCTTTGATGAGCGGTGTGGACCGATTCTAACAGGACGACGGACCACACCAAACAGACACAGGGAATGCGTTTCAGGATCGGCGAATTGCCGGGCGTCTCATCAACTTGTCAACGCGTCCGCAACATTGGTGCGGTAGGCCGTCATGGCCGGCAGAAAGCCGACCAGTGCTCCGAGTACCAGCAGCACAGGAAACAGCACAAACTCCATGGGATTCAGAGCCCAGCCATCCAACAGAAGACCGGATTCGGCACTGACGTATGGTGCGAACGCGACGGAAAGTCCGTGGCCAATCAGCCAGCCCATCAGTCCGCCTCCGACGCACAGCACTGTGGATTCGGCCAGAATGATGGAAAATACGCTGCTGCGGCGCGCTCCCAGAGCTCGCATGATGCCGATTTCGCGTTTTCGATCGGACATGCTGTTGTATATGCTCACAAAGATGCTGATGCCGGAGACGACGATGATCATCCCCGTCAACACCATCAGAGCGCTCATGATAGGACCAACAAAACTGGTCATCAGTCGTTTGATCGGGCGAATCGGATTGACGGCCATGGCTTTGGAGCCGTTTTTTAACTGCGACTGCAGACTGATCGCATCAAAAACTTCCCGAGTCTTCACATAAACGGCTGTGATTTCCTTCATCGCGTCGGGCGTATCGAGGCCGTACCCCATCGATTCGTCACCGATTTCCTGCCCCTTTGCTCGTCTCTTCTTTAGTTCCTCCATTTGTCCCAAAGTAATGTTGAGTCGTTCCGGGTCGTTGCCGTAGAAGTCCTGCAGTCGGGTCTCGACCTCATCAATCGGTTTCTGGTGTCCGTCCAGAATGTAGACCGCTTCCAGGTTCAGGAAGACGCTGCGGTCGTTGGGGGTCCCTGTCTGCCGAAGCACGGAAACAATGGTAAACAACTCGTCGTGAGACTCTTCGCTGTCAGCGCTGCCGTGGACAATCGAGAACTGGTCTCCGACCTTCCAGTCATTACGATACGCAACCTGAGAGCCGATGACCGCATCATACAGTTCGCTCAGCTGACGCGTGCCCTCCTGATCTGCCACTTCAAACATTTTACCGGGCGTGTATTCGTTCAGAAAATACTCGTTGGTCGTGCCGACAATCGGAAAGCCACCGTGCTCTGGTTTGGTAAAGTCACCGAACGCCAACGGAATGGCTGTCTCGATACGACGGTCGTTTCGCAGCTGTTCCAGGTACATGTAGGGCAAATTGGCGATCGGCGGTTGCACTCGATAGACAGAACTCAGCACGAGCTGCAGGTCACTGCCCTTGGCTCCGATGATCAGGTCGTACGCAATCGACCGTTGGTTCAAGGCTCCGTCAACCGCCCCGGCAATGACCAGGACAACGACCATCAGCATGACACCCAGCGCCACACTGAGCGCCGTCAGCAGGGAGGCGACTTTTCGTTGTTTAACGCTTTTCCAGGCGATGGAAAACAGATTCACGAGGCCACTCCCTGATAGGCAGCCTGTGGATCGTTGAAGTCCGACAGCTTGTCCAGCCGGTCAAAAGTGTTGGCAACTTCCACCGCGTGGGTGACCATCAGCAAAGTCACGTTATTCTCTTTGCAGGTATCACGGATCAGGTTCAGAATCAGGTCCTGATTGGCCGGGTCCACGTTGGCCGTGGGTTCGTCCGCCAGCAGCAGTGCCGGCTTGTTGGCCAACGACCGTGCGACCGAAACTCGCTGTTGTTCGCCGACCGACATTCGTTGTGGCGTGTGGTCCAGCCGTTTCTCAAGGCCGACGCGTTCCAGCAGCGAAATGGCAAACGCCCGATCGACACCACGCCCGGAAAATGACATCCCCAGCAGGACGTTTTCCAGAGCCGTGAATGCGGGAAGCAGGTTGAACGTCTGAAATACGAAGCCAATCTTCACAGCGCGGAAGCGGTCGCGAACGACTTCCGGCAGCGGAGCAATGTCTTTTCCGTCTACGACGACCTGACCGGAATCCGGAGCCAGAATGCCTGAGATCACGTTCAGCAGCGTGGTTTTTCCGCCACCGCTGGAACCCACCAACGCCGCCTGTTCGCCCTGAGCAAGTTCGTAGTGAGAGATGCCCAGGACTGGCAGACGATTGCCGCTGGGTTCTCGGTAGGATTTGCGTACGTTCTCAAGCAGAAGTGACATCAACGAACTGTACGCCGAATGTCACACCTGCTGCGAGACGTTTTTCCACCTTTTGTGCCGGTCCCTATTTGTCAGATTTGAACTTGTACAGCTGGCCAAACGTTGTGGTGAAGTAAACTTCGCCGTCTTCGTCTTCGCCAAAGCTCATCACGGGCAGCTTTTCGCCCATTCCGGTCAGGGAGTAATTGGCCACGGTTCGGGTTCCGTCGTGCTCCAGAGCCCACAGCAGCCCCGTGACATAATCGGCGTAGACGTACTTGCCAACGAGTTCCGGAACAGCTTTTCCTCGATAAACGCTGCCGCCGGTGATCGATTTGCCGACGTCGTGATGGTATTCCCAGAGCGGATCAATCAATGATTCACGCGGTGCGTCATTACCGTCCGGACGAAACCAATGCTTCGCTTCACGGATATTCCAGCCATAGTTTCCGCCCTTGGTGATGATGTTGATTTCTTCCCACACGTTTTGGCCAACGTCTCCGGCCCACAGTTTTCCGGTTTCACTGTCGAACGCCATTCGCCAGACGTTGCGAAGTCCGAACGCGTAGATCTCCGGGCGGGCTTTTGCCGTCTTCCCGTTCTTGTTGATGACCACCTCGTGCCCAATGAAAGGGTTGTCTTTGGGAATGGCATATGCCTTGCCGGCCGCTTTCCTGTCGACATCGATCCGCAGGATCGAACCCAGCAGTGTCGTCAGATTCTGACCGTTGCCGGTCGGGTCGTTGCCGCTGCCTCCATCACCCAGTGCCACGTAGAGGTAGCCGTCGGGGCCAAATGCGATCGTACCACCGTTATGATTCCAGAACGGCTGCGGAATACGCATGATTTCGACTTCCGACGACGCGTCGGCTTTGTTCGGATCGTTCTTTGAGACCGTAAACCGTGTGACCACGGACGTGTGGTCTGCGCTGGCTGTTGTGTAGTACAGAAAGAAATGCCCGTTGTCCTTGAACTTAGGGTGGAACGCAAAACCAAGTAATCCTTCTTCGTTCTGGTTGTCCTTGTAAACACACTGTTTGTCGATATCCAGAAACACGTCGGCTTCTTCAACATCCGGGTCGTTCGGAAAAACGCGCAGTACGCCTTTCTGCTCGGCCACAAACACGCGATTGCTGCCATCACCAGCATGAGTGACCACGATGGGACGATCAAGAATGAGGTTTTCGAAGGCACGAGTGGCACTGACGGGCAGTGCTGCTTCTTTGACTTCATTGCCGGCACTGGCGGACCCTGCCAGATTGACGAGTCCTGATAGCACAACAGCCGCTGTCAAGAGTTTATTCACAGTCTTTATTCTCCCGGGTTTTGGAATGGTGGGCAGGCGACATACCAGGCAGGACATCGCCGAGCGCATCAGCATCTCGCGACGTCCGGCCACACGTCTCTGAAGTCTGCAGACTTCAGGGTACGCATGATTACGTTGTTTACATCAATGTCTGATGCAGCATCGCCGGGGTGGCGAAGCGTCAGATTAGTCTTCGGCATGGCCGAAATCAAACAAGGACACTTCCCTGGGGGAACGCAATGGGTCGGGAGTCATTTTCGGCAGAAGACGAAACCAGCTCAGGCATCACTTATTCGAAAAGGACTGCCGACCCTTTTGCCAGCCTATTGATCCGTCGAAAACTGATGCGTATCGACCGTCAGTTCGCCGAGATCATGTTCTGCTGCGTTCAGGTTCAGTTCCCAGGTGCCACGCGTAAGTTCGACGGTCTGCGTGCCGTGGTTGAGTGTGTCAAGGTATCCCGGAGTTTCGTGCCAGAATCGAAACTGCCATTTCCCCTGTGGCACGTGTTTGATGCTAAAACGTCCGTTCTTGTCGGTCACCGCCGCATAAGGATGTTCCGTCACAACAAGATACGCTCGCATCCATGCGTGAATCGAACAGTCAACTCGTATGGGCATCAGTTCTTCGCGGCGGAAGGTTCGCTCGAGTGGTTCACCTTTCGGAATAATGAGACTGAACGGCTGATTCCGTCGAGCGTAGACGGCGACGTTATGGGCGACCGGGTCGGCGCTGGTGCACTGCAGCACCTGCTCCGTCCTGATCGGCACAATTCTGGGCACAAAGCGGCAATCCTTGTTGTCCAGTTGGGCCGGTTTTGACACATCCGTCAGAGACGGGTGCACGGGCACGTCTGTCTTCGACGAAAGCCATACCACGACGTTTTGCAATCCGCCATTCTGCTTATTCACGATCAACGATTCGTCCAGCAGACCGAGTCCTCCGCAGACTTCTTCGTCCCTTGTGATCACCAACGGGGCCTGAGCGGGACTATCGCCAGGAAAAATAATCCGTCCCTGCAGCGTGGACCAGTCTTCAGAGTTCGCCGAATTCAATGAAAACGTGGCTGCCAGCATCGCTGCACAAACATACCGGCACACAATTCGAGCGTTCGTTGCTGTCTGAACGACGAAATCCAGCTGTGGCGCGAAAAACATGAACGACCTGGTCTTATGCAGTGCCCGCGACATTAAGAATTCCCTTATTTGCCTAAACGTCAGCCCAGGTACGTCTGGCACAGACACTTCGACTGATGTGAACGTTGATTGACAGCGTTTCACGCTGATTTGTGGCCGCGAAGAACGTTCTTCAATAGGAGTTTCGTTACTCCCACGAGCCAGTATCGTTCACGGCAATAAGTAAATTGCTCTAACAGCGTGCGGCCAACCGATACCGAAGAGTATAGCTGGAATGGTTCAGCGTCGCACGGCGGCGGAACCTATTCATCATACGCCGGATTCACGCAGCGCAGAACTGTCCGATGAGTATTGTGGCTGAACCATCGATAAACACCGCCCTAAGTCGCCGACTTCGCGATCAGGACGACATGCGCCGACTGTTTATTGGGCTGGTGTGCGTGTTAATTGGTGTTGGCGTTCAGATGGTCCACAGTGCCAGTCTGACGTCGACGCCAGGACGTTCGGAGGCCGTGTTTCTGAATCGCCACCTGACGTTTCTGGCAATATCGGTCGTGTGCGGATTTGCGGCATCGATGGTGCCAGCGTCATTCCTCAAAAAGAACTCGACCCGATTGCTGATTGCCTTCGTTCTGTTACTGGTGGCCGTACTGATCCCTGGCATCGGAACTCGCGTCAACGGAGCACAACGGTGGCTGCGGCTTAGCGGTCTGTCGATTCAACCTTCTGAATTGGGCCGCATTATCATGCCGATCGTTGCTGCAAAGACACTGATCGATATTCGGTCCGCTTCCGGCTTCTCGCTCAGGACACTGCCGCGAACTCTGCTGCCATTGCTGATGGTGCTGCCATTAGTCGTCATAGAACCGGATCTTGGCGCCACCGTGTTCCTTGCTGCCGGCTACGTGACGGCGTTGTTTATTGGCGGGTGGCCATTGAGATACTTCATTGGCTGCACTGTTCTGGCGTTACCGGCCGCCGTATCGTTGCTGGCACTGAAGTCTTACCAGATGAAACGTATCACTGGTTTCATGGCCGCATGGCAGGACCTGTCCCAGGCACCGTGGCAAATCCGACAGTCACTGATGTCGCTTGGCTCCGGAGGACTGGAAGGCACTGGCATTGGCGGAGGCTGGCAGAAACTGAGTTATCTTCCGGAAGCCAACACGGATTTTGTGTTCGCCGTTATTGGTGAAGAATTGGGACTGTCCGGGACGCTGGCCGTTGTCATTGTCTGGATGGGCGTCTTTCTGACTGGGCGAGCTGTCATGCGCCCGCTGCGTCGCGATTCCTTTGAATGGATTCTGGGATCAACACTGGTGATTCAAATTGTGCTGCAGGCGCTGGCGAACGTGGCCGTCGTGACTGCGATGGTTCCACCGAAAGGTGTGCCACATCCCTTCATCAGCTACGGCGGAACAAACTTGCTGGTCAACGTCGTTGCTGTCGGGATGGTCGTCGGACTTTCTCGCCGGCGACCGGTGGTGCCGGGGTCTGAACCGGAGGCCACGGGATTTCCGAGAGATACGGAATGTCGTGACAACACGGCAATGCCTGAACCTGTGTAACAGTCGGTGTCGTTTCCTTCCATTGATTCTCGACCGTAAGCCACCGGCTCTGACGGTGAGTACTCATTTGGCTTTGCTGTCTTCGATCCACGCTTGCAGCGCAAGCAACCGTGTTTCATCAGCGCTCGAAACCCACTTGCTGGCGCTTATCGCTTGTATTGCGACTCCTTCCATGAGACTTCCCCATACCGTCGGCTCGGCCAATCGTTCTGATTGGCCGAGCCTCTGTCCTGCGCCTACGACAACCACTCTGCAACATTCTCCGCGACGAAATCCTCGTCCCTCAGAAACTGATAGGCGGAACACACGCGGTCAAGTTCCTCCACCTGTCCGGGCGAAAGCACCTCTGCCGGATCAAGGCACCGTGTTGAGGGCAACAGGCCCTGTCGGCGGAGCAACTCGTTAACCCCGGGAATACAACCTGCGAAGTTGTTTCCTGCGTCAAAGATTACGGCGTTGGCGTCGGTTAACGCCATGTTCTTCGAAAGCCATTCCGTCGGGATGGACGATTGCTCACGGATTGCTCTGATTTCGTCCAGCATTTCCACTGCGGCCTTCGTCCAGACGGCCCACTGTCCCAGCAGGCCACCGACAAAACGACGAGTGACTCCCTGGTACTCAAACGGAGTCAGCAGGTCGGCAATAATGTTGTCATCGTTACCGGTGTACATGGCCACATCATCTCGCCCCGATTCAATTACTGCCCGCATGACATCCCATGTCTGATAACGATTGAATGCTGCGACTTTGATGGCGGTCAGTGTCGGTAGTTCACATAAACGTCGCCAGAACTGATAACTCAGCAATCTCCCGCCGGCACCGGGATGCAGATAAAAGCCAAAGATCGGAATCGCATCACCAACCGATTTGCAATGTGCGATCAACGCGTCGTCATCGTCGTCCTGCAGCGCGCTGAGGTTCAGCAAACCGCAGTGATAGCCCAGATCGGCAGCCGTCTGAGCTTCGGCGACAGCCTGCTGTGTCCGGCCACAGATACCGGCGATTCGAACGAATGGCCGATCAGGCGGTGCCTTGTCCAGAAGCTCAGCGGCGGACCGCAGAACCGGCTCATACAGTCCGTGCTTTGGATTACGGATCTCGAACTGCGTTGTATGCACGCCAATCGCCAGTCCTCCAGCGCCGGCGGCCACGTAATACCGCAGCAAGGCCCGCTGATGTCGTTCGGACCACGAACCGTTGTCGTTTAAAGCCAGTGGGCAGGCTGGAATCACCACACCCGCATTCAGAGAATCTCTCCACGTTGTCATGTCTTAGTAACTTCCGCTACGAACTTCAAAATGAGTCGGTTTGCCCAGAGTCTCGCCGCCCTGTTCCAGCCAGTCAGCAATCCAGTGAATCATCTGCGGCAGGGATACACGTGGCTCACCAAACAGCGATTGCGCTTTGGCAGCGCTGCTAAGCCATGCCGTCGCCTGCTCGTGGCCTTCAACGATCGGCCTGCAACCAAAGCGGTCTGCAAATCTGTTCGCGATATCGCGAACACTTATTACATTCGGTCCGGTAATGTTCACGACAAAGGGGGGCGCACTGGCATGAGGCAGTGACTGAATCGCGTGAGCGATCGCGTCGCCCTGCCAGATGACGTTGGCGTAGCCCATTTCCACGTTAACTGGTTGGGAGGCGCGGACCTTTTGAGCAACATCAACCAGGACGCCGTACCGCAGATCGATGGAGTAGTTCAGTCGGATTAGTGATGAACGCGTCCCAAACGACTTTGCCGCGGCTTCAAACGCTGATTCACGCCCTCTGCATGATCTGGCATAATCACCGGGCGGATTAACTTCACTGTCTTCTGTCGCGCCGCCCGATTCTGGTGTGGTAAAGGAGTAGACGCAACCAGTCGACAATGCCACGATTCTTGCCGCTTGAAAATGTTCTGCAACCAGCTGCGGCATCTCCACGTTCATGCGTTGCAGCATATCCGGCTGATTGCCGGTGCCGAACTTAACGCCCGCAAGGAAGAAGATGTTGTCGGCCAAAGGCAGATCCGCAACGGACTGCGGGTCGCTGAGGTCGGCCGCAACAACGCGAAAACCGGCATTGTCAAACTGCTGTCGCGCGGCTGGTGAGCCGAATCGGGAAACGGTCATCACGGCATCACTGCGGCCCAGTTCCTGCAGAGCACGCTGCAGCATCAGACTCGTGTGGAAGCCCATTTTTCCCCCGGCTCCCAGAACAGCATAGGTGCCCGGACACTGTTCGACGGCACGAATGACTTCCGGGCTGGGGGCGGAAATCAGCTGGTCAAGTTCTTCAGTCGATTCGGGCGTTGGCCGCATGATGCTGGTGGTTCGTTTTCCGGGAGGGGCTAAAGAGTTTCTTCGGACGGGGGCTTCACTGCGACCCCAGTCACTTCAACACCTGAGCCTGAGGCTGACCGTCGATTCTTCCCGCTTGTCTTTGTCCGGCACCACGCTGGCCGGAGTCTCCCAGGTCTTTGCGTGCCGCATTCGCAAGCTTCAGTAGCCGCTGCACAACGTCGGGATGTTCGGCCGCCACATTCGTTGTGCTGGCAATATCTGTTACGACATTGAATAACAGCGTGCCAGCCTTTTCACCGGCCTTGAAGTGAGGATGCCGTATAAACTGCTCAAGTGGCAGGAACAGCTTCCATGGGCCGCTGCGAACAGCCTGCAATTGGTCACGGTAATAGTAATAGAACGCATCGTACGGTGACCGTGCATTCGAATTGCCAAAGATCAATCGACGCACATCATGTCCGTCGATTGGATGAGCCACCGGGACTTCAGCCAACGCGGCAAACGTCGGCAAAAGGTCCATTGTGGTGGCCAGTTCTGTACATGTTGTTCCTGGCTTGACACGTCCCGGCCACCACATGATTGTCGGAGACCGAAATGCACCTTCGGACGTTGTATAGCCACGACCATGCAGTGGTCGATTTGTTCCTCGCGCCGGACTGCCGATGTCCGTCCGTGACATTGGTGCACCGTTGTTGGACAACCAGATCACAAGCGTCCGTTCGTCGATCCCCAGAGCAACCAGTTTGTTCAGAATTTCTCCGGTGGACCAGTCGATTTCCTCGATCGAATCGCCCCACGGACCGTTCCTGCTTTTTCCTTTGAAAGCCGGACTGGCAAACGGAGCTGCCGTGCTTCCCGGCATAGGCTGAGGAAAATACACGAAGAACGGTTCATCCTTTTCCCGTTCGATAAATGACAGGACCTCTTCTGTGCATTGTTTTGTCAGCATGTCTCGATCAACCGGAGCATCCACAACTTTCTCGTTCTTCATCAGCGGCAGGTCCGGCCATGATTTGCCCTGCAGCCTGTCGCCCAGTCGCTGACCAACATCCCGGGTCATGTCGTCGCTGTACGGAATGCCGTAGAATTCGTCGAAGCCCTGTCGAGTCGGAAGGAAGTCGGGCTGGTCTCCCAGGTGCCACTTACCGAAAATTCCTGTCGCGTATCCTCGCCGCTGCAGGACCTCAGCGATCGTAATCTCATCCGGGTTCAGGCCGTACGGCGACACCGGCCGAAGCACCTGGCCGTCTCGCGGGTTATCATGCATTCCTGTCCGCTGCGAATAGCACCCGGTCATGATTGATGACCGGGAAGGCGTGCACACACCGGCGGTCACGCAGAAGTGAGTGAACCTGCAGCCTTCGCGGGCCATGCGATTCAAGTGCGGAGTGCGGTGTATCGTTGAGCCAAATGGTTCGATGTCACCGTAACCCAGGTTGTCGCAGAAGATTACGACAAAATTGGGCTGCACGGCGCATGTCGCTGTTTGCGCCGCCGACACGAGACACAGGGTTACGGCCGCCGAAATTCGGAAAATGCTCGCCACCATGTAATCTGCCTCTTTGATATGACTGGTCGGAATTCCGCCAGCGGCCACAACATGCAACGCCAGCACAAACTCGTAGGACAGAATAGGACGTCGAAGACCGAGTTTCAAAGCAGCTCGGAAAATGTCAGTCACCAGTTATGCAGATGACGGTTTCCGGTCACGTCATTTCCGCAAAGTGTCTATTGGATCCTGCCAAAAAGACGGTCCAGCAGGAATTGCAACTCATACACGCCTGGGTGGTGTTGTGTTAACATCTGTATTGAACCTGACTTACGTCGCCTCTTGGCCTTTCGGCATGCTGTTAGCAGATGTCGCCCGTCACGGCACGTTGCTGCCAATACAGACACTTAATATGCGCTCATCCGCATCGGTGGTAAGTAGATAACACTGAGGAGAAACCGTGGCTAAGTTACTGACGTTCGATGAAGAGGCTCGCAAAGGGCTGCTTTCCGGCGTTTCCAAACTCTCACGAGCCGTCGCCAGTACGCTGGGACCTCGCGGACGAAATGCAGTTCTGGATAAGGGCTGGGGAGCTCCCAAGGTCACGAAGGACGGTGTGACCGTCGCTGAGGACATTGAATTAGAAGACCCCTTTGAAAATGTGGCGGTTCAGCTGGTCAAGGAAGCTGCTTCCAAGACTAACGACGTAGCTGGTGACGGAACAACCACCGCAACTGTTCTGGCGGAAGCGATCTACAAGCATGGGCTGAAGTACATCGCTGCCGGATGTGGAGCGATGTCCCTGACCCGTGGCGCTCAGAAGGCTGTTGACGCCGTCATCGAACAGCTGACGAAGATGTCCAAGGCTGTGAAGGCTAACGACAAGGACCAGATCGCTCGAGTTGCCAGCATTGCTGGTAACAACGATTCGGCAATCGGCGAAATTCTGGCAGACGCTTTGCTGAAGGTCGGCAAAGATGGCGTCATCACTGTTGAGGAGGGACGTCAGGTCACAACCGAAGTGAATCTGGTTGAAGGGATGCAGTTTGACCGCGGTTACCTGTCCCCCCACTTTATCACCAGCGAAGACGATCAGGAATGCGTGTTTGAAAACTGTCGCATTCTGATTCACGAAGAGAAGATTTCGAGCGCCAAAGATCTCGTTCCTGTTTTGGAAGCCATTTCCAAAGACGGTTCTCCGCTGCTGATCATTGCGGAAGACATTGAAGGCGAAGCGTTGGCAACTCTGGTTGTCAACAAGATGCGAGGCATCGTCAAAGTGGCAGCCGTGAAGGCTCCCGGATACGGCGATCGACGTAAGGCGATGCTGGAAGACATTGCTGTGCTGACCAGCGGCAAAGCGTTCTTCAAAGACCTGGGCGTCAAGCTGGAAAATGTCCAGCTGTCGGATCTTGGCAAAGCCAAGACGATCCGCATCGACGCTGACAAGACCGTCATTGTCGAGGGTGGCGGCAAAAAGGGTGACATTAGTGGACGTGCCGAACAGATTCGTCGCGAAATCGAAAACACCGAAAGCGAATATGATCGCGAAAAACTGCAGGAACGACTGGCCAAGCTGGCTGGCGGAGTGGCTCAGATCAAAGTTGGCGCCGCTACCGAAACCGAAATGAAGGAACGCAAGGACCTTGTTGATGACGCTCTGGCCGCAACCCGAGCTGCCATTGAAGAAGGCATTGTTCCCGGCGGCGGTGTTGCTTTGCTGCGTTGTGCCTCCGCCCTGGACGCACTGAAGCTCAAGGGCGACGAAGCTTTGGGTGCCGAGCTCATTCGCAATGTTCTGGAAATGCCACTCCGCATGATTGCATCCAACGCCGGCCTCGACGGTGCGGTTGTCGCCAATCGTGTGAAAAAGGAAAAGAAGGTCGCTTACGGCTACGACGCTCTGAACAACAAGTATGGCGACATGCTCAGCTTTGGCGTTGTTGATCCCACGAAGGTCGTCCGAACCTCTCTGCAAAATGCGACGAGTGTTGCGTTTCTGTTGCTGACGACAGATTGCATCGTGGTCGAAGAGCCAGTGGAAGAAGAAGCCGGCGGCGATGACCACCACCATGATCATGATGGTGGCATGGGCGGTGGAATGCCTGGCATGGGCGGCGGAATGCCTGGGATGGGCGGCATGGGCGGCGGAATGCCTGGCATGGGAGGCATGGGCGGAATGCCCGGCATGATGTAAGCGATGCGACTACCGGCGGACGCGAGCGACCGATCAGAAAACACTCTTTTCGGTCGTTCCGGAAGGTCGGTGTGAGCACTGCAGCGTTGAACAACAATCTGCAGCTCGCCTGGGCCGCAATTGCTCAGGCAGAACAGTATTCGGGCAGAACTCAAACACAAACAATCTGAATTCATACGGAGTAGAGAAATATGAAAATCAATCCTCTTGATGACCGAGTTGTCGTAAAAGCTGACGACGCTGAAGAGACCACTGCTGGTGGAATCGTTCTGCCGGATGCTGCCAAGGAAAAGCCTCAGCGTGGGACAGTCGTTGCTGTGGGGCCAGGACGTCTGCTGGATAGTGGAGAGCGGGCTTCTATCAGCGTTGAAGTCGGCGATAAGGTTCTGTTTGGCAAGTACGGCGGAACTGACATCGAAGTCGACGATGAAGAAGTGAAGATTCTTCGCGAGAGCGACATTCTTGCCAAGGTCGTGTAGGTACGCGAAACATTTGTAGGCGTGTGTGCCGGCTGATCGCGGACAGTTGGCACGCATTTATAATATATCCAGAGCGACCACTCGTAGCGGCCAATGCCCCTTTGAGTGCAAGCTTATATCTGTTGGCGGCCATGCCGCCCAAAGGAGCATTCGAAAGTGGCAAAGCAACTTTTGTTCGACGATCCGGCACGCTTGAAGCTGCAGGGCGGCATTGAAACTCTGGCCAAGGCCGTTGCCGTCACGATGGGACCGACCGGTCGTAACGTGATAATTGACAAGAGCTTCGGCAATCCGGTCGTCACCAAAGACGGCGTGACGGTCAGCAAAGAAGTTGAACTGGAAGATCCATACGAGCACATGGGTGCTAAGCTGCTTAACGAAGTGGCCAGCAAAACCAGCGACATCGCCGGAGACGGAACAACTACGGCGACGGTGCTTGCTCGAGCGATCTTCCAGGAAGGTCTTCGGAGCATTTCACTTGGTGCTAATCCGACAGTGGTCCGCAAGGGCATCGACAAGGCTGTGGAAGCGGCTCTGGCAAGCGTTGAGAAACTGGCCAAGCCTGTTGATTCAAAAGAACAGGTTGCTCAGGTTGGTGCCATCTCTGCCAATAACGATCGAGCGATCGGGGACATGATTGCTGACGCGATGGAACGAGTCGGTCGTGACGGCGTCATCACAGTCGAAGAAGGCAAAGCCAACGAAACCACGTTGGACTTTGCGGAAGGCATGCAGTTTGACAAGGGTTACATTTCTCCTTACTTCGTGACCAGTGCGGAGGACATGTAGTGCATCATGGAGAACTGTCTGATTCTCCTGTTTGAAAAGAAGATTTCAAACCTTCGTGACCTGGTACCTCTGTTGGAAAAGGTTGCTCAGACCGGCAAGGAATTGTTGATCGTTGCTGAAGATGTCGACAGCGAAGCGTTGACAGCACTGGTAATCAATAAGCTGCGAGGCATTTTGAAGGTCTGTGCCGTGAAGGCCCCGGGCTTTGGCGACCGTCGCAAGTCAATGCTTGGCGACATGGCCGTGCTGACCGGTGGAACTTTGATTTCCGAGGATCTGGGGATCAAACTGGATACGGTTGAACTGTCTCATCTTGGTTCGGCTCGCAGGGTCGAAGTCGGCAAGGACAGCACCACCATCATTGAAGGTGCAGGTGATGTTGACGGGATCAAAGCCAGAGTGCAGCAGATCCGTGATCACATCGAGAAAACCGACAGTGACTACGACCGCGAAAAGTTTCAGGAACGTCTCGCAAAGCTGACCGGTGGCGTTGCCGTCATTTCAGTCGGTGCTGCGACTGAAACGGAAATGAAGCAGACGAAGGCTCGCATGGAAGACGCATTGCATGCAACTCGTGCCGCTGTTGAAGAAGGCATTCTGCCTGGCGGTGGTGTGGCCCTGTTACGAGCGATCACGAGCGTCGAAAAAGTTGCGGCAGAAGGCGATGAAGCGATTGGTGTTCAGATTGTGGCCCGTGCTCTGGAAGCTCCCGTTCGTCAGATCGCCAGCAACTGTGGTGAAGACGGTGCAGTCATCGCTGACGAAGTCCGTCAGTTGAAGGGGGCTAATGGATACGATGCCGCTAAAGGCGAATACGCCGACATGCTGAAATCAGGAATTCTGGACCCGGCCAAGGTTGTTCGTAGTGCTCTGTCACACGCAGCGTCCATCTCCGGGTTGATGCTCACAACTCAGGTTCTTGTGACGAGTACTGACGACCCGGATGGTGGTGCCAAGAGCAAAGTTGCGGGTGCAGTTCGGTAGCGGCGGATGAGAATGGCCGGCCCAGGTTGTCGTTTGTACGATACGCCGCAGGTTGGCTTCGCCGTCGGAACGCGCGAAACATGGGAAGCGAATTTTTGCGAGTTCGTCGGCCCCGCAAAGTGAAAAGAAAGCACGGGGCACCAGCAATGGTGTCCCGTTTTTGTTGCGGCAATGGATTATCGCCTCGCCGATGGCCAGACCGCAGCCGGAGGCGCAGTTGAGGCGCCGGATAAGCAAGGGGCGTTCAAGGTGAAGCAGACCAGAGTGCAACTCGCACACAGAACGAGGGACCGAAAGTGACAATGGCAACTCAGACTTGCTACTACGAAGTACTCACCGTTTCGCGTTCTGCGTCTGGCGACGAAATCAAGAAGGCGTACCGCAAGCTTGCGCTGAAGTTCCATCCCGACCGAAATCAGGGCGATGATGAAGCGATCGCAAGATTCAAGGAAGCGTCCGAAGCGTTTGACGTTCTGGGCGACCCGAATAAGCGTGCTCGCTATGACCAATTCGGCCACGCTGGCGTGTCCGGCGCTGCTGGGCGCGGCGGCGCAGGTTTCAGTGATGTCAACGACATCTTCAGTGCCTTTGGGGACATCTTTGAAGGTTTTGGCTTCGGTGGCGGAGGTGGCGGTCGAAGCCGCGGTGGTCGGAGCGGGGCGCGACGAGGAGCTTCCCTTGAAACCACAATTGTCCTGGATCTGCCGCAGGCAGCGTCTGGCTGTAAGCGGCAATTGGAAGTCAAACGTCGGGAAGTGTGCGACACGTGCAGTGGGTCGGGAGCGAAGCCCGGCAGCGACACAGTAAGTTGTTCAACGTGCGACGGTCATGGTCAGGTCATTCAGTCGCAGGGATTCTTTCGCGTTCAAACAACCTGTCCGTCGTGTAAGGGCGAGGGCAAGACGATCAAAGACCCGTGTGGCGATTGCTCTGGCAGCGGCCGTCAAGTGAAATCCTCCACGCTGGAAATCAACATTCCCGCAGGCGTGGACAGCGGCATGCAGATGCCCATTCGAGGCGAGGGTGAAGCCGGCCTGAAAGGCGGACCTCGAGGCGATCTGCACGTCAATTTCCAGGTTAAGGATCATCCGCTGTTCGAACGTGACGGGCAGGATTTGCTGTGCCGACTGCCAATTTCGTATTCACAGGCGGCGTTGGGCGCGGACGTCGAGATTCCTACGTTGACCGGACGGGACCAGTTGAAGATCAGAGCAGGAACACAGCCAGGCGAAGTCATGCGATTACGTCACAAAGGCATGCCCGATCCGAACGGCCGTCACCATGTGGGAGACCTGCTGGTGGAAATTCAGGTTGAGGTACCTCGCAGGTTGAACGAGCGACAGGAGGAACTTCTTCGTGAACTTGCGGAATTAGAAGATGCAGATGTCATGCCACACCAGAAGTCCTTCTTCGACCACGTAAAGAACTTCTTCGCCGGCGATGACGACGAAGAATAACCAGGCGGTGGCCTCCTGCCGCCGAGAGTATTCAGCACAAATACGAGCCAGTCATGAGCGCACCAGAAAACGAAAACGCCCCGGAAAACGTACGAACGGAAGCAGGCGAGGACAATGCCGGCTCCGATGAGTCCGAAAGGCCGGATGACGTTGTGATTTCAGCCGACGACGATTTGCAGAAATTGCGAAGCGACAACGAAGAACTGCGCGATCGCGTACTGCGAGTCCAGGCGGAATTGGAGAACTTTCGTCGACGTACTCAAAAAGAAGCTGTCGACGGAATGAAGTACCAGTCATTACCGCTGATTCGCGACATCCTGCCTGGTGTTGACAATCTCAAACGTGCGATCGATGCGGTTGAACAGTCCGGCGATACGCAGAATCTGGTCGACGGCATCAAGATGGTTTCTCAGCAGTTGTATGATGCGTTAAAGGCTCATTCTGCAGAACAGATCAACCCGGAGGGGCAGTCGTTTGATCCCAACCTGCACGAAGCGCTCAGTCAGGTTCCATCGGCCGACCACGAACCGATGACCATTTGCCAGGTTGTTGAGATCGGCTACAGGATTCATGACCGTGTCATTCGTCCGGCCAAAGTCATCGTGACCTGTGCCCCGCCGGAACCTGCCGAACCGGCAACAGACGAACAGTAGAGCAGTTTTCAAAAGGATGTAGTCGTTGGGCTCGTGGGAAAGCGACTTTCGCAGGGGGAAAGACGTTCGCCGCGGCCACAAGTCAGCGTAATACGCTGTAGCCTTTCGATAAGGCCGACAGCCGGTCGTCTTGTGACTTTGGTCTGCTTCAGATTATCTCAAACATCAACAGGAATCCTTGGATGCCGACGTACGAATACCGCTGCAATGCCTGTGATCACCTGTGGGAAGATTTCCAGTCGATCAAAGCACCGCCGTCAAAGAAGTGCCCCGATTGTGGAAAGTCCAAAGCCGAACGCATCATCAGCGCTGGCGGTGGGATCATCTTTAAGGGGTCCGGTTTTTATCAAACGGATTATCGCAGCGAGTCCTACAAGAAGGGCGCTTCGGCCGAAAAGAAAGCGCATGAAAGCGCGTCAAAGGACTCGTCATCTTCTGACAAGTCAGACGCGGCCAGCAAGCCCGCGAAGTCATCGGACTAGCGCAGTTTACTTATTATTATAGACGATACTGGTTCGTGGGAGTAACTATACTGTTATCGAAAAGCGTTCTACGCGGCCACAAGTCGGCGTGAAATGCTGTAAGATCCGTCATAGGTCCGGACTATTGGATCGTGCCGCTGGTCAGTTGATCGGACCTTCCTGCAGGTCGACGGAATGCGGCAGATACCGCCGTAGGAATTCCGGTTCTGCAAAGCGACGAAGCACCCAGCAAAGCACCTGCCACGAACGCTCTGCCGGGATCGTTGGGGACGTCTGCAAGCCGTGGGCCGCAGGCAGGCTGTCGCCCTGAGACGTCCCCATACCTTCGGTTGCGGCAGGCACAGCCGCAAAACCGTCGAGTGTCATCCGAACGTCCCAATGTTCGCGTTCTGCGAACTGATTGACTCGGTCCATTACTCGCTTCGCCCAGACCATTCCGTAAAGGTCTCGAAAATCGCTCCAAAGCTGTGAGGACGGTACAGTTGAAGTGTCGTGGCAGAAAAAACGTCGCGGCAACAGCGCTGCCGCGATGGCGAGCATTCCACAGCCGAGCGGAAAGAACCATTCGTTTGAAAATGCCGCCCACTCGGTAACTGGCAGCACAATCATCGTGACTCCTGCCGCGCCACATAACATCGATGACGTACAAGCTGTGCCAAAATAGTTGCCGCTTCCCATCAACAGCACCAGCAGGAACCCGAGCACCGTTGGTGACGGTATTTGAATGGCCGCATCGGACGTGTCCCCCATCACCTCGGACGCAGCGGGCCACTGCAGGATCACGATCAGTGGCAAAACAACAAACCACGGCCATGCCGTGACCCCCGGTCGTCGTGCGCCCATGATTTGTATCAGCGGTGTTAGTAATAGAACTGCTGACAGATACTGCAGAACGGAACCGACTCGCGGAGTCGCCAACGTGATGTCGAGGCGACAAGCCGCGGTGACAAGGCACGCCACAATGGCCACGATCGCCCAGTTTCGTGCACCGGCCGCAGTCGTTGCACGAGTAATAGCGTTCAAGTGAAACGTGCGCCACGCGACGAAAAGCAAGAGAGGTAGGGCGAGTGCATGCATGCAATGACAGAACTGCTGTGCGGCAGGAATGGGAGTCTGCGGCACGAAACGGCATGTGGCGGCCAACTTGAATCTACTTCGCAGGTTGGCGGAATTGTCTTCAATTGACTTCGATTTGGTTGATTGGCCAGGTTTTTCGCATTTCAACGCATAGTTTGAATGTAAAGGGACCGATCAATACACCGGAAGTGCCTGTCCAATTGGCTACAGAGTGGTTCTGGGGGTTACCTTGGTGCCTGTCTCCGGCCGGGTGAATCAGGCATTTGGGGGTCGAGAGTCATCAAAGTACCGCCTGTTGGCACGCTGTCAACAGGATCAAGCCTTTGAGTTTGCAACTGCGAAAAGACAAACCTGTCAGGTTGGTGGCGGCGTTTGTTTTTGGGGGGATTGGCAATGTATTGGAAACGCTCCGTGCAGGTTTTCCTGTTAGGGTCCGGACTATTGGTGTTCGGAGTCGGATGCTCGGTTGTGGACGCCGTTTTCAATTCACCGGCGGGCAATGCTGCTAGCGCCCGGTCGCCACAGCGAATGGCGGCCATTGGCCGTATGTATGAGAACCAGGGACGTCTGACCTGGGCTCAAGTGATGTATCGCAGGGCCCTGAAGGCCGAACTTGGCAACAAAGTTGTTCGTGAACGGCTCGCAGAAATCGCGGTATTGAAGTCACAACGGAGTTTCAACTCAACAACGCTTAACACACGCAAGGCAATCGCTGTCGCGGATTCATTGAAACCACGCACCCAGACGCGATATGCGCATCCTTCAACGCCGGAAACAGCTGAACAGCTGATTGTCGCAGTGACGGAAGATGCCGCCGACATCACTGTCGATGTGTCGGCTTCCGTCACGGACAACGTAGTCGAGTCGTTGGCCAGTGCAGCAACCGCGACTGAAGACGATTCCGCGAATACGTTATTGGCGCCGGATTCGCCGACGTCCGCGGATTCACTGACAGCCGCATTGCCGGCATCAGTCGATGGTGCGAGTAATGAAGCGGCCATTCGGGGCCTGACATTTGCCCCGGCGGCGAGTGTTCATATCGCGGAGACGCATGTTGTGCCGGAATCCACGAGCGAGGTCGCCACAATTGGCTATCAAGGTCCGGGCAATCTGGACGTCACTACTCTGTCGCTTGCAGCCGAGTGGACTGAAGCAGGCCGAGTTGTCACAGTCGAGCAGGTCGCCAGCTGGATGGACACGCCAAAGGAGTTCGGTGACGAGTTGTTCACCGCCTTGCAATACGGCGAGAATGATGGGGTCAAAGCACTGGCCGCCGTGCTGCTGACGGAAGTGTCACCCAACGATGAACAAATCAATCAGACCCTTGAACGTGCTGCTGCTGATGGAGCCGATCTATTGAAAGTGACTGCTCTCGACGCTCTGGCTCAGCGAGGTGCTATCACGAATGAGGGCGTCGATCAGTTGCTTGAATTCCTTGCAGACGGTGATTCAGATCTCAGGTCTCAGGCGGCATCAAGTCTCCGCAACTGTGCAGACACGGACTGGGCAGCACAGTGTGTTGAGGGCTTGAGTGAGCTACTTTCAGATGAGGACGCTTCAATTGTGGCTATGGCCGCATCGACGCTGGGCGACTTTGGCGGTGACGCGGTCGAAGTCTGCGATGATCTTCAGAGACTGGCGGTCGAACAGACCGATCCATACGTTCTGGAAGCTGTCAGTGTTGCTTTGCAGAGAATAACGAATGGTGGCCAGGAGAATACAGCCTTCTCGCTGCCTCCCGTCGAAGATTCAACATCCGACCTGAGTCAAAGTGAGTTGCTGCCGGTTGTGGAGTGAGTCATTCGCACCGCCGAGCTGTTTTGAATTAGACCGATTTGCTGACGCGGGGAACCCCGCAAGCGGAGTCAAGGACGATGAAACGCTTAACAACTGCAACACTGCTGATGGCCATCGTGTCGGGCCTGACGGGTTGTTCCGCCATCAGTGATTGTTGCATTTCCGTGGAAACGGACATCCGCAATGACGTACTCGCGATGAAAGCGTGGGGGCATTGGTCATGGGCCTACGATGACCTGGCGTACCCATGGCACTTCGCCAAGGGCTTCAAAGAAGGCTACAGAGATGTGCTGAATGGCGGTAAGGGTTGTCAGCCGACAATTCCACCTCAGCATTACTGGAAACCGTGCTATCAGAGCATGGAGGGCAAAAACAAGATTAACTCGTGGTTTGACGGCTTCTCGCATGGAGCATTGGCCGCCGCACAGGACGGCTATGGTGATATGGGACAGATTCCGATTTCGCCAACTGCCAAGGCCAATCTGGAATCTTCACGTCGGCGGCCGGCACCGAATATGCTTGAGGGAGGTGGGCAGACGGGAGTACCGATAGCCGTCGACGCTACACCGGACGAGGTGCTCGTCGATCCGACGGACGACAGTGCTGACCCGCTGGTGCTGCCTGACGACCCAAGCCGACCCATTCAACTGCGACCGTACGAATAATTCGCTGCGGCCTTCCTGCTCGGTTGGCCGGCCGGCGACGGCTACAGAAAATATGGCTCAGGCGAGCTGCACAAGAACGAAACGACACGGAAGAAATCTGAGACATCTTCAACTTCTGGGGATGATGGAAATTTCATGACGATCTCATTGAACAACAACGTCAATCGAAACGACCAGACTCTTTCGAAGCGATCGGGGCACTGTACCGTTTGTCTTCTGGTCGTCCTTCTGATGACGTCGCTCAGTACTGGGTGCACATGTATCACCGGAGTTCCGGTATCCCGCGTTCCACGCGAGTTACTGGAGGCGGACCGAAAGAACGACTTTGAAGACATTTCTCTGTTGCGATTGCGTCAGGATTCGCCGGACGTTTATCTGCTTGCTCCGGGAGACGTTCTTGGGTTTCATGCATTCATCCGCAAGGACGAGGAACTGTTTCCTGAACTGGCTCCCGTCAATTTTCCAGAGGACTCATCACTGTTGCCAGCTATCGGTAGCGCGGTCCCGGTGCAGGAAGACGGAACAATTGCCTTACCTATCGTGGGGCCAATATCAGTGGCAGGGCTGTCTCGGATTGCGGCCACAGAGCGAGTACGTCGCGCTTACACGGTGGACAAGCAGCATTTTCCCTCGGAAGTGCACTTCTCGCTGACCATGATTCGAAAACGTACCGTTCGCGTTCTTGTCATCCGGGAAGAATCCGGGGGAGTGGCTGATGTGAGCAAACGGGGAACAGGCACCGTACTGGATCTTCCGGCCTACGAAAATGACGTTCTGCATGCTCTCAGTGAAACCGGCGGTATGCCAGGGTTGGACGTGCAGAATGAGATCATGATTTATCGTGGACTGTATGAGGATGGAGTTAATGCGGATCAGATGCTCAACTCCATCGGCCAGCAAAAATGTCAGAACTGCGACGATCCGTGCTTCTGCGACGAATCCCCTCTGCCCGATCCGCCAAACATGACACGCATTCCGCTGCGATATCATCCGTCTAACCCACCACAATTCGCACAGCAGGACATCATCCTGGAGGACGGAGATATTGTCATCATTCGCAGTCGGGACAAAGAGACATTCTTCACGGGCGGTCTGCTTACGGGGGGAGAACACGCTCTGCCGCGGGACAAAGATCTTGATGTCGTCGGAGCGGTCGCAATGGCCGGAGGAAGTCTGGGCAGTGCCGGCACGGGAATTAATGGAATCGGTGGTCAAAGTGGCGGTGCAGGTGGATATGGTGGAAGTAACGGCCGAGGCGGCGGAGCCCTCTCACCCTCACAGGTAATGTTGATCCGCGAACTGCCGTGTGGCAACGCGATCACCATCAAAATTAACCTCAAAGAGGCCCTGCAGAACCCTGCGGGGCGCGTCCTGATTCAGCCCAATGACGTTGTTCTGCTGAGGTACACAGTGGCGGAAGAAGTGGGCAATGTGCTGCTGGGCATGATGCAGTTCAACTTCCTGTTTAACGGATTCAGCGGCAACGGTGCTGGACGATAGTACGCTGCATAACTGATCCACGAAATGTGGGTAACATCTGAGCCCGCTGTGCAAGCGAGGGAACGAATTTCCTTCGCGGGCACAGCGGGCTCTTTCGTGTTTCGCGTAGAATCGCAGTCTACTGCGCATTGCACTGACTGTTGGCCACGGTTGACGTGTTTCAACAGCACTACGGCTGCCCACACGAGCCAGAACGGTTCACGACACCAGTTGCCTGCTCTGTACGAATCAGCGGTACTCAGAAGCACTCAAGGCCCGTCAGCTGCGTTCGAAACTCGAAGAAGGCACTCAGTAGTCTTGCCGGCAGCTGCGGCTCGTTGGTTACAAAGGCGATACGATCTGATTCGACCAGCAGCTGCCCGGGAATCAATGCCGTCGTCAACTCACACCAGGTGCTTTGACGGTCGTAATCCAGCTTTATCGAATCGTCCTCACGATCTTCGACTGAGTCAATGAAAGCCTCGATGTGAATGGGCTCCGGAGGTTCGAATTCTATCGTATCGAACACCGTGCCAAAAACTGCGGCAAACTCAGGCGATAGCAACGGATCCGGATCACGAAATTGAGTGATCTGTCGTCGCCAGGTTACTTCGGCCGGCTCGTTTGGGTCATGAGTAATCATGATTCGATACTCAAACCATGGTGTGGCGATCGCCCCCTCGCCGTTTTCCGGCTCTGAAACAACAAGTTCACTCCGCTTGAAACGAAAGTTCTGACGAAATTCGTCGAAACGCTTGTCAAGATCTTCGCCGATCTCGTCAGTCGCAATTCGCCCGACGAAACTCTGCGTTCGTTCTGTGTTGGCGAAAGGGACTGAGTGAGCCTTCCCAAAACCCCTCAGGTCGCGCACACGCTGCCGGTGCTCGCTGACCAATGCCACATTTGTGACGCGCTGTTCCGCTGATGAATCCATACGTGGATTGTTATCAGAAACTCCTGCCCTGTCACATCACAGGACATATCAAAATGCATTCCCGATCGGATCCTGAGACAGGAATCCGGCAATCGACCGAAGTTTGTTGCCGTTCGGAGTCACGAGGCGGACATAGACGGACCGGTCGATTCGCTCGCTGAGTGTTCGCGCGCTTCCGCTGACAAGCACGATATTAATGACACCCGGGTGGTTCGACGACGGAAACGGTGTCCCCTCGCCGTTGTGACGCATCGCGTTGGGGAGGCCATCAACGCCAAGTGGCATCGGTGGGTCCGGAAACGTGGCGCCATTGGCTGTTTTTGATTCCACCGGATACACAAAACCGCAGTTACTGACCGTCGGGTTTGACCACGTCCCGGTCCACCCGGCGTTGATATTCTCTGTGAAAAACAGCGTGTTTTCAAAACCGTCGTACACAGTGTTCATCGTCTGGCTGAAATTTCTACTTCGAATCTGCAGCCACGACATGCCCGTGTCTCGCGTGATTGCCGCATCGTCAGAGTCAAAGTCAACAGTTGGCGCGTTGGCAGAACTACAGTCCTTGACAGCGGAGTAAATGAGCTCTCATTGCAGAATTCCGGCGAGCCGACGCAGAGTCTCTCTGGCTTCCTGATCCGAGTGAAGATCCACCGCAGCGGTGGCAAAGTAGTCATCGCCAATGCCCATGATCTGTCGCAACATGGCCGCCTTTTCGGGGGGTTCGTCGAGGAATTCTCCCATCAACTCATAGTCTCGATCCCATAGGATTCGATCCGCCAGAGACTGTACCAACGGATGCCATTGACCCGGCCGGTCGTTGTTGGCTGATTCGGGCAAGTAGTCAGCATCTTCTTCTGGCCCCTCTTCGTCACCGGATTCGTCGTTCTCCCGCAACTCATCACCAAAGCATTCGTGGCAGGCGTCAAACACCAGCTGACGCCACACGCTGGCCGATGGAACACCTTCGATCTCCACATCGATTTCGAAACTAATGTGATCAAAGACAGCTCCGATGGCCGCTTCATTTACCGCGGTCAGTTCCGGCATGTGGCCGGATTCTGTCAGCAGATGTGTGGCCACGGACTCCAGGACTGCAAGTCGTTGAGACCAGGTCAGTTCATCAAACAATGCGATGCTGTAGCCGCCACCATCAGCGCGAGTTTCTTCCTTGACTCGTTCAACAAGCCCTGTCACTCCCGCCTTAAACAACCTGGCTTCTGCAGCTTCAAGAAGCCGGTCACCTTCTGATGTGTGCCACATCTGCTGAGTCCTTCTTGTGTTGTCGGTCCGTCACCCGAAATCGTCACTCGTTAGTCTAGCGAGCCAGGCAGCTCGATTCATCTGTGTCTCCAGAGTTTGAGTAACACAGAGACGCTTGCCGGTTTTTGGAAGGATGAGCAGGTGTCGGCCTCCATGCGACGGTGTCCCGCCAGACAGGTGCTTTGTCAAAGCCTGGTTTTAGGGTTGGCGAGGAAAACGGGGTCAGGTACCAAAGACCGGAACGGCCCGAAGGGTGCTTTGCATTTTTGGTACCTGACCTCCTTTTCCGGCGAACGATTCAACCCAACTTTTTGGTTGTGACAATGCACAAGGGGTATTGCGTCGGAATCTCTACAGGTGTGACGTCCACACTCGGTAGTGTCCTGTCATCCAGCGGCGACCGAAAGCACTTCGTTGGTTCGAGTTCTTCCGTCGTCCAGCGTCGGTGCGCAAATCGTTGCGGATGCATGACGGCACTCGGGCAATCGCCGACTGGCGTATGACTGACGGGGCACAAATTTCAATCTGTTTGTTCAGAGCGTGGCGATAGTCCGCAGAGTGAAAGGCGGACTGACACGCAGATTCCGCCGGTTGCAATCATCGGGAGCGCTGTGGCGCACGCTGAGGCTGGCACGTTTTGGGTCACGGCCGTCGACGCGAAAAGCTGTTGTGATCACCAACGGCCCAGTTCGTTTGTTCACCGAAGTGGCCCCACTTCGTTCGCTATTCCGGGCACAACCATCACAATTTGACTCGTCGGTACACGCCAAATGATTCACACATGCGGTTCGATCCGTGCATGTGGCGCGGCATAGGCGGTGCGTCCGCGAATTGCGCAACTGCCCGCAATTTCGACACCATCGATATTCGATGACTTCTATCGAACACAGCTCACTTTTTCCGCAATCGATCAGGTTTCGAGAAATGTTGGACACTCCAACACAACATCAGCACCAGCTTTGGGTGCTGCAGCGTCTGCATCGCATTTGCCAGTCGCTGCGCAACGCCACGGCCAGCGAGCCCTGTCTGGAACAGTATGAACAGCAGGTTTCCCTGATGACGGACGAAGACGTCACGCCTGCCGCCACCGCATGGCTCGAAATCATCGTGCAGAGTCTGCGCAACGGCAATTCCTTTGTGCCTGAAGAATACATGGGAACGCGTTAGGCTTGTGAGTGCTTTCTGTTGACGAGTGTGTTGCTGAGGCACGCCAATTCGCCCCGCAATCCATTGTAATCGATGTTGTGTCGTATTTAGGCTGATGAATCCTGGTGCCGGATTTGATATGCTGGGGCGTCCGGCTGATCCCTCCGCCTACGTTCCTGCCACCACCAATGCGACGCACCTATCTGCTTCTGACGTTCGTCCTGTCTGCCGCAAGTTCCAGTGGATATGCAGATGACGTGGACTTCAATAACGACGTTCGACCAATCCTCTCGAACAAATGTCTGTTGTGTCATGGCCCTGACCCGGACTCTCTGGAATCCGGCCTGCGACTGGATATGCCGGACATCGCAATGTCGACGCTGGAGTCCGGGAACATTGCTGTCGTTCCCGGCAAGCCTGCACTTAGCGACTTGATCGTCCGTATTACATCGGACGATGAAGACCTGAGAATGCCGCCGGCAGACCATGGGGCTCGGCTGACGGATGATGAAATCGAAACGCTGCAGAAGTGGATTGAACAGGGGGCACAGTTTTCGCGGCATTGGGCCTACGTGAAGCCCGTGCATCGGGAACCTCCGCCACCGCCGACCGAATATGCCAACTGGCCGAAGAACGCCGTCGATAATTTTACGCTTCGGCGAATGCTGGATCATGAGTTACCGCCGTCGCCGGAAGCCGACCGCTATGCAATCGCTCGTCGCGTGTTTCTTGATTTGACCGGGTTGCCGCCAACAGTCGAAGAAGTCGACCTCTTTGTCGCGAACAAAGATCCGGATGCCTACGAAGACCTCGTTGACGATCTGCTGCAACGTCCTTCGTTCGGCGAACACTGGGCCCGCAAGTGGCTGGACCTCGCTCGCTACGCCGACAGTGCCGGTTACGCCGACGACCCGCCGCGAACAATCTGGGCCTATCGCGACTGGGTGATCAAAGCCTTCAACAACAACATGCCGTTCGATCAGTTTACTATCGAACAGATGGCCGGTGATTTGTTGGAAGACCCGTCAGAAAGCCAGCTGATCGCCACCGCGTTCCACCGAAATACGCTGACCAACAACGAAGGTGGAACCCAGGACGAGGAATTCCGTAACGTTGCGGTCGTTGATCGAGTCAACACGACCGCTGCCGTGTGGATGGGGACCACGATGGCGTGCGCTCAGTGTCATTCTCACAAATACGATCCGATCACCCAGGATGAGTACTTTCGCTTCTTCGCAATTCTGAACAATACGCAGGACGCCGATCGTCGGGACGAATCCCCGTTGGTTCAAATCTACACAGACGAACAGAAGCGGCGGAAGAGCGATCTTGAAGATCGGATTGCTGATCTGACCAAGGTCATCAGCACGCCGACGCCGGAACTGTCCGCCGCGCAACAGAAGTGGGAGGCACGTCTGCAGGCCAGTCCTGCATGGACGGCACTGCGACCGGGAAGTGTTCTTCGAAAAAGTAAGCAGACCGCAACGATTCTTGCAGACGGAGCTGTTCTGATCGAATCCGCAGCTGAGACTGACACGTATACTGTGGACGTGCCTCTATTGCCGACCAGTCAGAAGACTCCGGCTTCTCTGCCAATCGCGGCACTGCGTTTGGAGACCTTGCCGCACGAATTGCTGCCGGCGAAAGGCACTGGTCACGGTGGGGGCAATCTTGTCATTACCGGGATTAAGGCTCAGATCGTGCCGGCGGGCGATGTCGCGCCGACGGCACGATTTGTTCGCATTACGAACAACGGAAAGAAGCAGATTCTGTCGCTGGCGGAAGTTCAGGTCTTCAGTGGTGGCACCAACATCGCGTCAAAAGGAAGAACGACTCAGCATTCCACAGCCTTCGCAGGCCCACCGGAATTGGCGATTGACGGGCAAGCTGACGGGGACTATCAGAAAAAATCCGTGACGCACACTGACACGGTTGACGACCCCTGGTGGGAAGTCGATCTCGGTGGAGTGCAGCCGATTGAACGGATCGCCATCTGGAATCGCACCGACAATGCGCTGCACACTCGACTGAATAATTTCACGGTCGCGCTGCTGGATGCTGATCGCGAGGTCGTCTGGCAGCAGGTGATCAAGGAATCGCCAAACCCATCCGCTGACTATTCGCCCAGCAATGTACGTGATATCACGTTTCGCACGGCTTTTGCCGACTTCCATCAGCCGGAATTTGAGCCGACTGACGTCCTGACGGGAAAGACGGGCGACAACGACGGTTGGGCCATTGGTGGAGCGACGACCACTGCGCATCAGTTGCTGCTGATTCCCAACCGACCCGTCGTCGTGGACGTGCCTTCAACGTTGCGGATTATCATCGAGCAGAATTCGCTGCATGAAAACCATCTGCTCGGTCATTTTCGGCTCAGCACAACCGGCGATGACGTCGCCATTCAGCGATCACGACTTTCGGAACGACTGCTGGCAACGCTTGACTCACCTGCCGCTGAACGCGGCGAACAGGCAATCGCCCGGTTGACCGCGTACTATCGAGAGAACGTCGCTGTCGAACTTGAGGCTCAGCGAGTGGAATTGGTGGCGTCCCGGAAACAGTTGGAGGGGATGAAGCCTGCGACATCGGTTCCGGTTCTGCGGGAGATCGTCGGTAACCGCCGCGAAACTTATCTGCAGTTTCGAGGAAACTACCTGGACAAAGGTCCGCTGATGAACGTCGGTCTGCCCGCCTTCTTTAACTCGGTGCCTGAAGGCCGGCCGCTTGATCGCCTGGTGCTGGCCGAGTGGTTGATTGCTGACGATAACCCACTGACCTCACGAGTCCTGGCGAACCGCTTCTGGGAGACAATATTCGGGCGAGGCATCGTGGTGACCAGCGAAGAATTTGGTTCGCAGGGAGAGCCGCCAACGCATCCGGAATTGCTCGATTGGCTTGCAACCGAACTGCTGCAGAACGATTGGAATACAAAGGGGTTGATTCGCACGCTGGTCACGTCGGCGACGTACCGACAGTCAACGAAAGTTACGCCGCACGCCAATTCCGCAGACGCGGATAATCGGTGGTGTTCTCGAGGATCGCGCGTACGACTGAGCGCTGAGATGGTTCGTGATCAGGCATTGTTTGCGGCCGGACTGCTTAGCGAAAAAATGTACGGCCCACCCGTCAAACCGCCACAGCCGAGCATGGGGCTGAGCGCTGCTTTCGGCAGTTCCACCGACTGGAAAACCAGCGTCGGCGAAGATCGCTACCGTCGAGGTCTCTACACCACATGGCGACGCAGCAATCCGTATCCGTCCATGGCAACTTTTGACGCGCCCAATCGGGAAGTCTGCATCATCCGCCGTGATCGCACAAACACGCCGCTGCAGTCGTTGGTGACCTTGAATGATCCGGTGTATGTGGAGGCAGCCCAGGCGCTGGCAAGAATCGCGTTGCAGCATGATGGTCCCCTTAACATGCGACTGACACTGGCTTTTCGCCGCTGCGTCCTGCGCCCACCAGCCAGAATCGAAGTTGACGCATTAGTCGCCCTGTTTAATGATGCAAAAGAAGATCTGACGGAACGTACTGATGAAGCCACGAAACTGGCGACGGATCCCATCGGCGAGCTGCCGGAAGGCATCGATACTCTTGATGCTGCAGCGATGACCGTTGTCTGCAATGTTCTACTGAACCTTGACGAAATGTTCCTGAAGAGGTGATGCCGCGTCATGAATCCATTCCTCGCACAACTGCAACACCGCACACGTCGGCATTTCCTTTCCAATTCGGGAGTCGGCCTTGGAGCGATGGCGCTGTCGTCGCTGTCCGGTGGGTCGGCCCCTGCGGATGTCCCTTTTGAGGCGATGCAGCCACTGGCCCAGCGTCAGCCACATTTTGTACCGAAGGCAAAACGTGTCATCTATCTGCATCTGACGGGATCCCCACCCAATCTGGATGTTTACGATCATAAACCAGAGTTGGTTAAACGGAATGGTCAGGATTGTCCGCAGGAGTTCCTGGAAGGCCGCACCTTCGCCTTCACGTCAGGCGTACCGAAGCTGATGGGGACGCCGCGCAAGTTCGCCCAGTATGGTGATAGCGGAACGTGGCTTTCCGACGCCGTGCCCAACTTTCACGACGCCGACGTCGTGGACGAGATGTGTTTCATTCACTCCATGAACACCGACCAGTTCAATCATGCTCCGGCCGAGTTGCTGATTTACACCGGTTCTCCTCGGTCAGGGCGACCATCCATGGGTGCGTGGGCGACCTATGGCCTGGGCACAGAAAACCAGGATTTGCCCGGGTTCGTTGTGTTGATCAGCAGTGGTGTGCAGCCCAACGGAGGAGCTAACTCGTTCGGCAGCGGTTTTTTGCCGTCCGTCTTCCAGGGGGTCCAGTGCCGTTCGAAAGGCGATCCGGTGTTGTATGCTTCCAACCCAAAGGGCATGGACCGCAACCTTCGCCGCAGGTCACTGGATGCGCTCAGGCAACTTAACGAATTGCAGGCACAGGATCTGGGGCATCCGGAAACCCTCACTCGAATCGCTCAATACGAACTGGCGTACCGGATGCAGGCATCAGTGCCCGAAGTCATGGATATTGCGAATGAAACGAAACAGACTCAGGATGCCTACGGAGCGAAACCGGGCGAGGCCAGCTTTGCCAACAACTGTCTGCTGGCTCGACGGCTGGTCGAGCAGGGCGTGCGATTTGTGCAATTGTTTGACTGGGGCTGGGACTTCCATGGAACCGGAGAAGCAAATGGTCTGGGATCCGGACTTTCCAACAAATGGGCAGCGACTGATAAACCAATCGCCGCATTGATTAAGGATCTCAGGCAGCGTGGCATGCTCAAAGATACGCTGATTGTGTGCGGAGGGGAATTTGGTCGCACGCCGTTTCGTGAGGGCCGCACGGCAAAGAGTAAGGTGCTTGGTCGGGACCACTTTCCGGACTGTTTCACGATGTGGATGGCCGGTGGCGGTGTCAAGGGTGGCCACAACCACGGGCAGACTGACGAACTCGGATTCGGCGTGGTGGAAGACAAAGTTCATGTTCATGACCTGCAGGCCACCATTATGCGACTGCTGGGTTTCGATCACGAAAAACTGAGTTTTCGTTTTCAGGGACGGGACTACCGTCTGACTGACGTGCATGGTGATGTGGTTGACGACGTTATTGCGTAACGTCGGCCCCGCCCACAGTCATCGTTGATTTGTGATGATGTTGCTGTAATATCCGCCGTTGTCATTCGCTATCCGTTCTCGCTCCCGGACACTCCCACTTGTCGATGGTCAGTCTTATGAAAAATGTGTTCCTTGCCGTGTTCTTTCTGGGCATTGGGGCCTCTGTTCCTGCGGCCGACTCTAAACCCAACATTATCTACATTCTGCTGGATGACGCTGGTTACGGCGACCTGTCGTGTTACGGGCAAAAACACTTTCGTACGCCCAACATCGACAAACTGGCGGCGGAAGGAATGAAGTTCACTCAGCACTATTCGGGTTCCACCGTGTGTGCGCCAACTCGATGCTGTCTGATGACCGGTCTGCACACCGGGCACGCGAACGTACGCGGCAATCGAGAGGTGAAACCGGAAGGTCAGGCGGCCATGCCCGCTGACATCGTCACCATTCCTCGGCTGTTGAAGAAGGCCGGTTATGTTACAGGCGCATTCGGCAAATGGGGGCTGGGAGCACCGTCTTCGCCGAGTGATCCGGCAGAACATTTTGACCTGTTCTACGGCTACAACTGTCAGCGTGAGGCCCACAGCTATTACCCAACTCACCTGTGGAAGAACAAACAGAAAATTCCGCTGGACGGCAAGACGTATACGGCCACGATGATCATGGACGAGGCACTTCAGTTCGTTCGTGACAACAGGGAAGAGCCGTTCTTCGCCTTTCTGCCACTGACGATTCCTCATGCCGCCATGCACGCCCCTGAAGAATACGTCGCTCCCTGGCGCAAGAAGTTTCCGCAGTTTGAGGATAGAATCGGAAAATATAGTGGACCACTGGTGAAGAATCCGATCGCTGCCTTCGCCGGCATGATGACTCTGATGGATGAAGGCGTTGGCGAACTAATGACGTTGCTGCAGGATTTGCAGCTTGACGACAACACAATCGTGTTCGTCACCAGCGACAACGGTCCTCACAAAGAGGGCGGGCATGATCCACTGTTCTTTGACAGCAACGGGCCGCTGAAGGGTCACAAGCGAGACCTGTACGAGGGTGGCATTCGAGCCCCGTTGATTGTTCGCTGGCCAGGCAAGGTGCAGGCCGGATCTGTGTCTGATCTTATCTCTGCTCACTGGGATATGCTGCCAACGTTTTGTGAACTAGCCGGAACCGAAACGCCTGCAGGACTGGACGGCATCAGCATCGTGGCCGAAGTGACCGGTAGCGGCGCGCAGCCGTCGCACGAGTATCTGTACTGGGAATTCTACGAGCGCGGCGGCAAGCGAGCTGTTCGTTTTGACAAGTGGAAAGCCGTGCAATTGAATCTGAAAGGCGTCGACCAGCAGGACGGCATCGAGCTGTACGATCTCAGCAAAGACCTGGGCGAAGAAGATAACGTTGCCGCAGATCATGCCGGGGCGGTGCAGCGTGCGCGCGAATACTTTGCGGCGGCTCACACGCCATCAGAGTTCTGGAGCTTTGGCACGAACAAAAGGAAGCCGAAATAGAGGACGCGGCCTGCCGCGGAAACGTTAGGTCTCCACCACCGGGTTTGCCCAGTGGTCTACGTCAATCACATGACAACACAATGGTGTTCACAAAAGAACGGAATCCGATCGGATGTGGGCTCGGTAGACACGTTCTTCAGGGGCAAGACACTGACGTTAGAGACCGGTAGCATGCACCCGATTCGAAATATGCGTTAACACAGCGACGCTGCGGCGGCATCTTCGTCGACTGACATGTTTTCCGTTCCGCTTTCGACGCCGCCGGCTACAGCGCACCACGCGGAATTCTCACGTCCGTCAAACGCGTTACGCAGCCTCACGCACCTGCTGCGTGCCTTTTAGGACGATCAGTCGGCCCCGCGGTGTTTTTTCGAAGTCCAGCTTTTCTTCGCGAGCCAGCCACCCAATCGCCTGCAGGGCGAGTTCTTTCGGCAGGTCCGTTCCCTTGGTCAGTGCCGTCAGCGACGTGGCTCCGTTGTTATTCAAAAATCCCCAGACCACACCGGCGGCCGTACCGATGTCCTCGTTGTCGGCAAACGTTGACTGTGTCATCCGTACTCTCCTGAAACGATTCTTAAACCGGATTAAGCGCGTCCAAACGGACGCGAAACGTATCTGATGGAAGTCGTGTGCAGGTGCGCCAACTTCCGATACGCCTGGAAGAACGCCAAAGGCCGCCAAATCTTAGACCATTCCGATCGCTGTTGTCTGCGCCAGCTTTCGAAAACCGCACTGCTAGCGGGCAAATGGAACGACGGGTTGGACCCACGCCTGCTGAAAATCACCTGGTTCTGAAGGATTTGGATGCTGACGCGAGGATGTCACGAGAGCTCGTACATACAGTTCGTCGCCAGTGAATTCATAAGTGGCGGAATCGCCGGTGGTGGATTGCAGCACAGCTCCCACTTCACCGCTGTAACGGCGAGTAAGTCCGGACGATTTTTCTTTATCGTCGACGGCCGGCGATGTTGTGTCATCGAAGTCTCTTCGTGTGCCAATGAAGTCGATGCGATAGTCGGATCCTGCGTCCGCGGCGACGGTCACTGTCATTCCTGTGCTGGTCACGGCAATACTGTTCAGCGTGACGCCGCTGGAAGAGTAGAACTGTCCTGCTTCCAACGCCGTAACCAGTGCGTCCGGTGTCAGAGTGTTCGCCAGGACCATCACCCAACCCCGTCCTGGCTGAGCACCGTCGCCGGGTTTCGACTTGTGGTAGGCATGACCGTCGTCCGTTGCCAGACCGTACATCAGTGGCAGATCCAGTTTTGCCAGACGCCAGGTGTTGATGATATCCCACATCCGGGAGGTGGATGCATGAGTGTCGTCGCCGGAATCGTTGACCGTGGGATGCCCGTTGTAGACCTCGAAAAAGTTCTCGCCGATCACCTGCATCAACTGTTCGGCCGTGATGGCGTAATGAAAATTCGGGTGATTCAGGTGAACCAACGACTTCTCACCAGTGCGTTCTCGACGCGAAACGGCAGCATTAATATTCTGCTGCATCACCTCAACGATACTCTCACCATGCAGTGGTGGCAGAAGTTCTGTTGTATTGGTCACGCACATGTGGACCGGCAGGTTCCTGTATCCGTCAGTAATTTCCTCGCCCTGAATCAGCAGGAATTTCTGTGGCACAGCCAATCGTTCGAAGATTTGGTCAAAGTTCTTCAATCGAACCTGCAACCGTTCGTCTTTAGTGCGTGTCTGAACCCAATCAACGTCAAACTTTGCAGTTAGCTTGTCAAAGGCGATTTGGCCGCCTTTGTTCTTCTGGACATCAATCCAGCGTTCGCCGCGGAGCAGTACATTGTGGTCGGTGAAGACGTTAAAGCTGTAGCCGTGTTCCTTGTACCATGAGGCGATCATCTCAGGATAGTCATCACCATCGCTCCACAACGAATGTGTGTGCATGTTGCCGCGATACCATTGAGTCTCGCCGGTCGACTGCAACCTGACGTCCTCTGCCAACGCGGAGGTTGACATGATGGCGAGGAACACGAGGGGCGACAGTTTTCTAAGCGGCATGAGCGGGACTCCGGTAGAAGGCGAGACGAAAGGTGGGGATGTAATCGGTGTTGGAGGACCGAAACGCGGGCTCAGAGCATCGACGAAACGTGATTTCGACAACGACGCCCACTGTTCAAGCTACCGGCCTGAGGTGAAAGATCAATCGTGGCAGTGCGGATTGCCGGCGGTTTCAACGGATCTGCCCAACTCAATGATGTCGTCTTCGTAGATGGTGGTCGTGCAGTTGTCGGTTGTTAGTTCCGAGACGTAGTTTGTGCCCGCTGAATCCGGTTCCACACTCAATTCTGCATTGCCGTCGTCTGACGTCAGTTGATAGGTTAGCCGAATTCCGTCACGGGAGGCGATCGTCTGTCGATTCACAACCGTGAATATAGTTTCTCTGATGAGAATCCGGTCGTCGACCCGAAGGCTCAACAGACGTCCCGCAGTCGGTGATACACGCACTCGGTCCACTGCGTACCAGCTGCGCATCAGCTGCAGAACGGAGTGCAGCAGCGATTGGGTAAGCTTCATTTATAGCCTCCAGGTTCAGCTCGCGTCGTCATACGCGGAAGATTGCGTCAGAGGTCTGTGGAGGGGCGGAATCCGCTCTAGTCGGCCCCTGCGTCCGCTTTCAATTGTTCCAGCTCGGCCTCGACCCGCTCTCCTCGTTCCTGAACTTCGAACTGTCGCGCCAATTCATCGGCGTCGGGATCTCTTCCATCCATGCGGTCCCAGGCCTCTGTCATGGCTTCCTCACGATCGACCTTTGCTTCCAGCCGATTGAATTGAGCAAATGCCGATTGGCTGTGAGAACGTTCCATTGCTGAGTTAATCTTCTGCGTGGATGTGGCACGCGCCATTCGGGCTGTCAACAGCGTCTTCTTCTGTTTGGCCTGACGGATCTTGTCCTCCAGGTCCCGGACGGATGACTGGAGCTTTTCGACTTCGGCCTTCTGCTTCTGATGTTCCGCTGAGTACTGGTCGGTTCGCTGCTGAGCAGACATCTTCTGTTCGAGTGCTGACTTCGCGGTGGATTCGTCGCCTCGCTTCATTGCCGCAGCCGCACGCTCCATCCATTTCTCTGCCTCCGTACGCTCCCGCTGACTTCGTTTCCGCATCTGAATCTCGTCGGCAACGGCTTCGGCCACGCTGCATCGGACGCGATCAAGTTCTTCTTCCATGTCGATGATCAGCTGATACAGCATACGCTCCGGATCTTCGATCTTATCTTTCAGTGAGGTCAGACTGGATCTCATAACGAGACTGAATTGTGTGAGCCATTTCATGATGATTCTCCCTTAATTGAGTGGTCAACAGGTGAACATTGGCACTCGCGTGGCTTCACGCGAGACGTACGCATTCTTTTGCTGTCGGTGCAACGCGGTGGACGCAGTCTCTGACCTCGCCCGGTCGCTGACCACAGGTCTCTGACCGCGTGGTGTGCGGCGTTGAGACCTTCGGTCGCCATAGTGGGGGGGCGGGAGACCCGCGAACAGCGGGCCCGGGAGACCCTCTCGCTGCACGCCGTGGGTGTTCAGTTTTCATGGATCAGCCCCATGTGGCCAGTTCGGCAGAAAACAATCGGATTCGAGCCAGGAGCTTTTCGCGGTGGTTCTCGCAAAAGGCAGCCAGGGCGATGACACCACCGCCCAGGACGATGCCGCAGACCCACAGCAGACTCGGGTGATCGACCGTCGTTCGCACGACCATGGCGACCAGGTCAGCCAGCAGGAACGCAGATCCCGCGTAGACGAGTGCTCGCAGACGCAGACCCATGGCCAGCAGGATTACAACGACGCTTAGGAACATCAGCGACAGCATGTGAGTCCAACTGCCGTCCAGGACTTCGAATATCGGTGATACCAGGATGATTAGTGCGCCTATGTATCGCAGAGGGTCGTGTGACCTCTTCGGCAGT
Organism: Fuerstiella sp.; assembly: GCA_024230215.1. Lineage (GTDB taxonomy): Bacteria > Planctomycetota > Planctomycetia > Planctomycetales > Planctomycetaceae > Fuerstiella. The sequence continues at coordinate 97,376 of JAAERP010000500.1, read as the reverse complement.
TCCTTCTTCAGCATCTCCACAATGCAGAGTACGGACAGGCCGAGCGGGACCAGATAGAACTCCAGTTCCATCAGATTCAGTGATCGCCACAGCAGCATCAGGCCGGCGTTCATAATGACCGCAGCCATAATGGCGAACCGTCGCTTGCGAGTAATCATGGCCTGCTGAAAGTAGATTCCTGCGGCCATCATCAGTGACAGAGCGTTTGTTGCTGTAGCGGCACCCAATATTCCGCTGAACTCGCGAACGAGCGCCAACATTGCCACAAGAGTCGGCAGTGTCTGACCGAGTGCGAACATTGGGCGTTTCGCGATTGCCAGACTCTCGTAAGTGTCTGTGAGCTTCGCGACGACCAGTGCGGCGACTGCGATCGTCAGCAACACGTACTGGCTGACGCCGGTTCCCAAATCGACAACACCCTGACTGACCAGAAACATGGCCGCCGTGCCGCAAACAGCAACGCTGCTCCACACATGAAACTCCTCACGTTTCCGAACAGCCTGAACAAACTCGGCAAGCACCGTCACAGCGAAACCTGCGATCACGAGACTTAGCCCTGCCAATGCGTAGATTCCGTTGACCACGGTAATTGTCATCATGATGGTCAGTCCCGCTCGCAGCAGGACCGTCCAGGTTTTCGCTACAGTGGGGTCAATCCATTTTCGATCGCTGTCGAAGAACACAACGCTGAGAGCCGTCGCCAGAAACAACAGCGGAATCACGATTCCTGTTGCGGCGGAGGTCAGGATGCTGATGATGATCCCTGTACACCCTCCCAGTGCAGCGGCGGCCAGCAGCACCTGGACGTTTGCCACTACTGCAAGATAGGTGATTCGAGACCGGTCCAGCGTGTGCCGATCGACGAATACGAACGATGCCAGAATCAGCAACGCCGCCAGACGCAGGGGCAGAGCGAAGGTCAGGCATCCAAAAATCAGAATGGCCTGCAGCAATCCTTCACTAACCGTACTGATTAAGGCAAACACGGGGACGACGGAGGATTCCGTCAGAGTGCCTTTGGTCGTCCGGGCGAGATCGGTGGCAGAAGCACTGTTATCGGATGACATTTCCCGGCCCGACTGGTGCTTGTTGACGACAAGGTAAATCGTCGTCAGCACGCCGGTCCACACGACCGGAATCCATGCTGCGGTGATCGGCAGGCGGGCCAGCACGGCCACTGCCGTCACCCATAGAGGAAAGGCGATCGTCGCCGCAAAACCTGCGGCACGGCTTTTCAGAGTCACCGTGGCTGCGGCCAGCCACAGCACTGTGACGCTTGTCGCCAGAATGATTGGAGAATAGCCGACCGGGGCGAAGACTGATGCGGCACTGAGGTGAATCAGGACCAGGTACGGCAGATGAATCAATGTGGTCAGACACGACAGAGCCACAAGGCTTATGTCACACAACGGCACAACGAAGGCCTGGGCCTGTCGTATCCAGCCACTGGACTCACTCGATTCTGCAGAAACAAATTTCAGATGTGTCGGCCCAACGCCCAGTCGCTGTCGCACCTCATCCAACGACCCAAATCCTCTCATCAGGCCGCCGCATTTCAGCAGCAGGTATCCAGCTATGGACATTCCCACTGTCACAAACGAAGTGCCGGTGATCAGGATTTCCTGGGTAATGTTCTGTCCGACTGCAGTACGAACCGCCACAAACCCCAGCAGCAACCAGATGCTCAGCCCGGTCAGATAGTGTGGATTTCTAAGCGTATACAGCACGAAGGCTGACATCAACAACACGTATTGCAGCAGTTGCGCTTCGTCCATAGGTGTCCAGAAATGAGAAAGCGCGTGACCCAGCCATTGAACCGACATGACTGCTGCCAGCAGACAGCCGGTCAACTGACCCAGTCCACGTTCACTGCCATCACGTCGTTGCAACAGGACGGATTGCTGTGTAGCTTCGCCTTTTGTTGGACGGTGATTCCACACGACACTGCTGGCGGCGATGGGAATCCTGTTCAACAGATTGTCACACACTTTCGCCAACGTCAACGCGACGGCCAGGCCGGACAGCAGCACGACGGTGTAGTCGGACGAAACACTCGTTATCCGCATGCCGTTCAAGGCCGGAATCGCGCTGCCGGTGGCCAGCACCAGAGCACCTAGTGCCGGAACCACGTAGCGGCGGTCACCAAACAGAATGGCATAACCGATGAACGACGCTACGCTGACGAGTGAAACCAGGAACAGTGCCTTTGGGTGAGTGAACGCCGCACAAGACAGAAGACCGGTAATCACCGTCACGAAATGTTTCATCGGACGGCTGAATACAAACTCACTACGGCGCTCAAACCAACGGCTGCCAGCCGCGACCGCAGTCAGCAACGGCAGGTACGTGAGTCCATAGAACGCCAGAGGAAGGCGTTGTTCGTTGATGGCACCGGCGGCTCCCACCTTTAACTGCTGCACGATGTTCGCGAAAAGTGTCGGTGAACACTGATAGGCGATCATAGCACACAACAGGCTGCCCCAGACGAAGCCGGCATGTTTCGTGTCGCGAGCCGCCGTCCACATCAGGCCTGCTGCCATAGCTGCTGTCGGAATCACGGCATACGTCGTTGTGCCGATATAGGAAAACCCACTGAACGAAATCATCAGGCCAAGAGCAGTCAGCACAAGTCCGCAGAACATCGGCACGACGATATGCCACGGCAGCGGACGGACCAGGTCACCCGTTCTCTGTCGGAAAACGTCGGCCACCGTGCGGGCCGTCATCAGCACCGTTGCAGCCACCATGACGCAGCCGAGACCAGTCCACTGCACGGGAATTGATGTGATCGCTTTGATGCCGACCAGTATCACGAACTGCAGTCCCAACATGGCGATCGGCAGAAAACCGAAGACACGCGGCATTTGATGTTCTTCTGCCAGCCAGAATGTGTGTCGATTGACTTTCACGACGCCGCAGGTGAACACCAGCCAGCAAATCATCATGAAGGCGAACGCAGACACCGGTCCGGAAAGTTGCGGCAATGCTCCAGCCATGCACAGCAGTTGAAAACTGATCAGAAACGTGGTCTGACGGCCTCGCAGTAAGTGATCCAGAATTCGACTGCTGGCCTGCCACAGGAAAACCGTAGCGGACACGACCAGCATCGCCATTGCCGCCGTCCCTGGTGATAACCACGTCAGCGAATAGAAACAGATGGGCAGCAGCAGCAGCGTCAGCAGGTGGAGAACTTTGTATGTCGCTGTCAGGTGAAGTCGTTTGCGACAGACCTCGGCGGCAAGGAATGTTGCGACCGTATATGCCAGAATCGTCAGATACTTGAGTTCCGACGGCCAGCTGGGCCAGTTCTTCGTCACCAGCATCAATGACGAACAGAAGACAATGGCTGCTCCGACGACCAGCATCCATTTGATGTTCTTCTCCTGAAAAAAACTGTTCAGAAACCGTTCCGGAAATGACTGAGGTGCTGGTTGTTCTGTCAGTGTTGGCGCAGGAGTTCGGCCTTTATCTGTTGACCATCTCGATGGTTCGAGGGAATTCAGGTGTGTTTCGGACATGGTGAACGTCCTCCGTTGCGCGGTGAGGATGTGAGACGACAGATCGCTATCTCAAATCTCATGCCGAACACTGCATTTCGTTGTTGGCTGATCTGTAACGTCAACGATGAACGTGGTTTACGTAAATCTCCAGCCTCTCCTCATGACAGCCGTCAGGCCTCGACGCAGGGACGCTCCTGCATCTGCAGTGCAGGCGGGGCACTGCGGATCGCGTGGTGTTCGCGGCGGCAACGCTTCTGCTGGACCGACGAAGGCCAATGTTGACGGCGGCACGTCGAACCACCCAGGATACAGAGAACGGTGGCAAAGTGATGACCAGGGGGGCGGTCATAAATGGTTGTGAAGTTGGAGAGCGTGGCCGGGGGTTGGCGCGAGGAACGAGTGAACCCCCCGGGGTTTCCTTCGCACATTCAGTCCAGCCCCACCCACCGGCCCGGCGCCACAATTCGTTACTGCCCCCGACGACAAGGCAAAACAATTCCGTCCAGGTCACTGCACTGATATCATGTGGCCCAGTGCAGTGACGGTTTGAAATCAACCGTCAGCGTTTTCGACAACCTCACGAACTTGACGATCATGCGTCTTCTAAGAATAAGCCTGATTTGCACGGCAGCCGTTTCTGCCGTACTTCCGCCACCTTCTGCCTCGGCCGATCCGGTGACGGTAGCCGTTCCTGATAAGGCGCTGGACGCACTGCTGCGTGAGATTCTGAAGCGAAAGGCCGTCGACAAGGACGTCATTGAAGTCACAGATCTGCAGAAAATTCACTTCCTGGACGGTCGCGGTCGCAGCATCAAGGATCTCACCGGACTGGAGCACTGTACGAAACTGGCTGAGGTCAATCTGTCGAAAAACGAGATAAGCAACCTCGCTCCTCTGGCCGCCTGCGTAGAACTCCAGTCACTGGATCTTTCCAGCAACAGGGTCAGCAGCGTAAATCCGCTGGCAACTCTTGTAAAACTGCAGTATCTGAATCTGGAAAACAATGCGATCGCAGAAATTGATGCAGTGGCCAACATGAAAAAGCTGTCTTCGCTGTATCTTAACAACAACCAGATCAAGAGCGTCGCCGCGCTGAAGGATCTGTCTCGACTGCATTCGTTGTATCTGGCAGAAAACCAGGTTGTTGACATCACAGAAATGGCGAAGTTGGCACAGCTCGGAAGTCTGGACCTGCGAAACAACCAGATTGTCGACGTGACGCCGCTGAAGGCGTTAACCAGACTACGCTGGACGTTTCTGTCTGGAAACAGGATTGTCGACATTGCTGCGTTGGCCGAAATGGCGAAGGTGGATACTGACCGACATTTTGCACCGTACTGGCGGCTGTACCTGGAAGATAATCCTCTGAATGCAGAAGCTGAGGCTCACATCGAAACACTGAAACAATCGGGCGTGCGTGTGAAGATGAAAACCGTATCTCAGTTGCCCGAAACGGAGCCGACGAACGACACAGCGGCGAAGAACTAATGCGGAATTCGCTCGGATGCTCAATGAAAACGGGGTCAGGAACCAATCGTGCGGCGCACCTGCAGGGCCATTCCGGCAATTGGTTCCCGCTCCTCCTTTCCAACGCCACGCTTCGCCGTTACGGAACTAAACTTCTCTAAGAGTCAATGCAGGCCTTGCCCGAATCGTTGACGACATTCGCAGGAAGCCTGCCCTACAATCTTGAACATGTCTGAATCCGGCCACGACTTAATAACAGATTTTCACGGCGATTCGCACGATCGCGTGGCTCTGGACGATGTAGAAACCACTCCGGTCATTGTCGAAGGACAGCTTACTCCGGAAGAGCGGGCAATACAGCAATTGAATGACCAGATCGCCGCTCGGCTGGCGTGGGAATCGTGGCATCGCCGCAAACGTCGGCGTTTGCGAATGTCAGCGATCCTGTTTGTTCTGACATTTCTCAGCACGACGCTGGTAGGGGCGGACTATTGGCCACTGGACATCCTGCCCGGCTTCTTTTCGGACGAAGCTCAGGTGAAGATTCTGACGCATCTTGCCCGCATGTGGCCCACAGAACCGGGGCAGACGCTCACCATCAGCGATCGATTCTGGGAATCCGTCCGTCTTGGCTGCACCTACAGCTGTCCGTTGATGCTCATCCTGCTGTGTCACGAAATGGGACACTATCTGCAGGCGGTTCGTTACGGAGTTCCGGCGTCGTTTCCGTATTTCATACCACTGCCGCTGCCTCCGCTGGGCACTATGGGGGCCGTCATTCTGCAGGGGCGAGGCACCGCGAACCGAAAGATGATGTTCGACATAGCGGTGACCGGACCGATCGCCGGACTGGTTGTCACTATTCCGATCCTGTTGTTCGGTGTGTCGAGCTCAGGCTACGTCCCGGCATCACCTCAAACCGGCTTTGAGTTCGGCCAACCCTTCATTGTGCGTTGGATCATCGAAGCAGTACACGGTCCGGCCGCTCCCGGCATGGTGTTTCACTGGTATGGATATGCGACCGCCGGCTGGGTGGGAGTCTTCATCACGGCCATGAACCTGCTGCCGATCGGACAGCTGGACGGTGGTCACATCATGTACACGCTTATCGGTCGCAAGGCTCACTGGATTGCGTGGGGACTGATCCTGACGGCCGTCGCGGCAATGATCCGCATGCAAATGTACTCGTACGTTCTGCTATTAGTTCTGTTGACGCTCACCGGGCCAAGTCACCCCCCGACCGCTGACGACACTGTTCCTCTGGGACGAAATCGGCACGTCGTCGGCTGGGCTACTCTGGCCTTTCTGATTGTTGGCTTTACGTTTCAACCGATCGTCATTCCCGATCAACGGCAGGACCGACAGGGAAATCCTGTCATCGAACCGGAACATTCCAATGAACTGCACGAGGTTGACCTGGAGGATTTTGTGCAGGCCGACCGAACGCAGTACTCGGCGTTCCGCGGCACGGGATTTCAGCCTCGCGCAAACCTACTCATGGGGCGAGGGTTGTTCGGCTTCCATTCCGTGGCCGCCACGTCGACACCAAAACTTAAAATTGGCACGATGCCACGTTGTTACAAAGGATCAGTAACCTGAAGGGGCTGGGGCTGTGACGGCCGGGACCGGAGACAAGCCGCCCCGTACTTCCACACGGGACCGTGTTGAAGTACGGGGCGGACTACAGTTAGTGAGTGTGACTACTGTTTATTCCGGCGACCGCCGCCCTGTTTCGCAGAGGGATCGTACTTTGGATTTCGCGTCGTCGGAACGGGGGCAGAAACGTCGGCACGCCACTGCTTCATGACAGAATGCAGTTGGGCCAGTTTGTCCGGATTGGATTTGCTAAGGTCATTGGCTTCACTGAGGTCCTGCCTGAGGTTATAGAGTTCAAGCCGACCGGATTCGAACCATTCGATCAGTTTCCAGTCGCCCATGCGGATGGCTCCGGCCGGAGTGGTACGGAATGGGCCGCCATGAGGATCTCCACTGCCCTGCAGATAGCACGGAAAGTGCCAGAACAACGCCTCTCGATCAAGTGAGGCAGCGGATTCCTTCAGCAGCGGTACAATGCTGAGGCCGTCCAGGTTATAGCCGTCGGTCTTCTTGGAACCCGTAATTTCAGCGAAGGTTGGATACAGGTCCACGCCAATGATTGGTTCGCTGCAACGACTGCCCGCCTTTGTAACACCGGGCCAACGAACGATGAAGGGTTCACGAATACCGCCTTCGTACAACATTCCCTTGGCACCTCGAAGTGGATGATTTGACGTGGCGCCGATGTGACCACCATTGTCAGAGTAGAACACAACCACGGTGTTGTCCGTCAGGCCGAGTTCTTCTACCTTCGCCAGGACTCGTCCAACGCTGTTGTCGACGCTTTCGATCATGGCCGCATATTTGGCATTCTTCTGATGCCGGCCCGGCGTCTTTGCCTGATACTTTGCTGTGATGTCGTCCTTAGCCTGAATCGGCGTATGGACGGCATAGTGAGTCAGATACAGAAAGAACGGCTGCTCCTTGTTGTCGTCAATGAACTTGACAGCCTCGTCCGTCAGGCGATCGGTGAGATATTCGCCCTTCTGCTCTTGAACAAGGTTCGGGTATTTGTACGGACTGTGGTATCCGCCACCGCTGGGGCTGCCCCATTCTTTGCCCGCGATGTTCACGTCGAAGCCCTGAGTCGTGGGATCACTTCCCAGATGCCATTTCCCCATGCTGGCCAGTGTGTAACCATTCGTATTCAGTACTTCGGCCCATGTGACGAATTCATCATCCAGCACAGTCTTGTTTTCGGCCGGCTCAAGCCTGCGAAACTGATGATTGCCACGTTTGGGATCACCAACGGTGTAAATGCCGTGACGAGGCGTGTACTTGCCGCTCAACAGGCATGCTCGGCTGGGAGCACAATTCGGCGCACAGGCATAAGCGTCTGTAAACACCATCCCGCTGGCAGCCAGCCTGTCGATATTGGGCGATTCGTAAAAGTCCGACCCCTGATATGCCAGGTCTGCCCAGCCAAGATCGTCGATAAAGAAAAAAACAACGTTGGGCTTTTCTGCAGAGAACGCAGGCCCCACGGCCAGCAAGCCGCAAACGTGCAACGCAATGATTAGTTTTTTCACGGTGTTCATTGTCCTGGAGAGCTGATAGGCGTCGAGCAGAATGCATGCTGACGGTTGATCGGGCCCGCGGGATCTGTCGCGAACCACTGTGTTGCACCCATTCTACAGTCTTCTCTGCGTCTCCGCGCCCCTGCGAGAAGCTACGGGCAGCGGAAACCCGAGGACGAGAGACGAGCAGGAAGTACGAGGACGAAAAAGAACACGAATATCGTCCTGGTGTTACGCCACTTCGAACCGTATGGTTTCGATCTTCGCGTGGCCGGATTTTCGGAACGGTCGCGGCATGGGTTGTGCTGCCCCATTGTTGTCGATTGTGCGACATCGCAGCGTATACTTCCCGGCGGCAAGCCCGGAGTGAAGGTAGAACCAGTGGGCTCGTGACAAGGGCAAAGGCCACGATTCCGGCTGACCATTTACATCAAATCCCATGGTGGTGGGCGGGATCTTTCCGTCTGGATACCCCCCCCCGTAGTCCGAGGGCGCTGGTAGGATCGTGGCGTCCTGCCATGGAGCGCTCGTGAAATACGGATCGTCTTCGGGATGTGGTGCGTCGCGTTCAGAAATCCAGATCTGCACTTTCTTCAGGCCGGAGATCCCGGCCTGTGCCCACCCGGTGATCGGAATCGGCATGCCGTTCTTTTCTGTGTCGGGTGCTGTCAGCGTCGCACAGAATGTCTTTAAAGGACTGTAGACGTCATTGTTCTGATCGACGTACGTGTCGTTGGCCGTTCCGAGATTTGACAGCACGAGGTTCGTCAGCCATTTGATACTCTTAAACCCATAATCTTCGGGCACGACAATTCGCACTGGCCCGCCTCGTTCGGAAGTCAGCCACTGTCCGTTCAGTTTGTAGCACAGAATCACGGGCGGATGCCCGTATGGATCTTCCAGCACTCGGCCCACCGGCAGCGAACTGCGGAACATCTGCTCCGGCTTGTCATTATGATAGCCGTAATAGAAGACTCGACGCAGGTTTTCCGTCGGTTGAGTCTTCCATACGACTTCTCTCAGCGGGACACCTTCCCAGATGCCGTTGCCCAAGGGACAGCCGATGTTCAGACACGTCATCACTTTTGGAAATCGTACGGCGTGATCTTTGGCCAGTTCCATCAGGTTGGCAAAGGTAAAGGCGTTCTCGCCTTCCAGTGGGTTCTTGATTCGTGCCGGATTTTCGGTATCGCTGATAACGTTCAGCTTCCACGTCTCTCGCGTCATTCCCACCTCTTTTTTCCTGGCGTCGTCCAGCGTGTGTGGTTTAGGTTTACCTCGCGAGACATCTCGAAAATCATCGGGCAGCGTCAGCCACGTTTCCAGATCCTTGAGCGCCCCTTGCAGTCGTGGATCCTGTTCCACCTGCGCCGCAAAGCTGCTTTCTCCGGCGAGTGCGGCCGTAGTCAGCACACCGGCCTTAACGAAGTGGCGACGGGTGATGGCAAAATGTTCACCCAGAAATTGTCGAAGGGGAGCTTCCATCTTCAGAGCATCCTGTCCGCGGGCAGAGTACGATTGACGTGGAAATTATCGTACCGGGAGTTCCACGACAAAGCCAGTCCGGGCGTGAAACTCCGGCCAGCATCGTTCCTTAAGCAATAAGATCGTCGATCACGTGGCTGTGCACGTCTGTCAATCGAAAATCCCGTCCCTGATAGCGGTAGGTTAATCTGCGATGGTAGATGCCCAGTAGATGCAGGATGGTGGCGTTTTGGTCGTGGATGTGCATTGTTGCATGCGTTCAAGCTTCCTTTGGGCGCGATAGCGTGTGATCGAACATCAAAACCCGGCGGCCCAACGTCCTGGCCGTAAACATTGTTGTCTGGCTTCCTTACATTCATTGTGGACTCCTGCAATAGTCAGCATTATTCTCTTCGCGAGACCAGAAAGACGATCTGTTACAGCGTTTCACGCTGACTTGTGGCCGCGAAGAACGATTTTCGAGAGCAGTTTCGTTACTTCCACGAGCCAGTTTCGTCTCCGACAACAGGTGAATTGCTCTAACCGGCGTTGTTCAGCGGTTGGTGCAGCAACGTCCTGATGGGGGCGCCGGCCCTGGGGAGTGTGCTCTGGGAGATGCAGTTTCACGAATTCGGAAGTGTCGCTGCTGCTGGATCCTGTGCAACAGTTGAAAATGCGACATAAAGATCAGCCCATGCCCCCAGACAGTCGTTCTCATCGCCAGCTTGTCGTTATCAACGTTGTGGGTCTGACCTATGACATGATTGGCGACAACACGCCGAACATCCAGTCTGTTCTGAAGAACGGATTCGCTCGACCGATGCAGACTGTGCTGCCTGCGGTTACGTGTTCTGTACAGGCCTCCCTGTTAACGGGGCTGATGCCTGCCGAACACGGTATCGTGGGCAACGGCTGGTATTTTCGTGACCTTGCGGAAGTCATGTTCTGGAAACAGTCGAATCATCTGATTTCCGGTTCCAGGGTATTCCAAACTGCGCGGCAACGCGACGCGGCGCATACCACGGCTAAGATGTTCTGGTGGTACAACATGTACGCCGATGTGGATTGGTCGGTGACTCCCCGTCCGTCCTATCCTGCCGACGGGCGCAAGATTCCTGATTCCTACAGCGAGCCGCCGGATCTGCGCGACCACCTGCAGGACCGTCTCGGTCGATTTCCACTGTTCAATTTCTGGGGACCGACGGCGGACATAAAAAGTACGGCGTGGATTGCAGACGCCAGCGTTGAAGTTCTGCGGAAACACCAGCCGTCATTGCTGTTGGTCTATCTGCCTCATCTGGATTACAACCTGCAGCGACTTGGCCCACACCATCCGTCCATCGCTCAGGACGTACGAGCCGTTGATGCCGAAGCGGGAAAACTGATTGACGCGGCCCGGCAGCGCGATGCCGACGTTGTTGTGCTTTCCGAGTACGGTATCACGGAAGTTTCGAAACCGATTCACATCAACCGAGTACTACGAGAACACGGTCTGCTGCGCGCTCGGATGGAGCCGTTGGGGTGGGAGACCATGGATTGCGGAGCATCTCGTGCCTTTGCTGTCGCTGATCATCAGGTGGCTCACGTATACGTAAAGCGTGCCGACGATCTTGAAGCAGTTCGCAGCATCCTCTGTGGGATCGAGGGTGTGGAGTCGATTTTCGATCGCTCGCAGCAGGTCGATGTTGGCCTGGCTCACGACCGCAGCGGTGATCTTGTCGCAGTCAGCAGCGCGGATGCCTGGTTTACGTATTACTTTTGGAATGATGACCGCCTGGCCCCCGACTATGCTCGCACGGTCGATATTCACCGCAAGCCGGGCTACGACCCGGCAGAGTTGCTGCTGGACCCGACGATACGCCTGCCGAAACTGAAGGTCGCGCGGCGGTTGGCCAGGAAATTACTTGGTTTTCGTTACTACATGGACCTGATCGGTTTGGATGCGACGATCGTCAAAGGCAGTCACGGTCGCCTGCCTGCGGCGGACCGGTTGGAAGCTGATGGTCCCGTCTTCGTCTGTTCTGCAAAGCGAGTGGAACGGGACGGAATTCACGTCTGCGATGTTCGAAACCTTGTTTTGGACCTGCAGTTTGGTGCATCGTCGGGGTGATCGTGTAATCAGGATTACGGCTCGATTCTCTGTTTTTGAGCCCACGATCGTTGCTGTCACTGACCTGCGCCACCCGTTTTTTCGTTGTCAATACGCACCAAAAACGAACAAATTCGCCTGGTGCCGCCCTGACTCTGGTCATTGTCGGACGGGTTCATAACAATGCGAGGCCAATGAGGACATGGCTCTCAACCGAAAGTCGATCTAAACCTTCGGGAAATGTCGGTTCGCTTCCGTAGGATTCAGGACTCGACTGGACGACAACACGTTTTCATGACTAAGGCTGCGAAACCAGCCATCGCCGTTTGACAACAAACGATACGGCGATGGAAGCTGATGGCTTCGGCAAATGTGCCGACGGCGGCGGGCCCTGGAATTAAATGTTGAAAGGTAGTAACTGTGGGACGCGGTGACGACGAAGACGATGATCATGAAGAAGACATGGAACAGGTGTTGTTTCAGGGACCAATGTTCGGTCGCGAAACGAATCTGAAGCAGAATGCGCGTCTTGTTAAGGCGGCGTTGGTTCCCGTCAAGAAGATGATCTCTGATGGATTGTCACGTCGCGCCCATACGATTCTGCTGGAACCGTCTCAGGGCCGTGTCACCATTCGGTTTATTGTGGACGGGATTCCTTATCCGGCGGGCGCCATACCAGGTCAGCGCGGGATGGCGATGATTCAAATGATCAAGGTCCTGGCTGGCCTGAACCCGCAGGAACGGAACGAAGCACAGTCCGGCGGCATGAATGCCGAGTTCGAAGAGGTCCGGTATGAACTGCTGACCGAAACCACTTTATTGAAGCCCGGCGTCGAGCGGTTGAAGATTCGCGTCGAGAATCCCAAGAGTACGTATCTCAAGCCGGCTGATGCCGGGATGCCGGACGAGGTGTCGAAACAGATTCGAGGATATACTGAAGACAGTAGTGGCATCATACTGGTCTGTGGGCCACCGGACAGCGGCGTCACCTCGCTTTCCATCTGTACCATACACTGCGTCGATCTGTACTTGTATTCGGTGTTCAGCCTGGCTGACACCGGCGGCAAACAGCTGACCAATGTCTCGGATTACGAGCAGGAGGAGGGTCACGATCTGGAATTCAGTTTCGATCGTATTCTGAGGCGCGAAGCCGACGCTATTTTCATGGACCCGTTGACCGACCCCGCCGTCGTTCAAACGATGTGTCAGTTCGCCGACCGTTTGTGTTTCATTGCAGAGATCTCCGCCAGGACGCCAGTCGAAGCGGTGCAGCAGTTGATTCAGTGGGTCGGCACCGACCTGGTAAATCAGCATTTGAAGGCTGTGATAACACAAAAACTGATTCGCACGCTGTGTGATGATTGCAAACAGGCCTTCCGGCCCAACCCACAATTGCTCAAACGCCTGAATCTTCCGCCGGAGACGACGATTCTGTACCGAGCGCCTTCACCTCCCGATCCGGAGGACGAGGATGCTCCTTCCATTGAAGAGCTCTGTGAAGACTGTGCAGGTGTTCCGTTTCACGGTCGTACGGCCGCCTACGAAATACTGGAAATGACAGAGGGCATGAAGGAAGTCGTTGTCAACGGTCTGGATCCGAAGGCGGTTAAAGAGCAAATGGCGGCTGACGGAATGCGAACATTGCAGAAGGATGCTGTTCGGCTGGTCGTCGAAGGCAAGACGGCGCTGGAAGAGGTACAACGTACATTTGCTCCTTCGAAGGGCCGACGTCCTAAAGCAAGGCCGCGTCCACGTCCGGATGCATAGCAACACGCAGATTCTTTTCCCGCAGCCCATGCGATTGCGAGTGACGTAGTTGGATTCAGCGTCAAAGACAGTTTCTTCCGGTTCGACGTCGTCAGCCGCCGCAGTATATCAGCGGCGATTGAACGAATGTCGAACCCATGCGGAGCGTCTGAAGGTGCGCGATCGCCTTGTTGTCCGAGTGCGGATCGCGGTGTTTATCGCGCTCATTCTGACGGGCTGCCTGTGCGTGGGCGATCGATCAGTGTCGTTCTGGTGGCTCTTGCTGCCGGCGACCGCATTCGCTGCTGTCCTGCGATTTCACCAGCCGGTTGTGCGAGAGCTCAAACGCGAATCCGCAGCGGAACAATTCTACACACGGTGTCTGGCCCGCATGGACGGCAACTGGCGGACATTTCCTGTTGATGGCGTTGAATTCATCGATCCGGAACATCCGTGGGCCGGCGACCTGGATGTTTTTGGTAACGGTTCGCTGTTTCAGAAACTGAATGAGTGTCGCACGCTGCCGGGCCGCCGCAAGCTGGCCGCGTGGCTGACCACCGTGGCCTCGGCGGACGTTGTTGCAGAACGACAGGAACAATCGGAATCGCTCAGAAACGAAGTTTCTCTGAGAGAACGGCTCGCAGTGATTGACGACACGGTGGACTGGAAAGCAGCAGAAACAGCGTTGAGTGGCTGGCTGAGCGAACCAGCCACATTGTTTTCTGCGTTTGCCATCTGGGGAACGCGACTACTGGGACTGGCGAGTGGCGTGGTCCTGATTCTGGTCTTCGGAAGCGGACTGACCGGGTCAGCGATACTTCTGATGTTGCTGCTTCAGGCGCCGTTTATTTTTGTAAACCGACAGAGAATCAGGGCCGTGATGGACCGAGTTGATTCTGTGGATCTGGCGCTGCATCAGCTCTCGGAAGTCGCACAACAGTTTGAGACCTTTCCCTTTATCGAGCCGTCATTGCAACGGCTTCAGGAACAGTTGTGTGTTGACGGAGTAATCGCCTCCGTACGCATCAAAGAGCTAAGCAGCCAGATTCAGTGGCTGAACAACGCCCTGCGAAATCAGTTCTTCATGCCGCTCGCATGGATGTTTGGACTGTTCATCCTTCTGACTCATCGCATCGAACGTTGGCGGGGGCTCTATGGTACACGCGTGCCGGACTGGCTGGATGCCGTAACGTCTCTGGAGGTTGCTACCAGCATTGCTGCTTTCAACTTTGAAAATGATGAGTATTGCCTGCCTCAGGTTACGGACGATCATGCCGTATTTCGTGCGAAACGCCTTGGTCACCCCCTGATCAACGCCGTGGAATGCGTATGCAACGACGTAACGCTGACGGAACAAACACCGCTGCTGCTGATCAGCGGGTCCAACATGTCGGGAAAGAGCACGCTGTTGCGATCGGTCGGCACCAATCTTGTCCTGGCATACTGCGGAGCTCGCGTGAACGCGGCTGCATTTGAGTCTTTTCCGTTTCAAATTGGAACTGCTATGCGCGTGAGCGATTCGCTTCAGGAAGGGCGATCGTTCTTCTTCAGCGTCGTGCAGCGTCTGAAGGCGGTTGTCGACCTGACCGGAGAATCGCGGCGAGTACTGTATTTACTGGACGAAATCCTGAGCGGAACGAACTCCCACGACCGCCGCCGTGGTGCGGAAGCGGTCATTCGCAGTCTGGTCAACAAGTCTGCCCTGGGCATGGTGACCACTCATGACCTGACATTGACGGACATCGTGGATTCGATGGATGACAAGGCCGTCAATATGCACTTCGAAGATCAGGTCAGTGACGGGCACATGACGTTCGATTACAAGCTGCGTGACGGCGTGGTTCAGCGCAGCAATGCCATAGAACTGATGCGAATGATGGGGCTGGACGTCTGAAGCTGACGGAAACGAAAACGGCCAGGTCTCAACAGGACCTGGCCATTTCGCGATCTTCGTTTTCAGAAACTTTCGGACAGCGTCCGAAATCTTCAATACTCACTCAACCCTGATAAAACGGGTGAGAGGCCGTGTCTCGTTTTGCGAGCATGTCGTCAACGGACGGCTCATTCTTCATGGCTCGTTCAATCGATTCCTTGGTGGCCGTATAGTTGTATTCGTAGATTTTCTTGTCGTCTTCGGCCTGCCAGTGAATGAACACGCCGCAGACAATACAGAGGTTGTCGGCCTGATCCTTTGGAATCACGCCGGACTTCACACAGTCGGAAACGGCATCGGCAACGGCCTTCTGTGCCGGACCGAACATCTGGACAGCCTGCTTGGCTCCTTTGATCGTCACCTTGGTGATCATCACCGTCGATGGTTTGACGGCAACATTAGGTTCCATCACGGCCAGCAGATTGCTGTGCCCCATCTTCTGATCAGCCAGAGCATTTGCAAATGCTGAGCCGACGGGACCGCTTTTGTCACCGATCAACAGGTCGATGTGAGCGACTTCATTACCTTCGCCAACAAGCGATTCACCAACATACATTGACATCAATTAGTCCTTTACAAAATCGAAACCGTCAGTCGACAACTACGGTTCCCGACAACGTGTCGAAACCGGCGGTCGAGATTACATCGGCAGACTGCCCATTTTCCTATGGCTTCAGACCGCGTTTTGCGGAAGCATCGCGACTTTGGACTCAATCTTCAACCGTTCTGCGGAAACAGAGGCGAATCCGCACGGGATTAGCGGATTGCTCAGTCCGACAGAACGTCTGCCTCGGATGACCTCCCTGATGACGGGGCGGATTCGACAGCTTTCGGCAACGGAGACCAAAGAAGCGGTGGAAAAATACCAGAATGGAAAACCAGGGCGATACGTCTCCTGATGCAAATCAGAGGGCACGTTATCTCCGCACAGCAAATGTTATGGAAATAGAATTCTCAGAACGAGAGTGGGCTGCGCCGCCAGACGTCCACTCGATCGGTTCGACACCACGTGCGGCCTGTCAGAATTGTTGCATTTACGCGGGACACGTTGGTAATTGTTTTTCGCTCAGGCGGCGTCAGTCCGGCAAAGACACGCAGACCTGACCGTCAAGGATTTCGACGACGTACCGTGGCTGGCAAAGCGTATCGTTCAGACAGTGCTGGCCGTTTGTTACGTCGAATTGCCAGCCATGCCACGGACACGTCACGACCGGACCATTCAGTGTTCCTTTGCCCAGTGGACCACCTGCGTGGGGACAGATGCCGTCCAGCACGTAGAACTTTCCGTCGACGTTGTAGACGGCAAAGATACGCCCGTCGGCCACTACTTCTGCAGCACAGCCGGTCAGGACGTCGTTGGATGAGATCAGTGGAATTGTTCTGGACATGCCGTGTTATACTTTCTGACGTTGAGTTACCATAGTGATCATGACAGCAGACCTTCAAGACTCAATCTCACGTCGGTGGTTCTTATCGCAATGCGGTGTGGGCCTTGTGGCAACGGCACTGTCGCGATGGACCTGAAAAGCGAATCGAAAGCTACACTTGACTCTTATGGTTGCGAGCCGGACAAACCTTCGTTTGCTCGGGCGTGCCTGTTGGCACGCCGTATGGTCGAACGTGGCGTCCGCTTCATTAATATCTTTCATAGCGGCTGGGACGCTCACAGCAATGTGGAGGGCAACGTCAGGAATAACTGCAACACCACCGACAGGGCTTCCGCAGCGCTGGTGAAGGATCTGCAGGAGCACGGGCTGCTGGACGAAACGCTCGTTATCTGGGGCGGAGAATTCGGGCGAACTCCGATGGTCGAATCCAATCCGGCTCTGGGAAGATCGCTCGGTCGTGACCATCATCCTCAGGCCTTTACGATGTGGATGGCGGGTGGCGGCATCAGACCAGGCATGACGCTGGGTGCCACCGACGACTTTGGTTTTCATGTCGTTGAATCGAAAGTGCATGTCCACGATATGCAGGCGACCGTGTTACACTTGCTGGGGCTGGATCATGAGCGGTTGACTTTCCATCTGGCGGGGCGAGACTTTCGACTGACCGATGTGCATGGCCGCGTCGTCACAGAAGTACTGGCGTAATGAAACCGGCCTGATGGCTGAATAGAATCATGGCAAAACGAGGCGGTGGCAAAAGAAAGAGTGGGCGGAGCCAAAAAGTGCGCGTCGACCTTCGCCGCAACAAACAGACCCGCGCCCGGGATCAAAATCTCACGCATGAACTGTTGAGTGACGAAGTTGCTGCGGAAGATGCCCAGAGCAACGAACGGCTCAGCGGAAAAGGCACCATCAGTCGACGGCGTACCGTGGTTGGGGTGGAATCCGACGGTGATCAATTGATTCGATCGATTGACACGGAAGGATGTCTGGAGGGGCGGGTCACCAGCTTCATCGGACTGAATTGCCAGGTGCAGGCTGAACATGATGGTCGACACTACGAATGTACGATTCGAGGAATTCTAAGGACACTTGCGCGAGACAGTCGCAGTGTTGTCGTGACCGGTGATCGAGTTCTATTTCGCCCGGAGGGCGATGACCATCAGGGCGTGGTTGAACGCGTTGAACCTCGACACGGGGTGATTTCCCGGAACAGTCAGGGGCGTGAGCACATTCTGGTGTCCAATATTGATCAGATTCTGATCGTCGCATCCGCCGCAGACCCGGACCTGAAGCCGAATCTCATCGACCGATATCTCATCATGGCCGAACGGCACGAGATTGAGGCGATCGTCTGCATCAACAAGGCCGACCTGCTGGACATCACATATCTTGAGCAGATCGCCGCTGTGTACGGTCGGCTTGGATATCCGGTAATTCTGACCAGCGCCGTTGACGGTCGCGGAATCGACCAGCTCAGGGGTTACCTGCAAAACCGACAGACGGCTGTTAGTGGTCAGAGTGGAGTGGGCAAGTCCTCGCTGTTGAATGTCGTCGATTGCCAATTGAATCTGGACACGTCGGATATCAGCGACAGCAATGCGAAGGGACGCCACACAACCCGCCGTACTCGTCTGCTGCCAATGAAGAATGGTGGCTGGGTGGCTGACACGCCTGGGATTCGACAGTTTGAACTTTGGGACGTCACGCTCGAAGAAGTGGACGGATACTTCATCGAGTTCCGTGCATTCGTCCCGTATTGCCGATTTCCGAACTGCAGCCATACACACGAACAAACATGTGGCGTCAAGGACGCGATGGCCGCCGACATGATCGATCAACGCCGGTACGACAGTTACCTGCGGATTCGCGAAGAAAATATTTTCGTGTGGAAAAATCCGGCCCGTGGACAGACCTGATATCAGTGGGACCAGATCACGGCTTGTTCGAAGCTACCGGTTGACAGCGGGCGCTGCGGCGGCCATCGGCCAGTGGTACAGCATTCCATATATGATCACGCCCGTAGTGGACACGAACATCCAAATGGGAAACGTAATCTTCGCCAGCTTACGGTGGGCCGCCCGGCGATCAGCAAAGGCATGTTGAAACACGCGGATGGCCAGCACCGGCACGCACGCCGCCAGCAGGATATGCGGCCACAGAATCAGCTGATATACCACGCTGGCAATTCCGTGACCGGGAAATCGTTTGCCGTGTTCGCCCGTGTATTTGCCCAAAGCGTAGTGGTACGCCAGATAGCAGGCCAGAAACACCACAGACGTCAGAAACGCCGAGACCATGAAATTGCGGTGAACCTGTTCCCTTCTGTTCCTAATGGCAATCAGTCCGCAGATCAACAGGATTGCAGCCAGAGTATTCAGGCTGGCGTTGGCCGGGGGCAGTCGTTTCGCCCATGACGGCAAACGCTGATCGATTTTCGCATTGTGCGCCGCTGCGGAAACGGATGTTGCTGCCGTTGAATCTCCATCTTCGTCTTCCTGGTCGACGGAGGGCGGATTGCTGCCGCCGTCCGGCTCTTCAACGGACGGTATTTCTTCTTTCGTTTCAGATTGGTCCGCGTCCGTCGCCTGCAATTCAAATTGGATTTGCAGTGGGTTTCCGTCGGTCGATGAAAAACTCAATCCTGATGTCGACACTGGCTGCGGAAATTCGTCGTGACCAGTCAGGATTCTGCGAAGTTTGACCATGTCCTCTTCACGCGTGCCAAGGAACGTGCCCACCGGAATGCCATCCTCATTCACCAGTACTACGCGATTCGAATGGGCCACTTCGAAACCTGCCCGACGGTCATCGCCCAGGTTCTCTTTTACAACCAGTCCAAAGCCCTTGACGATCAGTTCGTAGATGTGCTGCTGACTGCCCGTTAGAAACTTCCATCGTTCTCGGTCCGGGGACCAGATTTCCGAGTACGTTTTCAGAATGTCAACATCGTCGAAATCCGGGTCAACTGTGAAGCTGACGAATGTGACATCCGCCGCGTTTTCCGCGATGCGCTTGTCGTTGTGCAGGTCCATCACCGCTTTGGTAATTGTGGGACAGGTGCCGGTACATCTGGTGAACACGAAGCTGGCGACCCAGCGTTTGCCTTTCAGATCCTTCAGACCCAGATTGTCCCCCATACATTCCTGCAGCTCAAAGTCGGGCAACGTCTTTGCGGGAAAACTGATTCTGACAGACGACTTCTGTTCACCCGGCTTGATTGGTGCCGACGCTGTGCCGTTGATGGGCGCGTCGTCGCCGGGTCCGTCGGCTGTCTCCGTGCTGCTGGTGTTCTGTGAAAGCACCACAAGACCTGCGATTACAGCTGCCCACAGAAAACTGCCCCACATCAGAGTTAACCTTGAAATTCCACGTCTTGTCATCGTGTTCTGCCCAGACATTTTCAATTACCTGTTCGACGTCCAACTGCGGCAAAGTTCTTCCGTATTGCTCGACATTTTACGGCGCCGTGAACAAATGTCAGACGCCTTTCACGGGAAGGCAGGAGTGTCTCTTGTTCGAGAACTGTCCCCCGGGCAATCCAGGTGGTCCTCCATTCCGTTCACGTGCATTCTGGTCGTGGTCACATAAATTCTGCTCGCCCGGATCTGTTGCGTCCACCGATTTCAGAGGTCGTGGGCAGGGTGAGGCTGAAGGTTTTAGTTCCGTAAACCCTGAATCAGGGAAACAGAGGGAATCGGCGCTGGCCGACCGGAGGGACACAATCGGGGGCAGAATTCACGAAGATAGGCACTTTCCCGCAGCTAATCCGTAAAAATTGATCCGTTGGCGGCTGAGTTTGCACTTCTGCAGGGATTCCGTAGCTGCCCGTTTGCATCCGCAATCTCTGGTTGCGATTATCTCCCCAACACTGGGAGTTCCTGATTGTGAGACTCCGCTGTCCAATGAATCACACGTTTCGACAACGAGCTAATCGTCTGTTCTGCGAGGTCAAATAGTGCCGGACCCATCCTTTCTGAGTAAATCTATTCTGATCGTCGAAGACGAAGACATCATCCGGGAAACGTTGTCTGAATTCCTGTCTGGCGAAGGATTCGACGTCGAATCTGCTGCGAACGCGGCAGATGCACTGAAACTCGTTCGGGAGCGGGACTTCGATGTCGGGGTCTGCGATGTGCAGCTGCCCGATGGTGACGGCGTGCAATTGATGCGACGTCTGCACCGACTGAATCCAGGCATGTTCGTCCTGATCATCTCGGCCTATGCCACCGTGGAAAATGCCGTTGGTGCGTTTACGGCCGGAGCCTTTGACTACCTCGTGAAGCCGGTCATTTTTGACGAATTGGTCAATCGTCTAAAGCGATTGTTTCAGTTTCAGGATCTGTATCTGGAAAACCAGAGGTTGCGCAAGGATCTGGATCGCCGCGCCGGGTTTGATCAGATCATGGGCAGTAGCCGTGTGTTGCAGGACACTCTGAACACGATTCGCAAAGTCGCCGCAACAAATTCCAACGTGCTGCTGGTTGGTGAAACGGGTACCGGTAAAGAACTTTTTGCTCGCGAGATTCACACAGCCGGTCCGAACAGCGAAGAGAAATTTCTGGCCGTCAATTGCGGAACTCGGCCAGTGGAATTGCTGGAAGCTCAGCTGTTCGGCATGGAAGGCGGACAACCGGGACTATTTCGAACGGCCGGCACAGGTACCGTCTTCCTTGACGAAATCGCACAACTGCCGCTGGGCACTCAGTCGGAACTTCTTCGAGCAATTGAATACCAGGAGATCATGCCGGCCGGAGCTTCGGAGACTGTGAAGGTCACTGCTCGAATCATCGCCGCGACGTCACGTGATCTGATGCGGGAAGTCACCGATGAGAACTTTCAGGAGGATCTCTTCTATCGCCTGGATGGTGTGAAGATCCGAATACCACCGCTGCGGGAAAGACTCGACGATATCCCGGAACTGGTTGAATACTTCATGACGCAGCATTCCGAAGCGATGGGGAAACGCGTCACTGGAGCATCCAGTGAAACGATTCGCACTTTGATGGCTGCACACTGGAAGGGCAACGTTCGACAACTGGACAACGCCATCGAACGAGCCGTCATGATGTGTGAAGTCGATGAGATCCAGCCGTCGGATCTTCCTCCGGATTTGCTTGGACTCGGTACCAGTCTGCCCGACACCGACGACCTTCGTTCTGCCCTGCGACACTACGAACGACTGCACATCACACGTGTTCTGAAGCAGTGTCCGGACAAGAAGGAAGCGGCCAAACGCCTGAAGCTGGGGCTGTCCAGCCTGTATCGCAAAATCGAAGAACTCAAGATCGAATTGTAGCCCCCTTTGATGCTGCTCGGCGAATTCATCTCGGTGGAATCGTGGCACAGCAGGCAGCAGAACATGCCCGCCAGTCATGCCTTCATGGATCCGGGGGCAGTGGAGTTTTTCAATCCTTTGCGTGATGCCAATTCGCTGAATATGAACGTCGATGATATCAAAGCGTGCATTCCGCACAGGCCGCCGTTTCTTTGGCTGGATGAGGTAACCGAAATTTCGGCAGATCGCATCGTGGCAATCAAGCATCTGTCGGAAGACCTGCCGGTCTTTCAGGGCCACTATCCCGATTTTCCCGTCTTTCCTGGCGTGCTGCAATGCGAAGCCTGTTTTCAGGCGGGGGCCGTGCTGATTTCGAAGCTTATTTCGGTCGAAGACGCTCAGGTACCGGTCGTGACTCGCCAGAACAACACGCAGTTTCGACGCCTGATCCGTCCGGGCGAGACCATTCAGTTGGAAGTTGAATTGACAGAACGACTGGCGAACGCCTTTTACCTGAAGGGGCGAGTCAGTGTCGGCGGCAAGGTTACGGCTCGGCTGGAATTCGTGTGCACTACCACGGTCGTCGAATAGGCTGCTTACGGATCTTCGTGAATCGTACTGACTCGCGGGCAGGTCGTTTTCTCAGGCGGGCACGCGTATATCGCACGCCAAGTCCGCGTGAATCGTGGCAGGCTGCTCTGCCTGGACATCGGCCAATACACCTGAGGGCGACGTTGCGTGTGATGGAACGCCGAGATGTTCCTGCACTTCGCTGAACAATCGCTCCGCATGTTTTCAGCTGGGACGGAAATGACTCATCACAGTCCGAATAGCGTATCGCGTGTAATATCCTGACGCAACAATTCAGCCCGCCCGAGATAATTGTGTTTTTCGGCAGCCTGCTGAATCCGGTGAAGAGGTTTCGAAGCGTCTGCACGAGTTTCACCATTGGCGTCGGCGTCGCGGCGGATCGCGTCACCAAGCCAGTTCCCGAATCGTTTAAGCAGTGTGTCCTCCGCCGATACGAATGTCTGAGCGGAACCGGGTTGGCCTTGCCGACCACATCGGCCAATCAGCTGACGGTCCATGCGACTGGACAGCTGACATTCGGCGACGATCACGTGAAGTCCACCAACCGCCAGTGCATCCTCCGGGACTTTGATGTCCGTGCCACGACCAGCCAGATTCGTGGCGATCGTAATCGCCCCGCATTCGCCCGCGACAGCGATGACTTCGGCTTCTTCTGCGTTCTGCAGACCGTTTAGCAGTTGATACGACATACCTCGCTCGGTTAGCAGTCCACCGATGATTTCGCTGTCTGAAATAGATTGTGTACCGACAAGGACGGGTTGATCGACAGTATGAAGACGTGCAATCTCTTCCAGGATGGCATGGTGTTTTGCCTTCGGGGTCGCAAAGAATCGAAGTGGCAGAACTCGCCTGGCGGACGGAACGCACAAAGGGATTTCCTCAACCTGAGAGCGATACACGTGCAGAAACTCAGCTTCACACCCAACTGCGGTTCCCGTCATTCCGCAGAGATTCTGGTACTGCCGAAAGAACCGTTGCCGCGTGATCTGTGCCAGCGACTCTTTTTCCGGTGTGACCACCAGACCTTCGCGAGCCTCGATGGCCTGGTGCAGGCCGTCCTGCCATGAACGATCTTCCAGGATTCTGCCTGTTGTCTCATCCACGATGCGGACCTCATCATCTGCGACAATGTAGTGTACATTCCGACGAAAAATGTAACGGGCTCGCAGCGCCTGTTCGACATAGGCGGTCCAGGGTCTCAGCAATACCGATGTTGGAATGGCAATGTCATCTTCGTAGCATCGATTTCTGCCCGCGGTCGTCAGGCTGATGTGTCCGGTCGAAACATCCCAGTGGTAGTGAACGTCCTGTGCCAGCGTGCTGCCAACTTCTCGTGCGGCAAGATGAGCGTCCAGGTCGGGCGCGGTTCCCTGGGCCGCTAAACTAAGTACCAACGGCGACCCTGCGTCATCGATCAGTACGCTGTCCGCTTCATCGACGACGCCGTACAGCAGGCCTCGCTGCATCGTTAATCGTTCTTCCCTGCCGTCGGAACGCAGGTCGCGCAGTAATCGATTGCCCAGCGGACGACGTGCATCCTCTCGTAGTGTTAACTGGTCACGCGGGTAGTCAAATCCGAATTCGTGCCCCGTGCCGTAGGTCACGTCGCAATCGTAGGCGCTGCGTTTGTCTGCAGGTTGGCCCTGCTCAGGTGTCAGGCCAACGGTCATTCCCAGACGTCGCAGACATGTGGCCGCACCTGCGGCATCGCGTTCTGCCAGATATGTGTTTGGTGTCATGACGTGAACACCCCGGCCCGCCAACGCCAGATGTGCGGCTGTCGTGATGGCCACAAAGGTCTTGCCTTCTCCCGTCTGCATCTGAGCAATATGCCCGCGAGCCAGTTGGATCACAGCCAGCAGTTGAACGTCGTAAAGTTCAATCTCGTGGCCACGTCGCATTGCCTCAGCGGCCAGCGCAATTCCGGCGACAAGAAGCTCGGGGGCCGCATGGTCTGCTCCCGATGACAGTTCTCGCCGAAGACTCTCGGCTTCGCGCTCCAGGTCCGACTCACGACATGCAGAAAGATTGCGCGTCAGATCGCGGATGTGTGGAATCAGCTGGCCCGGATCGCAAACACGCTTCCGAAATCGCGGCGTCTTCGCAGGTTTTGTGGTGACATCAGACATCTACAGCGTTTCACGCTGACTTGTGGCCGCGAAGAACGCTATTCGATAGCAGTTTCGTTGCTCCCACGAGCCAGTATCGTCTACGACAATAAGTAAACTGCTCTAAGTAGCAGACGCTTGACTCAAAACGTGTGTCCGCCGACACCACGTGGCCTGGCGCGCGGTGCAGGTGCGGAGCTGCTTGATTGTGTGGTTGGGATCCGGCCGCTGTGATCCGTCCCTGGAACTTCCGGACGGCTGATTTTTGCCAGGTTGGTCGGAAAACTGCCCGGAGACAAAGCCCGAGGCACGTTGGCTTCCACTCGCAGTTCGCCGACACTGTCAAGTGGCTGTTCTGCTGTCGCGCCTGCGGAACGCCCGTCGACAGCCGTGTCCAGACGATCGGCCATCCATTTTTGCTCAGCTGACTCAACGGTTGGGCTGGAGTTCCGCGAACGCAGCAGAACTCCGATTTCCTTTTTCAGTTTTACAATTGCCACGGCGTGATCGACCAGAGCCTGAACGAATCCGGACTCTTCATCCGCAAGGCGTTCAAACGAATCCAGCAGGTCTTCCAGCAACAGCGTCGCGGAATCTTCGACCATCGGCAGCACCTCGAATCGATCACGCAGATAGGCGGTTTCGTTTTCGGCAGCAGACATGGCCTGAAAGCGACTTTGCATCTCAGAATAGGCGGTCGCAACTTCCCGGTTGGCAATTTCGACGTCGGTGAGCGACTTTTCCACTGTCGCGTGAAAGACGTTCACCGATCGTTTTAGCTCCCATTGACGTTGTTCATACTTTGCCTGGGCCGCCCGGTTGCCGAGAGGAATCTCGAATTCCAGCCCCACGGTAAATCCAGGACGATTGTCCGTGTACATGTCCCGGTAAGATCGTCCGGCATTGGAGCTGCCGGTAAGGTCCGCCACGTAGGATTCCACAAGGAAGTCCAGTCGAGGCAGCAGTTCCCTGCGGCTCACACCCAGGCGGACGCCGGATGACCGCATCTTGCGAATCGCTTCTGAAATGTCCGGTCGATTGACCAATGCCGAGTGCAGAACGCTTCGAAGATCAGCGTTTTCTGTCACCATGCCCGGGGCTTCCACAGGCGTCAATTCTGTGGGGCCACCGTTCAGCATTCCGGGAGAATTTACCAACAGCCTTAGTTGGGCTTCAGCATCCTGGACGCGTGCCACGGTCCGCTGGATGCCGGTCTGAGAACGCGCGACGGCCGCTCTCGCTCGCAGAATCTGGCGTGGTATCGTGTCGACCTGGTTGCGGCCTTCAAGCGTGGCCAGCACTTCGCGGGCTGAAGCAAACAGTTTTTGCCGCTGCAGGAATTCTGCTCTTGCGCGGTACAGGGTCCAGTAGGCTTCGGTAACTTTAATCAGGTGATCCTGAAGTGCATCAACGACTTCATCTTCAGACGCGTTCGCCTGAATCCGTGCCAGGACGATCTCACTCTCGTTATATGCACGTCCTGCTCCGTCCAGCAGCGGCTGTCGGTAACTGAGTTCAAGGCGAGCTGTGCCCTGATTATTGGGAACGAAGAAGCTTGAATTCTGATTCTCGTTCCCAATGGTGTTCGCGATACGAAGCTCGCCACCGTGCAGGTTCTTTTGACGGACGCCGCCCGAGCCCAGGACCTTTCGAGTCTTCAGACGCGGTTCACCATTGGCGGTTGTCAGCGTGTTACCGATAGGGTCATTCAGGTCGTCGTACGTTGTCTCCAGAAACGCAGTCCAGTCAAACTTGGCTGCTTCCTGAGTGACGACTCTGTACTGAACTTCGGGTTCCGTCTGAATCGCGATTACCTGTGGCGAATAGAGCATTGCGTCTGTAAGAGGTGGCTCACATCGACATCCATCGACGTTTTCGCAAGACCGGTGGATTGGCGGACAGTGGCGTCCCACCACGGAGTGAATCCCGGTGGCAACTCCGTAAGAGCCGGAATCACTGCGGCCAGCGCTGGTGACCCAGCGGCCTGATTGGCGCGATCGGCATACGGAGACATCCACACGTCAGCATCATTTTCGATCGTCGCTCGGTAGCCGGACATCCCCGGTGACGGTCCGATATACGAATGTGCCCAGTGTGACCCCGACTGCTGAGCGACGGGTTTGCTGGCCGGCATTTCAATGTCCTGAAAGGAATGATGCGGCACCGAACTCGGCAGTTCGTATTCCTGAGGAACTCCCGGCGGCTGCGTTGCGGTGGGAATCCTGAATTCATCCTCAGCAGGCGGGCTGCGTGGAGCTGAGGGTGGCGCATGAATCGCGCCGTTCTGGTTGTATTTGATTGGTACAGTCAGGCGTAGAGATTTGGCGATCTCGGCACCGCGGCGATTTGGCGTGAACAGTTGTGGCGATGGAACAGCAGAGTTCACAGGTTCGCGGACTGGCGGAGCAAACAGCGGCTCGCTTGTGCCGGACAGATGCTGCTGTTCGGTGTTGACACCATGATCCGGTTTTCCGGTGAGCGCCCTCGTGTCCACTTTGGGCACCGATGCGGCAGGCGCGGATTCAGAGGCGAGTGAAAGTGAAAGTGAGAGTACAGGTGCTAGTGAAACTACCGGTGCCTGTGCTGTTGCAGGTAGTTGTGGACGTGCTGGTGCTGGCTCAGGTGCAAGTACCGGTGCGGGAGACGAGACCTGGTCCGTTGACGTTGTCCGCTGTGCTGGGGGCCTTGCCTCCGCTATGGCATCTGCCACTGCCTTGGCTACCGCCTTGGCCACTACTTCCGCGACCGCCTCCGTTGTCGCTGTTGTGGCTGCCGGGGCAGCTGTCGCCGCAGTGGCTGGTATTACTGGTATCGCCGGAGTGATGGCTGCTGAGGTCGCTTTCGATTCTGCCGTCTCGGAGTGATTGTGTGTCCGGCGCGGCGCAGAGAAGCTGCGTGCGGAAACCGTTTTCACGGAAGTCGCTGCAGGATTCGTCGTCCTTGCTGTGCCACGATTTGTGTTGCCACGCGGATGTTCAGGGGAAGTGTTCGGTGGGGCCTCTGAAGACGCAAAGCTCCTGGCCTGATACGCTCGTGATCGGGTACCTGCTGAGTCACCGGAATTCAATGCCTCTTCAGCCTCCTGCACCAGCTGTCGAGTTTTGTACGCAAGAAGCAAATCGATCGGATGAGTGTCGGCGTCGAATGTCCTGTCGATCGCTGCTTGCGGCGGCATCTCACGAGTCGTCGGGAATCGTCCCTTCCTGCTCTGGTCCTGGTATGGGTCTCTGGGCAAGCACATACTACCCGTTACACCTCCCGATGGTCGCTGTCGGAC
Organism: Fuerstiella sp.; assembly: GCA_024230215.1. Taxonomy (GTDB): domain Bacteria; phylum Planctomycetota; class Planctomycetia; order Planctomycetales; family Planctomycetaceae; genus Fuerstiella. Next base: position 69,422 of record JAAERP010000500.1, on the reverse strand, counting down.
GGGCAATTGAGGGATCGGCCGACGAATGGTTAGCGTTGGTGTGGTAAAGACAGCTCTTGCACGGCCGATCTTCTGCGGGCCGGGTTTAGTTATCCGTGGGCGAATGTGCGGTCCGGCGGCACGCGATGCTTCCTGTCGTGCAACAATCTGAAGGCCCGGGTAGGGCTGATCTCTGACCGTGCGGGCCTGAGGCGTTTGAAGTTGCACTGAGATTGTCTGATTGCCGCCTTCAGTGGCAGCAATCGCATCACCATATTGAGCGCTGGCGCAGTACAGCAATGATGACACGACGGTCACAACAACCACCGCGTGGAACTGCGCGCCGGTTGACAGGATACGAATACCCTGACGAGGTGCGGTCGATTTTGGACTGGATCTTCTCGACATCGTACAATTTCAGCTGGGAGTTGGGATTACCCTTCACTAACCCTCAGTTCGACATTCGTCATAGTTGATTCATTCGGAACAACGATTCCCGAGCGTCTCAGCTGTTGAATTCCGGTTCAATATCAAGGTCGTCCTGGACTTCCCAGTTTATCAGTGTGTCTGGTCAGATCTGTTGTCGACGAGTCTCCATCGGCTATGGAGCAGACGATCCAGCCTTCCGGAAATCTCACCACCAGCAGTGAATCCCGCGACCTGCGGCCCAGGCGCGGGGCCTTCATCGTTTGCCGAAAACAGACCGTTTGCTCGGTTGCAAACTCAGAAGCTATGCCGGATAACAGCATTCCGGCAAATGATGCCGCAGGTCGTGCTGACTGATCGAGGCCGCAGCGTGATGACTTCGGTATTGGCTGCCGCTGTCGTTATGATGAGCCAGGCGGATTCACACTCATCGGGGCCCGTGTTCTTCTCTCATGAAATTTCTGCCCCGTGCGGATAGCAGAGTGGATTCCGATCCAGGTCCTGCCAGCCCGACATGAATTTGCAATTGGACGATCAGCATGACTGCCACTGTTTGCCAACCCGTTCGATATACATCGGCCCCCGTTATCTGGTTTTGTGTTCTGTTGGCCCTGACCGCTGGCAATGTTGTGGCGTACGCTACGGACACACGCCCGAACGTCGTGCTGATCATGGCCGACGATTCAGCTGTCGACAACTATAGTTGTTATGGCAGCACGTACTTTTCGACGCCGCGAATTGATGAACTCGCCCGCAACGGAGCGAAATTCAATCACTGTTATTCTGAACCGGTTTGCACATCAAGCCGCGTGAAGATCATGACGGGCCGTGACGGGTATCGAAACTACGTTCGCTTCGGCACTCTGGATCGCAGCGAAATGACATTCGGCAACATGCTGCAGGATTCAGGATGCGCTACCGCAGTCGCCGGAAAGTGGCAGTTGCACGGGGCGCCGAATGGTTCGCTGGCTCCGGACTGTGGATTCGATTCGTATTGTTTGTGGAATTACCCGGAGACAGAGCGATCGCGATTCTGGAATCCCAGCATCATGCAGAATGGTACCTTGTTGAAAACCACCGATCAGGACTATGGCCCGGACCTGTTTCTGAAATTCGTCACCGATTTTATCAGACAACACAAGGATCGACCGTTCTTCGTCTACTACCCGATGGTGCTGGTCCACTCGCCGTTTGTTCGGACACCGGATTCCTCCGACGGCAAAGCAAGAAGTCTGGCTCTGTTTCGGGACATGACGGCCTACGCTGACAAGTGCGTGGGCCGACTTGTCGACGCACTGGAGGAGAACGGACTGCGGAAAAACACCGTGGTTATCTATACCACGGACAATGGTACGGGACGATCACTGACCTATCCGTTCGGAGATGAAGAACGCAGGGGCGAGAAAGCCTACGCAACCGAAGGCGGCACTCATGCGCCGCTGATCGTGAACTGTCCGGGACTTGTTCCGGCCGGCACCGTGAGCGACGACCTTGTCGATTTCTCAGACTTCCTGCCGACGCTGGCGGAGATTACCGGTGCCGCTCTGCCGGACGTGGAACTTGATGGTCGCAGTTTCTGGCCACAGTGCCTCGGCCGGAAAGGCAATCCTCGAAAATGGATCCGGCAATATTACTATCCCAAGTTTGGCCCGGCTGCAGAAAAACATGGTCAAGGTGTAAACAACCGTGAAATCATCTGGGCTCAGAACCAGCAATATAAACTCTACAATGACAATTCGTTCTTTGCTGTTGCCGATCGAAACGAAACGACGCTCATAGAGCCCGGCACAGGGAGCGCCGATGCCGAGGCGTCTCGCAGACTTCTACGCGCCGCGATTGATGAACTACCACCGAAGGCCGCCAAGCTTGACCCGTGAAGCAGTTTGCTTAATCTCGTGAACCGTTCCAGCTGTGTGACCAGTCCGTTTTCGCAGGCCGGAACACCTCTTTCGTGGCCACACGTCGACGTAACACGCTGCCATTTGCATTTCTATACATCTACCCTTCGATGTGCCTCATGAAGTACGCCTCGTCAATCACAGAGGCGTCGGCGTCCGGGCAAATGGTCCATGTCAATGAGGCGATCCGGCAGCAGAAGAAGTTCTGGCGTTTCTGTGGTATTCTTGCAACGATCGTTCTCGCGATCTACGCGCTGATTGCCATTGTTGCAGTGCTGGGACTCTTTGCGCGTGCATAGCACACTGGTCCGTCGGAAAGGAGCGGTTCAGCCGGTTGACCGTCACGCGCCGGCAGCCTGCTACCCGCCGCTAACGGGTGGGAAACACGCGACCTCGTCGCAGTCCTTTAACGAGACGTTGTCGTCGGCATACTGATTATTCACCGCCACCAGCAAAGAAGCCGCCAGCGGAGCCAACGCGGGCACGGCTGCTGTCAGTTCCCGTCTGAGCTCCGCGACGTTGGCGGCGTCGGACAGGTGTACTGAGACGACGGCGTCGCCGGCTGCCTCGCGGGCGGCCGCAAACAGTTGAATGTCGCATCTCATGACATCACCTTTCCGCTGGGTTTCGATTTCAGGGCCTTCGCCAGTTCCGGCATCAGGCCGTATGCCAGGGCCAGAATCTTGATCGGGTGGACTGTTGGTATCACGGCTTCCTGCTCCATCTGCATGCGGCAGCTACTGCAGTCTGTGGCACCAGCGTCTACGTCGATGGTCGTCAATTCGGACATCAATTCACAGCCGATCGAAGTCGATTGATCGAAATGTTCGGCTGCCAGGCCAAACGTCCCCGCCATACCGCTGCAGCCTTTTTCGATTCTCTGCACGCTGACGCCCGGAATCAGCTCCAGCAGGTTGCAGAGTCCTGTGTGTGGGCTTAACGCTTTGATATGACACGGGGTGTGATACGCGACCTTCAGGTCCAGCGTTTTAAAGTCGACCTTCAGTTTGCCGTTCTGATGCATATCCCACAGAAACGTGCCGGCGTCCGATGTTTGCCGAGCCACGATTTCAGCATCCGGATGATCGACGATCAGCGGATACTCCTGAGTCAGGCACAGTGCGGCGGAAGGTTCTGTGCAGACGATGGGATTTCCTTCTCGTGCGATGTCGCTGAACTGATTTATGTTGGTTTCTGCCACCTCGCGAGCCGCCTCCAGATCACCCACAGCGATCATTGCCATGCCGGAGACCAGCTGCTGCGGAGGCACATAGACGCGGTAGCCATTGTGCTGCATAATTCGGACGAACGCTTCGCCTAAATCCGGATCATGATGGTTGGCGAAATAGTCCACAAAATAGGCCACGGTCGGTGTGGGGGACGTGGCGTCAACCGAATTCTGGTCGCCCAGCACGCGAGTGGACTTAAGAAATGGGCGGGCTGCAAACAGAGGCAGCCGACGATTTTCTGCGATGCCCACTGTCTTCTGCAGCATGTTTCGGAAGACACTCAGTCGCAGAATACGATTTGCCATCATCCTGAAGCGTGCAGCAAAACGTGCGTAGGTGTGGAATCGGGACAGCAACCAGTCGGTCTTGCTTAATCCATACGTGGCCACATTCTGTGCGCGAGCTTCCAGCATCAGATGCGGTATGTCAACTTCGGATGGGCATTCCAATTGACACTGTTTGCAGTTGAAGCAGCTCTCTGCGACGCTGCGGACCTGTTCGCTGGACATGATCTCCGCTGGGTCCGCACCGCTCAGAAACCGACGGATCAAATTGGCTTTGCTGCGTGGACTATTCTCTTCCACGCCTTCCTGATGAAAGAACGGACACATTCGTGATGCGGTAGACAATGTCCGGCAGGACCCACATCCGTTGCAACGCAGCGAGGCTTCCATTGCGGACTCTTCAGTCCAGCTCAGTTGCAGCACCGGCAGGAGCGGTTGGTCTTCTGTTTCATTTTTTGATGTCAGGCGAACTTCTGTTTTGCGCAGATGTCTCAGCGTAATCTGACCATCGTTGCTGATGATCTTGTCAGGATTCAGCAGGTGTTGTGGGTCGAAGATATCCTTCACCTGCTGCAACGTGCGATACAGCGGTCCATACTGCGATCGGATAAAGGCGGTCCTGGACAGACCATCACCATGTTCCCCACTGATCGTGCCCCCCACCGCTTTGACATGACGGTAAAGGTCTCGCGAAATAGCTTCGAGCTGTTCTGCCTTACCGGGCCGCGGCACGGGCATGATAGGCCGCAAATGCAGCTGCCCTGATGCCGCATGTGCGTACAGGGTGGCTGTCACTTCATGCTTTTGAAACGTGCGTTGAGACAGCGTCAGGAATTCTGAGATCCGCTCGGGGGGCACAGCGATGTCTTCAACGAATGGCAGTGGCCGGGCTTCACCCTTCAGCCCCGCCAGCAGAGAGACAACGCCGGCGGGTAGTGTCCACAGTCGCTCGACCTCGTGGATGTCCATTGTTTCACTGCTGACGACGTATTGATATTCGGTCGACTTCAACAGCGCGTTTGCATTGGCCAGCCGGCCCTTCAGGTCTTCCTGGCTGCCACCATCGAATTCAACAAACAACCCCGCTTCCGCATTGGGATGGATGAGGTCGACGAAACTCAGGTCTGCATCGCGCCCCAGACTCAGCAAACGGCGATCCAGCAGATCACACGCGCTGGGTTCCAGAATCAGCAGCAACTGCATCGCCTGCAAGGCCGAATCCATCGACCCGAACATCAGTACCATCATGCCCCGGTGTTCGGGAAGCGGCACGGTGTGCAGCGTTGCCTCCGTCACAATGGCCAGCGTGCCTTCAGATCCCGCGATCAATCGAGGCAGATTCAGCGTGGTCCGCTGTTTGACACTTCGCAACATGTAACCGCTGCAATTCCTCAGCAGCGGTGGCTGATATCGACGAATGTCGTCGGCCGATTCCTGAAGCAGCGCGCCAAGCCGTTCGACGATATCCATTTTTCGAGTGACCGGCGTCAACTGCGTCAGCGCCAGAGTTTCATTGCGCACCGGCGGAATGATGGTTCCGTGTCGGCGAGTGTTTTCGGCATGAGGTCCGAACGCCGGTTGCCGGATAGCGTATGATCGCTGGACCGGCTCGGCCCCCAGTTCCACCACCTGACCCCCAATCAGGACGCATTGCAGGCTGCGAATGTGATCCCGCGCAGATCCGACTCGGAACGCATGTGATCCTGCCGCGTCAACACCGATCATTCCTCCGATCGTCGTGATTTCTGAATTTGAGGGGTCGGGGGAAAAGTAACGTCCGTGTGTTCGCAGTGCTGCGTTTAACGCTTCGCGGGTTATCCCCGGCTGGACTCGTACATGATCGCCGTCGATGCTGATCAGTCCGTTCATGTGACGACTGAAATCCAACACGATGCCGGCCCCAAGGCAGCCACCAGCCAGTCCTGTCCCGGCGCCACGAGGAACCAGCGGAACGTTATTGTCCGACGCGTATCTGGCGAGAGTTGCAACGTCCTGTGCCGACCGCGGAAAGACGACGGCCGCCGGTTTGATCTCGTACAGACTGGCGTCAGAGGCATACAGCGTCGTCGTGACATCGTCGATTCGGATTTCACCGTCGATCGAATCGGTCAGGTCTTCGGCGATTTGTCTGCGCAGTTCCTCCAAACGAGACTACTCCGCCTTTTGAGGGTTGCTGATGCCGTTCGATTTCTTTTCTGCTTTGTCCTGTCGCTTCTTCATCTGGACATAGCGTTCGCTTAATTCGAGGTTGAATTCCACGTGCTCTTCATCAAGAGCCGTCCGGCGATGACGTGCGCGGCAGCGATAACAGACCAGCATGTCGCCCATGAACGTGAACAACAGCAGATCGATCAGCCCCCACGCCCCCAGGACCCCCAGGGCCCAGACGGGTTCATACCTTGCCCAGAAAATGGAACTCAGCACAATACCGGCTCCGGCACACGCCACACCCAGGGCCGGAGGAAAATCCTTCTGACGCCAGAGATCTTCGCAGCCGCAGACTCGGCAGCGGCGACAGAAGTCACCGTCAAGATCTGCTTTTCCCTGGTCCCGCGACCAGTCACAGTGCCCACATTTCACCGGGGCACTGACGGGTGTCGGGTACTGCAGGTTTCGCTGCTCGCAGACGGGACATTGAAAGATGATTTGCATGGAACCGTAAGACCAACAGAAAAGGACGCTAATCAGAGGACAGGTCGGTATTGTAGAACACCAGCGTGCGGTTTCCGACTACGCCGCGAAGAACGCTGGTGAACATCGTTTCAATAGGGTATCCGGGCGGCCTGTTCCAACAAGGCAGCCGCCATTTCGCCCATGAAGACCGCGACCAGTGTTGCGAACAGCACGCCCGTGGCAGATTGTGTGTTTCGATGCTTCAGGATTCGCCAGATCATTACCGACATCACGCCAGGTGCCACTATTCCGCCGGCCCACCGAATACCCAGCCACATCTGCTGTGTTGTATCTGAAATTGAAAAGCCTGCAGCGGCAACAGCCCAGCCCGACGCCGCCAGCCGCAATAGCACGGCAACCACAATCGCGATGTTGAACCAGGTCAGAGGCCTGATGGTCATCGTCGGTGTGGTCAGATACCAGTGGCCCAGTAACATACCCGTAGTGACGCCACCCAGTACGGCCGCTGAAGAATAGTCCGACAGCAATTGTTGAACCACGCCGCAGTCGGTCGCTGCATTCCATGAGTGCAAACCGAGCGATATTGCGGTCAGGGCAGTCAGCAGGTGAATGCACACGTTCCCTGGCGACCTGCGTCCCAGGGCCCAGAAAACCGACCCCGCGAAAGCTGTTACTGCAACGACAATCGAAATCGTTCTTGTCCGGGTGGCCATCTCTTCTCCGCCGGAAAACAACAACGCGGATAGCACAGCCAATCCCAGCAGTACTCGCATCTGAATGCGAAAGAAGCCGTCTGTCACATCGCGGCGCGGCATAAACCACCACATCAATGTGATGCCAGCGGATAGTTTAAGAATGAACAAAGCGATCATGAGTACGCCGGCTACTTCTTATTGATCAGTGCCATCGCTTCGGCTCGGCTGGACGGATCTTTCTTCAGCAGGCCACGGACAGCGCTGGTCACCGTCAGTGCTCCCGGCTTTCTGACACCGCGGATGGTCATGCACGTATGTTCTGCCTCAAGAACGACGATCACACCCTTAGCGCCAAGTTCCGATTCCACCAGATCGGCAATCGTGTGTGTCATTCTCTCCTGCACCTGCGGCCGCCGCGAAACTTCGTCCACGACACGTGCCAGCTTGCTCAACCCCGTGACCCTGCCACGCGGTATGTACCCGATATGGGCCATGCCAATAAACGGCAGCAGATGGTGCTCGCACATGCTGTGAAACGTGATGTCGCGCACCAGCACCATCTCGTCGTATTCTTCCTCGAACACCTTACTCAGGTGGCGTCCAGGATCAACATGCAGACCGCCAAACATCTCAGCATACATCCGAGCCACACGGGCAGGTGTCTCCCTTAGTCCATCGCGCCCGGTGTTCTCACCGATCGCTGCCAGAATCTCACGGACTGCTGCTTCGATGCGCGACTGATCGATGTGTCGCGCTTCCGGCGGCGTGGCACCGGAAGCCAGTGTTTCGTTGGGGTTTGCCATTGATTGTCTGTTGGAAGCGTTGAAACCGTGTTTGTTCGAAGAGCAGCATCACCAAACGTGCGACGACGAGTCTTCTGCGATGTTGTCTTCTGGAGACCATTTGTTTCGCCACCTTCGCACTGCCTTTCGACAGTCAGTCTTCAGGTGTGTCTACGGCGACGGAGAAAACAATTGGTCGGTCTTGATATCCTACGCGGCGCAGACACATTGTGGGGCGGCAGGCAGTGTTTTTCCGGGTGAGTCGGGGTTTTTCTCGATTTTGTATCACCTGATTGTTCGCAGAAGCAACGCTTGACAGCTGTCAGCCGCATGTGGTTGTGGCAAACGGTCACATGCTTTTCTCAGAAAACTCCCGTATTTGAAGGCGTGCTCAGGACGAGCTGCCGCGGCGCACATATGTATGTTGCGCACTGCATCGTTTTTGGATTTGGTTCCATTGTCAGCCCGGCGGCAACAGCTGCACGCGGAAGAACATTGCTGGTAAACTGACCAGGGGTGTTCGCGGCGGGCAATCTGCGTTATTTTGGTGTCAGCTGATTGTTGTTCTTACGGTTTCCATTTCCAGAGCCGTCGCAAAGTGTTGTCCATCAACCCGGAATCCGGCTCATGAGAGATGGTGCTGCCGCCGTCGTTTTTGACGACGAAAAAAGGAATGTTCTGCTGGTCAAACGCCGTGATGTTCCAGTTTGGGTTCTGCCAGGCGGGGGCATTGATCCGGGCGAAAGTCCGGAAGACGCGGCCGTGCGTGAAGTCCAGGAAGAAAGTGGCTTAGAGGTCCGGATCGTCCGAAAGGTGGCCGTCTATACGCCCACCGGAAGACTCTCCAGCGAAACTCATCTGTTCGAATGTGCCGTCCTCAGTGGCGAACCTCGCGTCAGCGATGAAAGCAGGGACGTCGGTTTTTTCCCGGTTGGCAGTTACCCTCCGCCGGTGTTTGATGTTCACAATGGGTGGCTGACGGACACCTATGAAAATCGGCCGGAGATTATTGTGAAACCCGTCGAGGGTCTCGATTGGCGAAATCTGCTGAAGAAAATCATTCAGCATCCCATTCTCTCCACACGTTACCTGCTGACAAGAATCGGGTTGCGATGGAACTCGAAATAGCCTGCATTTTTTTCCTCCAGTCCGGTTAGATGCAGCCGATACCGCCGACGGGATGTGCTGTGTCCTTACTGGAGTCCGACCCTTCGTGATTTCCTTCCGAACTGCATCTTCAGAGATCGAGGTTTATGCCTGCCCCACTACACGATCACATCGAACAGATTCGTGGCCAGTTCCCGGCCCTCGCCCGACGGACGGGTGAACACCCCTCAGCCTTCTTTGACGGTCCAGCCGGCACTCAGGTTCCGCAAAGTGTGATCGATGCGGTGAGTCGATACTTCGTGCAGCATAACGCGAATCACGGAGGACTGTTTCCGACCAGTCGCGAGAGCGATGTCGTGCTTGCTTCTGCCCATCAGGCGGTTGCGGAGTTTCTCGGCAGCGATGATCCCGGCACGGTCTCATTCGGTCCCAACATGACGACGCTGACACTGTCACTGTCTCGCGCACTCGGTCGCACATGGAATCCTGGAGACGAGGTCATCGTCAGCAGACTCGACCACGACGCCAATTTCACTCCGTGGGTCCTGGCCGCGGCCGATGCCGGAGCAACCGTACGGTACATCGACATCGATCCCGAGGACTGCACACTGGACCTCGAAGATTTTGAAGCGAAATTGAACGACCGAACGCGGCTGGTTGCGGTCGGTTGTGCTTCCAACGCAGTCGGTTCAGTCAATCCCGTGAAGGAAATCTGCCGACTGTCTCGCAGGGCGGGTGCTCTGACATTTCTGGACGCCGTGCACTTTGCGCCGCATAGTCTTGTTGATGTCAATGACTTTGGTTGCGATTTTCTGGCCTGTTCTGCCTACAAGTTCTTCGGTCCGCATGTCGGTATCCTGTGGGGACGTCGACCCCTGCTGGAGGAGCTGACGGCGTACAAGCTGCGCCCCGCTTCGGACGCGTTGCCGGACAAGTGGATGACAGGCACACAGAATCACGAGTGTATCGCCGGGACGCTCGCAGCAGTTGATTACCTGACCACACTCGGTCGTACGGTGGCGGGCAACGAATCCCTGCCACGTCGTCCCGCACTGGAACAGGCATACCAGGCGATCACCGATTATGAGCAGCAACTGATATGGCATCTGATTGACGGCTTGCGTCCGCTCGAATCATACCAACTGTGGGGAATTGCTGACCCACTTCGGCGGGCAGAGCGACTGCCTACGATCTCGATCACTCATTCTCGTCGAAAGCCGGCAGAACTCGCCGAGGAACTTGGTCGGCAGGGACTGTTTGTCTGGCACGGGAATTACTACGCTCTGCCGTTGACTGAACGCCTTGGTCTGGAGCCGGATGGAATGATCCGCGTCGGAATCGCCCACTACAATACGCTGGGAGAGGTTGATCGATTGCTTGGCGCGCTACGGAATCTGGCGTGACGCAGGTTTCGAAATTCGACTTTTTCGAAATTCGCTGTCCGTCGTGGGCTCGTGTCCGGACAGCGATTGTGTGGCCAGCAGCAGTGCGATTTCTGTGACGGCGATTGGCTTGCAGTTCTGATCTATGATCAGATCCAGGTGAGTTCTTCGCTGAGTGTGTTGAGGTTGATGCATCCGTCTTTCGTCACAACAACCATGTCCTCGACGCGAACTCCGCCCATATCTCGACGATACAGACCTGGTTCGATTGTCAGTACATCCCCCACAAGCAACTTTGGGCCCTTCATGTCCAGCAGCGGTGGTTCGTGGACATCGAGTCCCACACCATGTCCAGTGCCATGTGTCATCGCGCAATAGGAATCCGGCGCTTGATCATCGGGCAGGCCCACGCTGAATCCCTGGTTCTGAATCACCTGAATCGTGGCACGATGAACCTGCTCGCCCGTCACGCCCGGAGCGACGGCATTCACTCCGGCGGCCTTGGCCTTGCGAACGGTTTCATTCATCTTCCTGATCTCGTCGGGAATGTCACCGTGAACCACCGTGCGAGTGCAGTCACCCCAATACAAGGTGCTGCGACTGCGTGGAAAAATATCGATAATCACGGGTAGCCCCGTCACCAGCTCACCCGCACCGATATCATGACAGTCAGCTCCGTTCGGCCCACCAGCAATGATCGACGTGGGACTAGTGAAACCCTTATCCATCAGAAAATGGTCTACGGCCGTACGGACTCGTTCCGAAGTCAGTGGCTGATTCTCTCGGAACAGTACGCCACCGGATCGAGCTTCCGCACTGGCAATCATCTCACAGGCAAACTGCATCGCCTGTTCGGTCACGTGCTGAGACTGACGCAGATGCTCGATTTCTTCTTCGTTCTTCTGTCGGCGATCGCCCACCCACAATTCCGTATCGCATTGGACAATGATTTCGGCGCGCGTCAGAAACTCGGCAAAGATCAGCGGCAGGCTGCGATCCGCAACGACTTCTGTAATGCCCTCACGCCGCAGACACTCCGCGGCGGCCTGCGCGGTGGCCGTTTCACGATCGCCGGACAACCCGCCTTCCGGTGTGAAGTCGGCCGGACAGCCAACCTGATCGACATTGGCGGATTGACGTGCTCGCTGCATCTCGATGTCACGCAGCAGCAGAACAGATCGCACGCCGTCATCAGTTGGAAGCTCCAGCAGTGCCACGGGATCGCCGACCATGAAGCGAATGCGCCACAGCAGAGTGTTGTTCATCGCCGGCACACCGGCACAGATTTTCGCAATCTTCTGGTCAGGCACTCACAGTCTCCTCTGGCTGTTGGTTTAAACTTGCGGATTTGTCATCGGATTGACGGGTCATCAGGCTCACTACAATAAGCATGGTAACGGAAACCGTGATGGCAGGAAGTACGGCGTCCAGATCAGCAAACGCCGTCGGCAGACTCTCTCGTATGATGCTCACTTCGTTCCAGGCAAGAGTCACAATCGCTCCGCAGCAGATCGATGCGACGGCACCCTGTCGTGTCGCTCGTTGCCACAGCAGCGCCGCCACCAGCGACGGTGTGATGCAGACACCATATATTGTAAAGGCGTACAGCGCTTTCTCAAAGAATCCGGTCGTTTCCGAAAACCGAAACGTGACGACGTAAGCGATGATGCCGAAGACGACAACAAGCAGACGGTTGACCCACACAATTCGTTTTTGCGAAGCCCTGGGATTGATGTATGGCAGATACAGATCATTGACGATGCTGGTGGCCGGAACGTGCAGAAAGGAATCTGCTGTCGAAATGATGATGGCAACAACTGTCACCATAAACAGGCAGCCCAGTGGCAGAGCAAGATAGTGGCGAGCTGCATAAATCAGGATATACTTGCCGTGTTCGGGATCAGGTGTCATGCTGCTGGCCATCCACGCGCAAATGATAATCAGCAGTTCGACCGCAAACGCAATGAAGACCATCATGGTCACGGCAGTCTTTGCACCCTTGGCGCTACGACTCGCAAAAATCCGCTGATACTGATTTGCATCGCCCAACACCAGCAGAAACACGGGCAGTATATAGTTGATAAGTTGCGTTGGTGAGTACACGCCCCACAAGCTCATGTGCGATGGGCGTCCGTCGGCCACAAACGCAGCTTCAATGCCCGCCCATCCGCCCGCCTTGAACCAGTAAACCGGGCAGGCGATCAACATCGTCAACATGATGATGCTGCCGGTGACCAGATCCATCCATGCCAGACTCATCAGCCCTGCCAGGGCCGCGTAGCTGATAATAAATGCTGCTGCGATCAGCGTCGCCGTCTGCGCCGTCAGAATAGACTTGTCTCCGACGATCACTTCCAGAACGGCCCCGCCGGCATTGAATTGGTAACTGACAATCACCATATAGGCGACAACCAGCGAGACCATTGCCAGGTTGCGCGCCAGCGCACCGAAACGCCGTTCGATGATCTCCGGTACGGTGGTCGCTTCAATGTCTCTGGCTTTGGTCGCGATTAACGACAGCAGAGCCATGCCGGCGAAAGTACCAATCGGCAGCAACATCGCTGCCATCCCGGTATCGTAGGTCTGTTCGGCATTACCAACGATGGATCCTGTCCCGATCCACACCGCCAGCATCGTGCAGACCATCATCCACGGCGAAAGTGACCTGCCGGCCACGGCAAAGTCGCTATGGTCCTTTACGTCGCGTGACTTCCACAGCGCGATCCCACCCAGCAGAATGAGATACGCGATGATGCAGCTCAGATAGACCATTCTCGGTACGACTCCTCTGTGCGCCAATCGGGACATCCTGCTGCGACTGGAAACCAAGCCCCGGGTCCGATGAGGCCGACATTCTAACGTTGCAACGCTGAGATGCACCTTACAAGATCGACCAGGTCACAGATCGTCCTGGTCGCACAGCTGCTGGCGCCGAAGGAACAGAAAGGAAGCTCGGCTGGCATTCGCTGAGGGGGCAATAACGGATTGTGGTATCGGACCGGTAGTTGGCCGGGGCTGAGCCTGCGAAGAAAGCACCGGGGTATGGCTCGTGCCTCACTCCAATACGGGCCACGCTCTCCAACTTTCCAGGCATTTGTTATTGCGCCATTCACGAGACAGGTTTGCTGTGTTCAATCGGCGGGCTTCGTTGTCCCAGGTGTTCCCGTCGTTTCGCGCTCCGTCAGACGTTGCCCGCAGAATCGTGGAGGAGGAATCCATGAGCCCTTTTGTTTCCAGGATGCACCATAATGTTGCGTCGGCAACATTGTGGTGAATTTCGGAAACATGACTGCGCGAGAAACGTTAAGACAGCTTTACACTTCGCATTCCCCTCTAAAAAACCATAAGCCTTTACGCAATAAGTCGTTAGGAGTAAATCGGGCGATAAATGCGCTAAGGATTCTTGTCATCCTGGCACGTTTGGCATTCACCATGCTTTACAGAATATCAGTCAAGCGGAACTCAACGAAGTCCGCCTGATAGAAACAAACAGACACGAAACGAAACGAAACAGGAGAAGCAGAGATGAAGATTTTTAACGCACTGGCCACAGACGAAAATGGTTTTATTGTTTCCGCCGAAATCGTACTCGTCGGCACGATTCTGGTTCTGGGAGTCATTGTCGGGCTGACCGAATTGTCATTCGGCGTGAACCAGGAACTGGAAGACCTGGGGGCTGCCATCGGGTCGGTCAACCAGTCCTACAGCTACTCACTTGCCAGCGGCGAAAAGGGGCATGTCGTCGGCAGCCGATTCACCGACTATCAGGACGAATGTGACAGCAGCTGCGACATCAGCTGTGACTCACGACCACGCGGTGAAAAACGCTCTCACAACCACTACAGCGTTTCACGCTGATTTGGGGCCGCGAAGAGCGTTTTTCAATAGCAGTTTCGTTACTCCCACCAGCCGTTATCGTTCACGACACTAAGCAGATTGCAGTAAGACGTCAGTATTCGAGTTGAAGGGGCGAAGCCATTCCGCCGCCCCGTGAACTGAACGGCCGGGCGGCCGCAAGTCAGACCAAGGACGGTCTGTGCGGGCAAACGCTGTGAAACACATGCCCGCTGCCGACTGAAACATTCGATGGTGCGAGCATGACGGACATCTTCCTGAAGACGCAATTCAAACAGGCGAACTGAGAACAATGAAGACCGAAGGATGAATGCTGACTGTCGACCCGATGCTACCCACATCGATTACCTCCTCGACTGACTCAGCCTTCATCCCTCCGCCTTCAACACTGAAAAAAACGGACTCCTGTTTCGGGGATAACGACCCGTGTTCACGTAGTGAGCACCGGGTCGTTGTTCTTTTTATCACCGGGAATTGTGGCAATTGGATTCACAATCCGGGATTGGCGAATTGCATTGCCTGTCCTGAGTGTTTAGTGTCAGCAGGTCGCTGCTGCCCCTCGCCATTGACACTTCGGTTGTACATGAGACCGCTCGCTTTCCTGCAGATCGCCCTGTTACTCACGACCAGCATTCTTCCGGAAGGCAGAATACTGATGTCACAGGCACACGGGTGCAGCGACGGCAAGTGCGAGTGTTCCGCCAAGTCGCAACAAAACGGCTCCTGCTGCTGTTCAGCAAAAAAACAAGACGAGGAAGATTCAGAAAGCCGTTGTGGGCACCATGACGGTAAAGCTTCTTCGGACGATGCAGCACGCGTTTGTTGCTCGACCGCAAGTGCGAAGAGCGAGCTTTCCGAAGAGTGCTGTTTGACAGAGTCGTCGTCGGTCGGCAGTTGCGAGGAGTCTGCCAGCGATTCAATCGCGACCGTCTCATCGTGTCCGTGCAATGCAGATTCGCCTGTCGTCTGGGTGTGCCATCTGCCTCGAACGCTACCAACCCGCGTTCCGGCACCAGCAATCGTGTGGACCCGGGAACTCAACACTCTCGGCGACGACCGACGCGTTCGACAAGTCGACGCACCGCCAACTCCGCCGCCGGACAACATGCCCTGCTGAACATTTTCCGGAGGGGGGCCTCGAGCGGATTCGTTCTTTCCGGCTGGCCTTCGGCTTTCTCTCAGCAACGCACGCTCAGCGGAAAGACTCGACAACAGGAACAGGTTGGCAGTCCGCGCGCCGTGCTGTATCTGAGTTGCTGTTCATTCCGCTTCGCAGGGCCGTGATCACGCAGTTCCGGTCTGCGCCTGCCTGGTCAATTCGTCAGCCCGCTTTGGCTGGACGCGTGGCCTCACAGCGCCGCGATGCCATCTTTTCAACTGTATTCAATGCAGGGAGTTTCTTCTCATGTCAAAATATTCGTCTCGACTGAACAGGGGTTTTACGCTGATTGAATTATTGGTGGTGATTGCCATTATCGCCGTCCTTGTCGCGCTGCTTCTTCCCGCCGTCCAGCAGGCGCGCGAAGCTGCTCGACGTACGCAGTGCCGCAACAATCTCAAACAGATCGGCCTGGCGCTGCACAACTACCACGACATCTACAATTCGTTTCCTCCCGGTTACACAGCTCGAAACGTAAGCCGGACAGCTCCGGTGATGGCGGAAACCGGACAGGGATATGCGTGGTCCTTTGCCATCCTGCCACAGATTGACCAGTCCAACCTGACTGATCAGATCGACACCAACCTCAATGCACATGATCCGGACAATCTTTCAATTGTGTCCCGCACGACACTGAACGCTTTTCTGTGTCCCACAGATCCGGCACCGACAGTCTTTGACGTAACGGACGGCGCCGGCACGGCGTATACGCTGCCAACATCCAATTATGTTGGAATTCTGGGTTACGGCAGTGTGACGATGAATGCTGGTAACGGCACCGGGGTCTTTTTCCGCAACAGCCGTGTCAGGTTTCGTGACATTACCGACGGGACATCCAATACGATCTGCGTTGGTGAACGACGACACGAACACAATTTCGCAGCCCCGGCGCCGGCCGTTGCCAGCCATAGCACTTGGTACGCAGCCATTCCCGGTGTGCGTCGAAACGCCGGGATGATGATGATGCCGATGATGACTGAGGGGGCTGGCTCTCTGGTGATTGGTCACGTGGGGCAGCCGGCGATGATGGGCATGATGGCCATGCAATCGACACCAAATCAAACGAATCACATCGTCCACTTCAGCAGTCAGCACACAGGTGGTGTGCAATTCCTGCTGTGTGACGGCTCGGTTCAGTTTCTCAGCCAGAACATCGACTACAGCCTGTTTCGCAACCTCGGTGAGCGGGCAGATGGGAACATTATCGGAGAGTTCTGAGTCCATGAGTACAGACATGAACGACAACCCGGTGCAGGATTTTTTGCTGCGCGGTTAGTTTTTGGGGTTTCCACAAACATTCCGCAGCAGTTTGACGTAACCCCGTTATGCGGCGGCGGACCCGTGTTTCGCTGCGTATACGGTTATTCGAAGGCTTCAGACCGCCCACGGCAGTTTGTTTGGAGTGACCGCTTCATGACGGAAAGCCAACTTTTCCTTACTTGATACGTCGTGCCAGCCCACTTTGTACTTTGTATTGCCAGAACCACTCCGGATTCGCTGACGAAAAACGAAAACATGCAGACTCAGGACAACGTAATCGAAATCAGAAACCTGTCGAAGGTTTACCGCGATTTCTGGGGTAGAAAGAAAGTTCAGGCTGTTAAGAGTCTGAGCCTTGATGTTAAACGAGGTGAAGTCTTCGGTTTATTGGGACCAAACGGTTCAGGCAAGACGACGACGATTAAAATGCTGCTGGGACTGCTTTTCCCGACGTCGGGTGAAATGAAGATCCTGGGCAAGAAGGCGTCAGACGTCGAAAAGAACGAACGCATCGGCTATCTGCCGGAAGAATCATATCTATACCGCTTTCTGAATGCGGATGAGACAATGGACTTCTACGGACGGCTGTTCGACATCTCGGCCGCGGAACGGGCTCAGCGCGCTGATGAGCTCATCAAGATGGTCGGACTCGACACTGCTCGGCGCCGACAGCTGAAAGAGTACTCCAAAGGCATGACGCGCCGCATCGGATTGGCTCAGGCGTTGATCAACAATCCGGATCTGGTGATTCTGGACGAACCAACAAGTGGTCTGGATCCCATCGGTACTCGGGAGATGAAAGATCTGATCCTGAAACTGAAAGATGAAGGCAAGACGGTCGTCTTGTGCAGCCATCAGTTGGCGGACGTGCAGGACGTCAGTGATCGAATTGCCGTGTTATTTCAGGGCGAACTGAAGGTCCTGGGAGAAGTAGACCAGTTGCTGGAACTGCGCGAAGAAACGGAAATCCGAACCGGGAATCTCAGCGACGAAGCAGTTGCGGAGGTCCGGCAGGTTCTGGAAAAACACGGCATGAAGGAGAGCCTGATTCAGAGGCCACGAGCGGACCTGGAAGAGCTATTCCTGAAAACAGTTCGCGAAAGTGGCGAACGGCCAGGGCGAAGATTTACGGCCGAAGAGATGGCTGCAACTCAGCCGGCAACTGCAGAATCCGCGAGTGATTCTGCTGACTCTTAAGAAACGCCTTCTTCCCTGTTTTCGCTTTCTGACTTCAATATTTTGCGGACTGAATCATGGATTTCGATCCACCAACATACAGTATTGCGTTTGGCGTGACGAGTTGGCTGAAACTCGTCGGGATCATCGGCGCGGTTGCAATTGGCATTGGTGTCATTGCCGCATTTCTTCGCAACGGCGCAAGCGGAGGAAAGGCTTTTGGTACGGGCTTCGTCAGCTTTTTCAAGGACTTGCTGGCCATGTCTCCGCGCCGAGTCATCGCGATGGCTCGGCTGACAGTGATTGAAGCACTACGACGAAAGGCCCTTTTGGTTTTCGTCGTGTTCGCCGTGCTGTTGATGTTCGGTGGTTGGTTTCTGACGGACAGCAACGACCGAGAAGATCTGCAGGTCAGCGTTCACATTACGTTCATGCTGACGACAATTTCCTGGCTCATCCTGCCGGTGGTCATGTTTCTGAGTTGCTGGAGCCTGCCGGAAGATATTCGCATTCGTTCGCTGCATACCGTTGTGACAAAACCCGTTCGACGAGTCGAAGTGGTGATGGGGCGGATCCTTGGGTTTTCAACCATGGCGACAGCAATTCTGCTGTTGATGGGTATCGTCGGGTACATCTGGATTCAACGTCAGGTGTCGCCGCCTGAAAACCCAGGCGACCCAGGTCGCCTGACATGTCGTGTTCCGGCGTACGGCAACCTGTTCTTTCTTGATAGCCAAAGCCTGCCGAAGAACGCGGGCATTAATGTTGGCGATCCGTGGATGTATCGATCCTTCGTCGAGGGCAACTCTCGTGCTCGAGCCGTGTGGATCTTCAGGGATGTCACGCCCGACAGAATGGGTGACCAGCTGAACCTGGAGTCGCGTTTCGAAGCATTCCGCACAGTTAAGGGTGCCGAAGACACGATCAACGAAGGAATTGAGGCACAGTACACGCTGGTCCGAAATATGCGTGAGGATGCGTTCGCTGCGTTCGGCGTAGGTGCCAGTTTTCGACCGGCAGCAGAATCCATGCGTGAGGGTAACTTTCAGAATGCGGCCAATCTGCTGAGTGACGCAGCCACCCGGATGGGCTCATCACAGAGTGACTTTCCACCGGTTGACTGCCAGCAGGTGTCAATCGCGTGCATGCAGGTCGAATATGTGCTGACGGAACTGGGCGATGACTTCAAGGAGGTTGTTGATGCATTTGTGCTCTTCGGGCAGAAGGCTGGTTTGGTCGAGTCCGATAATGATGCGTCCTATCAGAACCTGTCAACGGCCTGCGAAACACTGGCTGAGGTGCTTAGAACACGCGGTGAGGATTTGATGGAATCCATGCCACGGATTGAAGTCCCGCTGGAATCGTTTCGTGTCTCGGAATTCCACGAAGGCGACAACGTTAACGCCTATCCGCGAAAACTGTCTTATGCAGCGGACTACGAAGCAACCGCACGTTTTCTTGCCGAAGTGACCACCGAATGGAACGACCAGGGAAAGCTGGTCGATGGAGCTGAACTTTCGCCTGGCCTTGCCGATGACCTTACCGGGTCGGCCGGGATTTCTGCAGAAAATGCAGACCTGTTGGTCGAGGTGCTGCAGGAACAGATTGATGCCGAGGGCCTGACGATCACTGACGGCAAACTGACAATCGCTGATAATTCTCGCTGGCTGCAGTATTTCATGACGCTGGTCCGTGAGGAAAAACTGATTTCTCGTGACCCGGCAGGATGGGTTCTGGAAGCCGATCTGTTTGATGATCTTGCTTCCAATGGAATGCTTCGAATTGATGTTGCCTGCATGAACGAACAGATGTTCCTCGGCATGGCTCGACCGGACCTGTTCATTCGCCTGAAGGACAATTCCTTCCTGCAGGGATACAGCAAAGCGTTGCTGAATATCGGACTGATGCTTTCCCTGGTCATCGTGCTGGGCGTAACCGCCAGCTGCGTCGTCAAGGGACCTGTTTCGTTCTTCTTCACTCTCACTGTTTTCGTGATCGGTCAGTTCTTTCATGAATTGATGCTCCGCATTGTCGGAGGAGCGGAAGAAGGAGGAGGACTGGTCGAATCGGCCATGCTGATCTATCAACACAGAAACCCGAGTACAGGGCTTGATGCCAGCGAAAACACTCAGCAAATGGTCGCAACGCTGGACAGCGGAGTCGTCGGTGTTCTCAACGTGGCAAGCAACATCATTCCCGACTTCAGCATTTTCAGTGACTCGGCAGCCTACATCGAAAACGGCTTTGATGTCCCGTGGAATTCGTCCGTGCTGCCGGCTATTCTGACGTTCGTCGGGTTCCTTATTCCATGCATCATTATTGGTGCGGCGTGTCTCAAGTTTCGTGAGTTGGAATCGAAATGAACAACCTTACATCAAGACAACGAAAGCTGGTTTATGCCGGGTGTATTGTCTTTCTGCTGATCCCAATCGTCTATCTTGGGGCACCCACGTCCGAAGATGTTCTGCCAGGAACAAAGACGGCTGTGTCCGGCGGACTGCTGGCTCAGATGCGCGTCGAACACGACCTTGGCGAAAGCACTCTCGGAGAAATTGATCCGTCCAGTGCTGCTATGAATCTCGTCCTGCTGGGGCTCAGAGGTCCGGCGGCCGGCATCCTGCATCTGCAGGCCCTCGAATACCAGGAAAAGAAGAACTGGGGGAAGCTGAAGACCACTGTTGACTCCATCATCAAACTGCAGCCTCACTATGTTGAGATCTGGAAGTTTCAGGGCTGGAATCTGGCCTTCAACGTTTCGCGTGAGTGGGACAAGGTGGCAGACCGTTTCTATTGGGTAAAGGAAGGCATCAAGTTTCTACAGCTGGGAACAACCCGGAATCAGACGACGACCATTTTGTTCCACAACGTCGGCGACTTCATGGGCCGCAAGTTCGGCAACTCTGACGAGAAGAAGTTCTTCCGCAGGTTCTTCGTCGATGACCCGGACGACGAACGCTTTCCTGATGGTTCGTCTGACCCGGTACTGAATCCACAGGGCAAAGACAACTACCTGGTCGCCAAGGATTGGTTCGACATTTCCAACGACAAGGATGCAAATGGATATCCTGTCAAGGGAATGACGCACGTCTTCTTTCGGCAGGCACCTTCACGAGCGTTATTTGATCATGTCGCAGCTATGCAGGATGACTATGCCGCCGCCATGAAGGAAAAGAGTGAGGCCCCGGATCGACGAGGCCTGTCGGAAGACGATCGACAGGCACGGGAGGCTGACGACCGACGCAGCTGGGAACAACAGAATCGAAGCGGATGGGACGATGCTTACGCAGAATGGACCGATGTGTACGGAAACGATATTTTCCTTGGTCTGAACGACGTCAGGTACAAGCTGAATTGCTCAGCTGACGAGCTGACAGCATTGGCCAAAGAAAACGGAGTCACACTTCCGGTTCAACGCAAAGTGTGGGAGCAAAACGTCAAGATGGTCAATTATCGCTTCTGGCAGAACCTTGCCGATTGCGAACGCGATCCTCTTACCGTTTCGGCGCACAGAGCAATTGCAGACGGCAAAGTGGCGTATTCAAGAGGAGAGATATCGGATGCAGAAGACAGGCAGGGAGTCCTGCAGCCATCACCGGCAGAACTGCGATTTGCTGACGGGCTGAACAAGATGGCTCAGCTCCTGGCAAAGTATCCAACACTTGCCTACCACGATGCCTACATTGACGAGATTCTTCTGGCCGTTCATTACTGGAAGACAGTGCAACAGTATAACAACAAACCAACTCCGGCAAATTATCCCCTGCAGCAGTTTGAAATGATACACGCGAATCGCCAGCCCGACATTGAGCGGGACTTCATGCTTGAAAACCGCGGCAGTTACTAGTGCTTTGTCAGAACCAGGTTTTAGGGGTTGGCGAGGAAAACGGGGTCAGGTACCAAAAACCGGAACGGCCCGAAGGGTGCTTAGCATTTTTGGTACCTGACCCCCTTTTCCGGCGGATGATTCAACCCCACTTTTTGGCTGTGACAAAGCACTGGTGCAGTTTCAAGAAAAGATGTGATCGCTGGATTCGTGGAATAGCGACTCTCGCAAGTGGAAAGACGTTCGCCGAACTCACAAGTCGGCGTACTACGCTGTAGAATGCGGTGCAGTTTTCAGTTCTGCACATTCTTAACCTCGAATTTTCACGGACTGCAGGAGACGCTGAGAATGGAATTCGGCAAACGAACGACTGCACTCTTTCTCGCACTGACAATGTCCCCCATATGCGTCGTCTTCATTGGCTGTTCGGGGTCGATCGGTGACGGCTACGTGGAATACGGTCAAATCCAGGCCGTTCCGTCGTCCAAGTCCTCTGATCCACCTTTTGCAGGTGATCAGCTGGCAGGTGCCGATGACACCGAATCAAGCGTGCCTCCGGCGTCTGAGGGAGACACAGGGCACGATTCCGTTGTCGTGGCACAGGAAGACGTGCTGCCTGATGAAACACCACAAGTCGTGAAGACGGTGTCGACGACCCAGGACCAACCGGTGGTCGAACCCACGACGCAGCCAGGCGACACACCTGTCGAAAAGACAGATCTGCCCGCGGCGACAGTTGATAAGTCCCCTCCGGATGTCGGTATCGCAGCTGCCGAGCCGGACGAGTCTGGTGTCGAGGAGGCGTCGCCAGCCGGGCCTCGCGAGATTAAGTTGCTGATCACTGAAAAACGGCTTCTGCCCGAAGGTGATTCCAAAGCGTTGCGGCTCACCTATGACGACATTGACCTGCTGAAGATTCTGAATATGGAGCCCGTGCCGAATGACGCCGACAAACACTTTCCCGCATGGCTGAACGAACTGAGCGGACAGCGTATTCGCATTCGCGGTTTCATGTATCCCACGTTCGAAGCGACCGGACTAACAGCATTTACGATGGCTCGAGACAACGGAATCTGTTGCTTCGTCCGCCAGCCGAAAATCTACGACATTATCGGAATCAGCCTTGCCGATGGCGAGACGACGGACTACATCGAGGGCAAACCGTTTGATGTCGAAGGTGTTTTTCGAATTGCGCCGGAAGCCGATGACACTGAGCTGTACCAGCTGTACCGCATTGCAGACGCAAAAGTGCTGAAGTAGGGCCCCGGGGCACCCTGGTAAAAATGTAAACGAATCGTCTGTCGTGTATTCGATGGCCAGGAATCCGGCTACAATAGGTGTGCCGCGTTCCATCGTTGGCAGGTTTGATCAGTTGAAGCCGCCAAGGCGGTTTGCTCTTAGTTACCGCTCGATGCCTGGAGTCCGGCTCTTCCCAGGTCGACGCGTTCTGTTGGTTGGAGGTCGTGATGAAAACTACTGTCGCTTTGTCCGTCTGTGTGTCTGTGTTCCTGTCAATCGGCCACGTCGCCGAGTGCGCCCTGTGTCCGTTCTGCGATGCACCTTCGCTGACACTTGCGGAGCAGGTCGATCAGGTTGGGCATCTGGTTCTGGGCAAGTGGATCGGCGGTGAAAAGCCGACCAATGAAACGGCGGGCACAGCCAGGTTCCGAATTGTTGAGGTGGCCAAGACCAAAGGCGACGCCTTCAAAGAGGGTGCCGAAATCGAGTTGCCTCAGTACATCGCCGGCAATGAGGAGGCCGTGTATATTCTGATGGGACCGGACATAAAGTTCATCGACTGGCACGTCCCCAGTGAAGCCACTCAGTCGTCATGGGAATACGTTTCAAAACTGCCAATGCCGGTGACCGATCAGAAAGAACAGGTGAATCGTCTGGCCTATTTTCTGGACTACCTGCAGCACGATGAACTTTCTGTGTCTAACGATGCTTATGCCGAATTCGCTGCAGCGCCGTATGAAGTGATCGTCCCTCTGAAGGATCGTATGCCTCGCAAGAAGCTGCGAGAGTGGGTCACCGACCCGGACACCCCGGTGACTCGTATCGGGCTCTATGGTCTGTTGCTTGGTCTGTGTGGTACCGAAGAAGATGCCAAAGCGATGAAGCAGAAGATTCTGACGCCGGATACTGACTTTCGGCTGGGCATTGAAGGGGTCATGTCCGGCTATCTGATTACTGCTGGAGAAGAGGGCCTGAAAACGCTGGAAGACAGCAAGATGAAGGCGAAGACGTACGTCAACAAAGACGGCGAAGAAGTAAAGCTGCCGTTCAGTGAAACGTACGCCGTGATGCAGACTCTTCGTTTCATGTGGACCTACGAGCCGGATCGCATTCCCAAAGAACGGCTGAAAGAATCCATGCGAATTCTGCTGGACCGACCGGAGCTGGCGGATCTTGTGATTGCGGATCTGGCACGCTGGAAGGATTGGGGCGTGCAGGACGAACTGATGGAAATGTACGACGACGAAGAATTTGACATTCCGTCAATCAAGCGGGCCATCGTGCGTTACTTTTTCTACTGCAGCAAAGACAGAAATGAAGACGTCGAGGATCCTCCCGAGTATGCCGTCGCAGCGGCAGAGCATCTGAAGCTGCTGGAGGAAAAAGACCCCAAGACGGTTCGCAACGCCAAGCGATTCCTGATTCGCTGAAAGTAGTAACGACGATGCCAGTGGTGACATAACTGCCAGGTTGCCGGAATTCGCGATACGCGTGATTTTGTCCACGATAGCTGCGGCACTGTTAATTGCTTCAACGGTCTGCGGAAGATCGACTGAGTTCTTACTCCGCAGCCCACTCCCTGTATTCATGTGTGCCACTGGCTCCGCCAGTGCCTTGAGGCTTACGAAAACACTGGCGGAGCCAGTGGCACACCCCGCTCACCTAATTACTGACAAAGTACTACCATGCCCGTCGATAAGTCCGGCAGTCGCATTCGCCAGATGTTTGGCGAAATTGCCGGCCGCTATGACTTTATGAATCACTTTCTGTCCGGGGGCACGGATGTCTACTGGCGCTGGCGGACCGTGCGTCTGGCCTGTCCCAACGGAAATGCGCCAATTCTGGACGTGTGTACCGGCACAGGTGATCTGGCTTTTGCATGGCGAAAGGCGGCCGGGCAGGACACGTCTGTTATGGCGACCGACTTTACTCACGGGATGCTGAAGCTGGCAGAGCAGAAACGCACAGATCGAGATGTCGTCTTTATGGAAGCGGACACTCAGGAACTGCCCTTTGAAGACGATCTCTTCCAGCTGGTGTCCGTGGCATTCGGGCTGCGAAATATCTCCAGTACCATCGGTGGTCTGCAGGAAATGACTCGGGTGTGCTGCCATGGTGGTCGAGTTGTGGTGCTGGAATTTTCATTGCCGGATAACCGTTTGCTGAGTCGTGCTTATCAGTGGTATTTTCGGAATATTCTGCCTCGGATCGGTCAGTTGCTGGTCCGGAATCGTCAGGCCGCCTACGAATACCTGCCGCAGTCTGTGTCGGAATTTCCCTGCGGCGATCAGTTGACTCAGATCATGGAGGAGGCCGGACTGGAACGAACGTCGTTCCATAAGCTGACAGGTGGTATCGCAACGGTGTATATTGGCCACAAGCCCGAACATCCGGACCGACAAGTGACGTCAGACCCCTCGAATTGAAAACATTCAAATTGACATTTCCATAATTGACACAGGGTCTCCCTGATCGTCATCCTCCAATTCTCTTCTCAACGCTTTAACGAATGCCCCTCACGGGCTCTGGCTTTGAGTAAAAAAGGAGGATCTGATGTCACTACGTTTTCGCATCTGTCTGATTGCCTGGATAGCAGTCGTTGCTGTCACTGCCTGCGGTCGATGGGCGGCCGCCGAATCATTTGCGGTCACGCCGGACTGGACGATGGAGATTACTCCGTCACGTACAGTAGTGCCGTCCGTCGCAACACCTGAAGTCGAAGTCCCGGCGGTTGCAGCAGCCCCTGGCGGCTGTGGTACCCTTATAATCAACGCTGCTGACTATGTCCGGATTTACGGATCAATCCCGTTTAATCGAGCAGAGTACAATGCCAACCCGACCTATCGTCACGATTCAACGATGGAGATTCTGACGGGTAATGCTCGCCATCAGACGATCGTGCGACACGGGGCACCAAAGCAAGTACAAACACAATCGCAGGCCACGCCTTACCCTGGAGCGGGATTGCCGGGCTACTTTCCTGGCACCTTTGTTCGTCCAGGAGTCCGTCTGAACTACTATCGCCATTTTCCGTCGCTCAATCCCTATTGGAGCGTCGTGAACCCTAACGGTGTGTTTTGATTTCCGGTCAGGCAATGCAGGTCACTGCTCTGGTTGAAAATTTGAAAAGCCCGTCGTCCTAACCCCTGGGACGGCGGGCTTCCGGTTTTTGCATTGTGTGGTGCGCCAAACTCTCACTCAAACACGGCTCTATGCGTACTCGCGATTCTTGATCAGGCCTGGATAGGGGATTGGGTATTTGCCGTCGGCCTTGGCTTTCAGAGGTGATTCCGATTCCAGCGTCAGTTTCTCAATCCCCGGTGCAAACTCGTGCTCGCTGTTCATCATCTGGTCCAGCGTAATGACCTGTCCGGTGTGAGCGGCCATGCGTCCCATGGATGTCACGACGCTGGCCATGCATCCTCGCTGCACTTCGTTGTACGTCTGATCTTCGCGAATCGCCGTGACCAGATGCTCCCATTCTGCCTGATATGGATTATGCTTTTCAGGCTGAGGATATTCCCAGGTCAGATTATTCTTGTCCATGTTGTGCCCTTTGTAGATACGGGCACGTGATGGCCAGTGAGAGCGGGATGAGATCACTCCGAGTCCCTTTGACCCATGTGCGAAGCTGGCAAATTCGGAATGACAGCCTGGCATCGTGCGACCACCGACAAACAACTTGGTGCCATCTTCGAACGTGTATTCGATCGAATACACGTCAAAGTTCTGGTCGACCGCTTCTCCGCGATAATGACGTCCGCCGAGGGCCTTGGCTTCCACTGGCCAGGCGTTTTTCATCCAGCAGGATTCGTCGATGTTGTGAATCAGGAAGTCACTGACAGCGCCGCCGCTGAGCCACAGGAAGCCGTGAAAGTGTTTGATCTGATACATCAGGTCACTCATGTCCTCCGGTTTCGGCGGAGCCGCTGCTGATCCGGTTGGACCGGCTGTGCGATAGGCTCGCATCATGTTGATGTCGCCGATCTCACCGCTCTGAATGCGGTCGAACAGTTCGCGGCGAGCATCACAGTGGCGGCACATCAGGCCAACGGCGACTTTCAGGTTCTTTTCCAGTGCCTTTTCGTTCAGGGCCAGCATTTTTCGAGTTGACGGGCCGTCCGGTGTGAGAGGTTTCTCCATGAAGACGTTCAGGCCGCGTTCGATGGCATAGGTGTAGTGAAGCCATCGAAAGGCACATGGAGTCGTCAGGATTACGATGTCTCCTGGCTTCAGGCAATCCATCGCTTTCCGGTAACCATCGAAGCCAATGAATTTTCGCTCGTCGGGAACGTCCAGCGTTCCTTTTTCGCCAAAACTCTTGTTCAGGTTGCCGAAACTGTTGGCCATGTTGCTTTCGAAGACGTCGGCCATTGCGACCAGTTTGATAGGGCCGTTGTCAACCGAAAGTGCGTTGG
The DNA here is from genome assembly GCA_024230215.1 of Fuerstiella sp. Classification (GTDB taxonomy): domain Bacteria; phylum Planctomycetota; class Planctomycetia; order Planctomycetales; family Planctomycetaceae; genus Fuerstiella. The sequence goes on along the minus strand of JAAERP010000500.1, from coordinate 42,076 downwards.
TAGCCGCCCCCGTGCCTCGACCACCACAGCCCACCAAAGCAAGTTGCAGTGTGTTTTCCTCGTCGGCATAAGCACGTGGGGCCAACGTTGACAACACGGTCGACGCTGCAGCGACACTGCCGGATGTCTTGAGAAAGCTTCGTCGAGAAGAGCTTGAAGATTGAGGACTCATTGTGCGCATGCTCCTGTACTTGAGGTGGGATATGGAGATTCTAGTCTCGCGGAGGTCGTTGATCCTAGCGACTCTGTATGCGGTAAGCCATTAAGCTGTCCGGCCGATCCCTTATTCAACAACGGGATCCAGTTGCACGGGTGCAGTTTTCTCCCACTTCGCGGACTTTTCCTTGTCTGATGGTTCTACCAGAGGCCGGACAACTCGGAAACCGACACCGATGGCGTCCGTGTGATACCAGATACTGCGAGGAATCTGGGGGTCCTGGTCCTTCCATTCGTCACTGGATCCTTCCCGCACAGCGGTTCTCAACAGCGTCGGGTCGTCGTCCCAGCCGCCACCACGGACAATTCGTGGGTAGAGTTTCGATGGAACGGCCAGTGGGTTTTTTACGCCGCCAGAGCGTTTGCTATAGGCGTCGGGAAGATACTGGTCCAGGACCCATTCGGCCGCATTGCCGTGCATGTCATATAGCCCCCACGGATTGGGTTGTTTCTGACCGACGTCCTCATAGTTGTCGTCCGTGTTTTCATCGTACCACGCAAATTCGTCCAGCTTCGTGACATCATTCCCAAACGAATATGTGGTCGTTGTTCCTGCTCGACACGCATATTCCCATTCGGCTTCCGTCGGCAGTCGATAGTATCGTCCAGTCTTCGCGCTCAGCCACTTGCAATAGGTTCGGGCAGCATGCTGCGTCATGCAGATGGCCGGTTTCTGCTGTTTACCCATCCCGAAGCTCATGTCGGTGTACGGCGGAGTCGGTCGCGTTATCGCATCGGCAACGCCGTCGCGTGGAGTCTCAGGGGTCCCGAAGATTTTTCTTCGACTGATGTCGATGCTTTCCCCCCAGATTTCATACTGATTCCAGGTGATTTCGTACTTGCCCATCCAGAACGGAGCCACTTCCACTTCATGTTGGGGCCCTTCATCGTTGTTACGATCCTGTTCACCTGCGGGGCTGCCCATCACGAATTTTCCGCCGCGAATCGGCAGCATGTCGATAACCACATCGGTGTGATCAATCACTTCCGCGTATGGCTTCATCTCTGACTCGGTTGTCGCAGCGGCATCGGATACGACGGCAGCATCGTCGCCGAAGGCAAACAATTCATGTGCCAGGAGTACTCCAGGAATGACAGATAAGCTCATGAATAAAGACGGTCGGGACGCCAGCAACATATCTTAACCTCTTGACTGTTTAATTCTCCAGTAGAGCTGTCCGCAACCATTGTTCGCGAACGTCATCGTGTGTTCTATCGTACTGCGGAGACTGGACAAAGTCGCGACTGACGTCTGAAAATCGGCGAGCAATCGTTCTCACGGGGATTGCCGTTTCCTGGCCTCTAACGCAAATACCCAGCAAGAGGCCTTCGCAGAGACTGGGTTCTTGCCTTTGCACTGCGCGCAAAAAAAGGCGGGAAGGAAAAACCCTCCCCGCCTTTCCGCCGATTACTGCAAAAGCAGACTCACGACAGGAGCTTCCCGCTCGGGCTACGCGCCCTCGTGAGCAGGAACAGGCGAGACGCTTGATGAAACAACTGCGGCCGAAAGTCTGCTGGCCGGACTGGCACCGCCACCCGCAAGAGTTCCCGTTGGATAGGCGGGCATACCGTGCTCAACCATATCCAGACCCTGAATTTCCTCTTCTGCCGATACTCGCAGCAGGCCAACTGCCTTTAGTGCCTGAAACAGGACAAACATTGTCGAGAACGCCCACAGGCTGATGATGAGCGTGGCCTGAACCTGAATACTGATGTACCCCATTCGAGTCACTGTCTCTCCGCTGACTTCTGGCAGTGCGGTGCCGAAGATTCCGGTGGCGATTCCACCCCACACGCCGCAGATGCCGTGCACAGGAAAGGCTCCCACCGGGTCATCGATTTTCAGTTTGTCCAGCATCAGGATCCCGGCGACCACCAGTCCACCCGCAACACCACCGATGATGGCTGCACTGCCGAGTTCGACCTGGTCACAGTTCGCAGTAATACCGACTAACCCGGCCAGCGCACCGTTCAGGCACATAGTCAGGTCCGGCTTCCTGAACATGCCCCATGACAGCAGCATGGCCACGAAAGCTCCGACGGCGGCGGACAGTGTTGTTGTAACAGCGATATACGATGTGACTTCAGCATTGGCTGCACCGGAGTATGTGAGCTGACTACCAGGATTGAACCCGTACCAACCGACCCACAGAATGAACACTCCCAGAGCCGCCAATGGCATATTGTGTCCCAGCATCGGCTGAGATTTACCAGCTTTCGAATACCGCCCGATACGTGCTCCGAGAACCATCGCTCCAGCCAGCCCGGCGAACCCTCCAACAGCATGCACAACAACAGACCCGGCAAAGTCCGCAAATCCCCATGAAGCCAATGCTCCGCCGCCCCACTTCCACATACCGCTGATCGGGTATACAAGTCCCGTCAGGATTGCGCTGTAGCAGAGGTAACCAGTGAATTTCATTCGGCCGGCGACTGCACCGGACACGATTGTTGCGGCCGTTGCGGCGAACGCTACCTGGAACAGAAAGTCTGCGGCTGCACTGTAATCGCCAAGTCCACCGACAGTGTCCACGGCATCGCGTTCTCCCCAAACTCCCCCAAATGCAAACCAGCCACCTTCCCCGGCGTCGCCAGGATACATCAGCCCATATCCGATCAGCATGAACAGTATCACGCCGATCGAAAGGTCCATCATGTTCTTGAATATGATGTTGACCGCATTTTTTGACGCGTTGAAACCGACTTCCACCATCGCAAAGCCTGCCTGCATAAACAGCACAAGAATTGCACAACCGAACATGACCAACGTGTTAACGACGTAGTCGATCTCAGCCTTTTCGTAGAATTCCGGTGCCGCCACTTCTTCGACAGCGGCGGCCACTTCCTCCTGTGCAAATGCACGTCCGCTGCTCAGTGCCATCAGGACAAATGCCAGCGGCAGCAGCCAGCGAAGTCCTTTTTTCGTTGTTGTATTCATTTTCGCCTGTCCTTTGGGGATTCGCTCTTTCAGCGATTTCATCTCAATCCAGGAACGCTCAATCACATCTGAACGTTATTCCAAATGCCCCTAAAGCAAGCATCGCGCCAAAGTCGTCGAACGATCTCTGCCGAATCACTCGATCTGCGTGTTTGGCACGGTAAATCGCTGTGAAAATCAGTTTGTAAAAATGACAGGAAACTCTCTGCAGCAGAACCTGAACGTTGCCTCTGCGCGCGTGCGCCTCTGAGTTGCTCGAAAAATGGGCGAACAGCTCTGCGGCTCCGTCGGCAGTCTGTGGCCGCTTCCGCGATGGGTCTACCGGACGGTCGACGGATGTCCGAATACTGGCTGCGGGCGGGCGACCTTTGGCAGCTGACTCAAGCCTTTGCTGGCCGTGTGGCAGCGGTTCGTTGCTTCCACCAATGTTCCGCGATGGCTCTCGCTGTCTGCGATGCGGTTGCGGCTTATCGAGCTTTCAGGAACTCAATCAGATCGGCCATTTGCTGCACCGAAACATCTTTCTCGACGCCTTCGGGCATCAGAGATTTATTCGTCGTCTGCATTTCCTCAATGTCGTCACGAGTGATCGTTTGCTCTTTGCCTTCCGGCTGCCGCAGCACGACCTGTGCTGCACTATCGCTGACAAGTAATCCGTTAAACGTTCGTCCGTCGTTCGTGACGACCACGTAGTCGCTGAACTGCGGATCAACGCGACGATTCGGGTCGAGGATGTCGTACAGCAATGCATCGCGAGAACGTCGCCGCGTGTCACTGATGTCCGGACCGACGTTGTGTCCTTTGCCATCGATCTTATGACACTTGATGCACGTTTTCGCAAAGACGGCGGCACCGCGTTCGGCCGACGCGGCCATAGTAAGTGCTGACTGATATTCATCGGCAACCGCCTTTCGATTTGCAGAAACCACGCCTCCGAAGATCTGCACGGCCAGCTTGCGGATGTTCTCGTCGCGATGCTGCAGCAGTCGCATGCGCTGATCGATATCAATGGCTGCAGACGGCACGCCTCCGTCGATCATGCTGTTCAGTAATTCCAAAGTCGTATTTGGTCTGGCCATCAGCAATGCCAGAGCCGTCGATCGCACGGTTGGTGCCAGCGTATTCCACCGCTGCAGAATCGTCGACGATGTTTCCTGCGCTCCGGTCTGACGGACGACTTCCAGGGCGCTCTGCTGCAGCTCGCCCGATGTACCTGGCACCAGCAGCTCTTCAACCACTTTCGTAACTTCGGACCGAGGCTGAAGCGTCAGCATTTCGATGGCGGCTTTGCGGTCCGACGTTTTCGCAGAATCATCCACCGCCACATCTGTCAGCCGCTGCAACAGCTCTGAAATCTTCGCACAGTTGTCAGCCGCTTGATCCGGCGGGCCCTTCAGAAACGCTGCAAATGAACCACGTGCTTCCTTGTTCTTATTTGACCGCATGCCGCTGGCCAGACCCTTCAGAATCGCGGCAGTCATCCAGTCGGCCGCACCAATTGCCCATTCTGCATCGTGAATCGCTTTGCTGATTTCGATTTCGCCTCCCGATTTGCCAACCAACTGAGCGATTCGATACAGGAACTGAGATTCGCCAGCGTCGAACTCCGGGGCAGACCGACTTTTCCCCGGTTTGCGAGGACTCACCTGCGACGTTACGTTCAACAGTCCCTGCGGGCGGTCGCCGGAAGAAATCAGCAAGGCATCCTGAAGCCATGAATTCTCTCGATCGTGCATGCTTGCGTGACTCAAGACCTCAGACCATTCACGATTCGACGCTTCCTGGTCCTCGTGCGTGCATTCCAGGATCGCTTGAAATCGAAGGGAGGGGTTCGACGTCCGGGCAGCGGCAGCCATCGCAAATCGTTTCGGTTGACCTTGGCACATCGTCATCTGTAGCCGAATCGCGTGCTCTTTCTGCCTTGCATCTTTGAAGTCAAAGGCCCGCGTAATGTCCTGGCACTCCACTTCGCCGCGACCATGCAGGCACCAGATGGCATTAACACGACCCGGAAGCGAAGATTCCCTGGCCTTCAGCATCTCACGCAGCAGTGTTGACACGTTCTTGTCTTCAGATTCAACCAACCGCTGCCGAGCCATCTGACGTCGCCAGCCGTTACTGTCATCGAGCAACTCGACGAGATCACGATTCGATTTCGGAGCTGTGAAATGTTCCGCAGGCTCTGCGTTCTCAGTGGGAACAATTCGCCAGATGCGGCCTTTGTCTTCGCCCTCACGCCAGTCGATCCTGGCGGCGATTTCCGGCGGCAGGAATTTCGGGTGCTCGACCCACATGCGATACATGTCAGCAACATACAGCGCGCCGTTCGGTCCGGTCCGCAGACTGGCCGGGCGAAACCACGTGTCGGTGGATGCCATAAAGTCCGCGTCAGGACGTGCTCGTCTGGCCGCCAGAGCAGGGCTGTTCTTCTGTGGCTCAATAATTGATCGTGTGACCAGATGCCCGATGGGTTCACACGCAAACACGCTGCGCTGAAAGTCGGTGTCCCACAGGTCCCCTCGGTAGGCCGTTACTCCGCATGCGGAGGTATGAGTTCCGGCGTGAGACAGATAATTGCTTTTCATGTCAACCAGCGGAAACACCAGTGTGTCTCCGCCAGATGGTCCGACGTCGGTGTGGCGTTTGCTGATGGCGACAAATGGATTTCGCGTGGCAACGTTGTGCGGGATGATCTCCATCATGATGGGGTTGCGATTCGTGCAGAAGAATCGGTTGCCGTCGTTGTCGATCGTATTGCCGAACTGACCCATCCCGCTGATGGTTTCGAACTTCATCGTCCGCGGATTGAATCGCATGTCCTGCCGCGGCATTTTTACCGGTACTTCAGTTTCGAAGCCGGGGCGGCGGCAGCGAACGTTGCCCGGGGCATACGTCAGGTAGATCCAGTTGTCCATGCCCCAGCGAGGACATCCGATCTGCATCTGCGGATGGGCTGGCGTGAAACCATCAAACCACACTTCGCGGACATCGGCCACGTTGTCGCCGTCGGTATCCTTCAGGAAAATGATCTCCGTCTGCGCTCCTGCCAGCAGTCCACCCATCAGCGGCATGAAACTGTGACAGAACGTCAGATGGTCAGCGAACACCGTTCGCTTGTCCATGCGACCATCGCCATTTTCGTCTTCCAGCAGCACGATCTTTGACAGCGGCGGAGCGTCTTTGTCCTCTGTACCATCTTCCTTGACCGGACCGATCGGGTAATCGCTGTATTCGACCACAAACATACGTCCCGTCTGATCGAAGTCGATCCATACCGGATCGACGACCAGCGGTTCCGCCGCGACCAGTTCGATGCGGCTGCCCGGTTCAATCTGGAAACAGGCTCGTGAGTCTTCGGGAGACTTCGGAGGATCCGGCTTTTGATCAATCCAATGACGACCGCCTCGTTCGCTGTTGACGGCGTCCAGCAGATTCTCGGATTGTTGTGGCAACAGACAGCAAAAGATCAGAAGGGAAAGCATTGACGCACCTCGTGGAGTTTCTGGGGAGGGATCAACAGTGTGTCGAGTTTGCCTCAGACTTGCCAGCGTTACGCCAGTCGTCGATGGTGAGAACCTGTAGGGATTTCCATCGGCCGCTTTGGTCAGGTCACGGTGGACATCGGGGGCAGCATATGCCAGTGTTTGATCTTTAGCGAAATTTCGCTCATGTCAGCGGCTGATCAAGGAAAGCAACATGCCATTTCGAATGCTCATCGCCGTCGCGATGCTTTGTGCTGCACAGCCCAATGGTCTGGCGGAGAAGAAGCCTAATATCGTGATGTTTCTGGCGGATGATCTCGGCTGGACCGGGCTGGAGTGTTTCGGCAGCGACCTCTACGAAACACCCCACCTGGACACTTTGGCCAAATCAGGAATGATGTTCACGGATGCGTATGCCGCATGCACCGTGTGCTCTCCCACGCGTGCGTCGATCATGACAGGTATGTATCCCGCCAGACTTCGCTGTACGGATTTCATTGCCGGGCAAAACCGGCCGCATGCAAGGCTGCGCATTCCCGACTGGACAAAACGCCTCCAAACAGAATACGTCACGATTGCTGAAGCTCTGCGCGAGGCCGGATATCGCACGGCTCATGTCGGGAAGTGGCACCTGGAAGGCAAGGGCGACAACGCAAAGGGAACGGATGCCGTTAGTCAGGGGTTCGATGTTTCGATCGAAAAGCCGGCAGGTACACGCGGCTATTTTCTGAAGAAAGGGACAACGTCAAAAGCAGGCACGAACTATGTGACCGACTGGCTGACAGACGAGGCCTGCGACTTTATCGACGATTCCAGGGACGATCCTTTCTTCCTGTATTTCGCATACCACGTTCCGCATACCCCGATTCAAGGACGAGCCGATCTGGTCGAGTACTTTCAGCAGAAAGTGCTGTCGGAGGCAACACATAACAACCCCACGTATGCTGCGATGGTTGCCAGCCTGGATCAGAGTGTTGGTCGCGTGCTGCAAAACCTGAAGGCTAACGATCTCACTGACAACACGGTGATTGTTTTCACGTCGGATAACGGCGGGTTGACGCAGCGCTATGGCAAGCACGATGGTTTTACTGAAAACCTGCCGTTGCGACGAGGCAAGGGATCGGCGTACGAAGGCGGAGTTCGAGTACCCACGATCATTCGCTGGCCAGGTGTGACGAAGCCTGGTGCGACGTGCCGTACTCCGATCATGACAATCGACTACTATCCAACATTCCTTGAAGTCGCCCGTGCGGCTGGTGACGCCGACCACAATCGCTCGGTCGATGGACTCAGTCTTTCCTCGCTGCTGCGCGATCCGGCGATCGAACTGGACCGCAGTTTGTACTGGCATTATCCGCACTATCACGCGGGCGGTGATGGCCCCTACAGCGCGATCCGGTCCGGCGATTATCGTCTGATCGAATTTCACGAAGACAAGAGTCTTCGTCTTTTTGATCTGGCCGGTGACATTGGTGAACAAGATGACCTGGCCGAGCAGGAACCGGACAAAGCCAGAGCTCTGCATTCGAAACTGCAGCATTGGCGCACTTCCGTTGCTGCACAGATGCCGACGCGAAATCAGGCTTATGATGCTGCTCGTGAATCAGAAGTGGGCCGGCGGAGGTAGATTGATTCGTCAGCTATCGGGACCACAACACTTGTCCGGCACTCGACGGATGTACCGAACCATACTCGCTCGATCGTGGTCAGCCTTGAAGTCCTGCCGCATGTTGCCATGATCTCTGGCTGATGAAGTGATTCCATCGCCTGTTTATTCATAGGGTTGAACTGATGTTGCGATATTGTCTAACCACGCTGTTGCTGCTGTGCTGCACGACAGTCGACGCCAAATCACCGAACGTCGTGGTTATCTTCTGCGATGATCTTGGTTACGGCGATCTTGGCTGCTTTGGCCATCCGTCGATTGCAACCCCCAATCTGGACCGCATGGCCGTCGAAGGACAGAGGTGGACGGAATTCTATGTCGCCGCCTGTGTGTGTACTCCCAGCCGAGCCGCACTGCAGACGGGACGCTACCCGATTCGTAACGGAATGTGCTCCAGTACGCGGCGAGTTCTGTTTCCGGATTCCAAAGGTGGTCTGCCGGCCAGCGAAACCACCATTGGAAGCATGTTGCACCAGCACGGCTATGCGACTCACGCAATCGGTAAATGGCATCTTGGTCATCTGCCTCAATTTCTGCCGACCAGTCACGGTTACGACAGCTACTTCGGCATCCCATATTCAAACGACATGGATGCCGTCAGGGAAGCTCCCAAAGGAAGAGCAAGGTTTGACCAGCCGAAGATCGATTACTTCAACGTGCCTCTGATGCGTGGCAAAGACATCGTCGAACGCCCTGCGAATCAGCACACGATTACGAAACGCTTCACAGAAGAAGCGGTCAAGCTGATCACGCAGCAGAAAGATAAGCCATTCTTCATTTACCTGGCTCATAACCTGCCTCATGTGCCGCTGTTCGTTTCCAAAGAGTTCACCGATGTCAGTCGACGAGGCTTGTACGGCGATGTGATTGAAGAAATCGACTGGTCCGTTGGGCAGGTCCTGTCAGCGCTGCAGGAACAAGGCATTGCGGAGAATACGCTGGTCGTCTTTACGTCCGACAACGGCCCGTGGAATTCCTTCCATCAACAGGGAGGATCTGCCGGGCTGTTGCGCGATGGAAAAGGTTCTACCTGGGAAGGCGGCATGCGAGAACCCACAATCTTCTGGTGGCCCGGCAGGATTGAACCGGGCGTTGTGATGGATCAGGGCAGTACGCTGGATCTGTTGCCGACCATCGCTGCCGTCACCGGCGCTACAAAGCCCGACGATCGAGTCCTTGACGGATACGACTTGTCACCAGTTCTGTTCGACGGGCAGGACGGTCCCCGTAACGAGATGTTTTATTATCACGGAGAAGAGTGCTACGCCGTCCGATCCGGCATGTACAAAGCGCACTTCAAGACGAAGACGTCCTACACTGGCCAGAGGCAGGCCGAGGTTCATGACCCGCCGCTGCTGTATCATCTTGGCCATGACCCCAGCGAAGAATATGATGTTGCGAAGGATCATCCGGAGATCATCGCTGCGATCCGTGAGGTCAAAGCCCGGCACGAGGCTTCCATTGAACCGGTCGACAATCAGTTGAATCAGAGGTGATCGTCGCCTGTGGAAAAGTCCGGATTTACGGTCGTCGCGCGGCTGTTGGCCGGAAACTCCAGGAATACTGCGTCCTGCCTTCGTCGTCGGTCAGCTTCATGGCGGCGACGCGAATTTCACCGTGGCTTTGGCCCGGGTCCAGACGGATGGACAGCACCGGATGCTGCGGAGCAAGCGTGATGGCGTAGTCATGCGATGCGCCGTCATGTTTGATGTCGAATCCAGTACTTCGATCTCGGAAGAATGCCGGAGTGATCCCCTGTTCCTGCCAGAATACCTGGCCTCGTCCGGACGCCGTTGACGTCAATGTGATGTGCAGCGTCAGTTTGTCGGCGGGCAGGTTCCTGGGAAGGCGAAAGCTGAGGTGAGGATCATTTCCGTCGCTCACGATTACTAACACACCATTTTGGGTCGATACATGGCAGTTGTTTCCAGGACGCCAGCCTGCGACCGTTTTTGCACTTTGTCTGGGTGTGTTCTGTCTTGACTTGCCTTCGTCTTCCAGTCGGTACTGTGTTGGGTCAAAATTTGGGTTTGGAATCGGCACAACAGCTTTGGTGTCGATGAGGAACTGCTCAATCAGTGCATCGAGTTTCTTTACCCGTTCCGGCTGTGTTCGGGCCAGGTCATTCTTTTCGCCAATGTCGTTTTTCAGGTTGAAGAGTTTCCAGCGATGAGCACCATCGTCACCGCCGTGGAAAATACGGATGAGTTTCCAATCGCCACAATGGACACTGACGGCAGGCGGCAGCCAGTCAGGAATGCGTGGGGCATGTGGGAAGTAAGTGAAAATGGCATCGCGTTTCAGGGGCTCTCTTCTTAACGCCGGCACGATGCTGATGCCGTCGAAGCGTTGTCCGGGTTGCGGATCGATGTTCAGCATTTCCAACAGCGTCGGATAGAAGTCGCAGCTCTGGATGACTTCGTCGCAGCGACTTCCACCGGGCACATTTCCCGGCCAGATAACCGAACACGGTCCGCGAACTCCGCCCTCATACATTGTTGCTTTACCCCCACGCAGCGGTGAATTGCTGGTTGGCGTAGTACCGTCCACTTCGTTGTACATGTTTCCACCGTTGTCGGAAGCAAAGACGATGATCGTGTTTTGGGCGATGCCCAGCCGATCCAGTGTGGCCAGCAACGTGCCGACTGCGTCGTCCATGCTTTCAATCATGGCCGCATAAGTGGGACTGCGTTGCGGGTCGTTGGGATCTGTTTTCTTGCGGTACTTTTCGATCAGTGCCTGTTTTGCGTTGAACGGAGCATGAACACTGAACATCCAGTAGTTCAGGAAGAACGGTTTGTCTTTGTGTGATTCGATAAAGGAAACCGCCTCCTTTGCCATGCGGTCTTCGATGTGTTCGTCCGGAGTGTCGGGGTCGAAATCGGGAAATTTCCAGGGCGCGACGTAGCTTCCGGCTGGCCCCGGACCTGGCCAGTGCGGGATGTCAACGTCAAACCCGTGTTCCAGCGGCGAATACGGTTCGTGCCCCAGATGCCACTTGCCGAAATGTCCTGTTGCATAGCCGGCATCTTTAAGTGCCCTGGCCAGCGTGTAGTATTCTGTGTTTAACCGCGATACCGAATTCACCGGAGCAGCTTTGATGTTCGCGGCACCTTTTATTCCTGGAGTTGCCTGCAGCACGATTTGTGGCAGATGGCAGTTCGGCGTGGTGATTCCGGTTCTGGCAGGACTCAGGCCCGTCAGAATACTCGACCGTGTTGGCGAGCACAGCGGGCTGGCCGCGTATGCCCGTGAAAACGTCATTCCTCGCGCAGCCAGTCGTTCGATATTTGGCGTCTGGTACAGCTTTGTTGTGCCAAACAACGTGGTGTCGCTCCAGCCGAGATCATCGGCCAGAATGAAGACGACGTTGGGACGTTCCGCTGCCCGCAATGTCGAGAAAGACGCCAGCAGAACCAGTGTTAGTGAGCGACGCATTGTTATGTGCCAAATTTCCATTTTTTGAGGGCTTTGCCGTTGGTGTCCTGGAATTCGATTGATTCGATGTCTGCACCGTCGGCCGGAAGCAACATGCGGACGTGAATGACGTGACCGTGCGCAGCGATGTTCACACGGTGTGTTTGAAACTCGTTCGACTTCGGGCAGTCAAACGTCACCGTCTGGTCATTCGCAAATGTTTTTTGTCCGGGCTCTCGCCACGCAAAACCGGCTGTTCCCGCGTCCACAGATCTTAGGCGTACAATGGCGGTCAGTTCTGCTGGCAGCAACAGGTCGGAGGTCACGATAAACGGTTGTCGTTTCTTCGGTCCTTTCGGTCGCACCTCAAGGCTGTCCTGCCCGATATTCATCGTGCTGTTTCTGGCGATCCAGTCTGTTGCAGCACTGCTTTCACCTGAGCCATTCGCTGCTGGTTTCGTTGATCGTACCGCAGCCGGTTTCCCGTCCAGATAGAAGTCGTAGTACGTCTCCCACGTTTCAGACATGCTTCCCGTTTGTAGACCGGCCGGCTGTAGTTCGGCGGCCCACGCGTTGAGTTGTTGCTTCAGATTCGCGGCGATTTCCGGGTGATCGTGGACCAGGTTGTTCTTCTCTTCGCGATCATTGTCCAGGTCATACAGATAATCTCGTGCGCCGCCTCGCAGAAATTTCCATTTCCCTGCGCGAGTGGCTGCCTGAGCGATCCAGCGCCAGTACAGTGTGTCGTGTGGCGCATTCTTGTTCTTGCCGGTCAGATAGGGAACAAGGTTGACGCCATCCAGCTGCGGATCGTCGGGCAAGCCAGCCAGGGCAACGGCGGTGGCCGCCACGTCCAGTGAAATCACCGGATGGTCGTAGACCTGTCCTCCCGCAATCCTGTCCCTCCAATAGACAACAAAGGGGACTCGAATGCCACCTTCCGAAAGCATGCCCTTCTCGCCGTTCAGCGGTTCATTCAGCGAACCGTCCCAGCCGGGTCCTCCCCCGGGAGCGTCCAGCTTGTGAATCTTCAGCGGAGCGCCATTGTCGCCGATAAAGAAGATCAGCGTGTTTTCTTCCAGGTTGTGTTTACGCAGAGTGCTAAGGATGTTTCCGATGCCATCGTCCATGGCGGAAATCATCGCCAGCGCCTGTCGCCGTCGTTCCGGCATTTTGCCGGGGAATCGTTTCAGATATTTCGGCGGCGCATCCAGCGGGACGTGGGGTGCTCGATAGGCACAGTAAAAGAAGAAGGGTTTGTCGTGGTGTCGAGTGATGAAAGCACTGGCTGCCGCACTGTTGGCGTCCAGATGGTAGAGCTTTGAATTCTCTGTGCCAGGTTCACGATTGCTGCCGTCAAGATCGAAGTTGGCCCAGCCCGGACGGTTGGCGTTCTTCTGATAGACGTCGTCAAAGCCGTGGCTGGCGATTTCGTTGGCGGGTCCCAGATGCCACTTGCCGGTCATGCCCGTTGCGTATCCAGCGGTTTTTAGACGCTCGGCAATGGTTTGTTGAGCGTTAAAGCCGTCCAGAGGCAGGCCATTACTTTCCACGCCGAAGCGATTCTGGCTCCGCCCGCTCAGCAATCCGGCTCGCGACGGCACACATTGCGGCGCGGTGACATACCCGGACGTCATGAGCACGCCTCCGGCCGCGAGTGCATCGATGTTCGGAGTCTTCAGGTCTTCCTGAATTCCCTGGCACGCCATGTCTGAATACCCGTGATCGTCCGTATAAATCACGATGATGTTCGGTTTGTCGGTCGCCGCGCTGATACTGCAGAACAGCATGACCGACGAAAAGAATACAGAGCCGGATGAGTTCATCAGGGGGCAGCTTCTTTGAAAGACAGTTGCTGGTTTGAAGGGTACCAGGGGAAAGGCCTCGTTGTTCTATTCAGTCACCCATCAAAGAGGCCTGACCCCTTTGATGGGTTCGGGAACGCGGGTGAAAGCTGCTTGGGTCCTCTTTATGTGTTTCGACGCCGACCTGGACGCGGCGGGCGGATATTTTACTCCTGTGCCGGCAGTGGTGTATGTGCGGCTGCGATGATGGCTTCCATCTTTAGCACCATGTCGGGCATCGACCTGGCCAGGTCGATGGTTTCGAAGGGATCATCTTCAAGGTTGAATATTTCCGTTGCCTTGCCATTCTCGCGGTAGGCTTTCCAGTGTCCCTGACGCACGGCTTGAGAAAAGACTTTCTGTTCTGGTCCTTTACAGAATTCCCAGTACAGGTAGTCGTGCGTTTGCTGATTGCCAGCCTCGCCACGCAGCGTCGTCAGAAAGGAAATGCCGTCGTTCTGTTTCGGAACTGGTTGGCCAATCAGTTCTGCCATTGTGGGCAGCACGTCCTGAAACGAGCTTAGGTGATCGGTCGTCTGCCCGGGTTTGATTATGCCCGGCCAGCGAGCCAGCATTGGTGCTCGGATGCCGCCTTCGTGCATGTCGCGTTTGTGTCCGCGGAGCCCGCCGGTAGAGTTCCAGAAGGCTGGGTCGTGTCCGCCTTCCTTGTGAGCTCCGTTGTCACTGCTGAACATGACCAGTGTATTGTCGTCGATGTCGAGCGACTTGAGCAGTGCGAGGATTTCGCCGATTTCGTTGTCGAGGTTCTCCATCATGGCGGCAAAGCCGGCGATGGGGTTCTTTACGTCGGGGCAGGGTTCATCCGGTCCGGCTTTGTATTTTCCGATCTTATCGTCGAATTCAGGAAACGCCTGTCGCCACTTCTCATGCAGTTCTTTCGGTGCGTGCATGGCGGCGTGCGGAACGGCGGTCGGAATGTAGCAGAAGAACGGCGTTTTCGATTCTGCGTTCTGCCGAATGAAGTCCAGGGCCTGACCGATCACCAGGTCGTGGATAAAGGTGCCAGGTTCAAGTGTCATTTCTTCCCCATTGCTGATGGCACTGGTTGGAAAATAAGTGTGTGCGATGCCCTGACTCTTCCAGCCATAGAATTCATCGAATCCATGCGTCAATGGGTTTTGATTGCCAGCCACATTCGTGTGTCCCAGCCCCCACTTGCCGAAGGCTCCCGTGGCATATCCGGCCGCTTTGAAGACTTCCGGAAGAACCGTCATCTCGGGGTCGAGATCAGCTCCCACTTCGCCGCTGAGATTGCCACGCAGGTAGCAGTGCCCGGAATGCTGACCGGTCATCAGGACGGCTCGCGATGGGCTGCACACGGTGTTGCCGGAGTAATGGCCGGTGAAACGCAGGCCTTCACTGGACAGGCGGTCGATGTTTGGTGTCTCCAGTTTCGTCTGTCCGTAGCAGGACAGGTCGCCGTATCCCAGGTCGTCAGCCAGGATGTAAATGACATTGGGCTCGTCCGCAGCGAAACTCGCACTGTTGACAACACCAAGGACAGCGATTATGAAAAAAATTGGTTTGATCATGTGACTGTTGCTTCTGCTTTCGTGGTGCATTGAGATCGGGCAGGATGTCTGATCTCAGGTCGACTGTGCCGCCGCGGTGCCTATTCTTCTGCGCCGCCGTCGAAACCGCAACCGGTCGCGACAGTTGCTGCCGAACGTCCGTCAGATTATTTCGAACAGAAGGTCGCTAAGGCCGCAAAGAATTCATGAAATTCTCTACTTTGCTTTCTTTGCTTCTGTTCAAGAATGCGGCTCTTGATAGCAGTACTCAATTGAATTGTTTCCGGGAACATTGTTCCGTTGGTTTCTCCGGAGACCACTGTTGTAACCAGCGCCATTGAAAGTTGTCAGTTTCGAGTCTCAACGAATTATGGTCACTGTGGTGTTCTCTGGCCACCTCTTGTCGGTACACTATGAGGTGTCCCTCCTTCCCATCGCTATACACTTCCCGCCTTAGCCATGCTCCATTGCTTCAGAAATATATTCGTCCTGATGGTGATTACCGGCCTACCGGTCTGCGCACAGGATTCAGCGTCGCCCACACAGCTTGAGTTTTTTGAGACGCGCATTCGACCGTTGCTGCATTCCCGTTGCGTCAGGTGTCACGGACAGAACGAACGGAAGGGTGGCCTGCGGCTGGATTCGCTGGAGGGGCTGCTGCACGGCGGCGAATCCGGTCCGGCAGTGGTGACAGGTAAGCCGGCCGAGAGTCTGCTGCTGGAAGCAGTCCGCTACGAATCATCCGAAATGCCTCCGGACAAACCATTGTCTAAGGATGACATTGCTGATCTGGCAACCTGGGTCAGAAACGGTGCCGCGTGGCCAATGCTCAACGGGAAGTCCATTCGGCTGCAGGGAGCGGTGTTCACTGAAGAAGAGCGTAGCTTCTGGAGTCTGCAGCCACTGACGCACCCCAACCCACCGCCGGCGGCCGACAGTTGGGGACGAAACGAAATCGATCGCTTCATTGCAGCGAAGCTGAAGACAGCCGGACTTGAGGCTGCTCCGCCAGCTGACAACGATGTCTTGATTCGTCGGTTGTATTTTGATCTGCTGGGTGTGCCTCCCTCGCCCGAAGAAATATCAGAGCTCAAGTCTGAAGTCTCCCATCAACGCTGGGCAGAACTGGTCGACAGGCTGCTGGCCGATTCGCGGTATGGCGAACATTGGGCTCGATACTGGCTGGACGTGGTTCGGTATGCGGAATCGGATGGTTTTCGAGCGGATTTCTATCGCCCTGAAGCCTGGAGATTTCGTGACTACGTTGTGAACGCGTTTAATGACGACAAGCCATACGATCGGTTCATTATCGAACAGCTTGCCGGTGACGAAGTGGCGCCTGAAAAAGCGGAAGCTCTGGTCGCCACTGGATTCCTTCGTACGTTCCTTTACGAGTACAACCAGCGAGATGCTCGCACGCAGTGGCAGGATATTCTGAATCAGGTGACCGACGTAACAGCAGAAGCGTTTCTTGGCGTGAGCATCGGTTGCGCACGCTGCCACGACCATAAATTCGATCCAATACTGCAGGAGGACTACTACCGATTGCAGGCGTGCTTTGGCACGATGGTTCCTCGCGATGACATTCCGGCGGCGGATCATGCGGACCGTCAGAGATACGACCAGCAGTATGAAGCGTGGTTGTCAAAAGGCGCCGAACACCGTGCAGAGTTGAAACGCATTCACGCGCCTTACCTGAAGAAGGCGGCGAAGTCAGCCACGGAAAAGTTTCCGGAAGACGTTCAGGTCATCATGGCGAAGTTGCCAGCGGACCGAACGCCACTTGAGTTGCAGCTGGCGGATCTGGTGAATCGCCAGATCCAATTTGACGAGTCCCGTGGAAAGATCTCGGACGAAGATACAAAACGAATCGCAGAACTTCAAAAACAGATTCTTGAGGTGGCGGGTCAGGAGCCCTCGAAGCTACCCGCCGCGATCACGGTCACGGATCTTGGTGCCACGCCGCAGCTGCTTCATCTGGGAGGCAACCCTCGACGCAGATCAGTGTCGGCCGGCGCTCTATCGGTCCTCGGTGAATTGCCCTTTACGTTACAGCCTTCCGAAAACTCAACCGGGCAGCGAACGGCATTGGCGACGTGGATTGCAAACCCGAACAACCCGCTGACAGCACGTGTGATCGTAAATCGAATCTGGCAGCACCATTTCGGGTCGGGACTTGTCGATACGGCCAGCGACTTTGGAGCTCTTGGTGGTCGGCCAAGTCACCCGGAACTGCTTGACTGGCTGGCGTCGGAATTCATCGCTCACGACTGGAGCATCAAATGGCTGCATCGCCGGATTCTGAATTCCACCACATGGCAGATGTCCGCTTTTCATCCGAATACGGCTGTCGCACAGGAAGAAGATCCTCACAATCGGCTTCGCTGGCGGTTCGATATTCGTCGGCTCAGCGCAGAGCAGATTCGCGACGCAATGCTGGTGCTGTCGGGTGAATTGAAGTCAGAGCAGGGTGGCCCGTCGGTCGAATACACCAGCCTGCGTCGTTCGTTGTACCTGAAGGCCATCCGCAACGCGCCGGAGCTCCTGTTGAGTTCACTCGACGGCGTGGATGGGCTGAATAGCATTCCCAAGCGCAATACCACCACCACGTCAACTCAGGCGCTGAATCTGATGAACGGCGATTGGGTACGCAAGCGAGCGGCCGCAATGGCAAGACGAGTTCTTGACCAGTCCGGTGCGACGGATCCAACCGGTATTGTTGACGACGTATTTCGCACGGCGCTGGGGCGGGGCGCCGAGGCGAATGAGGTGCCGGTGGCCATGCAGCTCTTCAGGAACGCTTTTCGCGCACCCGACATCAGTACCCTGGTCGCCCATTGGCTTTCGCCGCTTACTGAGCATACAGGCCATGCTGTGTCGGTTGACTCAGACGATCATCCACCGCTGGCGACAACAGACGGGCAGCTGGTCGTTACTGCTCCGTTCACGTTTGTGGGCCTGGTGAAACTGGACTCGCTTTACCCGGATGCCACCGTGCGAACGATCATTTCGCAATGGGACAGTAACAATAAGAATCGGGGTTGGAGTATTGGCGTCACCAGCGAAAAGTCCGCCTATCAGCCTCGCAACCTCATCCTGCAGGTCGTGGGCGATTCCGGATACGAAGTTGTGGCGTCAGATCTTCGTCCCGAACTTGACAAGCCGTACCTTGTGGCAGTCACCGTTGCACAGACTGATGACGACAAGGGCAAAGCCAGGTTCTTTCTGCAACCACTCCATGCAAGCGATGGCAAGCTGGAGACCGCAGAGGTGGCGTTCAAATCGGCCGCGGGTGTTTCCGATAAGGTGCCGGTGGTCCTTGGGGGTCGCCACAGGCAGTCGGGGCATAGATGGGACGGAAAGCTGGACCAGGTCGCACTGTTTTCCAAAGTGGTGAACCCAGAGGCCATCGAATTGCTGTTCGCCGCACAATTGAAGTCTGATGTCGTCGCACAACATGCACCGGTCGCTGCATGGGATTTCGACAATAATGAAAATCCCGTTGCCGACTCTTCGTCGCACGGTCATGATTTGAATATCAAGGCTGCCGTACCGGTGAGCCCGCTCGAACAAGCCGTGACAGAGCTTTGCCATGTGCTGTTGAACTCAAACGAATTCGTTTACATCGATTAATTGAACAACACCATCTTTCGCACGAAGCAGCAGCAAATACAAGCTCGAAGCGCCAGCGAGTGAGTTCGCTGCAGGCCATTCATTCACTCTCTTCCGCAGCGTGCTTGTATTAGTCCATCAATACCAAAGCGACCCATGACAACTTACCATTCACGGCGCCAAATGCTGTCCTCTGCCGGCGCCGGCTTTGGCGCCCTGCCACTGGCGGCGATGCTGGCTGACAGTACCCGAGCAGACGGTAATCCGAATGCTGCGAAGATCGGTCATCGTCAGACGAGAGCGAAGAGTGTTATCTTCCTGTTTATGGAAGGCGGCCCCAGTCATATCGATTTATTCGATCCGAAGCCGCTGCTGAAGAAACTGGCAGGACAGTCTTTGCCGGATTCCTTTGAGAAGCCCGTGACGGCCATGGGGGAAGTGAATTCACCGTTGCTGGCAGATAAACGCAAGTGGGCACAACACGGAGACGGGGGACTGTGGATTTCTGACTGGCTGCCTCACACCGCCACCTGTGCGGACGACCTGGCGGTGATTCGTTCCTGCTGGAGCATCGGGATCAACCATGCGGGTGGCGTGTGTGCTATGAACACCGGTTCTCCCATTGCCGGTCGTCCGTCACTGGGGGCATGGGTGAACTACGGTCTGGGCAGTGAGAACGAAAACCTGCCCGCTTTCGTCGTGATGCAGGATACGAATTCACAAGTTGTGAATGGTGCTCGCAACTGGGGGACCGGTTTTATGCCGGCGATTTATCAGGGCACTCGGTTCAACACGACGGGCAATCCGATATCGAATCTATCGCGACCGAAGAACGAAGACGCCGCACTTCAGGAGAAGAAACTGCGCGTGCTGGAGTATTTGAATCGTCGTCATGCCGTTGTCAGGCCTCAACAGTCGGAACTGGAAGCCCGCATTGCCGGCTACGAACTGGCGTTTCGCATGCAGACGTCGGCGCCGGAAGCTGTCGATCTGTCTCAGGAGACGGCGGACACGCAGGCATTGTACGGTATGGACGAAAAAGTGACGGCTACTTTTGGTCGACAGTGTCTGCTCGCTCGCCGACTGGTGGAACGAGGTGTCCGCTTTGTGCAGTTGTATCATGGCGCCGGCAGCAAGTGGGATTCCCATTCCGCGATTGAGAAGAATCATACTTCGCTGTGTCAGCAGACGGACCATTGCGTAGCCGGTCTGTTAAAGGATCTGAAGCAGCGTGGCCTGCTGGATTCGACGCTGGTTGTCTGGGGCGGCGAATTCGGTCGCACACCGATGAGCGAAAAAGGCGACGGGCGGGACCACAACCCCACCGGCTTCACCATGTGGATGGCCGGTGGTGGAGTCAAAGGCGGCCGCACGATTGGCACCACGGATGAACTGGGTCTGCACGCCGTCGAAGACCGATTGCACGTGCACGATCTGCACGCGACGATTCTGTGGTTGATGGGGCTGAATCATCGAGAAGTCGTATATTACGACAAAGGCCGCCCCGAACGAATCGACCAGAACGAAGGTCAGCCGTACACGGACATCGTCGGGTAACGGACTGAAAAAGCTGGAACGGCCCGAAGGGTGCTTTGTGTTTTTGGTACCTGCCCCCCTTTTCCTCGTCAGTTCTGACAGAGCACTACGGTGTCGCATCGTTCCCCGTCGCAAAGTACGCTCGAATCATCCACTGACGTCCTTCGACCTCAAAGAACCGCTTATCGGGGACGAAGCCTTTGGCCACGGGTCTGTCGACGTCTTCCGTTGAGTTCGAATAATGAAAGTAGATACCCTTCCGCTGCTGCGCTTCCGGATCTATTCCAACGGTCAGGATCTGTTTGTCGTCAAGCCATTCTGCGACGGCCAGCGGTTTGTCGAAGACGATGTCGATCCATTTCTTCCTGTAACCAAAATGTGAATAAGGCGCATCCTGTTGCCAGACCGCGTTCGCATTGGCTGCCAGAATACTGACGTGGAATTTCGTTGTGTCAGGATCGAATCCTGATCCGTACCGACTTCCAAAAACACGAAGCCCCTGCAGTGTTACCTGTTTGATGTCCGTTTCCTGTGGAATGATGTCCGCCACTGGCAGTCTGATGACCGGGCCCGCACCACCGTAGCTCTGCATTCCGTCGGACTTTCCACTGTCCGTACGATACTCAATCGTGCGAGCGAACGGATCTGTTGCCGCCGCCGGCAGTTCCCAGTCCGCGAGATTCTGAATGCCCTGTTCCCCGGTTGGCTGTGCCGCCAGATGTACGCGGATCATCCAGTTGGAATTATGTTCCCATGGAGAGAAACCGTCGCCGACCAGGCCAGTAAACGACTACGACTCGGGGGCACTCTCGTCAAGTCCAAGGTAGATTCCCTTCGTGCGATGAGGATTAAAGGCGACCGCAGCGTGGAAATTTTCGGGGACTTCAATCGATGGAGTTCGCAGGGTATGCCACTTCATGTCTCCGCGTGGAATGAGTGCATACGGAAATCTCAGGTGGGACAGGACCTGAAACTTTTCATTCAACAGGTACACGTGGAAATCGTCTTTCGGTGGACTGGCCGTGCCGTAACGACTTCCAAACAATTGGATCGCCTCGACGAATTGTCTGTTGCCCGGTCGAGCGAATCGGACCGCGTGGCCGGACGCCGCGAGACTGCGTTTGTCCTCCGCGGTTTCGTCGACGTGTGACAGGGGCACGGTACCGTCGGGAACAATATTTCCTTCCGCCTTCGCAAGCTGCGCTGCTAATTCGTCCTGGCTCGGCGGCACGAATTCAACGCCAAATCGAAAACGTCCGCCTGGAGACCAGACGTCAGACACGGTCGCGGGAAGTGAAAGGGTGGCGGTTTCGATCGTGCCGCCAGCCTCATTGCCATGGCCGCGCGTGAGAAATGTCGTGCTGCTGCGCCCCTGCGTTTTTCCTTCATCGTCGAGGAAAATTATCCATAGACGCCATTTTGCAGATAACGCGTGTTCGTCATGCAGGGAAAAGTCGGCATGAACAACACGTCTGTTGTTCTTTGGTTCGTTCAAAGAGAATCTGACGTTGCCGACACGAAATATTCTGTCGCCACGCGCAGTCTGTGATGTGAATAATCCTGGCAATGTCCGGTCCAATACCAGTTCGCTCTCAAATGGCTGAGAGGTTTCGATGACGGGAAGGCCGGGCGTCGCTGGCCCGGGTTCCTGCAGAACGGTGAGTTCGAATCTGCTGACCTGGGCTGCGTCAATCCCATCGAAGTTGAACTTGAAAGGTTGGGGGAATACCAGAAGTCGCTTCCCAAGGATAACGCCTGACGTCTGTACAAAAATGTGGGTGCTGGCGATTTGTTCATTGTCGCTACCCAACAGACCGATTCGAATCCGCCACTTTGAGCGTGGATAGCTGTATTGTGCGATCCGAACGGTGGCGTTCAACCCGCTGTCGTCCGCGACGAATTCCACTGTTGAAGTCGAAATGACGGTTGTCCATTCCGGTATACCGGTCGAAATGTGTGCCGAAATCGGGACATTCAGATGAAAGTCGCCGGCGACGCGGCCGGGTCCATCCGCCACCGCCGGAGGAATCTCCGCGTCAAGTTCCCCGCGTCGATCAGACGCAGCGAGATAACGCAGTCTTTCTGGCTGACCGTGCGACTGCCAGCCACGTCTCGCCAGCGCGCGGGCAGCCGTTCCTCGAATTCGAAATTCCTCGTGAGCCAGCAGGCTTGTGAGTTTTACAATTGCGCGAGGATCCTCGATGTCGCTCAGGATGCTAATCAAAGGCTCAAGTTGCTTGCTTGCAGTGGCTTCGTCAATTGCCCTGAAAACGGCGTTGACCGATGATACTCTTCCTGAAGTTGCCAGCGATTTGATCGCATCACTTCGCGTGCGATCGTCTTCGTCGGAAAGCATCTCAGTGAGTCGCTGGATAACGTCAAGCGTCTTGTAGTTACCAAGTGCCTTGGCGGCTTCTCGGCGCAAGTACTCGTTGTCGCTTCTGGAAAGTTTCAGCAAAGGGTCGATGGCGCGCGAATCGGTACGAGCCGCAAGTGATCGCGCAGAACGCAGCCGAATTTTGTCGTCCGCATCAGTCGTAAACCGAACCAGCATGTCGGCAGAATACTGGTCATTCTGATAAGAGAAATATTGGTAGATTGCGTAGCGCACCGCGCGGCGACTGTCGCTGGCTTTGGTGCTGAACAGATTTGCAACGCGAGTGTCCTTCAGCTGGCTGAGCACGCGAACAGCTGCCATGGCGATTTCCTCGTCACTGTTATCGAGACCGGCGGCCGCAAGTTCGAACGCTTTGTCCTGATCGCCACTGCGAACTGCGAACGCGGCGCCCAGCCGCACTCTGGCCAACGCAGTTCGGGCCGTCTGGCTGAGCCTCGAATTGTCATGCTTCACCAGCTGTCCAAGTACTTCGATGGTGCGTCCGTCGCCGGTCTCGCCCAGGGCTTCGGCAATCTCCTCAAGGAAGCCAGCTTCTGTGTCTGTCTTTGCCAGTGACACCAGCGCTTCTGCGGCGCGAGGATCCTGCGACGTCCCCAACGCCTGTACGAATTTTTCGTGACGGCGCCAGTCAACGTCACTGTCAGCAGCCCACGCAGCGACCGCATTAATCGCCGCCTTGCCGCCGATCGCTGCCAGTACGAACCCTGCCTCTGTGCGTGTCCTGTTGCCATCCCGGTCCTGTGAAAGCCCGGCAGTGGATTCAAGGATGGCACTTGCCACGCCATCGTCGCCGAATTTTCCCAGAGATCGAATGGCTGACCTCTGAATTACTGGATCGCTGCTGTTAAGCAATTCCACCAGCGAAACCTGACATCGTGCGTCTCCCAGCTCTGCCAGATGTGCCGCGACAAGATGACGGTGCTCACGGGGGCCCTTCGAGAGTTCCTGGGCAATCGCGTCCGCAATTCTGAAGTCCCGGCGGTGTACCAGAATTTCTGCGACAGCATGATCGAATTGACCATCCTTGCGGCGCAGGTGGCGAAACAGTACGTCATTCAAGTCGGGCTCTTCCGAATCGCGAAACTGATGCAGGGCATTTGCCTTGACGGTTTTATTCCGCCTCTGCCACGACTGCAGAACTGCCTCGATTGCACGGTCGCCATCAATCGTCAGTAGCGCAGAAGTGAGATGTGAAGCCAGCGGCTCGGTGTCTTCTTGTTTCAGGTGTTTCAGCAATGCATCGAAGGACTGCGGGCCAGCGATTCTTCCCAGCGCATACGCGGCCGAGGTCTGAACATTAAGATTCTCATCGTCGAGGGCTGCGGCAATGGAATTGACATGTCGAATTGCTTTCAATTCGCCCAGCGCGCGAATGCTCTGTTCGCGGACCACCCAGTCGTCACTTTGCAATTGCCGGACGTATCGCTCGATCTTCTGAAGCGGATTGGTTTCCACTTCCACCTGCTGACGGTCGGTCGAGTCTTTCGAATTAGTTTCAGTTGTTGCTGCCAGGGCGTCGTCGGCGTCCACGGTATTCGGAATCGTCAGTGAGACACAGGCCATTCCCAAAGCTGCCAGCAGTCCGGCCGCAGCAAGTATGTTTCCGCTTGTTGGTCGCATATTTGTGTCTCCTTCCGGTTGATTCAGGACTCGAATGACGCGGCGTCGAAGTGAAGCGAGATTGTTGTCGACCGCGGCAATCGCCGCGCAGTTTTCTGTGGCTGTGGACTCGTGACGCAGTTCTGATACTCGGACAAGTGATTCGGCGTACGTGCACCGTTCTTTGCCTGACTGAATGACAAGATCATCACAACAGAATTCACGTTCGATGCTGACACGGCGACTTATAATCCAGACCGTTGGTTGGAAGAACAGTACCGTTTCGATCAGCCTCTGAATGAAATTCATGACCGTGTCCCAGCGGCGGATATGAGCGAATTCGTGCAGCAATATCGCTTCCAGCTGCTCGGGGCTTAACTGTGTCACAAGTGAAGCCGGCAGCACAACCATCGGTTTTATAATCCCAATGACGATCGGGACTGACACGCGACTTCCGGTCGCAACGACCGGAAGGAGTCGCAGACCTATTCTTCGCGCACAGCGATCGCAGCACGCCAGCACGGTCGTGTCAACAACAAGGACACTGTCAATTCTTAAACGGCGTCCTCCTCCGATTGCACAGAGCAAGCGGAGCAGCATTACGACGACACCGGCTGCGTAAACGCTGATCGCGTACGGATAAATGGTCAGCCAGGAACTGGCTGCCGACGGATTTGTTGCCGTTGTTGAGACGTCAACGCCATCATCAGAAGCCACTGGTATTGCCGTTATCAGATCGGCCGATGTGCGGTAATCGTCGGCGACTGGGGCTATGTTGTTTTCGGACGGAATATTCTCGAAATGGTTTTGTGTGTCCAACTGCCCAGGTGTCGGAGATACGCCCGGGACATCAGCCGTCGGCAACAGGTTTGCGGTTTGTTCTGGCCATAACACGGCCAGATTGACCGGTAAGCACAGGAATGTCAGGCACATTGCGGAAAACCAAACGGAATATCCGATTCGAGACGAACGCCCTCGAATCGCAACTTCTACAGTCCATGCACCAGCCAGTACTATCATGCCCTGCCACAGGACGTGTGCCAGGCTTTGCACGACGCAAACGATCAACTCCGTCGGAACTGAGTCTGGCTGTGTCATGACGACTCCTTTCGACGGCGATTGATCAGTCGTCGCAGTTCCCGATGTTCGTCCTCGTCAACGTGTTCTGAGTCCAGCAGGTTGAGAACCAGTCCCGCAGCTGAGCCGTCAAACACTCGTTTTAGCAGATCATCGAGCATGCCCGTCGACACGGACTGCTCGCTGACACGCGCCGAAAAATTGTAGGACTTGCCGTCTACACGCACGCGGTCGACAAGCTCTTTGTCGGTCATCGTATGCAGCATCGTGACCACCGTTGTGTGAGCCAGGTGGCGACCTTCATTCGTGAGCGCCTCTCGAATGTCACGCACCGTACACGTGCCGTTCTTCCACAGAATCTTCAGGATCTGCAACTCAAATTCCGTGGGAAAACGTGCTGCTGGACGAGCCATTGATGATCTTTCAAACGAGGTTGCTCTATATGTATAGAGATTATGCTCTAGTAAAATAGAGATCAGGCGTTTTCTACCGCTTTGTTGGAATTCGAAGGGATCGGGCGACGTCCTGTGATTTCAGCGACACCTCAGTGTTCCGGACGCGCGTCTTTTCGAGTCGGGTCGAGTCGAGTCGCTAGGGCGCCACAGTTCCCGGACTGAGGGTCTGTCTCCCGATATTGAGGTCCGATAACACCCACCGTGACAACATGACACCGGTAGTGGCGGCCTTCAATCTCGCGGTCAAAGAGAAGCAGATGCTCAAGTCGAATCCCATCAGCGGACGCCTGTGCTGCAGCGGTAAGTCGCACCACTGACTGCGCCCACGGGCTCTACAGATTTCCTGCTGCGAGGAACATCAGCAGAGCGACTGCAGTACAGGTTGCCAGGCTCACCCGATCGCTCAGAGCAAACACCACAGGATCTTCATTCAGCTGGCCACGGATGGCAAGCAGCCAAAGACGACTGACCCAGAAAAGTGCCAGGAGACAGATGAGCCACAGGGCTGCGGAATTGGTGTAAGTCGCGCGTGTTGCTTCGGACTGACTGTACAGCGCAAATATGAGAACGGCCAGGTACCCGCTACAGGGCCCTAGTGTTCGGATCAGCTGCAGATCACTGACCACATATCCCCGGCCTGCCGCCCGAAACTGACCTTCTGTCTGCACGCGCGAGAGTTCCGCGTGCCGCTTCGCAAACGCCAGGGACGTAAACAGAAAGATCGAAAGCGCCAGCAGCCAGTCTGAAACCTCGATTCCGACAGCCAGTCCGCCGCCGATCAGTCGTAATGTGTGGAGCCCCGCCAGTGCGATGACGTCCGCGATTGCCTCACGTTTCAGACGCACGGAATAGACGGTGGAAAGAAGTGTGTACACTGCAAGCACAGAAATGAATGCGCGCGGAAGTGTCAGCAGCGCCAGAGAAAAAGCTCCAATGCACAGACTGATGCCACACAGAACAGCAGTCATTGGTGACAGCCGACCGGCTGCCAGAGGGCGAAAACGCTTCCTGGGATGCTGACGGTCAGCCTCGACATCAAGCAGGTCGTTCAGGACATAGATTCCGGAAGCGCACAGACTCATGGCGACAAACGCCAGCATTGCGTGCAGAATCAGTGACAGCTCCGTGTATTGGTGGGCAAGTATCAGCGGGGCAAAAACCAGTGTGTTCTTGAGCCACTGCCATGGCCGCATCGTCTGCCACACGGCACTGCTGCTCTGATCCGGCTGACCAATGGTCGCGACACGCTTGTGAGTACGCTGAAGTTTTTTCGTGGTGGCGGCGTTCTCTGGAACTACATAGGCTTCTGATGCGTCAGCCCAGATTGGAAAATCAGACGCCGAATCTCCCACATACGCGAACGTATCAAATCCATGCTGGTGACAGTAATGCCGAATGGCTTCCAGCTTGCGGCGTCCCTTCAGATTGCGTTTTCCGTCGCTTGCAATCGCATCGTCGAATAAAGGTAATTCAGCAACAATTCGATCTGACCAGATACTGTCCGATGCCGTTGCAAGAACGATCGTTCGCCCCTCGGCCCGCTGTTCAGCCACGAAATCCAGAACCTCCTCGCGAAACGGTAATGTCCGAATATTCGGGGTAATACGTTCTGCTGTGGCTCGTTTCAGCGCCGCTCTACCGCGAAACCCCGACAGCAGCA
This sequence comes from Fuerstiella sp., assembly GCA_024230215.1. Lineage (GTDB taxonomy): Bacteria > Planctomycetota > Planctomycetia > Planctomycetales > Planctomycetaceae > Fuerstiella. Next base: position 14,644 of record JAAERP010000500.1, on the reverse strand, counting down.
GACTGCCAAGAGCCTTCGGCGAACACAGGCAGGCTCGAATCAGGCATTCGCCAAACAGGTCTGTGGAAATCAGTGTGCCGTCCAGATCGACAAATAGTACCTCCGCGGTTCGTACGGTGTCCTGCTGCCGAATTCCTGCCGTTCCGGAGGTTGGAGAAGTCTGATTAGTCGACATCGATCTCTCTCTTTACGGCGCGTGCCTCGAATGCAACATTGCATTCGCCCGTAAGAGGCTGACAATCACCTTGTTTGCAGTCGAATGATCTGCAGACCTGCCGTGCCCTCATGGGAGGCCCCGAGAAGGCGTAGTCTATTTTGTCTATGTTACCCAGCTGTACATCAATGGGAAGTTTATTCGGCGTGAGCAGGGAAGAAAATGATACATCCTCCGGAGCAACCTCAGTGGCTGTGCCCCGCCTTCTGGTCCCGGTGTTAACTGTCGCTGTGCTGCTACTGACGGGACAGGCATACTTCGGCGGGCTTCATCTGGATGACTGGCACCAAAGGGAAGTGCTGCAGGGCGAATACGAGTTCTCAACCGGAGCATCTCCGTATCTGGAATTCTTCACCTTTGCGACGGGCAATGCAGAGGAGAATCAGCAGCTCATTGACCGCGGTGTCCTTCCGTGGTGGTCTGATGATCAGCTTCAATTCACCTTTCTCAGGCCCCTGTCTGTTCTGACCCATCAGGTCGACATTCTGCTCTGGCCGGATCATTTGGGGCCTGCACACCTTCACAGCGTGCTTTGGTTTGTGGCGTGTCTCTATGCCGCATCGCTGGTCTATCGAAGATGTGGTGTCACCACTTACGGAGTCTGCCTGGCGATTACGTTCTTTGCACTCGATGACGTGCACGGGACTACTATTTACTGGCTGGCCAATCGCAACCATCTGATCGCAGGCACATTTGCGCTGTTAGCGTTCAACGAACACCTCAAATGGCAGCAACAGAAGAACCGTCTGGCTGCTATCAGGTCGATGGTTCTTTTTGCTGTCAGTCTGCTGTCGGCGGAACTTGGGACGGCGTACGGTGGTCTTGTTTTCGCGTGGGCCGTCTTTCTTCACTCCGGAACTTTGTTTCAGCGGTTCACCAGTCTTCTTCCGGGCGGATGCGTTGGCATTATCTGGTTCGCCTTCTACCGGGCCGGCGGGTTTGGCGCACGGTTTTCGGGTCAGTATGTAGATCCGGCAGGCGATCCGGTAGGTTTTGTTATTGCGATCGCTGAACGTGTTCCCCTGTTTTTTTCGGTCATGTTTGGAATCGGATCCACGGACCTGTATTCGTTTGGAACACTGTCTGCCCGGCCGTTTCTGTGGCTCGGTGCTGTTGTCGTCTGTGGGTTTATGTTTGCGGTGATGGCCCGGCACGGCCGCCATGACAGGCACCTTAAGTTCTGGCTATTGGCGACCTTCATGTCCACGCTGCCCATCTGCGCCGGAAACCTGATGGATCGTATCATGCTGATGGCCACTTTCGCCGGACACGGTCTCATCAGCCGGCTGGTGGAACTTATTGTATCGGATGTCGCAGAATGGAAGAAACAGAGCTCAGCGTCTCACCGCGGCCGTATTCGTTTCTCAACAGGTGTTTGTGTTTATCTGCTCCTGGCACACATCGTGGGATCCTGCTTCCTGCTTCCATTCCGGATTTTCGCATCCAATGAACACAGGAAAGCCATCGAGTCAGCGGTTGCGAACCTGGACGACGCCGGCCCGATCGACGATTCCGATCTCGTTATTCTGAACCCGCCGGATACGATGTTCACCTGGCACCTTGCCAAGATTCGGCGAGGGCTTGGGCAACCCGTGCCCCGAAACGTTCGTGTTCTGTGCAGTGCCCTGGTCCCTGTGATTGTCGTCAGAACCGACGATCGGACTCTGGTCGTGCGCCCTCAGCAGCCGTTTCTTCGCAGCGGCCTGTCGGATCTGTATCGCAGCACGCCTCTGTCTGCCGGCTGGCATCGATCGCTGACCGGCATTGACATTGACGTTGAGGCGGTCAGCAGTGAAGGTGATCCGACAGAAATAAAGTACACGTTTGACCGGCCTTTGGAGGCAGAAAATCTGACGTGGCTTCAGTGGCAGGGTGACAGGTTCGTACGTTTCACCCCACCTCCGACAGGCGCTCCGCTGAACATTGCTGCTCAGGTAGATCCCATGTGGATCGCCGTCAATCCGCTCCGCTCACTCCTGGGCCAGCAGGGTGCCGACTGATTCCACGGGCGTGATCTCACCGGATTCCGCGCCGTGGGTCTGCTCTGCGGATTCAGACGGTTTTCGGCCAGGGAACAGACTAAGAAGGGCTGGCAGGACCAGCAGGTCAGCAGGCAACGCTGCTGCCAGCGTCGCACACCCCATGGCTGCAAAGTTCACATGTGGCGGCAGTCTGCTGATCAGCACGGTGGCAAGACCGGACGTCATGACCAGCGTCGTCATCATAAGAGCACTTCCGACGTAGACAAATGTGTGGCGATTGGCTTCGACTGCGGTGCATCCTTTGGCTCGTTCTCTCTGGAAATGACTCAGGTAATGAATTGTGTCATCGACGGCAATCCCCAGGCAGATTGCAAATGAGCAGGCTCCGGCGATCCCCAGAGAATCGTTGATCAGCAGCCGAATCGCCGCAGCGATCGCCAGGGGCATAATATTTGGAACGATCGAGATCAGTCCGATCCGCAGTGACCGGAACGATACCGCCAGCACACCGAAGATAATGAAAGCCGCCGCCAGCAGACTTTCCATCAGCTCCTCGATAATCTGGCGGACAACACGTGATTCGACAATGATGTCGCTGACCAGCTTCACTTCAAAACCAGAGTGGTCTCTTGCAAGCCCCTGCAGCTTTGTCTCGATTCTGTCGAAAACGCCGCCCAGTGACTCCACGTCCGCGTCTTTGAGACGTCCGGCGACGAGCGTGCTGGAGAGATCTTTTCGATAGAACCGTTCCCGTAGGTCAGCGGGCAGCTGGCTGACCAGAATCGATCGGTCTTTGGCGTTCGGTACACCGTATACTGTTAACGCTGTCCGGATCGATGAGACAGGGCCAACGCCCTCTTCCTCAAGTATCTGTTCGCAGCGCCGGACAATTTCCCAGATGTCCTTCCTCATCGTGCCTTCGGACCAGCGAACGACCAGGTGGACCGACCGGACGCCACCGAATTCACTGTCGCAGTGGCGCATAGCTTCCCACGCCTCTGAGCTCTGAGGGACTCTTGTACTGAGTCGGTCTCCGGGAATAAGTCGAATACCTGCGACAGTACACATCACCGTCAGGAGAATGCCTGTAGCGGCAACGGGTCCGGCGTGACGAGAAACGAATTCGACGATGAACGTTCCGTGGGTCATGATTCGCCGAAGCACGTCACCGGACTGCTCGACATGGATTCTCTCACCCAGCCGCGAATTGGCGAGTAGCGGGTTGACAAGAATTACTGCCACAAAGGTCACCAGCACGCCGATTGCAGAAACCCGGCCGAACCCCGAAATCATGTCCGAATGGGATAACATCAGAGAACCAAATCCAATCGCGGTCGTGATGGATGTCAGCAGGCAGGCAGGCCCCACTGTCTGAACGGCGTGGAAGACGGCGTCTCGCGCACTGGAACCGGTCGTCCGCAGCTGACGGATGCGAACGACCAGATGAACACCGTCCGTGTAGCCGATCATGGTCACCATCACCGGCAGAATAATAATGGCCAGCTCGTTGCCGGACTGTCCGGCCAGATGCAGCCACCCCATGGACCAGACCAGCCCCACAATCGGCCCGCTCCCCGCAATGAACATTGCGGCCGGCCGGCGAAAGATCAGAAATGCCGTAACACCAACCAGCAGATAGGCGAGCATTTGAATCCGAAGATTGTCTTCGTGCAGAGTACGGTCTTCGACTTCCCGGAGAGCCATCACCCCCGTTACTCGTGTATTGATACCTGCCGGTTCGAGACCGGCCCGGGCTCTTGCACGAATCTCCGAAACATGATCCGGCACATGTACATCAACCAGCAGCAGTGCAGTTCTGCCATCCGCTGAAATCAAATTCTGACGACATAGTGGATGCTCGGTCAGAATGGCTCGGGCTTCACTGAGACGTTCCGGCGTCAGAGTTTCACTTCCATCCGGAAGCAGTAGTCGCCGCGTGCCGCGAAGATTGACGGATGGAATATCTCCCATCCACGCAAGATCATGGACTGTCTCCATGCTTCTAAGCGAAGCCACGGTGGAATGAAGAGCCTCAATTCTGCCCGGCTGAAAGAAGTCGCTGCACTCCAGGACAAGTATCAGGGGAGCGTTGAAGTGAAACTTCCGATCCACATCACGCAGTTCCTCAAGAACATCTTCCGGAACCCATCCGTCAACAACTTCATCCGCCATTCGAACGCCAAGCAGACCGAGCAGCGGAGGAATGCTGAGAACGGCAACCAGGCACCACCCCAGCAGCCGATGATCCGCACAGATTCGAGCAGGAATATTCATTTAATTCGCTTCCGCCGTGCGCTCAAGATGCGTCACAAATTCGTTCAACAGTTCAGCTGTGTCGTCCGCACTGAAATGGCGGGAATCACAGCGCAAGGCAATCAGGAGACGTCCCTGAAACATCATGGTGGAGACGACAACATTTGTACCCGGTCTCAGCGGTCCGATTCCGCAGACATCTTCGACCAGCAGATTGCCGATCTGAATCTGCCCGTCCCGTTTCGGCAGGCGCGCCCCGATGGAATTCATCAGATTGCCCATGTGGGACAGGATGATAGAAGCCATACATCGTTTCCGTGACAGCAACTGAATGGCTGTCAGGACACCGGGAATCTTCCTTAGCACACTCAGAGATTGGATGAATATCCAGCCGGCCTGAGACTGATGAACAAACTGCATCTCATCGCGAACGGATTGCAGAAGGATATCTGCGTCGTCGATATCAGATGGTGGGCGTTCAATGAAGATGTTCCCGATGACGTTGCATGCTGGCAGTCGATCGTCTGAAGGGCCACGAAGGCTATTGGGCAGCTGAATGCAGAAGGTTTCGTTTTTTCCGGTACGACGAGTCGTGTCACTGTGGGACGCATGCCACCATTTCGCCAGGAACAGAAGTTCCCGGATGACCAGGTCGCTGAATGACGCATTGAATCTTTTCGCGGCACTCCGCAGGCCGCGGGTCTGCTGTCGTGACAGACTGACGATGTGGAGCCCGAAGTCGCTGGATTCTGGTGGCTGAGTGCCTGAGACGCTGCCTGTCAGTGACAGTTTGATTTGACGTAGATAACGCAGCGAATAACGAGTCACCGAAAACACACGATTGAAGAATGAGCCTGGCAGATTGGAAATCCGTCGTCCGTTCGGGGAATTCCGATCGTGCAGTGCGTGCAGGTTCAGCGGTCGATAGTCGGTGTCAATGAATCAGGCTCGCCTCCGTGGTCATGGTAGAATGCATACCCAACGGCGAAGTCTTCGAGAAACTGAGCAGCAGCAATTCCGTCGCAGCACGCGTGATGAAACTGAAAAACAATCACAGCCGACTCGGCCGCCTTCTCGCCCCAGATCCGTACGCCCGGTGTCCTCGTCAGATCAATCCGCTGCTGCCATGGCTTTGCCGTCGCCACACCTTCGGCATCCATGTTGGCCTGCGGAGTACATTCGCCGGCCCAGACCCATTGCGCCCCGTGTCGAGTTTGCTCAACACGACAGGCCAGCAGCGGATGTCTGCTAAGCGCGTCCCGCATCGCAAACGCTGAAGTTGTCTCGTCGACAGTACCCCTGATGCGAAGCTGAAGGTAGAAGGTAATCGGGTATCCGTCGACTTCCTCATCCAGCATCAGCTCTTCAAACGGCGTCAGTGGCAGTGGAAACAACCCCGGTGGTTCCGGAATCGGCAGGCGCGCATCGTTGCCTTGCTTGATGTCTTCCGGATCCTGTCCAGGGCTTACGTCGGGAGGTTTGTGGATACTCATGGCAGTCGCCATTCGGAGTCAGTTTCATACAGGTCACTGCTGATACTGAAATGACCCGTTGCTGGTGTCACTTCATCACTGCGTCGAACCCAAGTCCATACGCTGGACGACAGTTCTTACCGGTGAAACCTGGCCCGGTCTGCCTATTCGGGACATTCCGCATAACCGGTCCAGGTAGCCGAACATGACAAAGCCAGAGACGGTCGAAGGTGAAGAATGCGATGACATCACCGTTGGTCAGGCACAGATCCCAACTCTCACCAGACGCATCAGCAGGAAGACAGGTGTGATTAAGAAGACGAATTATGCTGCCAGGGACGCCGAACCTGGGTATGTGGAAGCGGTCGAGGACGTCAAGTCATTGCACAGACGCAATGCCTGATCACCGAATTGCATCCGATGTCCTGGTTGGAATGACAAGCACACCTTCGACTGAAAAGTCATCGAACGTAAGATGTCCCCAACCGTCCTGATTGCGATCAACAACGCGCAGGAATGCGGTTCTGCCTTTCAGGTCGCCTACGTTCCAGATGGTCCGCTTCATCTGCGGACCTTTGGGGCCACCGGCAGCCCTGATGACCTTGCCGCTGTTCGCATCGTACAATCCCACAAACAGATTCTCGGTGTCGAATCCGCCGGAGGCCAGAAAGCTGGCTTTCTGACCGTGAATTTCAAAGGTCGGCGATTGCAGGACGACTTGTTGTTTGTCGGAAAATCCGTCCGCCGTGTTGATCGTTGATAGATGAAATCGGCCTTCGTGATTGAACGGTTTGTGTTTCCATTGAGGCAGTGACGCGTCGTCTGAAATCGGGATTCCGGCTTCGCCTTCCACAATCTTCCATTCGTCGAGTTTCCCTGATTCAAACGTGAACCGGAGATTTCCCAGAGGAGTGAAGCCGTCGTAAGTGGAGGCTGCGGGCTTCACGTTACGCTCCTGCTTCACTGGAGTTTGCAGTCTGCGAGGTCCTTCGTCGAAGAATCTTGCGCCGGCGCCGGTCTGTTCGATGTCGCCAAGTTCCTGTCGAGCCGATTTGATGCGTTTCATTAAGGACGCAACAACGTCGCTATGCGTGCCGGCAATATTCGTCGTTTCACCAGGGTCCTCTTCCAGATTGAACAACATTGTGTCCGGGACGGTTTCGATCATTCGTCCCCACCAGCCCAGCCCCGGCGGATTCCTGGTTCGAGGCAGTACCAGCTTCCACCGGCCGGATCGCACTCCCGTCAACAGGCAACCGGAATAGTAGAAGTAGTCTTCGCGTGGACTGATATCCGTCCTGCGTGTCAGGAACCTTGAGGCGTCCTTGCCGTCAATCGTGATGTCCGGCAGTTGCGCCTCTGCAATTGCCGCGAAGGTCGGTAGCAGATCCATTGTACTCAACAGTTCGTCTGACTCCCACCCAGCCGGGATTCTCCCCGGCCAGCGAGCGATGAAGGGCACTCGCGATCCACCGTCCCACGCAGACATCTTCCAGCCCCGAAGCGGATCGGCATTGCCGGAGTGGTCCCGAGGAATAAACGGTTTGCCGTCGGGCTGCATTCCTCGCGTCGTTTCGACCCATGGGCCGTTGTCTGATGTGAAGACAACCAGTGTGTTCTCGTCGATCTCTAATTCCCTGAGCGTCCTGAAAATCTCCCCACATGACCAATCGATCTCTTCGATCGTGTCGCCATATGGCCCGCCACCGGACTTGCCCTTGAAGTTTTCTGATGCGCCGACCGGAATGTGGGGCAGGTTATGCGCCAGATACAGGAAGAATGGCTGTTCGCGGTTCTTCCTGAGCCATGAAATTGCTTCACGAGTGTAGTCGGCCGTGATGTGATCCCAGCTTTCGACGGCCTGGACTTCCACTTTCTGGTTGCGAAAAACCGGACTGCGAAACGGAGTGTCCTTCACCATCACTGTGAACCCGTTGAACATAGGTGTACCGTAGAAGTCGTCAAACCCTTGAGCATTTGGCATCGTCGCGGGATCAAATCCACCGGGCCCGTCTTTCTTATGGGCGGTCAGGTGCCACTTCCCCAGCATTCCTGTAGCGTACCCCGCGTCACGCAGGACTTCCGCCATTGTGATTTCTTTCGGATGCGGCACCGTGTGCAGGTGCTTGACGTTGTCAGGTTCACCCACACGAATGGGATAGCATCCCGTCATCAGCGCGGCTCGCGATACACCGCAAACGGGTTGCGCATAGAAACTGGTCAAACGAACGCCTTCGGCAGCCATGCGATCGAGATTTGGCGTCTTGATATTCGGTGAACCAAAGCACCCCAAATCCTGATATCCCTGATCATCCGTGAAAATCAGAATGATGTTGGGGCGGTCATCGGCGCATGCATGAGTCGCGTGTGCACAAATAAGAAGCAGTGCTGCGGATGTTATTCTGGTTGTCATCGTATTGTTTCTTCTGTGATTGCAACCTGCCGACCTGAATCGTTGCGCCTCTGTTGTCGATTCCCAGACCGTGGTTTTTTTTGCCGGCAGGATGAACTGAGACAGACGTGACGTAATCAGATCTGAAAGTCCTCAATATTGTTATTCGTTGTCTGCAGGAGTCGAGGACAGAATGTGGCCTGGGAGAAATGATCTGCAACATTTCGAAGCAGACCCGTGATGATCAGGTCGAGTACGTGAATCCGACACATATGTGCAGCGATTGTCAATGCAGGTCAGCGCCATCGAAGATTGCGAGCTTTTCCGAGTCGGTCGCTTCATCCGTGAACACGCCTGTGAAGGCATTGACGTTAACGATGGTGCCGAATTCACACCGCTTTCCGGAAAACATCCAGTCGCTGCGCGATCGCCTCGCTTACGCATGGGGTTTTGATAACACTGCACAATGGAAACAGGTGGCGCTGTTGAATTAAGACGCGTTCTGAACAGGTTCTTCGAAATCCAACTGAAACTCTGAACAATGACTATGAGTAGTTCTTTCTTCCTTCTCGGCCTGGCTCTGTCAGCGCTGACGGCCAAACAGGTCGCCGCCGTTGAACCCGCGCGTCCAAACATTCTCTACTTTTATGTTGACGATATGGGGTGGGGATCGATCGGCCCCAATGGTCAGGCGGACCGCAAAGCCAGAAACCTTCCTTACGTGCGAACTCCCAACCTCGATCGACTCGCTGCACAGGGTGTCAATTTTACTCGCGGCTACGGTTGCCACGTCTGCTCGCCCGCCCGCTCATCGCTGCAAACGGGTTTCCATCAGGGGCATACATTTGCGGATCGCAACGATCCGGATAACGCCAAGAAGGCCATTCGTGCCGACGACGTTTCAATGGGTGACGTGCTCTCAGCCGCAGGTTACGTCACCGGCTACTGGGGGAAATGGGGATACGGCGGCTCTAAAGACCAGGTGGGGCCGGTTATCGAGAACGTTCAGACGCTCCCTACCTCACACGGCTACAAGTACGTGCTGGCGGAACTCCATCATGTCCGCGCTCATACGTTTTTCCAGCCGACACTCTGGAGTGCACCGGCGGCACCAAACGCGGTCGGTGGTCTTGAGCTCGTCCCCAATTCGATGTCCCGCTATCAGAACAACGCAACCTATCCGAGCACACCTGCATTACAGAACCACGTCGAGTATCCGAAGACCGCATATTGCGATGACGCCTACGCTTTTGCCGCACTCGACTTCGTCCGCATACAGGGGCAGAATTACAACAAGTCCGGCCAGCCGTTTCATGGCCTTCTGGCCGTGCAGATTCCTCATGCTCCCTTCGGCGAAGTTGCCACGCTGCCCGAGTGGGAAAGTGAGTACTCGGATGACAACCACTTCGCGGCACTCGCCGATCAGACTCGGCAGTGGGCAGCCATGGTTACCCGTATTGACGCGCACTTTGGCAATATCCTTGCCGCCCTTGAGGATCCTGACAACGATGGCGATACGTCCGATTCGATTGCCGACAACACGCTGGTCGTTTTCCAGTCGGATAACGGCGGTCCTGGTGGGAAAAACAATGTCCAGCTCGACGCAAACGGCGGGCTCAGCGGCAACAAAGGAAAAATTCAGGAAGGTGGAATTCGCGTACCGCTCGTCATGCGCTGGCCTGCAAAGATTACGGCTGAAACGGCACTTAAGACAGGCACTAATTGCGACATGGTCGTCGACGTGACCGACCTGCTGCCCACCTTCTGCGAACTTGCCGGCACGCCCAGACCACTCGGTGTCGATGGCGTGTCCATCGCCCCCGCGCTGCTTGGTCGTGGTCACCAACGTCGCCGTGAATTCATCATCCACGAAGCCGGAAACGGTCAGTCCATCATTCGCGGCAAACACAAACTCATCCGTTCGAAGAATCCGCCGCTCAAGCTCTACGATCTGGATGCGGATCATGCGGAAACGAACGACATCGCCGCCGACCATCCCGAACTTGTCAAAGAACTTGAATCACTGTTGCTGGGCGAACGCGTCGCAGAACCGAAAGGATTCGCCAACACCTATCACCACTGGACAGGCCAGGACGGTGCCAGAACTTCCGATCCGGACAACTGGTCCGAATATGAATACGCCAACGCTGGCATCACCTACACGACTGCCGACGGCGCACCTCAACTGTCATGGACCGCCCGCATCGAAAACAAGGGGGATGATTCCAGTGCGGCCCATGCGGACGCCGATCTGAACGTCCTTGCTCTTGAAGTTCGCGGCAACGTTAGTGCCAATGCCGGCCAGTCCCTCGTGCTCGGCCCAGGCATCAATCTTACAGGACGGAACGAGATTCGCCTGGCATCTCACGCGACGCTCACCATCAACAACGGAACCGTATCGTCACTTCGATGGGTCGAAATTCATCCTGACGCTACGCTAAACGGTCGTGGTTCGATCGATGCGATCGTCTATAACAAGGGCGCAGTTAACGTGACAGGTGCCAATCAGCCAATACTCAGTGTTGACGGTGACTACCACCAAAGTGCTGATGCTTCACTAAGCACAACACTCGCAGGTGATCGGACATCGGGTTTCCAGGTTGCGGGCACAGCGAGCCTTGGTGGTACGCTCCACGTCGACATCGCCGACGTTTTCAAACCGATGCGTGGAAAATCCTACACTGTGCTCAGCGCCAACCGGGTCGATGGGACGTTTGCGAATCCACGTAACGAGGTCGTCGCCAGCGATGGTTCGCGTTTCTCCATCGGCTATTCAAAATCCGCCGTCACTCTGACTGCAAGATAGCGAATTTCGGATGTCGCTCGGGCAAGTTGGTCGCGTTGTTCGTCGTTTGGCCGCGTTCCCACGGTTTTTGCCGAGCGTGTCTTCTTTCTTTGCGTCTTCGCGCCTTTGCGTGATATGTCCTCTACTTTCGCCGTGACGCTTCCATCTCGTCAGACGAGATTTTCCCGTCGTCGTTGTTGTCCAGCCTGGCGAACATGCGCTCCGCGTTGCCGATTGCTTTGGCTCGCGTCAGAATGCCATCACCGTCACGGTCGATTTCTTTGGAATGCCCTTTCAGGAATCCCCCCATGGCGCTTCGTGATCCACTGCGTCCGCTGAGTTCACTTTGGCTCAGCTTGCCATCGTTATTCGCGTCATACCCTGCGAACGCCTTTGTTGCTTCGCCGACAATTTCGTCGCGGCTGATAATCTTGTTTTTGTCGAGATCGATTTCATCCGCGTGGACCAGAATCCACGGTTGACGGAGACCATCACCGGGTTGTGGGCCGCGTCGTCCCCCCGCCTGGCTTGGAGGCCCGCCATCGCGGGGTCCTCCGCCTTCGCCACCTCGCCGTTGACCGCCGGGGCCACCAAGTTCTTCAGGCGTAATCTGGCCATCTTTGTTCGTGTCGAGTTTGCGTAACGTCGCAGCGACTCCACTGAGTTCTGCTTCGTCGATCATGCCGTCGCCGTTGACATCCAAAGCCGCCATTATGGGATCGTCACCGGGGCGTCCGCCGCCTTCGCGGCCGCGACCTCGATTGTCTTGTGGCTGATTTCCGTAGGGACGTTCGGCATTCCGGTCTCCTCCTCGTTGGCGTGGCGTATAGTTTTCGGTCTTTGTTCCCTGTGATGAAACAAAGTTGAACGTCGCTGATCCGTTGTCCGCAACGGTGTATTCGACAGACCGCCGGTCTCCAAATACCTCGTAACGCACGACGTAGCTGTCGGGTTTCGGGCTTTCAAAACCGACGATCCTGGCCCCTCTCAGTGGAGTCAGGGATGGACGAACGCCTCCAGCACGTGGCTGAGGATCAACCTGACCGTCGCGTTCGACAACTTCGCCGTAGAAACCACCGTTCAGATAAGGGAAAGTTTTCGTTGCGTGATAGTGGTACTCACCGTCCGGCCCTTTGTGGCCGTTCAGCCAATCGAGGTTTGTCGGTGGTTTTCCGTTCGGATCGTTGTAGCCGTAGATGGGATAACCATCCAGGGCGACGGCAACCGGTTTGCCCGGACCGACGATCGTTTCCAGATGCACCGGAGCGATGTGGTAGTGGTAGTCGTCAGCTCGACCACAGTGGCCACCCCATTTGTCCAGTTCGCCAGCCTTCAGCGTATCCGTTCTGCCATCGTTCTTGATTGGGTTGAAGATCGGCACTCCATTGGCGGCCAGGGCAATCGCACCACGAAAGAAATGCGATTTCGTCGACATCGGGTTCCTTGCAGGAACCGGATTCAACGGAATACGCCACGCATTGTTGCCAGTGTAAGACTGAGGCAGCGGGACTTGCTGCTGCCATGCCGTGATGCCGATCATCATGGAATGGTCCGGCATGCCGTTGGATTCAACGAACAGGTAGTCACGGTCAAAACGGACATTGACTTTGTCTTTGAACGCATCAAACAGCGTCGCAAGTTCCGGCCGATTGGTCTCGGCTGTGGACCGACGCTGTACGACAAGATGGTATTTCGGTGCTTCCGTATTCAGCCGAACAATCTTCAGCTGTGTCCCAGGCGAGAGTGCATGAGAGTGGCCCTCGTGCGCGAACGATGTTGCTGGTATGGTCATGAGAACGATTGCCATAAAGAATAACCGCACACACGCGTTCCAACGCCGAAGGCGTTTAACAACATAGCCCGGGGTCGCGCAGCGCACCCCGGGTAAACCACCCCAAACGCGAGCCAACCCCATCGGGGTTGAACAATCGGCGACAACAGTGAACGCACGTTTGTTGAACCCCGTTGGGGTTCGTGTCATTCTGTGTTTGCGGACCCGTGGTACGCTGCGCGACCCCGGGCTTTGATGTTTGACCGCTTCGCGGCCAATCGACGACGGGTTTCGCTGGTTACGGGAATGGACATTCTTCATGGGACAATCTCTCGTTCAGGTTTATGTTCATATCGTGTTCTCGACGAAAGGCCGAAAACCGTTCCTAAAGGAAGAAGCGGATCGCGAGCGTCTGCACGCTTATCTGTCAGGCATTTGCAAAAACCAGAATTCGCCGGCGATCATCGTTGGCGGTGTGGAAGACCATGTTCATTTCCTGTGCCGGCTCGGGAAAACGATCGGTATGGCCAAACTCGTTCGCAACCTCAAATCTGATTCGTCGGAATGGGCGAAGAAGGAGTTGGGCATTTCGCACTTCTATTGGCAAACGGGATAGGGAGCATTCTCGTTCAGTCCATCGCATGTCGATGCCTTGACGAATTACATTGCCAACCAGGTAGAACGTCACCGGAACGAATCGTTTCAGGATGAGTTCCGTAGATTGTGTGAGAAATACGGTGTTGAAATTGACGAACGATTCGTTTGGGACTGATGTTGAACCCCGCTGGGGTTCTGATGGTTGTTGATTTGTTGCACCGGGGTGCGCTGCGCGACCCCGGGCTTTGTTGTTGAGCCGCTTCGCGGTTGACGGTGGCGGGCATGCTCCCTTCTCAATTGCGGTTTCCTTGACGGTTTCCACCGCCTCGGCGCCCGCCCCCCTGTGGGACGACGTCGGTTAGGCCACGAAAATCCGGACGCTCTTTCCCGTCCGGCGGCGACCTGACGACGGTTCGGAACAGTACGAGGTTGTCGAGCTTCACGTCGTCCGACCAAATGAACTTCGCTCCCTTGAAGTCATGTTCAAAAAACGGTTCTTTCGGTCCGACTTCCTCTTGGGTGAACTCTTTGGCGTTGGGCCACTTGCTGTCGTCGAAGTCAACGGCATGCCAATCTTGAGGGAGGGGAATGTTTTCAACGCGGGGATTTTTCGTGTCACTGCCGACTGGTCCCCAGGAGAACTTCTTTGCTTTCCACTTCGCATTGGTGACCGTTCCATCGCCCAATTTCAAAATAAGACCGCCGTCGCCAATGTTGGTGTTGGCGTACTCCATGCCGGTTTTTGGGTCGGCGTTATCGATTCCCATCACTGCGATCGTCATGGGATACGCAGGCAACACATCTACCGAAACAACATTGTGTGGCACGAATGTGATCGAATCGACCGCGATCAGTTCGCCGTTGATGTACAGCTTAAATGAGTTGTCTGCATAGACGTTGGCTTTGATGGTGTCAGCGATGCGAGGTTTTCGCGGCGGTTGCTGAGCAAAGGCAGACGTTTGAACTGACCATGCCGTGAAGAGAGTAGCGACTATGAGTGCACGTTTTGTCATGTGTGTTCCAGTCTGATGGGCGATTCGGGTGAATATGCTCAGTCTCGAGCAGTTTTCGAAAAGATGTGGTCGTTCGGGCTCGTGGGAAGCACCCATAGCAGGCCGGAAAACGTTTTTCGCGGCCACAAGTCAGCGTAATACGCGGTAGTCAGGTAAACATTGAGT
>JAAERP010000499.1 GCA_024230215.1 Fuerstiella sp. | reverse complement strand
CAGGGGTGGTGATAGCGAAGAAGCAGGCGTTATTCCAATGCATCCTGATCGTAGTTCAGTCTACCTGGCAGTCACTCGTAACGACGATGCGTTTTCTGCAATGCCACCGAAAGAGTCAGAGAGTCTCACGAGTGAAGAAATTGACTGGTTACACGATTGGATTGTCAGTGGTGCTGAATGGCCATCGGAAAAAGATCAGGCGGCACTTCGTGCCAAACACGAAGCTGAATGGACACAAGAAGATGGAGTTCGTGTCCGAACGTCGGGAGGACTCTCGGATAGTTGGACGAATCGAAACTATGATCCCGAAGGCCTATGGGCGTATCAGCCACTTCAGGAAGCTGCTGTTCCTGATACCCATGAGAGTCCGATTGATGGTTTTCTTCAGGCGGCACTTCCGAAGGGTCTTCAAGTTGCGCCGCGTGCTTCTCGTCGTGATCTGATTCGTCGAGCAACCTTTGATCTCACCGGTTTGCCGCCGACACCAGATGAAGTGAACGGCTTCCTCAATGATACGCGTGAGGACAAAGAGGCATTTCGTGATGTCGTTGAGCGGTTGCTTGCTTCGCCACATTATGGTGAGCGTATGGCACAGCACTGGCTGGATGTCGT
>JAAERP010000498.1 GCA_024230215.1 Fuerstiella sp. | reverse complement strand
TTACTCTCGACTTCGCTTTCGGATGCATCGGGATTCACAAGCCGGAGCACGGCAACCGCGCCGTCGCGATCATCTTTCTGGCCGATCAGCCAGCGGGGACTTTCAGGCAGACCGAAACACATCACGCTATAAATCAGCGCGGGCACAGCCTCAACACCCAGCATCCACCGCCACGCGTTCTCACCAATTCCACCCATGAGCGTGTTGGAAACGAACGCGATGAGAATGCCAAAGACAATGTTGAACTGAAACATGCCAGCGAGTCGACCGCGGTGTTCCGGCGGTGCGATCTCGGAGATGTAGAGCGGAGCAGCGACGGTCGACACGCCCACTCCCACTCCGCCAATGAATCGGGCAATCATGAACGAGTACACGTCGGTGGCCATTCCTGACCAGACAGCAGACACGAAGTACAGAATGCCGATCGAGAGCAATGTCTTCGTGCGACCGAACCGATCCGTTGGCAGACTGCCGAGCAACGATCCAACAACCGTGCCCCACAGCGCCATGCTCATGGCCAGCCCGTGCTGGAAGTCGCCAAGCTGCCACAGCGACTGGATCGTCTTCTCGGCTCCCGAAATAACGACGGTATCGAACCCAAACAGGAATCCTGCGAGTGCTGCAGTCAGTGACCAGTAAAAAAGACGTGAATTCAAGAGTCGCTCCCGGAAAACTAGCTTTGTGACACGTTTCTATACTATCCTGAGATTACTGAATACAAATGGCATGACTTGCGATTAATTTGTCACAGCTTGTGATGGCAGGCGTATTCCTGACGCGACGATAACCACAACTCGTTTTCGGAGATCTTCACCACGCCATGACTGACCGAACTGCAGCGCCGCCGAAATTTGTCATGTGGAAGTCCGCTCCGCTCCGTGAGGATCTGGGCTGGCAACGGCAGTGGTTTGGCAACGAGCTTGAACCTAAGGCAATTTTCAACGTCCGCGGACTCGGCATTCGCGAGCCGATGTTCAACACGAACGTACACCGCCCGATCGGTACCGGCGACTGGTTGATCATGTTCTTTCACAAGGCCGCGCGACTTGACCGCCGAAACGTCGAGTCGTCCGTCGGGCCAAAC
>JAAERP010000497.1 GCA_024230215.1 Fuerstiella sp. | reverse complement strand
GCTGTTTCTCATTGATTAGCGAGGCTTTACACCGTTGAAAAATCCATAACTAGCTGATGTTTCTGCGCCGACACTGTATGACCAGGCACATCGCATTGAAACGAGAGCCCATGATCTAAATTCACGGAGTTGTGGCAGGTTATTCTCAGTAACTCAAACGTATTGTGACGCGGTTAAATAACGACCGTATTTTGACAACAGGCCAATCGACCTGATTCGGTCAGATCGACCTGAGCGATTTCGAGGTGTCGCGCAACTGACCAATGACACGCCCGCAGCGCGCAGCCGAGATGGCGAGTGCATCACGTTGACGACACTCCGGCGGCTGTGTATCAATACCCGTACTACACGACTCGCGGCCCAACCGATTTCTTTATGAAATGACCCTTCGGTCGCTGGAATCCAGTGTTTTCATTGGTTTTCAGCGTTTTCTCGGATAGTGATAACTTCGGCGGCAACTCGGATTCGTCGGTGTTTGCATCGGTTCGCATAGGTTCTGTGCCACCGGGTGTGCCACTTTTTTGTGTGGCCTGAGGACGTGCATTGAACTGGTCGAAGTGGCTGTCGGAAACGATTGCGTAACTACTGTTCTGGATAGCGAGGGAATGCCCGATCCATGCCGCAATGACGTGTGCTGGTGCCTCATTTGCCGTCAGCCAGTCGTTCTCGCAACTCAACCTTAGATTCTTGATCAGATTCGGCCACGGCTCATGCCCGGCCTCTTCTACGATGGCCAGGAATTGGTGAAACAGGTCAGTGCTGCGGATGCTGGGAAACAAATAACGCTGACCTTTTTCAGCCAGTGCGAACGCATCGCTCAGATACTGTTCGACGTCCCGCAGCGGGACGTACGCGCAGCGCGCGCAAACTTTGATCGTTTGCAGTACAGAGGACTCGGAGAAAACGAATGACAAATGATTGGAAATCATCGCCTCTCTGTGTGCTCTGTGGTAAGAAGCAGGCCGATAACGCCAACAGAATGCAACACTCTGTTCCGCAGTCGATCGGAAATGCTCGGTATGGCGTGACAACTTACGGACATCCTTGATGGCTCATACTACGCATATTACGGCCAGCGGATCAGTGGGGCGGTCGTACAGCGACAGCGCGCTGTTCGATCACAACCAAACGGTCGTCGGCATTTGCAAGACTTATCAGCTGGCTCGTTCCGCTCGGCCACTTGATGCGGACTTCCGTGGGTGTGGATCCCCGGGGGACACCGAAGTGGATCTCCGGCAGTGAAGTCGACGCATAACTGCCACCACCGATCAGTTGTTTGGTTTGCGTTCCCGACGATGTGATCAGTGTGACGGTTGTTCCGATCGGTTGTCGCGGCGACTTTGTTCCGATTAGTTGCAGGGTCAGGCTGCTGCCGTTCACATTCGAACGGTTTTCGAGCAGTTGAGCGGGGGCGTGAGTGGGCGTTACCAGCAGGTCGACTTTGCCGTCACGATTCCAGTCAGTCCATGCGAGTCCTCGACCGTGTTGAGGTGTCAACAACGCCGGGCCAACCTGTTCTGTGACATCTTCAAAGTGGTGCCCGTTTACGTTCTCCAGTAACACCATCTTTTGCAAAGTCGGGGAATGCTTTGGGTGCTGCACAACATTGCCGTTGCAGACAACGGTATCACAATCACCATCAAGGTCCAGGTCGGTGAAGGCGGTTCCCCAGCCGACATACTGCCCGCCAATTGCTGACACTCCCGTGACGTCGCTGACATGGCGAAACTGCATCTTCCCCAGGTTCTGGTAGAGCGCAAAGCTCTCCATTTCGAAGTTGGCCGCCCAGATATCGAACCTGCCATCATTATCGAAATCGACAACATCAACTCCCATTGACGCGTCAGGCGAACCTCGTCGGCTTCCGCCCGCACCGCCGAACATGGACCAGTCAGTGAATGATGTTCCGGCTTCATTTCTGTACAGGAAGTTCATCATCACATCGTTGCCCACGTACAGATCCAAAAAGCCGTCTGCATTCAGGTCCGCTGCAACAACACCCAGTGCCTTTCCGTCTGGTCGAACATTGAACGCCGCCGATTGATTGGTGAAAGTCCCATCACCACCACTGATAAACAGTTTGTCCGGTAACGCCTCGAAAAGTTTTGGCGAACAATTGTCTCGAGTGACCCCGTCTGCCGCGAAACAGGGAGGGTCGTTTTCGAATGACCAGTTCACATAGCCGGTGACGTACACGTCAAGGAAACCGTCATGATTGAAGTCAGCCCATGCCGCTGACGCACTCCATCCACCGGACATCAATTCGGTCGCGGCGGCTGTTTCTGTGAAGGTGCCGTCGCCCTGGTTGCAGAACAATTGCATGCCACCAAATCCCGTCACCAGAAAGTCTTCGAATCCGTCATGGTTATAGTCCGCAGCGCAGATCCCGTGGTGATAATGGCGAGTTGTGCCGATCGCACTTGCGGACGTGGTGTTCTCAAGATGCGTGCGACGATTGCGCAGAACGAACACGGGCTTGCCGATGCATCTTCGACCGTCAAAGTCGCCACCGCCTGCGATGATCGCATCAGGCAAGTCGTCTCGGTCAAAGTCCATCGCTGCACAACCGCTCCCCAATGATTCCAGAATGGTTGCGAAGCCGTGCCGAGCTCCATTGTCGGCAATGACCTCTGGCATCTGCTCGGCTGCTAAAGGTTGAAGTCGAATAGCCGACTTGTGCTTCGGTTGTGTTCCAACGGTCGAAGGGACGATTGGGGCCTCTGATGTTGATACGTCCCTGATTGGCCGTGCCGCAGTTGCACCAGTGGTTTTGGGGGCGACCTGTTTCTGTTTGGGTTGCTTTGCATCACCACAGCCGGCTGTCAAAAGAAAAAGAAACATCACCGCGTATGATTTGCGTCGGCAGATCAGTGTTGTGGTTCGAGTGCCGCGCACGTCAATCAGCCTGCCCTGGATTGGTTGAGGCTTTTGGCCCCGGCGGATGCCGTTCCTGGAATTGCTGCCAGTACGATCGGATTTCTTCGGTTGCGGTCGTCATTCCGGCAGCGGCTCGCAACCAGCTCCGAGCGATTTCGATCTTCCCGAGTTTTTCAGCGAGTTCTGCGATTTCGAATCGCAAAGTGGCATCGTTATCGTTGTGAACCAGCGCTTGCTGTTTGTGTGAAAAATCGCGGCGATAATCTGAAATCTTCGCGGCGGTCTTTCGGTGCTCAAGCCCCCGTTCCGGCTGCGCGTTTGCACTCAGCATATCGGCAAGTCTCAAGTGTAGCTCCAGCTCGAGAGGATGCTGTGCCGCGGATTCCTGCAGTAGAGCAATACCCTTTTCAACGTCGCCGGCCAGTTCATAACAGCGAGCAGCAACTGTCGTCGCATCGGGGTGCAGGGGCTGTTGTCGCAAAGCTGTTTCGGCGGCCTTGAGGGCGGCGTCCGGTTGGCGTAATTCGAACAGCGCCACGGCGCGCTGAGTCTCAATATCCGGCCAGCTCGCAGCGGGTTTCAGAACTTCAAGTGCCTCTTTGTGGCGACGTAAACGCACGAGACACGCCCCCCAGCCGGCCAGGACTTCGTCTCTTACGGTCGAAGCCTTCGTGATTCGTTTTGCTGCCTGCTCATATGCAAGAGCCGCGTCACCGAAGCGTTCAAAGTCGTGCAGGATGGATGCCTGCATGTAGTGAGGTCGGTGGTCGTTTGGTTGTTGTTCGATCACCACTCTCAACGCGTTGATCGCCTGGATCATTGCCCCAATGTCGTAGTATGCGGCTGCCAGCAATCGCCGAGTATCCGTCCGCTCTGCATTCCACTGAAGCACTTTTTGGCACATGAGAATGACCTGACTGTATTCTCCGACTTCGTACAGAATGCTGGCTGCCTCGTGAAACGCAAGTTCTCGAGTTTCCGGATGTGAGCGGGCCTTGCTGAAGGTCACATAGGCGTCTTTGGATCGCCTCCGCGCTCGTTGTTCATAGCCTGTTAGCAGGAAAGCGTGAGCATGATGCTCTTCGTCTTTCATCAGGTCCGCGGCACAAAGCCTGGCGGTTTGCCAATCGGCTCGCTTTACTGCCTCGAGACCGGTTTGAAACCGTTCGGACAGGTTGATCGGGCGAAACCATAGGGCAGCTATAGCAGCTGCGATTGACAACAGGAAGACCCAACGCAGATAGCCACCGAGCGGTTTCGGTGGACGGTTATCGGAGTTGGGGCCTTGCGGGGCTGGTTCCATGGATCACCTGCACACACTTCGCATCGTGTGATCCTGCCGCCAGTGGTTTGTCACGGATGAAAAATCAGGGTCGATAAATGAGCCGTTTTGACGCTAGCCACGGTTTTTACAGATCGAACCGGGGCCAGCGCCTAAACGGCTAAGGAACTGTCCCGAAACAACTTCCCGAAATCAATTGTTTGGAGAGGGTGGCTGGGGTCGAAGCGACGTTTTCGGAGCGTAGCCCCCAGACGGCACGCTCGCTGGGGGCTCCCGTTGGTCGACCCCAGCTACCCCTCTGTGTCAAATCGCGAAATCATTTCAGGACAACTCCTAAGTACTCTTTCGCGGGCTTGATCTTCGGGTAGCCGGGCTTCGCCAGAACGCGGATTCGGTTGGCAATTCCGGCGTTCTTTGCAAACGGGTAGCGTCGAACGAGTTATCTGTTGAGATCAAGATTTAATGTATCGCTGCCTCCAGGAGGCACGGTTATTAGAAGACCCGATTCGTTGTGGTTGATGTATTTTTGGGGTACATCATAGACGGTTTCCGGTGCTTCGGGGGCTCCCGGTGCGTCCAGCTGTGAAAGACCATCGGAACCGTCGTCTTCCTCTGATTCGTCTCCGGATGGCCCTGCCGGTCCTTCACCATCCAGGAGGTCGGCACCCGGACCGGAAACCTTCATCACAGCAACCTTGTGTTTCCCAACGATACCACCTTCAGCATCTTCGAAGGTCTTGATTGTGTATCGACCTTCCGCATCCGTTAGTCCCGTTCCCGGTCGCCCACTTTCGACAGGAATATAGGTCACGGTAGCCCCTGCTACGGGCACGCCGTCCAGCTTGACAATACCCGAAGCGGGAGCGAGCGCTGGGCGGTCACTTCCGCCACAGCCAGCCAGCATCAGTAGTGAAACAACAACGACAGGGGTTCGAGAATTAACAGCCATGAATGAGGGGTTCCGGGATGAGAGTATTCGAAATCACCGCCGTGAGCTTACTTCACGGCGGTGATATGTTTGCCAAACAGCGTCTTATGACACCAGGAGTTCACGCTCCCAAAATTAGAATTCGCCAATGACGTTTCCATCGTCTTTGGCACCCAGATTGTTGTAGGTGTCAAAATCGACGTTCTCGCTGATGAAGCGGCAAGAGCCATCTCCAAGCAGAAACTGAGCACCACCAATGTGTCGAGACTTGAAGCCGAATTCGTCGGTCCAGTTATTCCACCATTGGCAGCCTGATGAATTTGACGTGTCGCACGTGTCCAGGTTGATAGGAGCGAGAGTGCCAAACAATCCCTGCCCGTTATTGGCCTGGAGCCAACCCTGGCGAGCGTGATTGCTGCATTCCGGCCGAGTTTCACCAACAAAGATCGTGTTTGAGAGCCCGTCAGTAACGTCCCTCAGGCGACTGCTTTTACTTGTTCGGTAGAATGGTCCGGATACACCAGAACCCGTCGTGCCACCTCGACGAAAGCTAAGATACTTGTTTGGGCATCGAGGACTTCCATTAGGATTGCCCCCCGACGGTGTTCCTGCGCTCGATGCTCCCTTGCTGCCTGCGTAGTTCTGAACTGTGCCGCGGTTGTTGAAACCCGATCCCGCGGTGTCTGACGGACACAGGTATCCTGGCACATGAAACTTCTGTCGCAGCAACACGTTGTTTGCGTCTCTCGCATTGTTCACGTTGCGGCTTGGCAGTGGCGGGTTGTCAAACGGGATTTGGAGGTACATGGGCGCCTGGTCAATGTACGGCAGAATGTGCGCCAACATACTTCCCTGTTGGTACCGGACATTGCCTGTCCCCCTGTTGTTCCAGTACGCTCCAGCCGGAAGCGTCCCACTAGCGACATCTGCATAGTTGTGCAGCGCCAGTCCAATTTGCTTCAGGTTGTTCTTACACTGAGTTCTTCGTGCGGCTTCGCGGGCCTGTTGAACAGCCGGTAACAGCAAAGCGATCAGGATCGCGATAATTGCAATCACCACCAATAATTCGATCAGCGTGAAAGCTCTTCGTAAGCGAGGTCTCGACATCACAACTCCAAATACAAACATAGAAAAGTAGAAAACAGAAAGTGATTCTCCGGAGATGCCCGGCGACAACCAATTTTGGCGTGGGTTGCCGTGAGGAACGGCTTAGAAAGCGAATCTTGCAGAGCCCTTAGAAACGAGCCGCGAGTGAGGCGTGTTGAGCGAATGCCCAGTCTCACAAGCCAATAACACTAGCCAATTGGATCGGTAAAATCGCCATGTTATGCCCGAAACTCTCCGCGATTTCCATTTTTTCAGGATTTCCTGGACTTTTCGTGCGTGATCGCGATTTGTGGCATTGGCAGCATGAAGATACCGGATCTCGATGACGAAATCCGGAGCGAATCACCGTTCATCTGAACGCGCACACAAATGAATCCGACTTCACTCACAACCACGCTGGCATTCCGATTGACCACAAGAAACTTATTCGAGGGTTTCGCGTGTATCGCAGTTGGCAGGCATCGACACAGCGTGTGGCATGCATGGGATTCCAGGAACGACGACGTTTGCCTGGCCCGGTAACGCCATCACTCGCCAAGGTCTGCCTCGTCTGCAAGCCTACGGCTTTCAATTCGCTCGCCGTGGGGGATTGCCCGAGTACGCGCGTGAGACCGGACTCGGCCCGGCCTATGAGCCGGGACGGGATCATCCGCTGCTGATCCCGTCCGCCGCCATCCCGCGTCCTGGTTTCACTCTGGCGATGTTTGTCTCGGCCGTCTCGAAAGCCAAAGACGGCCGTATCGCCGTGCTGCAGTTTCATGGAGTGCCCGAGGGCGAGCACGCCTAGGTCAACACTCCGCGAAATCTGTTCGAAGATTCCATGAGGTATCTACACGTTCACGATTACATCGTAATCGCCTTACGCGATCTGCGGAGGTTTGTTGACCCTGGCGACGTTCCGGTTGATGGGTGGGCTGTAATCGACGAACGCATGCGGGCGCGGTAACAGGTAACGAACGTGTCACTGTGTACGAGGATCTGCAACATGCGGCAACCGCCGCTGGAAGCCGCATGACTCGTATTATGCTCCTGGAAAATGACCGTTATTTGACAGGACAACAGGCCAGTGAATCTGCTTCGATCACATCGAACGAGTGCAGTGCGCGCGGTCATGAGCAACTGGTGGATGCCATCACATTGATAACGCGACAACGGAGTGTCAGTCTGCGGTGCAGTGGTGCCGTAAGTGACCAAGGACGAACCGTCAGCCATTGGCAAATGGTCTTCGGCAGCACGGGCATTGGCCGTCGAATCCTTTAGCGAGACCTCTGAACGCTGTCGGTTGCGGGAGAGTCATGATCGCCTTGAATGCGAGCGGAGCTCGATGGGCGTAGTGCCGGTAGGTAACGCCTCCAGCAGAGTGCCCGAGAATTTCGACTGATGATTCGGGGACATGCTCGTCGTAGTGCGTTGCGCACGTCTTGCGAAGATCCTTCAGCACCCAAGGGCGGTCTTCTCCATTTTCGGGATCGGACTTTGGGCCAATTCCAGCGAGTTGGCACAATTCACGAAACCTCTTATTGGGTCGTGTGCCGCCACCAAGAAAAACGGGTGCGTCCAGATCTGGATTATCTGGCAGAATGCTTCGGAAATGTTCGTGCACGGTCCGATTCATCGGTCGGTAGAACGCCTTGCCGGTCTTCACACGACGATAGAAGAGCCATCCCCATTAAGCTCACGGTCAGGTGATCGCTGTTTCCATGACACGTGTCGCCACAGAATCGGTTCGTGAAATGGCGCGGTTTTCCAGACGGTCCCTGTATCCAATCCATAATTAAAGAAGATGACGAGAGCAACCCGCCAGAAACGACCGACGGGAGACGGCTCGCACCAGCCTCTTGGTCTCTTCATTTCGTGAGTCGCGAAATAGAGCGCGTTGACCTCAGCTTTTGTCAGGTAATGGCGCCCTGCAACATCGCGTTGCGCTTTGACCTTTGGAAATCTGGGAAGTGAGGTGACAAGATCCTGTTCCCATGCCCACGACATCACGGCGCGCAAGTGTGAACGAACTTTATTCGCTGTTCTGCCCGGGTTTCGGGCGTCTCGGGATGCCGCATCTGCGTAAACCCAATCGAGAAACTCGCGAATCTTCCTGCGGCCCAGTTCGTCGAGCGGAACACCTTCGTCCCAGCGCGTCCACTTTCTGAGTGTTGTCGCATACTCTTCGCGAGTTCTTTGCGCGGGGTTGGCGGAACGGAGGTACTTGGTAACTGCGGATTCGAGAGTTGTCGGCATCATGAAACTCCGCGCCGC
>JAAERP010000496.1 GCA_024230215.1 Fuerstiella sp. | reverse complement strand
GTTCTCAGCCAAAGGCTTCAAATAGAAATCAATTGTGATCCCTTTGAAATTTACCGCAGCCTGCGGGTGATGAACCCCAGTCCGTTTATGTTTTTCCTTCGCACCGACGAAACCACACTCGTCGGCAGTTCCCCCGAAATCATGTGCCGCGTTGTGGACAATGAAATGACGGTCCGCCCATTGGCAGGTACGCGCAAACGAGGAAGCACCCCTCAGGAAGACCAGGAACTGGAACAAGAACTACTGGCCGATGAAAAAGAACTGGCTGAACACGTGATGCTAGTGGATTTGGGACGCAATGACGTTGGCCGAGTCGCGCAGTATGGGTCGATTGAAATCCCTGATCGAATGGTCGTGGAACGCTACAGCCACGTCATGCACATCTCGTCAACTGTGACTGGACAACTGCAGGAATCTGCCGACGCGTTCGATGCGTTAATGGCAAGTCTGCCCGCAGGAACTGTCTCCGGCGCACCCAAAGTGCGGGCGATGGAAATCATTGACCAATTCGAACCCCATCGACGCGGG
>JAAERP010000495.1 GCA_024230215.1 Fuerstiella sp. | reverse complement strand
GCTCGCACTTCTGTCCTATGTGCCCGGAATTGGCAATTTGGCCGATTCGCCAAAACGTGGCATAACTGCCTCCTTAGTAATCGGCGGTTTGATCACGATCGCCTTGTGCGCCGTCTACGTCCCCCGCACAGCTGAATACGGCGAGGCCTTGTTTCTGCCATTGTTTTGCATCGGTTTGATATTAGGTTTCGGGGTCATCTACGGTGCGTGGCATCGCACCCGCGTGGAATGGCTTCAAATTCTGTCAGAAGGAATTGTCCCTTACCTGCTTTCCATAGCCGGGACATTTGTACTGATTGCGGCGATTACAACGCCCATGCTGACTGAACCGATGTCATTCATCGAGGCCATCCCCCAAGTCAATCTGGTGGATGATGGCACGGATCGCCGTGTTGTTACGATTCCGGGGAACAGCGCTGACACGGAAGTCGATTTAGCTCCATTCGTTGCGGCAGAGATTGACTACAACTTACGATCTGCAGCCGAATTGACGATCGAGAGCGATCGAACCATTTTCATCGCGGATGCCGCAGACGCAGCAAACTTCTTCAGACCACCGACACGCGTCAACGCCGACGAAAAAATCGAGTTCCGATCAGAGAACCGCGAGAGCCCTCCGGTTCCCGGAGACCCAAGTCTGCTGCACATTCAGAACCGCGAGTTGGATACAGCAACCGGCGTGTTCACTTTCAACTACGTACCACTGGTGCCTCAGGCAT
>JAAERP010000494.1 GCA_024230215.1 Fuerstiella sp. | reverse complement strand
GTCATTCGCACGACTGGTGAGATTGGTCTTGCCAGCCAGTTCCAGTCGGTTGATGACCTGTCGTGCACCTTCGTGGGCTTTGGCGATATCAAGAGTGGCGTTGATGTCTCTCTGGTCCGGCACTTCACCCGTCAGCAGCACAATTCCGTTGAACACCGTCACGCTCACGTTCTCATTCTGGATTTGTTTCTGATTCCCGATCGCTTTGCCGATACTAAACTCCATTTTGTTATCGTCCCAATAGACGCCGGCACCGCGGCGGTCTCGTACCACATCGACCGCAATCACGGCAGCCGTGGTCGCCACCATGATGCCGCAGCCACTGACGAGAAGGGCAATCAGTAGTGCTAGGACAGTATGCCTGAAAGGTTTGGGAATGATGGCGTGATGAGAGTGGATCATGAAAATTATCCGCAGAAGTGATTATCGATCAATCGACACAGGCAGTGAATGATTATAGCGTGCACCTCCTGGATTCGTGCGGTATTGTCAGAAGGCACCCGCAGTTCAATATCCTCAGCACCC
>JAAERP010000493.1 GCA_024230215.1 Fuerstiella sp. | reverse complement strand
TGGCTTGACCGTCAAGAGTCAGGAAGCCATGGATCCGTCTGTGTCCCAGCATCTACTGTGCGCGAAGTTGCCGGCAGTGGTGTTGACGTGTCGCTGGATGACTGACCGGAGTACAAGACTCGTGAGCTTTCCTCTCGAAGGCCACCAGAAGTGCTCGAAGGGATCTTCTCGTAGTGGTCGACCTCCAAGCAGAGATGTCCGGAGTTCGCCTTCGTGAGCGGCATGTGCAAAGCTCCAGGTTCCCAGATGATCTTGTACCCACCAGGTCCAGGGAATGTCAGGTATGCCTGACCATGAATGGTCTCGATGACACCGTTGTTCTTTTCGATGGTTCTGAGACCGAGAAGGCCAGGAAGCGATGAGCCAGTGCCTTCGCACACTGGGGACTCGATCCTCACCAGTTTGGCAGTCTCCTCTTCGTTCTCGCTGCTCGCGACACCGCCAGTAGAACTGGCTGTTGGTGGGGTCTTGATGCGAACAGCGGCAGGAACGTTCACGGACCAGTTGCAGGATTGACTGCCTTGCCCGACACCGTGTATCGAGAGAGTCCGGTCGAGCTTGACCTGCGAAGATTGGTGTCCATGCGAAAGTCCTGTGACTGCAAGCGTCCTCGCCAAATCGGCGCCGAGAATGTTGATGAAGGCTCCGATGTCAACGATCATGCTGAGACGACCATTGACGCGAGAGTCCAGAATGAAGGTGCCGTAGGTGACGAGAGCAGTCTGAGAGGAAACACTGCCATAGTCATCGTCACTTCCGTCGTTTCTTTGGCGCTGTCGCTCATCCCGATTGACAGCGATGAAATGAAAGTGGGCAATGATGGCCTCGTCGGTGTTCATGTGGTGCCGACAGTTGCAGCATAGAATGCTGGGCCGATCATGTGATGCAGCGAAATCTGACCAACATGCCTCGTGGAAAACATGTTGGCATTGAAGTCGGACAACCCGCTCGCCGTTGAGAAGTGGCTCCGTGCAGATGGTGCACGTGCCATCAGAGCCGGAGAACATGGGCACATCTAGAAGATGTTTGCCTTGTTTGCCTCCGCCCTTTCCTTTTCCTTTTCGTCGAGCGGCCAGCTGCTGGCCAACCTGATGGAAGCTGTTGATGAGAGCGTGATGTGTCACGTCGATG
>JAAERP010000492.1 GCA_024230215.1 Fuerstiella sp. | reverse complement strand
TTTCTCAAACGATGCCCAGGCGATGTTTTCCATTCAGACAAGTCACGAACAGGGACTCGCTTACAAGGGGAAGAGCACCGACGAAGGCTACGGTTATCGGATGCCCATCTATTGGGTGTTCAAGCTGCTTAGCGAGCAGCGGGGCGAGTTGCTGGTCGAGAGCCTTCTGCATGGCGACAACGCGATTGCGGCCCCCAAGACCGGTCTGTACCGCGATCCGAAATACAGTTTCCAGCGAGTATCGCACTGCGCTTCCGTTTCCCATGGTGTTGCAGGGAACGGTGACAAACTCTACCTCGCGTTGCTGAACAAGGATGCTCGGCAACGAGTTCAGATCCGCATCAACATCCGAGATTGGCAACCCCGGACGGAATTCGAAGTCCACGAAGTCCGGGCCGAAAGCTACCTCGCCGAAAACACCATCGATAAACCGGACACCGTGACGCTCAGCGGTCCACGCGTTGAACAGGCCGGAGATGACGCTGGCGCTATGACCTTCCTCCTCAAGCCGAACACACTCGCGGTTCTTCGATTTGATCGTGATAGCGCTGGCGCAAATTTAAAATAGTGGAACCCGCAATTCCCGTTGTATGACTGTTCGGCTGAGCGGACCTCACGTGTTGGCTCGCCTTTTTGGGCAATGGTCACAAGACAGCGCATCGTGACGAGTTATGCCAGGCCCATTGAATTGGTATCCCGAATGGTCAAAAAACTCCGCCGAACTCAAAACGCCGTGAAACACGGGACTTAAGGCACGCCAGAGTCTCGCATCTCCGCCGCTTGATTTCACCTCTCGCACCGGAAACTGGCGATTTTCGGCGCCGAACATGCCCTTCCTGCTCCAACCCTGGCACATTCTGCTCGCTGCACTCTGTGGCATGGTGAATCAGCGTCAGCAACAGATCATCGAATTCCAGAACGCACAGATCGAAACACTGCTGAAGAAGCTCGGAAAGAAGCGACTGCTGCTCAATGACAATCAGCGTCGGTTACTGGCTGTGAAGGCTCACGCCATCGGTCGCAAGGCTCTGCTGGAACTGACGACCATCGTCACGCCAGACACGATTCTCCGCTGGCACCGGAAACTCGTGGCCAGGAAGTTTGATTCGAGTGGCCAGAGAAAGCCCGGTCGACCACGCATCCGTCAGGAAATCGTCGATGCCATCGTTCGCTTTGCGACGGAAAATCCGACGTGGGGCTACGATCGCATTCAGGGAGCACTTAAGAACGTCGGATATCACATCGCCGAT
>JAAERP010000491.1 GCA_024230215.1 Fuerstiella sp. | reverse complement strand
TGTGATTGAACTCGATCTCTCCGGCGTTAGCGATGCAGTGGGGAACTCAGGTTCGGGGACTGTTGATTCCAATGCCTATGTTATTGATACCTTGGTGCCCGTCGTGACCGTGGAAGCACTGACGACCAACGATACGACTCCTGGTTTGTCGGGTGAAGTCGACGATGCAAACGCGACGGTTTCTCTGACGGTGGCTGGGCAGACAGTTGCGGCCGTCAATAATGGCAATGGGACGTGGACGCTGGCTGATGATGTGTTGAGTCCCCTGACGGAAGGTGTCTACGATGTGGCCGTTTCGGCTACTGATGCCGCCGGTAATGTCGGAGTAGACACAACAACAAATGAACTCGTGATCGGCGTTCAGCCGCCCGTGGTGACAGTTGATTCGCTGGTCACAAACGATTCGACACCAACCTTAACGGGAACCGTCGATGATCCCGCTGCGACAATCTCGGTGACTGTGGATGGTCAGCAGAAGACAGCGGTCAATAGCGGAGACGGCACTTGGGTACTCGATGGAAACGCTTTCAGCGAGAGCTCGATTTCCGACGGTATCTACAACGTGTCAGTATCTGCCACAGATGTTCTGGGTAACGTAGGGATAGATGACACCGCTGATGAGTTGGTGATTGATACGGTGGTACCAGTTGTAAGCGTCACGAACTTACTCACAAATGATTCAACGCCAGACTTGTCTGGATTGGTAAATGATCCTACCGCTGTTGTGTTGATTGTGGTCGATGGACAGACCGTTTCAGCTGTGAATGATGAAGTAGGAGGATGGTCGGTCGCAGGCGACGTTCTGGCTGCCTTAGGTGAAGGCACTTACGATGTGCAAGCCACAGCATCTGACGCTGCCGGAAACGTTGGAAATGATGAGACAATAAGTGAGTTGGAAATCGATCTGACAGCACCATCTGTTTCCGTTGATGCTCTCTTGACCAATGACACGACTCCATTATTGACTGGTGCAGTGAACGACAATGATGCAGTTGTAACGGTTTCGGTTGGTGGTCAGAGTGGTCAGGCAGTTAATAACCAGAACGGCACTTGGGCGTTCGAGGTGCCCGTTGGCTTGGCCGAGGGGGTTTATGATGTTTCAGTGACTGCTGTCGATCCAGCTACTAACAGTGCGAGTGATCC
>JAAERP010000490.1 GCA_024230215.1 Fuerstiella sp. | reverse complement strand
GCTGTTTTCCACGAATGTCCGCGGCGTTGTGTCCAGACTCAGCACAGGCGGTACGTATTCGGTTTCCACATCAATCAGAAAGTCCGCCAGCAACAGGTCGCCCTGATCGCTGACCTTCTGACCATCGCTGACATGGAATTCCACTTCGCGGTAACCGGAGATCGGGTTAACGCGTGTGTTGCGGTACTGCACGGACCGCAGAGCCGTTTGATAGTCGGCAACGGACGCTGTACCGGTCAGCGTCAGGACACCGTCCATTTGGTCGAATGCACCAGTGATCCCGTTCTGATCGGCAAAGACCAGTCTGTCTTCATCGGCCATGTAGTCCCAAATAATCGCCACTTCAGCACCGCTAAGCGTGGTGCCGCCGTTGTATTCAACAATCAGTTCCGGATCGATGGCAGCCGACGTCTGGCCGTGAGTGTACACCAGTGCACCGAATCCGGCTTCCACAACCGGCAGAGCTTCGGCCTGCACCGTCAGGGACTGCGGTGTGGCCGTTGTAAAGCCATCGTGGGCAGTAAAGGTGATTGTTCGCGGCAGACCGTCGCGAACGGTTTCATGATCAGAATACGTCACCTGCTGAAGAGCGTATTCGTAGTAAGAAACCGGGGCACAGCCGGTCAAATGCAGGACACCGGTCAATGGATTGAAAGATGCAGTAATGCCTTCCGGCAGCCCTTTGACGTTTAGGAAATCATCGCCGGCCACAAAGTTGCCGGTGATCGCCACATCCGCACCGATCAGCGTTTCGACAACCATTTCAGGATCGGTCAGCAGCAGATCCGGTGCCAGGAAGACGGGCGTTTCGTCCACAGGCGTTGCGATGGTCGCTGTTGGCAGGTTGGACAATGTGGGCCCCATCAGCGTGACACCGGAACTGACAACCAGCAGACGTTCCATCGCCGACGCTTCCGGGTTCTTTATCTGACCGTCATTGACGGTGACCGTCAGTTCACGGATACCCGTCGTCGCAGGGACAGCCAGGTTGCTGTACTGCACGCTTCGCAATGCTGCCGTGT
Organism: Fuerstiella sp.; assembly: GCA_024230215.1. Taxonomy (GTDB): domain Bacteria; phylum Planctomycetota; class Planctomycetia; order Planctomycetales; family Planctomycetaceae; genus Fuerstiella. Next base: position 8,120 of record JAAERP010000490.1, on the reverse strand, counting down.
AGTGGGCCGCTGAAGCCGTGCCGGTCAACGTCAGCACGCCGGTGGCTGCATCAAAACTGCCGTCAATACCGTGCTGGTGCACAAAGCTCAGCACGTCCTGGCCCTGGATATAGGTCATGGCATCCAATGCAAAGGTGGCACCGGAAATGGTGTCACGTTCGGGATCGGTTACTGTCAGCCCAGGCAGGGCAGCTGCTGTGCCGCCGCCGGCTGTGAAGATCGTGCCCATGCCCGGATCGACCGCGGGTGCCTGATTCACGACGATGATATGCACCAGCTCGGTCAGTTCGGCCAGGTCATTGACGTCATCACCCATTTTGATGGTCAGCGTCTTGTCGCCCGTTCCGGTGGAACTGAACGAAATCAGGTGCAGAGCCTGTTGATATTCTTCAACCGTGGCGAAACCGCTGAGCCGCAGAATTCCCTTGTGTGCATCAAAGGTGGCGTGTACGCCCAGGTCCATCTGGTCTTCAATGTCCAGGTCCAGCAGGTCTTTGCCTTCCTGGTAATTGCCGATGGTGATGATGGCTCCATCAATATGTCCGCTGGCGGCATCGTGGATCATCACATGATCCAGCAGCGTCTGATGTCCGGAACCCTGTTCATAGGTTGTCGGGAGGAAACCAGATCCATCATCGGTCCCCAGCGTCAGTGGGTGAGCTGTCACAGGGATGCTGGCGTCGATTGTTTCGACGTAGAAAGCCGGATAACGATTGACGGACACGCTGATTTCGTCGTCAAAGAAATTGTTTTCGTACGGATGGTACGTCAGTCCGTCCAGGGCAGCGTTGACATCTGCCGCTGTGCCCGTCAGCGTGATGACTTCAGTACCGTCTCCTTCCACCTGCACGCCGGTACTGGTGACCGTCGTGACGGAATCCGCGATTCCCACCAGCGAATTGGCAGACAGTGACACATCGGCTGACGTGACCAGTCCGTCGCCGTTGACATCGTACAACGGCAGGTCAGAAGTGGCCGACCGGGTTGTTGGCAGTTTGCCGCCGCCGACAAGGACACTCGGATGGTTCAGCAGATCTGCGATTTTCAGAGCATCCGTCAGTGCTGTGTTACCATCCAGGTCGACATCCAGTGGATTCGTTAGATTCTGCCACGGGTGGGCGTTTTCCGGCATCAGCTCCAGGCGGCCGTGATGGGCACTCACTTCAACAAACACCTGAGAATCCGGCAAAGGTGCTGCCAGCGGATCATCAATGCGAATCGCATTGTCGGTCATCGTGGAGAATATCAGGTCCTGATTCGTGCCGTAATCACCTTTGGCAGGAACGTCGATGACTGGCGTATAATCCGGCGGAACGATCGGATTTGAATAGGCCGTAAAGACGGGGAAGGCTGTTCCGTTGTCAATTGCTCCATAGACGTAGACCGGTTTACTCGGGTCGTACGGAATTGCGGCATAGGCTGCCAGGTCGTCCCAGGTGAAGGTCTGTTCACCGGCACTGAACGACAGGCCGGTAGCGATTCTATGCCCCCCGTAACTGTCCAATTCCGTATCGACGAACAGGTCAAAGGTCGTGTCGTCGGGCAATTCAGTTGTGCCAGCGAAGGTGACCGTGGCACCGGGAGTCCCCGCTGCCGGTGTAACGCCAAGAATGTCCATCGTCGGTCGGGCGAGTTGTTCAACGAGCTCATCAAGATTCGGAATCGTGAATTCTCTCAGTCCCGGCACCTGAAACTCGAAGCCAACATTCTTCCCAAAAATTGTGACTCCACCATAGACTTTGCCTTCGAAGTTAACGCCGACGCCGAACTTGAATTTGAACGGTCCCACCTTAATCCTGCCGTCCACCCAAACTGCGCTGTGCTTACGCTCCTTGTTGGGCCAAACCCAGATAAACGCGTTCAGCGTTCCCAGACTCTTTCCGCCGATCTTGGGGATAGCGTCCGGGATATTGACGCTGAAGGTCGTCCGGGCTGCCAGGTTGAAATCTCGATCCAGCTTGAAGCTAAGATCTCCCTTGAAGATGCCGCCATACATCGAAAAATTGGCTTGGGCGTCGATGACCTGTTGCCCGCTAAAGAAGATTGTCACCCTTCCGCTTCCACTGCCGAGCACCCCATCCAGCAGCTTCACATTTCCGGAGATTTCCAAACGGTGCCTGTTGACGGAAATTGTTCCTTCAATCGCCATCAGCGCTTTAGTCTTGCCGAAGATCTTGGTGGCAGGTCCACCGGAGGCTTTCACTGTGGCATCGATCTGGAAGTTTGCCAAGTCGTCCAGGTTGGTGAGTTTTCCCGAAATGCTGTAGAGGAAGACGCCCGTGTTACCAATCTGGATGCCGGGCAGTTTTTCAAACGATAGCCCAATGGCGCTCAGACGATTATTCTTGATCGTTATCTCAGCCCCGACGGTGATGTTGCCGGGCAGAGATACCTCGGCCTCGCCCGAGATCGTCGTATTGTTGTTACTGTCCACAAGGTAGGTGAACGAAATCTTGCGGAGCTTCAGCGCGCCAAAGTTCACATCCCCAACACTCAGGTGCAAGCCTTTGAGTTCAACCTGGCCGGTCTTCACGTTGATCAGCAAACCCTGGCCTGGAAACGCGGCTGTGGCGGTGAACTTATTGGCGATAGTAACTGTGAGCCCGCCGGTCAGCGCAAGGACGTTAGTGGCACGGCTGTACTTCACGCGCAGATGTCGTGGCGTGGCAGACACGCCGAACAGGTTGATCGTGCCGTTAAGGGCGAAGTCAAACGATTCCAATTCACCCTGTTTGACAACTAATCCGGGTGCATGCGGTCCAGTTCCCAATGAGACTTTAAACTTATCCAGAAAACGTTTGCCGCCCACCGGTGCCGTTGAGATCTGAACGGAGCCATGGAAACCGTATTCTTGTCCTACGCGCGTGTACGTGATCCCCAGGTCATCAATGTCGATGTCCAGCCCAAGAAGCTTAAAACGTGAACTCACGCTGGCGGTTAGCTCCGTCACTTGGCCGTCTTTGATGATCAGTTTCGTGAGTTTGATCTTTAGTGTCAGCGGCCCAGTCGAAGTGCGAATCCGGAAGTCGCCCTGGCCGCTGATTTCATACTCGTTCTTGGCAGAATCGTAGCCAAACTTGCCTGTCAGCGTCAGTTCCGATCCGCCTATCGTGAAAGTCCCTTCAACCGTTGCTCCAATGGCCACAACTTTCTTGGCAGTCTTGTCATAGACCAGCCCCTTGGTCTTGCCTCCCCCCAGCTTCAGCTTGATCTGCGCACCGCCAACTGAGATTGTCACATCGCCCCTATAAGTAATCAGATTGCCGTCTTCCGTCGGGGCTCCGAGCGGTTTTGTCGGAAAGATGACAGCAGCGACTTGAAAGTCGACCGCGGGCGGTGTGAAGTTGGTCAGCTTAAAGACACCACGTTCCTCAATCAGCTGTGGGTTCTTCGGGTCGCCACCAACCGTCACCGATACGTGGTCGAGGCCCCGATACCTGCCCGTACCTGAGAAGGTGAAACGCCTATCTGTCAGCGAATAGGTCGCAACCAAGGCTCCACTGGCGAATTCGATGTCCTGAATCCTGATCGCTTCGAAGGTGAAGGTGGCCTTGTCCCCGACTCGCAAGCCGCCGTCCTTCAGGTCCAGCAACAGTGACGCGCGAGTTTTGCCCGATACGTCGCCGATCTTGAAGTCGATCGTACCCACCTCGTAGGCAAACGACGACTTGGAGTTGCTGCCGGACCTGGGGAAATGCAGGATTCCGCTGGGGTTCTCTAGTGCAAATCCCGACAGAGAGAATCGCGCGGGCGTTAAGAACCGCTGTTGTCCTACCACCTGCCCGCCCGAAATGCGAAACACGGGTGTGACGGGAACTGTCTTGCCTTCAAGCAAAACCGTCGCTTGACCATTCGGGCCATTGACGATGTCACCGTTCGGATACCGAATCCCGATATTGGTCACGTTCAGCCCATTGAATCTGACCGGTCCGTGGAAGTCGTATCCCCGCAGAGCTGAGGGCACAGACGTGCTTCCTACGATACTGACCGGGAGCATCTTGTTGTTATACAGCCAGTGCGCCGTTCCCGAATACTCAAAGGCCTTCGCCCCACTGTTGTAGTTGACCATGAGATCCTTTCCGCTGATCTTCCGACTGCTGATGTTGTCGTCCAGCATTGCAAACGAGAGTCGGTCCAGCGACGGGGCCTTGGCGTTCAGAATGAGACCCTCGGTCCCCTTGGTCCCAAGCTCGACGTTGCTGTCGAAAACAGATCCAGCCTGTTCGATCGGCCCTTTGAGGCTCGCCGTCCCCGCAATGCTGAAGATGTCGTGCGTAGCGTCAAATGCGGCGATCAAACCATTGCGACTCTTTTCTCGGAATGCGAATTCCTGGTTTGCGTCAGCTCGCAACGAAAACGACTCAACGGGGATACGAAAACCCGCGAGCTTTCCGTTGACTATGTGCGCACCGGCCGTCAGATCGATTGGCGTCGCAATTAGGGAAACCTCGGCAAAGTAGACATGGTACGCGCCATTATTGCTCGGAAAGGTGAGGCGGTACGACGTGTACGCCTTGGTGTTGTCGAACTGAATGACCCGGGAGGCATTTCGTGCAGTGGGTAGAGACAGATTTCCTTCTGCAATCAATTTGTACGCGTTGTTGCCGACCTTCCCCTCCAGTTTGAAAGTTGCCGGGTCGTACGACGAGTCGAAGGTAACTGAGTTATGCGGGTAGAAGCGTTTGCCTTTATCATTGCCAGTCGTCAATCGCAGCGCTGTGACAACGGATGCTCCGGCGGATGGCGTCACTTCCAACCCACCGTTAGACTTGTCAAAGATGATGACATCTTCTGTATCGGTGCGGTCGTCGATCGCATTAGGCAAATTGCGTTGGCCCCTCGTGCTAACGTCCGAGATCGTGTCACCTGGACGAATAACGTCTCCGTCGTCACCAGGAAGAGTCAACCTGACGTTGGCTGTGAGTGAAGTATCGCTGGAGTTGCTGATGCCGTTGATGCTCCCTTTCCTTGTCATCGTTTGGCTGTTGCCTACGATTCGGTAAGAGTTGCTGAGTGGATCGAATTCTGCGCGCATGAACTGTTTCTGATCAGTTCCGCGATTTGTGAACGTGTAGTCAGATGTCGCCAGTGCGGTTAGCGGCAAAGAGAATCGCTCCAGACGGCCATCCTTGATGACAACATCTTCTCCTGTCCGCGTATCCGAATCACCTGAATCGCCATCGATTCCGGCTCCAAAACCGACCGCGCCAAAATTGACTTCGGCCGCTGACAACGGCGAGGCACGTCCCCTTATGCTGACCTGATTGGTGGCTTGATCTACGGAAAGCGACAGTCCATCGGGCTTGAAGCTCAGGCCACCCAAAGTTACGGCCTTGATAGGTAGTTCGGACAAAGTGTTCGGGAACACTCCATTGGTTAAGCTAAGAGGATGGACTCTCCCAAGGACGTCAATCTCCGAAACTCTTACCTCGCCATAACCATAAGTAATCAGATTCTCGAGTTTGACTGTATAAGTCGAGTAGGCAACAGTGTTGTCGAACGTAATCACGCTACCCTGAGTGTTCCGCCCGGAAGGTAGGCTTAGTACGCCACGGGACAGAAGCGTTTCGACAGTTCGAGTTCCTCCGAAACCCGTGGCCACCTCTTTCACACCGTATACGCTGTACTGATTCGGGTCGTGCTTCCTTTCGCTGCCTGCCGTAGATATACGTAGCCCCTGAATAACAACTGGACCGGTGGCAAGCTCTCCAAAGACAGGAAAAGTTCCGCTGCCGCCGCTAATCGTTTCCGCACTACTGTTGTTAATCAGATCCTGCAGGTTACCAGGGGGAAGACTACTACTGCCCCATTGAATCTTGTCTCCTGGCGTCGTGACGTCCGACAATACGCCGCTATGCGGCACTTCGATAACCACGGAGCCGCCGTCAAACCGTGCCGTTGACGTTCCGCTGAATTGAAATTTCCTGGTCGCGGTGTCATACGTTGCCGCTAACTTGTCAGTTTGGAATTGCAGGTCAGCAAGCGTAAACGTGATGGGAGTGCTATTTCCGTTCGGATCGGCGCCGGAAGCCACGACCGGCAACGTCGTTGAGCTAATGGCTGGGGAAAATCCATTCGTGCCACCGATTAGTCTGTCATCTCCATCAAGGCGCACACCGGCACCGTCCAAGGCATCAAACTTAAGCTCGCCGTTAAGTTCGACACGGGAGGTGTCCAGTCTGTCTTTCCCATCCGGTAACGTGAGTTTCAGTTTCGTTGGCTTGAAACTCGTTTTGCCATCAATCGCAGAAGTTAACGCCTGATTTGCAGCGATCGCAACGCCAGCACCCTTCAGGCCAGTGATTGGGATGAGAACCCGCTGGTTCGGATCGCCATACACAATACCGGAGAACAATTCGCGAACCCCGAACCATCGATCGCCGATACCTTGTCCGTCGTCGAAAACTTGTCTCCCTGAATCTTCACGCCGCTGGGCAGATGCAAGAGTGGAACGAATGATTGACCGGCTGCAGGAACGTACCCCATTTGCACGGGACCATCGGTCAAATCGTTGGTGAACGTCCCGCTCGTAACGAATCGGAGCCCATCGCGATCGATGTGATTCCCTTCGGTGATCCGTCCATTCTGGTTAACATGCAAGTAACCGCCAGCCGTATCGATCGTCTTGCCACCTCGATCGATCGTCCTACCCGAAGAGATCTGTATATCTGTCTTGGTAGACCGCGAAATGTCCGATGATACGATGATTGCACCGGTATCGAAATCGCCGATACGGAGAGTACGCGCGGCAATACGGTCCAACAGTGTATCGCTGACTTCGAGAGTATCGAAGACGTCAATCTGCAGTAGTTCAACTTCCAGTACTTCAACTGTCGTGGAACTGCTATTCAACAACCCAAGCTCGTACGAAGTGAACGCCCTAGTGTTCGGAAACGTAATAGTGTCGCCGTATGACTGCTTGAAAGCGTCGCCCGTCGATATCAGGACCCGCGAGTTGCCTACCTGCCCATGCAACGAATACTGTCTTGGGTAGTTATTGGAAGAAGAACTATCGAATCTTAGACGCACGCCTTGGACCACGGTCGGCCCGGAACTTGGTGTGACCGTGATACTATTCCCGCGCGGCGTGCGAAAATAAGTTCCAAGATTGTCATCAATCGCGTCAGACGGCGTCCCGAAGGAAGAGAAACTGGCAATGGAATCTCCGGGCGAAGTGACGTCTTTAGTTGTAGTAAGGCTCGTGGATCGAGTCGCTGTGAGCGCCCCCCAAATCGACGCCGTAGCCCTTGGTGAGCGGCCTTAGGAGCACTGTGTTCGCATGGGCGTCCACGTCTCCTTGCGCAGTGACGTCGACAGTGTCGGCGATGATCGCGATGCCGCTATCGGTGCCAGTGTGAGAGACTTCACTGTCCACGACGATGCCCGTACCGGTCGCCTTGCCTGCCGCGCCTTCCAGGACCAGGGAACCGCTGGTAGAGGTGATCCTGGCACCGCCGGTGACGTACACGCCATGGTTGTTAGCTCCTGTTCCAGGTCCACCGTGTCCATTGACCAGAATCGTCCCATTACCGCCAGCCGTAATCTGGGAGTTGCCGTCGACGAAGACACCCGCGTTCCCAATTGCAGTTGTAAGCCCTCCTTTACCCGTCACGTCAACGTCCGCGCCGGCGGACGTAATGATCCCCGAGCCGGTGACGAATACGCCGACCAACTTTTCTCCCGTGCCGCTCCCGCCATTCCCGGTGACCGTGACAAAACCGTTCTTCCCTCCCGAAATGGTTCCGCCATCTACTTTAACGCCGCTCGTTTCCCCCGAAGTCGATTTGGACCCGGCACGACCGTCGATCGTCACATCACCCTTGCCCGTCGATTCGACGGTGCCGGAGACGACAATCCCGCTGAAGTCCCCCTGCGACGCAGCCCGTCCCTGATTTGCTCGGAATGTGAGGTGGCCATCCACCGTCTTCACGCTGGCGCCACTGCTGACCACGATGTCTCGTGAGGTCGAGGCCGACAGCGCTGCGCTGCCTGCGAACGACGTGGTGCCATTGAAGGTGATAGTCCCAACGCCAATCTCGTCGAGTTGGATAACGAAAGTGTCGCTGTAGGAATACGCGCCGCTGTCGTTAAACGTTATGCCGGTGCCCTTCGCCGAGTCG
>JAAERP010000489.1 GCA_024230215.1 Fuerstiella sp. | reverse complement strand
TTTGATTCACTCTCACAGCGTGCTGAAATTCGACCATCTGGCGCTATTCTATTCGAACACCGCTTCGAGGTGACTCGATGGCACATGAAAAACAGAAACGACCGGATACTAATATACGGTCGAGTCCCCTCAAGAGCGGTGCCGCGTGTGTGTCAAAATACGGTGGTTCTTGACCGAGCGTCAATACGTTTGAATTTCCGGCACCAGCGCGTCCTCGGTGAAACTTCGAGGTTCGCCAGTGTTGTCGCCCTGAGTGCTCTCGATGGGGCGTTTCGTGACTCATGACACGCCCTCCTGACGCACTTCACCGTGAACGTACCACGCTGTGGTTGTCATCATCCCGACGACAGATTCTGACGTTTGTTCGGCCTCTCTTGGATTGAGCCGAAACTGCCTCGATGTGTCGGACCGGAGCACAAACTTCGCGCAATTTGCGTTAACAAAGTGACGTGGCCTCCACGCTGCCACCGTGGATGTCACGCCGGAAAAAAAGAACTCCGGCGTTTCCTGCTGGCTGTTTCCGGTCGCCGACTCTTCTTAAGATCAGAGCAAAACACAATAACCACGCGCCTGTAAGGTTGACTCATGAGCGGATTCTCTCTTCTGTTGTCTGCAACACTTCTGGTTACCGAGCCTCAGGTATTTCACGCTCAGGGGGAAATGGCCGGGGAAGTGACACAAACGAGCGTCGTGCTTCAGTCACGGCTCACGTCGGTGTCCAGATTGACTGATGGTGATGTCTCCGGAATGGCCGGTGTTGCTCGTTTCGAGGTGTCCGAACGCGACGACTTTCGCTCTGCGCGCATGACGGACTGGCTGAAGGCTGAGCCGGAGAGTGATTTTATGATCAAGGTCAACGTGGGCGGCCTCAAACCAGCAACCCGATACTACTACCGATTGATTTATGGACAGAATCAGGACTCCGTTCAGGCGGGCGAGACGTGTTCGTTCCGAACTTTACAGGGACGTGACGGCACCGACGAGGTCAGCTTCGTCGTCGTCACCGGAATGAACTACATGTCGTTCTACTACGGAAAGGTCAGGAATCGGAAGCGAACGGGAGTCGGGGCCTACCGAGGTGAGGATAAGCATCTCGGCTTTCCGGCGCTTGCAACCATGCTGAAGATGAAGCCCGACTTCTTCGTCGGGACCGGAGACAACGTTTACTACGACAGTCACGACGATCGGGAAGCCACCGAGTTAAGAGACCTGCGTCGGAAGTGGCACGAGCAGTTCGTCCAGCCGCGATTCGTCGAACTCTTTCGTCACGTTCCCACCTACTGGGAAAAGGACGATCATGATCACCGCTACAACGACTGCGACTGTGAAGGCAAACAAGCACCGCTGAGTGAGCTGGGAATCCGGACCTTTCGGGAACAATTGCCGGTCGTCGACCCGCTTGATCCCAAGGCGAAGACCTATCGTACTCACCGCGTCAACCGCCACCTCCAAATCTGGCTGGTGGAAGGTCGTGATTATCGCAGTCGCAACGAGATGAATGATGGCCCGGATAAGACGCTGTGGGGAGCGGAGCAGATCGCGTGGCTGAAACAAACGCTCCTTGAAAGCGACGCAACGTGGAAGCTGCTGATCTCGCCCACGCCGATGGTTGGTCCCGATGACGCGTACAAGATTGACAATCACACCAACCAGAAAGGCTTTCGTCACGAGGGACGTGCTTTCTTTGCCTGGATTAAAGAGCAGAAACTCGACCAGAAGGGTTTTCATGTGATCTGCGGTGATCGGCACTGGCAGTATCACTCCGTCGATCCAACGGGAATCGAAGAGTTTTCCAGCGGCGCGCTCGTTGATTCCAACTCGCGTCTCGGCCGGAATCCGGGCGACCCGAAGTCAACAGACCCTGGCGCAACAATCAGGCAACTGCATACTCAATCGGAACCCTCGGGCGGATTCCTGACGGTGACGGTGCATGACGACGGCAGCATCCGTTTTGAATTCTTTGACGAGAACGGCAGGAGCCTCTATCACACCGTTAAGCAGTCGCGGAATTCGTTGTCTGTACTGAATCAGGACGGCGCCAATCTGCTGCGAGATCACCTGCTCCGAAAAATCCACGAGCAGTACGACGCGCGACGGCGTGATGTGGAAGAAGCACTCTCATCGCGCGATTCACTCAGGAAGCGACAAGAAGAATTACGCAAACGTCTGCGAACGATCGTCGGCGAGTTGCCCGGGAAGTCGCCACTAAATGCGAAAACGACCGGCACGCTGAAAGGCGACGGTTTCCGCGTCGAAAAAGTTGTGTTCCAAAGTCGCCCTCGACATTACGTCACAAGCAATCTTTACATTCCGGACGGCGATGGACCTTTTCCGGGCGTGTTGATCGCCTGTGGGCACAGTGGACAGGGCAAGGCGTATCCGTACTACCAAAAGGCCGCGATGCTGATGGCTCGCAACGGCATGATGGCTCTGGTTTATGACCCGATTGGTCAGGGCGAGCGGCTTTCTTATCTGAAGGGCTCACGCAATGCCGGGCTGCAGCATAAGCTGGATAACGTGAACGCTATCCTGGTCGGTCGCACGGCAGTGGGTTACCAGGCATGGGACGGCATCCGTGCGGCGGATTACCTGATGAGCCGGTCGGAACTGGATCAGAGTAAGCCGCTCGGAATGACGGGCAACTCCGGTGGCGGCGCGCAGACAATGTACCTGATGGCGCTCGATGACCGAATCGGGCCGGCCGCTCCGTCTTGTCACATCACAACGCTCGAACGAAACTTCGAAATCGGAGGCGCTGGCGACGGTTGTCAGTCTCCACCTCTCACCGGCGGGCTGGGCATCGACCACCCCGACTTCTTCTTGATGCGCGCGCCGCGGCCTTCGATCATTCTTTCCGCCGAACGGGACTACAAAGACATCGTCTTTACGCGGAAGACTTATGCCGAGACCCGGAAGGCGTACGCATTGCTTGACCGGCCAGAGTGCATGGACATGTTTGCCTACGACGACACGCACTCGTTCAGCCTGCCGCGTCGGGAAGCAGCTGCAGAGTGGATGCAACGCTGGCTACTCGACAGGACCGCCGCGATCAGAGAGCCCGAACTCGTACCATTCGATGGAAAAGATTTGCAAGTGACAGAATCGGGACAGGTGCTCCGAGAATTTTCCGATGCACTTTCTGTGTCAGACCTAAACCTCAGACGCGCGAAGGAGCTGGCAGCGACTCGCAAGGAATTCTGGCAATCGCACGAGACCGCCGAGTCACTTGAGCAAGTCCGCAAACTGGCCGGCGTGGATGAAACGGTTCCCGCCGCAGAACTGGAACATTGTGGTGTCATCGACCGCGAGGACTACCGGATCGAAAAACTGATCCTGCGGCGGGAGGACGAAGTTCCGGTTCCGGCCTTGCTGGTTCGGCCTTCGCAGCCGGGCAGGAAAGTACCAGTGCTGTATGTGGATGGTCGAGGCAAGGCTGCGGACGCTGGCGCGCGTGGCCCAGTCGAGCAACTGGTTCGTAGCGGCCACACCGTACTCAGCATTGATGTGCGCGGCTTCGGCGAAACGACCGAATCGCCGTCAAAGGTCGTGTATGTGAAAGGCGATCACCGAACGGCGATGTGGTCAATGCATCTGGGAAAACCGCTGCTCGGTCAACGAGTGGAAGACGTGCTGGCAGCGTCGCTTTGTCTACGCCGCCTGACGGGGCTCAAAGACGCGAAGATTGAACTCATCGGCGTCGGCGCCGCAGGACCGGTCGTGCTGCATGCAGCGTGCCTCAGCGAGCAAATCGGCCCAGTGACCGTTCGCAACTCGATTCGCAGTTGGGTCGAAGATGTCGTCGCTCAACCTCGTGACATTGACGCCATCAGCCACGCTATCCCCTCGGCCCTGACCGCGTACGATTTGCCGGACCTCGCAGCACTGCTCGGAGGCAGGCTGACCGTACAATGAAGCAGGGCAGGATGGGAAGTGTGAATGAGCCATGCAACACTGTCCCGGCAATGGATACTCTACTCTAAAGGCAGAAGCCGTTGCTGCCTGAGGAATTCTTTCATCTGCATCAGTGCGTGATCGTACTCGTCACGATCAAAGATGATGTATCCGTGCCGACCGCCGGGGTGAGTGATGAGCGTGCTTGTGTTACCAGCGGCGATGGACAGGTCGTGGAATGTCTTCGCGCCGACATACGGAGTGACAGCGTCCCCCGTGCCGTGGAAGATCAACGCAGGTGGCAGTTCACCCCGAACGTTGTGAACGGGCGACAGTTCGCGCCAGCGGTCACCGATCTTTTTCTGACCATAGCCTTCGGCGGACGTGTCGATCACCGGATACATCAGAATGAGTGCGTCCGGTCGTGCAGAGACGTCTGCCTGATCACTTTCTTCATTGACTCGATCAAACAGTGCAGTTGAGACAGCCAGATGCCCGCCGGCGGATCCTCCCATCGCCACGATTCTCGCGGGGTCAATTCCCAGGGAATCGGCGTTGTTTCGAATCCACCGCACGGCACTGCGAACGTCTCGAACACAGTCGAAGACCGTTGTACCGTCTCTATCGTTCCTGAGCCGATACTCAAGACTGATGCCGACCATACCCTCTTCGGCAAAGTGCGCGGCGAACGGATAGAATCCCGGTGCATTCCCACCCGTCCATCCGCCACCGTGAATCGCCAGAAACACCGGACGACGATCCGTTGGCCGGTGACGTTCGGGCTCGAAGATGTGCAGATGAAGTTTGCGGTCACCGACCGTTTTGTAAACGGCTCGGCGAGTAAGCGTGACCTGCTGTGCAATCGGAGGCAGCACCGAGACCAGCGGCGTTTCCGGAGCAGCAATCATATCGACCGAGATCGTTCGATCGGCGAAGCCTATGCCGCTCACCATCGCCTTCGACGCGGCAGGCGGCCGTTTTGGGTCGTAGTAGTGTGGCCGGACTGTGTTCAACTGCGAGCTGACATCTCCATCGGCCACATAGTACGTCGCCTTGGCAAGATGTCGCAGATTCGAGCGGGTGGGTTTGAGCTGTCGGATCAGTTTTTGAAAGACCGAATGAACCTGCGCCGTGTCATCGTCGGTAACCTCGGAAATCAGACCACACACATAGACACGACGATTACCATGAATTCGAGCCACGCGACTGAAGACGGGAGACGCTTTCATTCCCGGCGGCGTGTAGTAGTTGACGGTCTCGGTTGTCTTCGTCAGCGGCGCCGCGGCGACGAGTTCAATCTCGATCGGTCGTGACCCTCCGCCCCGAATCCACTCGACGTGAGAAACTGCCGGTACGGTATCGTTGCCGAAGAATACTTCGATCTCCTGGTCGACGATTTTGACTTTGGACATCGGTTCCAGAAAACACTTGAGCTGCACGATGTCAGCTCCGCCGAGCTTCAAACCTTCCAGTGTTTCAAGAAGTCCCTGCAGCGTGGCATTTGTCGCGGCTGCCAGACCATCACCCGGCTGCGCCTGGCCTGAGACGTACACAACGTCACCCTTCGGCAGAACGCTGACGCGGGCTTTGCCGGCGGAGACCTTTCCGCCGTCACCGAATCGATGTGTGACCTTCGCACCGACATCAAGCTGTCTCGCGATAAACACCGCATCGACCGCGAACTTCCGGCCCTGCGGCAGAGCCGTCACTACCGTGCAGACCGCAGGTCGTGCATCAGCCGGGCACCAGGCAGCAAGAAATGTCAGCGTCGCTTTCGCGGTCTTCTTATCGGCAACGTAGAGGTTCAGTTTGACAAGGTCGTTTTTCGATGAATCGACATCTGCGATAATAGCAGACAGACGGTTGAAAACATCCCGGATCTCCTGCTCGGGCGAAGCGGTATTGTGATCGCCGGCGATCAACTGAGTCGTGTGGGCAAGAGCCGCGTTGTCGACAAGAACGGCCGACTGGCTGAAGCTGTCGCCGTGCCGCTGGATGACGAGCCCCGGCCTCGTGTGCTGAGCAATTCCGTCACCAGTGAAGGCAACGACGCAGAAAAAGGCCAGGGCAAAAACTCTGTTCATGATGGCTCGCTCCGGGTATTCATGGGGGGGTGATCGAAATTCCCGTTCGCTGATGTTATCGTCTTTTCCATCACGACAGTAGCGGCGATGAAAACCGACAGCTCGCGATGTTCTGCTTGCGGCGGAGCTGTTGGTTCGCTCGAAAAACGAGGACACGCCCTGAGCGTGCAAGCAATGCCGGGCCGTCCGCTCCGGTCGCGATCACTGGATGCGCGAAGATAATCGCCCATGTGTCAATTTGACGGCGGTCGGGCAGTTCCGGCAACCGCGCGGAGCATACACATCGACAAACTGCCGGAACCGCGCTTCGCTTGGGTCGGCCTACGTTCCTCAGCGATAATGGAGCGAAGACGAGTGTTTGTTCTCTCCGTTTGAAGCCCGACATTCCGTTTGATGGGCTCACCCGGCGATTGGGTTATCATGGTGCGGCCGTGAGTAGATGAAATACCTGCACAGTGGAGATTATCATGAATCGAAACAACCCTTGGGAGCCGCAACGGCGTTGCCTGGCCCTTGCGTTAAGCGTGATCGCCGCATGGGCGCCCGGATTAATTGTTCCGGCCAGCGGCCAGGAACTGAACATCGAGGCGGAGAAAATCGTGCGCAGCGGGCGGCCCGACGGGCGACATGTCAGCACACGGGGATTCGTGCAGCATCTCGTGCGCAACGCCAGGCCCGGGCTGGCTTTCAACCCGGACTTCACGCCCGAGGAGTTTCAAGCCTGGCAGACACAGGTGCGGGCCAGGATGCGAGAATTGCTGAGCTTCCCCGAAACGCCACAGCAGCCCGCGCCGCGAAGGCTGTGGGCGAAGGAACGCGAAGGTTACCGGCTTGAGAAATGGGAACTCTATCCCGAACCGGGCAGCGTCGTTCCTTATCTGGTGCTGATTCCGCGCGACGCCAAACCGGAGCAGCCGGCGCCGGCGATCATGTGTTTCTCCGGTTCATCGGATACGAAAGAAAATCTCGCCGGCGAGCCGCCGCTGCACCCGGCCTTCAAACCCAGGGATCGCAGCCACGCCGGCGTGCAGCATGGCGAGCGGAATCAGCAGGCCCTTCAATTCGTCAAGGCGGGTCTGGTCGCGGTGGCGGTGGACCATCCCGGCAACGGCGAACTCTCCGATCTGGCAAAGTTTCGCGGAACGACCATGGACGATCGCAACACGCTCGCCCGCTACCTCATCGACTTCGGCCGCGACTACATTTCCCTGTCCGTGTTTCAGAAGCAGCAGATTCTCGATTGGCTGCGCGCACAGCCCTATGTGGACGCGGATCGCGTCGCCCTGAGCGGCCATTCACTGGGGACCGAGCCGCTCCTGGCAATGGCTGTTATCGACCCTCAGATTCAAGGCATCGTATGGAACGACTTTCTCTGCCCCAATATCGAACGGGCGAAAGTCGCCACCAGGCCGGATGCACGCGGTATCCGCCCTCCGGCAAACTGGCTGGGACACTGCGTGCCGGGCATGTGGGAATGGTTCGACTACCCGGACCTGGTCGCCGCTTTCGCCCCCCGTCCGCTGATCCTCACCGAAGGCGGGCCGAACCACTCACTGGACCTGGTGCGCAAGGCGTATGAGATCGCCGGTGCGCCGGAAAACGTTACCGTGCATTACTATCCGAGATACAGCGATCCCGCCAACCGACGCGACGGCGAACCCATCCCGGAAGGCCTCGGCGAAATGGAATGGCTGGACCGTGCCAACGTCGATGTGCCCCGACATTATTTCAAAGGCTACCTTGCTGTCCCCTGGCTGACGAAACAGTTCAAGCTTCCCGATCCTGGCCAGGTCTATCCGCCAGCACCGCCGGAGGACGCGAAGTAGACAGAATCGTTTTGGATAGAATCATTTATTGCTAAGGCTGGCAGGCGAACGAAACAATGAAATTGAGTTCTCAGTTTATCCAGCCGGCAGCGATTGCGACGCATCAGTCGCGGTCGGCAAAGAAACTTTGGAGATCTTATGAGCAACGTGAAGGGATTTGGCGCAGCGGGAGACGGCAAGACGGACGACACGGAGGCGATTCGCCATGCGGTTGCGGACGCGGATGGACGGCTGCAGTTTCCGCGCGGGAACTACCTCATCAGCGAGACGATCGAAATCAAGCTGGACGAGGTCGGACGCATCGGAATCGACGGTGACGACGGCACGGCGACGATCATCATGGCGGGCCAGGGGCCGGCGTTTCGGATTGTTGGCACGCACGGGGGAACGGGCGATCCGAATTCTGTGAAGCCGAACGTCTGGGAACGTCAGCGCATGCCGACGATGCGCAACATCGAGATCACCGCGACCAATCCAGAAGCCGACGGCGTGGAGTTGATCGAAACGATGCAGGCGATTCTGGAGGGAGTATTGATCCGGCAGGTGCGGCACGGCATCCGGCTGCACAAGCGCAACCGCAATGTGCAGATTCACGATTCGCACATTTATCACAACACGGGCGTGGGCGTGTTTCTTGACGGCGTCAATCTGCATCAGACCAACATCAGTGGAAATCACATCAGTTACAATCGGCTGGGTGGGATTCGCATCGAACGATCGCAGATTTACAATCTGCAGATCACCGGCAACGACATCGAATACAACAATCATCGGGCGTTTGGCGCAGAACCTCAGCCGACGGCTGAGATCTACATCGACACGACTGCGGAGCCCTCTGCTGTGGATGAGGTCACGATCGCGTCCAACACGATTCAGGCGACTCCGTCTCCGGGCGGCGCAAACATTCGCGTGCTGAACAAACAGGGCGAAGGCCCGGCGCCAGGGCTGTGGACGATCACCGGCAACATCATCGGCAATCAGGAGAACAACGTGCACCTGACCGGCTGCTACGGGATCGTCCTCAGCGGAAACTGCATCTACTCCTGCGACCAGCGCAATGTTCTGCTCGAGGATTGCTGTCTGATCACCCTGACCGGAAACAACTTTCGCCGACACACGCCGCGCCTCTACACCGGAGTGCGACTGGTGAATTCCCAGGACTGCGTGATCAGCGGCTCCTCACTCCGCGACGATTCCGAGGAAGGCCAGCAAAGCGGGGCGTCGTTGCTCGAGTTGAATCAGTGTCGACGAATAAGCGTGCAGGGCGTACAGTTGCTCGACGGCGCGCCCTGGGGACTGGACGCGGTGGATTGTCGCGAGGTAAACGTCAACGGTTGCATGTTCGGTGGTGACCTGATCAGGAACCGGGGCGAAGGGGCGATCCGATTTAGCGGAAAGGGACAAAAGAATCTGATCTCCTCGTGTCAGATCGACGGAGCGATCAAGCTGGATGAAGACGCGGGCGTGAGAGTCCTGAGCTCTATCGGCGACGGGGTTGTTTGAGCGGGCAATGTCTGGCGCTATGGGAAGTGCACAGGAAGTTGTTTCAAGAAGAGAATTCTTCGTAGCTGCGTTCGCGAGAAACGGCGTCTTCGCCTCAATGAGAGCTTATGAATATGAATCGACGACAGTTTTTAGCAACAACGAGCGGCGGTATCCTTGGAGCGGGCCTGCTGGATTCTCATGCTGCTTCGGCCCTCGGGGAAACAGGCCCGGAAGCTGCTTTTCTTCTGTCCGCCCAGGGTTGTGGTCGTGCGACGGGTTACGCCGAGGCCAACAAGATCGTGACTCTTGGCGACCGCACGCACGTTGTATGGCTGGATTCACCGGCAGAGGGGTTTCGTGTTCGCGTCCGGACGCTGAATCGTGCGACTGGGAAATGGTCGCCGACCTGGACTGTTGGCGTGGCCTTCGACAATCACGGCGGGCCGGCGCTGACTGTCGACAGCGAGGGCTATTTGCACATCGCCAGCTTTCCGCATCATCACGCGTTTCGTTATCGCCGATCGAAGCGACCCAACGATGCGTCGGAATGGGGGGAGGAAATTCAGTTCGGAGAGAAGCTCACGTATCCAACGCTCGTCTGCGGACCGGACAATACGCTCTATTTTACGGCTCGCCGAAGTTTCAGTGGGAAACCCTGGGAGGTCGAATTATGGTCGAAAAATCCGGGTCAGGATTGGTCGCGCAACGGCGCCATCCTGCGTTCGCGACACAAGGGCTACGCGCATTTTCAGGAATCGCTTGCTTGGGGGCCGGATCACAGGACGCTTCATCTCTGCTGCCGTTTTCATGAGAATTCGGACGGAAATGCCTACGGCCGACTGCAAACAGTCGCCTATATGAAGACCGAGGATTTTGGAAAGACCTGGCGGCGCAGCGATGGAGCGAAGATCCAGACACCCGCGTCGGTGGATGAAATCGAGGTCCTGGCCAAAGGCGGGGTGGAACGCGAAGTGGGACTGCGGGCTGGCTGCATGGCGGTCGATCCGAAGAACGGGGTGCCGCACTTAATTTACAGCGTCACGGAGAATGGCGAGGGCCGCGTGGTCATGGCTGCTTCGGACGGCAAGGGCGGTTGGACGCGCGTTGATCTTTCGGCTCACCTTCCAGAGAAACTGCACGGCAGGGATCTGATCATGGCGGGCGGTTTGAGTTTCAGCGACTCGGGTCGGCTGCATGGCGCGGCTCAGATTCAAAAGGCGAAGGAGGGCGAATCCACCTGGGGAAATCGCAGTAACGAATCATTGCGATTTGTCCGGGACACGGATGGCGGCTCATGGAAGTTCGACTTTGCGAGCGAGCCGGACCCAAATCGGTCACAATGGCTGCCAAACATCGAGCGGGCCACCGGGTTCAACAAAGTCCCCGAACGGCCCGGCATCATCTACACATCGGGCGAGCCAGGAGAAAAGAACACCGACCTGCTGAGCAATCAGCTCTATTGGGCGGGGTGAGGCGCGCCTACGGTCGTGAAGCTGTTTCCCTTCGTTCGCCGAGGCTCCCTCGATGTGCGGGGCCAACATGGGCGAATACTCCGATGTAGTGTTCAACCAAAAGAACAAGGCCGTGCCCTGTATTACACGTTCGATTTAGAGAACAAACACGCAAAGAGTTCATGGTTTGTGCTGGTGGAGCATTTCGATGACGGGCAGGTCGGCGGCGGTAAAGTCTTCTCGTATCGATTAATCGACTTCATTGATCCCGACTACCGTGCAAAGGAACTCTTGCAGCACATCCATCCTCAGGATCTTTCCAAAATAAAAATCCCTCGCCCACTCTTACCCCCTGGCACGGACGAACCGAAGTCACCGTAGCTCTGGCGATTCCCCGAGCGAGCGCAGACCACTTCGTTCACATCATCCGGTCGCTGTGAACCCGCATGCGACCCGGCAGTTCGGCGTCGTCAGATTGATCACGTGAGACGACTTTCAGACTCCGTCTGCGATTCTCGTTGCGCGCTCAGGACGAACCGGAAGTGTAGGTAAAGCATCTTCGGCAGCACGGGCATTCGCCGTCGAAGCCTTTGGCCAATGCCGAAAAAGCGGAAGGTTGCCGAATTGTCATGATCGCCTTGAACGCCAGCGGAGCGCGATGGGCATAGTGACGGTAGGTGACTCCTCCCACCGAATG
>JAAERP010000488.1 GCA_024230215.1 Fuerstiella sp. | reverse complement strand
GAGGAAAACGGGGTCAGGTACCAAAAACCGGAACGGCCCGAAGGGTGCTTTGCATTTTTGGTACCTGACCCCCTTTTCCGGCGAATGCTTCCACCCTGACTTTTGCCTGTGACAAAGCAGTAGTGACTAATTGAGGGGTTGTGTTCCGCTGGCTTCGTCAGCGTTTTTGTTGGCGTCAATGCACTGGGCAGATCCAGTGGCACTCATCACGACGGCGCTGCTGTAAATTCTACCCAATCACGACTGTTCCCGCCGATTCTTCTACTCGCGATTTCTGCTGTGCAAAATTCGTTGCGGAAAACCACTTGCATCGCATGCTGTTTGCTGGTCGTCACGTTGCTGACCGAAACATCATGCGCTGCGGCCGAGTTTATTCCCGCTCAGCACGCACCGGTCGGCCTGCCGCAACCACCGACGAATTATGCGATGCTGGGGATGCAGTGCCTGATCGCGGCATGGGTTTTTGTTCTGGGCAGTTGCTTCGGAAGTTTTCTGAACGTCGTGATCTATCGGCTACCGGCCGGCATGTCACTGGGAAAACCCAAGTCTCGCTGTCCTCAATGTGAAACACCACTGGCAGCGAAAGACAATATTCCGGTCTTTGGCTGGCTGCTGCTGCGTGGTAAATGTCGCTACTGCGGCCTGCCCATTCCCGCGCGATACCCGTTGATTGAAACAACCTGTGGTCTGATCTTTCTGGTGCTGCTGTTCTGTGAACTGCTGACTGGTGCCGAAAACCTGCCGCTGCGACATCCAGACCACTTTCATGTTCATCCAGGCTTCTGGCTGGTCTGGTTTGCGAAATGGGACCTGTCCGGTCTGTACCTGTATCACTGTTCGTTGTTGATCATGGTGCTTGCCACATGCATGATTGGCTACGACCAGCATCGACCGCAGCGCAAACTGGGATGGTTCGGAATCGGTGCTGCTCTGGCGTTCGGTATGGTCTGGTCGGAGCTCAGGCCCGTGCCCGCCTATCCATATCCGGAACGTATTTCTCAGATTGCAACCGGCTTTCACTGGACCGATTCGCTGATCAATCCGGGGGCTGAGTACTGGACTGCGATTCGACTGGTTGGATTTATTGATGGAGTCGCCGGAGTTGTCGCAGGGGCGTTCATCGGCAGGTTGCTGACCTGGCAATCCAGGGCTTTACAACCGATTGCCGGACTGCATACGCAACTGAGTGCTGTTCGAGCAGGCTTCCTTCTGGTCGGTGCCTTTCTTGGCTGGCAGGCGTGCGGGATGATTGGCTTGCTTGTGTTATTGACGATAGGCATTTTCACGATGATGTCTCGTCCAGGAACGGGGCGTGCCGGCGGCACGCCTGTGGCTCCCATGTTCTTTGTGGCGTTGGCTGCGTTTCTTCTGTTTTGGCAGGAATTGAATGATGCGTCATGGATGATCGGCTACAACGGCTGGAAATTCACGTCGTTGGACTGGCGGCTGGACTGGTTGCTGGCGGCGGCAGGTCTGACTGTATTTTCTGCGATGGTTCGCTATTTCACTGTCGATTCGTCAGACATGACACTTCCACCTGCGAGTGAGCCGGTTTCCTGAGTCCTGATGGGCCGGTGAATAACTATGGATCGTTGGTGGCGGTGGATTCCGTTATTCGCACTGTTCTGGCTGAATTTGAAATTCGTCCCGGACGGCCGGTGTCGATACCGGAATTGGTCGTGGCCTATCGTTGTTTGAAGAGATCATCAACAGGAAGCAGCAGGCGGCTTGTGGTCATAGAAATTAATTCACTTTCGCACACATTCAGCGGCAGCACCGAGGCTGTGCTGAGAATCGACGCGTTGACGCTGGGCGACGAGTCCTTTGTGAGCATCGTGGGATCGTCCGGTTCCGGCAAGTCGACATTACTGCGGATCATTGCCGGCTTGTTGAATCCGACTGCGGGGCAGATTGCTCTGGATGGAAACAGTCCGCATGAAAAACGAGATGCTGGCGAACTGGGGTTCATATTTCAGTCGCCCACTCTGCTTCCCTGGAGGACATCGCTGCAGAACATTCTGCTGCCCTGCGAGTTGCAGGGAGGCCGATTAAGTAACCGTCGGCATGACATCAGCCGATTGTTGTCGCTGGTCGGGCTTTCGGCAGAGGATACTCGAAAGCGGCCGTCTCAGTTGTCCGGGGGAATGCAGATGAGAGTTTCACTGGCACGGGCGCTGATTACTCGTCCGGGACTGTTGTTGATGGATGAACCGTTTGCGGCACTGGACGACATTTTACGACTTCAGTTGCAGGAAGAGGTGCGGCGCATCCATTGTGAACAGAAAATCGCCTCTGTCCTGGTGACTCACAACATCCGCGAGGCAGTGGCGATGAGTGATCGTGTGCTGGTGCTGGGCGACCAGCCGGCTCAGATTACGGCCGACATCGCTGTGGAATTGCCGGTTGTGCGAAACAACGATGTACGCCGGTCGCTGGAGTTTCAGGATCTGGTCAACGAGGTGACCGATGCTCTGCATCAGGTTGTTTAAAAACCTGTCGGAATTGCCAGCAGATCAACACCGACAACATGCAGGAGATCGACGCGTTGGATGACAAGCCGACACTGAACACGGGTTACAAAGCTGCCGGCGTCGTTGCGCCCGTTGCTGTGGCGGTCGTCGTGGTCGCTGTGTGGCAGGCGTTCGTATGGGTGAGCGACGTTTCGCCGTTGGTGCTACCGTCTCCTCTGCAGATCTGTTCTGCCTTAGCCAGGGAAAGTGGAGATCTGGTCGATGCCGCCTGGTGCACGGCATGTGCGGCGTTGACTGGTCTGGCTGCAAGTACGCTGCTGGGCGTTCTGACGGCGTTCGCCTTTTCTCAATCACGCATTGTGCGACGGACGTTTTATCCGTATGCCATCCTGCTGCAGACCGTTCCCATCATCGCGATCGCCCCCATTATCGTGATCTCGTTCGGTCGCGGCTTTCACAGTGTGGCACTGGTTGCACTGGTGATCAGCCTGTTTCCGATTATCACCAATACCACAACCGGTCTGCTGCAAGTTGATGCGGGGCACCAGGACCTGTTCGAACTGCACTCCGCCACCTGGTGGCAGACTTTGTGGAAGTTGCGACTGCCGTCTTCTTTGCCATACCTGATCAGCGGCGTTCGCATCGCCGGCGGTGCGGCAATTGTGGGAGCGATTGTCGGAGAATTTTTTGTTGGGTCCAGCCAGCCGGGACTGGGTTCTATGATTCAGAAGAAAGCAGCCGGCATCGCGATGGACGAACTCTTTGCGACCGTCTTCGTGTCCACGCTTCTGGGGGTGATAGTGTTCGGCACTATCACGCTGGCCGGTGAATGGATTCTGAAACGATTTTTTGGAATGAGTCTGAGCGGCGTGCGTTAATGCGTGTCGCACGGACGTGTAGCGGGTCCGGCGAACTGTTTTGCAGCTGAACGATGGCGGAAGTCGCTACACTTCGGTGAATCGCGATCGAGAGCCTGGTCGGAGCCCCAGGAACCTGGTTTAACAAAGCTCTACAGCGTATTCCGGTGACTCGTTGCTGTCATGGACCCGTTACAGCTTGAGAAAACGGCATGCCCACGGGCGGACAGTCTACGAGAATCAGTAAACCAATCTACAGCGTTTCACGCTGACTTGTGGCCGCGAAGAACGCTATTCGATAGCAGTTTCGTTGCTCCCACGAGCCAGTATCGTCTACAACACTCAGTAGACCAATCTAATAGCGAAATCTCAGAAAACTAACAGCAGTCGCAAAAAACGCGGCGAAACCGACGCATGAGGTGAAGCCTTCAGCAACCGGCATGCGGCGTTCCCGTGTTCGCAGCCAGCGAAGCAGCCACACCACCGGCACAGCGCCCGGGAAACCCGCAAGGAATGCCCATTCGAAGACGAGACTCAGGCGTCGGCAGGCCAGAAAGTAAGCCATGCAGATACAGAGAAAGATGAATAATGGCAATCGACGTCTGAGAAATCGGATGACAGATCTCTCTTCCGTCTTTTCGGCGACACCTGGGAGACCAACGAATTCAAGAGCAGCGTACAGACAAACTGGCCAGGTAAAAACGAATTCGTTTGTAAGGTGCCCCAGGAGGGTCGTGCCCAATGCTCCCGAAACGCACAGAAATACGAGCTCAATCCACGGGCGGTAGGAATTCGCCGCGAGTTTTTTCGCGGCATAAGCTGCGGACAACTTCCCAATGGTGATCAACGCGATGCTCGCAGTAAACCATTGAATCAGCCACCGATCATGCGGTACGTCAAAAGCATATTCCGGTTCCACAGCCAGCACGATTGCGGCCAGATTGCGGTATTGTTTCTGTGACAGTTCGCCGGCTCGGAGCGTCACAACGGTTTTCAAATCCGCCGGCTGCCCCACATAAATGCAGACCGCCGTCGATTGATTGCGAACGTAGATTCTGCCGTTGTTCAGACATGGTGGCGTCCACGTCAGCTCGCCACCTAAAACCGTGCACCGTGCCAATTCCACGCATTGTTTCGGATCCGTTTTCAGCAGTATCAGTTCGCCCAGTTCATTTAGAATGATGAGTTTGCCGTCGGCTGCAATGATGCCTGCCTGCCCAATGTCGCTGGCGAATTCTTCTGCATTGGATGTGCGCCGTGGTCGTCCCGTTCCGTTGCCCCATTGTTCTCCGCCCGTGCTAAAGTCGATACAGCGAAAAATACCGCGGGACGGTCGATGCGTCTTCGACTGCACGTCAAAGATATCGAAGCCGTAGAGATACCCGTCCACAAGCACGCTGGAACAGACGTCGTTTGACAGCGTTTTCGATCGCCAGACGGTTTTTGGCTGTCCGGCGGAAACGTCCACAAGATGACTGCCGGATCGGAACGGGCCGGACATCCACAGGTTTGGTTCATCGTAGATTGGCCAGGCGGAATGTTCGTCGTAGCCGTGTGAAAGGTCCATCTGATGAATCCGTTGACCATCATGCCGACTCAGAATCAGCAACGAATTCTGCATGTAGCAGACGACGAAGGCCTCGCCGTTGATCTCGATGGGAAACGCCGGCGTGTAACTTGCCGGTTCACTGGTCGACGCCCATACCTCAGCACCAGTTTCCATGTCGAAGGCGACCACTCCAGCGTTGCTGCCGCCGACCGGCAGGATCACCATGTTGTCAATAACCGTTGGTGAGCAGGAGTATCCGAAATCACAGCCTTCAATGCCGTACGTGTTCAGTAAATCCTTTGACCAAATATTTTCACCGGAAGATTGATCAAGGCAGCCAAGGAGGCCATCCGGCGACGTGAAGAACAGTCGCCCATGGGACAGCGTGGGCGTTGATCGTGGACCCGGATAGACGCCCGCTGCTTCGTATGGCCAGTCGTACCGATACTCCCAAATCGTCTCGCCAGTCTCTGCATTCAGGCAATAGACATATTGCCCGGTAACGTTTTGTCCCTGGGTGTAGACACGATCACCGGTTGCGACAAAGGCAGAGTATCCCTGACCCAGTTTTCTGGTCCACAGGATGGGTGGACCTTCGGCCGGCCATTCGTCCGCCAGATTGGTTTCTGCAGAATGGCCGTTGTAAGCTGGTCCGCGCACAAACGGCCAGCCGTCATCGGCCAGGATGTTTTCACCGACCGCCAGCAGCAGAATACTCAGGCTGCATCCGAATACGAGACGGTCCGCAAACCAAATACAGCTGCGGTTCAGGACTTGCATTTTTCGCTCCCGTTGGACGCCGCAAAGACGCGCAAAATGGATCGATGATTCTCTGAAGGACTCAATAGAGAGCCCTGATGCAGCGTACGAATTGCGCGCTCGTTTTCTGATGGCTGGCGATCACCGGTTCACAGACAGGGACGGACAGGTTCGCCAAACGTACGTTTACCTGACCAGGCCGTACAGTACCTGCGTATCCAATCCGGCAAGATGTGTTCTGCCAGTCCACAGCAACCAGCCATTGGCCGTGCGACACGACCTCGATGTTTCAGCGATTCGATACCCTGGCGGTGATCAGACTCCTGAGAATCGTGTTCTTGTCTGCTGATTCGTGTTGGCGCATAAAAAAAGCGGCGAAGTTGTGACTTCGCCGCTCGTGCTTCCCTACTGGTCAGGCCGTGGAAAGTCCGCGATCGCTATTAATAACGTCCGCCACCACCACCACCGCCGCCGCCATAACCACCGCCACCGCCGCCGCCGCCACGACGAGGTTCGCGAGGTCTTGCTTCGTTGACCACGATTTGACGTCCATCCAGGTCCGACCCATTCAACGCGTCAATCGCTTCGTCGCCGCCTGAGTCCATTTCGACAAACCCGAATCCCTTCGAGCGTCCGGTTTCGCGATCGGAGATGACCTTCGCAGAGGTCACTGTTCCGAATTGTGCGAAGGCTTGTTCAAGACCTTCCGACGTGGTGCCCCATGCGAGGCTCCCAACAAAAATGTTCTTACTCATCTACTCACCCCGAGCTTCACAGCCCAAAAAACACAGAAGCACTACCCCCAACGATGGCAGCAGTAAAACGCCATGCCTCTGACACAACCAGCCGAACATCGACCATGCCAGAAAGCCAGCTGATAGCCCCTGTAGAATTCGTCCCTTGAAAATTACTGGACGCCACGACTGTCCTGGACAGGCGTGCTGAGTAACACAAAGATGAGCCGACGAACCAGCAGCAGAAAGCAGAAGGAGATCGGCTCGGAATTCGTATCAGGAATTCATAACGAGCCAGCTTGTTTGTTAATCTACGATCTGTCGACCAACTTGGCAATACGGAGTACGCCCTTACTCCATGCATCTGAATTTTTTTGGGGATTTTTTTTATGGCGTTTCTGCCCATCCGAAATGGCTCTTGCACCTGATCAAACAGTATTCCGATGACCAATGAAAACACCGCAGACGGCCATACTTCCCCCGTTGCTGTCGTTGCGAGACTCATCGAATCGCGTTGGTCGATCAAGCCTGCTTAGTTTTTTGATCGCCGCGTCTGATTGTCATTGCCATGAAGCATCAGGCGTCCGAAGAGAAAATTCCAGAAGTGGAAGGGATTGTGGCCGTAGCATGCGGCGTACAACACCTGCATCTGACAGCCACAGCAATGGGAGTGGCGGGATACTGGTCTTCCAGGAAAGCGATCTGCAGCGATCAGCTGCGTCAACACTCGGGACTCGTGGAATCGATTGACCTGTATCCGACACTGTGTAAACTTTCCGGGCTAAAATCCCCCGACCATCTGCAGGGAAACAGCTTTGCCGGATTGATGAAAGACCCGCAGGCCGAATGGAAAACGACAGCGGTCGGGCGTTTCCAGAAAGGCGACACGATTCGAACCAGAGGATTTCGATTTACCGAATACTCAGACGCTGTAGGAACGCAGACAGCCGCGATGCTTTATGATCACGCTGCTGATCCTGATGAAGACGTCAATGTCCTGGAATCCAGGCAGCAGATTGTCAGCGAACTGACAAAGCAGCTGCATCGAATCAAGGCGAATGGCCGGAATTGAACGACCCCCAACGAACAGTGAGACAATGCAAACTGATTTCCAACCAATTACCAACCTGAGCCGACGCGCCTTCCTGCGGAATGGCACACTACTGTTGGCCGCAGCGGCCGCGGATTCTTCATTGATCTTTGCCGGGCACGAAGAGTCGGCGCTCCGCGTGGGATTGGTGACAGACCTGCACTATGCCGACAAGCCGCCAGGTGGCAGTCGGCACTACCGGGAGACACCGGACAAGCTGGCAGAGGCCGCGGCTCAGTTTTCGGAGACCAAACCTGATTTCATCGTGGAACTGGGAGACTTCATCGACGCCGCCGATTCCGTGGATGCGGAACTCGGCTACCTGAAGCGGATCAACAAAGAGTTCCAGCCGATCTGCGGTCACCGTCATCACGTACTGGGCAATCACTGCGTGTATACGCTGAACAAACGCGAATTTCTTGACGTTGTTGAGCAGCCGAAATCGTATTATTCGTTCGACGTGGGCGATTTTCATTTCATCGTGCTGGACTCATGTTTTCGAAGCGATGGCACACCGTATGGCCGGAAGAATTTCAAGTGGACTGACCCCAACATCCCTGCCGCCGAAGTTGATTGGCTGAAAGCGGACCTGAACGGTACGACAAAGAAGACTGTCGTGTTTGCTCATCAACGACTGGACGTCAGCAATCACCACGGCGTCAAAAACGCCGACAGCGTGCGCAAGCTGTTCGAAGAGTCCGGCCGAGTGCTGGCCGTTTTTCAGGGCCACAGCCACAAGAACGACCACAACGAGATTGCCGGCATTCACTACTGCACACTGGTTGCCATGGTGGAAGGATCGGGCGCAGACAACAACGCCTTTTCAGTGATGGAGATGACTGCAGGTGGGACAATCCGGATCGAAGGATTCCGCAAGCAGGCGGATTACAGCTGGAACGTGTGAGGCAGACATGAGCAAGAAGGGGTCGGGAGTCTTTTTCTGGATGGTTTCGGTCGGGTACGATTTGGAGAGTCAGCTGTGGTGATGTTTGAGAGTGGAAAAAGACTCCCGACCCCTTTTTCTCACCCTTTTTCTCACCGTGTCCATGCCAGCCATTTGGCGAATAGTCTCTGTACGAACGGCGTCAGCCGCGTACGACTGTACAGGTCGCCGAGTTTTCGAATGGCTTCGGCCTGAGTCGGGTAGGGGTGAATTGTGGTTCCGATGGACGACAGGCCCACGTCCTTTGCCAGTCGCAGAGTCTTTTTCCACCGTGGAATTCTGCTGTTTACTGTCATTGCCAGAGTGAATTCGTTGATCAGGTCTCCGGCGTTGGCGGCCACGATCGTGGCTCCGACGATTTTGTCTGTTCCCTTTTTAACGTGGGCTCGGACGAAGCCGTCCGTGTCCGCTTCCAAAATGGCTCGATCATTGTCCTTCATTTCGACGGTGTAAGTGTCGATTTTGATGCCGTGAGTGGCCGCTTCCTTCGCCCCCATGCCGACGTGTGCCAATTCCGGAGACGTGTATGTACACCACGGAACCGTCAGGGCACTTACCTTGGCTCGGCCTTTGAACAACGTGTTCTGAATCACGATGCGAGCCATAAAGTCGGCAGTATGTGTGAACCTGTATTGCGAGCAAACGTCGCCGGCGGCGTAGATCATCTGGTTGGTCGTTTGCAGACGATCATTGACCTCAACGCCGCTACGGGAATCGTATTTCACACCGACGGCTTCCAGACCAAGTCCGTCTACGTTGGGCGTGCGGCCGATGCCCACCAGCACCTTGCCTACGACAACTTCGTGTTCCTGACCGTCCTGTTCGTACACAACGACAGTTTCGTCGCCGCGTTTTTCCATTCGTGTTGTCTGAGCGTTCATGACAAATCGAACGCCATCGCGCTCCATTGCCCGCTGGACCACGAGCGCTGCGTCGGAATCCTCGCGCGGCAGAATGTGGGCCGCCTTTTCAATCTGGGTGACTTTGCAGCCGAAGCGAGCAAGACTCTGAGCCATCTCGCTGCCGATCGGTCCGCCCCCGATCACAGCCATGCGTGCCGGCAATTCGGTCAGTGAAAACAGCGTCTCATTCGTCAGAGCTCCGACTTCCTGCAGACCAGGAATGGGAAGATCGGCTGCACGAGCTCCCGCGCAGATGACAGCTCGTTTGAATCTCAGTTGCTGGCCTCTTACTTCGACAGTGTCATTGCTGATGAATTTGCCACCTCCGAAATACACGTCGATGCCCAGTTCCGCAAACCGAGTGGCCGCGTCGTGATGACTCATTCCCGCCCGCAGGCTTCTCATGCGTTCCATTACTTTTGAGAAGTCAGCGTTCCAGCCGTCGGGAACTTCGATGCCGAATTCACTTGAGTCGCGGACGGCCGCTGCGGCCCTGGCAGCGCTGATGATTCCCTTTGACGGAACACAGCCGACGTTCAGGCAGTCGCCGCCCATCAAGTCGCGTTCAATCAGGGCAACCTTCGCTCCCAGACCGGCGGCTCCGGCAGCAGTCACCAGTCCTGCCGGACCTGCACCGATGACGACAAGGTTGTAGCGTCCATCCGGCGACGGATTCTGCCAGTCTGGCGGGCCCACGTGTGACTGCAGTAACTGATTGTGCCGGTCCAGGGGTTGCAGCTGCGGAAGGCTGGACATTAACGATGACTCCAAAGAACGATGATGACTCGTAAGTCGGGCGGCTGTGCAATCGGCCGGATATGGGCTGCGACGGACCGGATCACCAGGAACTTACTTACTTTGTGAAATCACACACATCGCCAACCTCTTTCCTGAGCCAACGATGTCAGACGTGTGATTTCCTGTAAGGACTGCAGTTTATCGTTAGTCAGTCACACACCTGGCGCGGAAGATAGCCGAGTACTGTCGGACTCTTGCCCCTGTTTTGGAATCCTGTAGCGGCATTCATTGAAAGGATCGTCTATGTTCCATCGAAGTTTGTTCACCACCACGATCATGGGTTTGGTCACCGTTTGTCTGGCTACAACGGCGTTCGGTCAATCCAGTTCACGAGGCAACGTGATCATCAACCGAGGTCTTTCACAGGGAGCCTCGACCGTCCAGGGCGGCGGTTCATCCAGCCGCGTCGTTCAGCAGGCTCAGACATTTGAAGATAAGTTATGGCGTTACCTTCGCGACAGCCAATACAAACAATGGGCACCGGTTCCCGGTCAGACGGATGACATTTACCCAGGGCAGAGTCCTCATGGAGCTACGCTGAAAATGTACCGGAACCGCAAAGCGGCGGGTCGGCCGGCGGAGCTGCCGAATGGTTCCGTCATTGTTAAAGAGAATTACGACGCGACCGGCCAGAAACTGATGGCCGTCACGGTGATGTACAAGACGCCGAACTACAATCCCGAAGCTGGTGACTGGTACTGGGTTAAGTACCTGGCGGATGGCAAGGTCGCTCAAAAGGCCACACCGATGGGCAACATCCGACTTGCCGGGAAACCGAAGGGCTGCATTGAGTGCCACGCTGGTGCAGAAGGTGGCGACTATGCGTTTTTCAATGACGGACCGTAGGCCCGTCTGCGACATTTAATCGTCTTCCAGAGCTTCGCCGATGGACGCCCGAATCTCTCGCAGCGAAATCGGGTATTCGGCTGTCCACAGGTTGTCGGATTCAGCCATTTCTGAAACGATCGACGTCTGTAGTTTGGTCAGTAAAGCGATGACCGGAGCGGCCGAACGCTGCTCGACAAAGCTGCCAAATCTGCAAACGTCGGCACTGGAAATGTTGGACCCCGCCAACACGAACAGGTCCGGAGTCCGGGCTTCAAGAGCCGATTCTGCCGATTCAATACCTTCGAAAATCTGACAGTTGAACTGATGTTTCTGGAAGTAGCGTTCGAATGTTGATCGCTCGGCAGGTTCTGCGGCGATCATGTAAATCAATTTGTCAGAACTCATTTTCGACTCCCAGGTCGTGTCGCTGTTGAATGCTGTGAACAGCGTACGGAAGTGCCTCGCCCTCTTCCCTTGTGAGGTATACAGGCCTTCTGAAAATCATGCGTCCATGTTGAGGCTCATATTGAGCCTTACGGAGACGCAAAGACAGATGTTTCTGGTGGGTCTGAACGATTCGCCACACAACGGACCGATTTTTCGGAGCTGTCGGGGTTCCGGATTCATCCGCGCACTACAGGAACACCGGCTTCTGTCGCTGATATTCATCCGGGGGACCGTGATGTATTTCGCGATGACACGGATTTGTTACGAGCGTCTTATGGTGGCTAAGCCAGGATGTCCGTTACAACCCCTGCGGGTTCAGCTCCGGTCAGCTTCTGGTCGAGGCCCTGATAGCGGAACGTCAGACGGTCATGATCGATACCCACCTGATTCAGAATCGTCGCATTCATGTCGCGAATGTGGACCGGGTTTTCGACAATGTTATAGCAGTAATCGTCGGTCCTCCCGAATTCGAAACCGCGTTTGATGCCGGCTCCTGCCATCCACATTGTGAAGCAGCGTCCATGGTGGTCGCGCCCATGATTGTCGGACGTTAAACTGCCCTGTGAATAAATTGTGCGGCCAAATTCTCCACCCCAGACAATCAGTGTGTCTTCAAATAGTCCCCGCTGTTTCAGATCTGTGATCAATCCAGCGATTGGGTGATCGATGGAATTACACTGGCCACGAATCAGTTTTGGCAGGCTGCCGTGCTGGTCCCAGCCTCGGTGGAACAGTTGCACAAATGGCACGCCCTGTTCCGCCAGCTTTCGGGCAATCAGGCAATTGCGAGCAAACGATCCCGGTGCCTCGATATCGGGACCGTATAGAGCCTTTGTCTCTGCCGTCTCCGAATTCAGGTCCATCAATCCCGGGACTGATGTCTGCATGCGAAACGCCATTTCGTACTGAGCAATCCTGGTTAGAGTTTCCGGGTCGCCAAAGCTGCTGAAGTGTTCCTGATTGATGGCCGCGATGCGGTCCAGCATTCGTCGTCGAGTTGCGCGATCGATGCCGTCCGGATCGTTCAGGTACAGGACCGGACTGTTGCCGGCTCGCAACGCCACACCCTGATGTTGTGACGGCAGAAATCCACTTCCCCATAGCCGACTGTACAACGCCTGTTTCTGTCCCGGGCCCTTTGAAATCATCACTACGTATGATGGCAGGTTCCTGTTCGGACTGCCCAGGCCGTAGCTGACCCACGCTCCCATGCTGGCTTTGCCGGGCTGCTGGACCCCTGTGTTAATGAAGGTGATGGCCGGGTCGTGATTAATCGCTTCGGTGTGTACTGACTTTACCAGAGTGATGTCGTCCACCAGCTTTGCTGTGTGCGGCAGAATTTCGCTGACCCACGTGCCGTTTTGACCGTGCTGCGAAAAGTTGAACATGGGAGCCACGCACGGGAAGGACTTCTGGCCGGAAGTCATCGTTGTGATGCGTTGTCCGTTGCGAATGGATTCCGGCAACTCCTGGCCATGAATGTTGCGAACTTCCGGCTTGTAATCCCACGTGTCGATATGCGATGGCCCGCCACACATGAACAGATAGATAACTCGCTTCGCTTTGGGAGCAAAGTGTGGCAGGTCGGGCAGGCCGCCGTTGGCGGCCGCCGTTGTGACAGCAGGCGGAGCCGCAGCAGCGGTGCCCATTAGTGACGCCAGAGCGGCTGCGCCGAGCGGTCGGCCTGTGTTCGCCAGCAGGTCCCGGCGATTGAGTGTTGCCTGCAGGCTGGTGAATGACTGTTGGAGGTCACTTGATGACGTCATATGAAACCTATCCTCGTCAGTTGGGCCGGCGTGTCAGCCGACTTCATGTTGGTTCAGAATGTGGCGACTGGTATGTCCGGCGGGAATCAATATTGTTGAAATCGAGATTTGTTGCCCCGGCGGCATACGAGCGGCCTTGCATTCAGCCGCGTGTCAATGTTTCATCCAGATTCAGAATCATGCTGGTGACGACGGTCATGGCAGCATGAGTCGCTGCGTCCAGAGATTCGTCGCGTTTGGATTCTCCGATGCCCAGCAACTGTCTGGCGATATCCGCGTCGGCCTGGAATCGTTCCAACTCCTCATGGAATGCTTCCATCAGAATAGCACGCACCCCGGACGTTGGACGCACGCCGGCAGCTCGACGGAAAACAAAGACGATCTGCTGTTCCGCTGACTTGCCGCCACTTTGTAATGCCACCTGGGCAAGGGCTCTGGCGGCTTCGACAAATTGTGGATCGTTCATCGTCACCAGAGCCTGTAACGGCGTATTTGTGCGGGAGCGTCTCAGCGAACATTTCTCGCGAGTTGGTGCGTCGAAGATCGTCATCGATGGTGCCGGTGCAGACCGTTTCCAGTAAGTGTACATGGATCGGCGGTACAGCTTTTCACCGCTGTCCTGCACGAATCGCAGGTTGCCGTTCAGGCTGACTTCGTTCCACAGGCCGGCCGGCTGATAGGGCTTCACGCCAGGTCCGCCGACGCTCGGTACCAGCAGGCCGCTCGCAGCCAGTGCGTTGTCCCGCACGAATTCAGCCTGCAGTCGGAACCGGGCACCACGTGACAGCAGTCGGTTTTCCGGGTCGGCGGTCAGCTTGTCGGCTGTCTGAGCCGACGACTGTCGGTACGTCGATGACATCACCATCTGTTTGATCGCCCGCTTTATGTCCCATCGCGATTCCACAAAATCGACGGCCAGCCAGTCCAGCAGGTCCGGGTGGCTGGGCCATACTCCCTGAGCTCCAAAGTCCTCCAGAGAACGCACGATGCCTTCGCCAAACAGCATCGTCCAGTAGTTATTTACGGCAACTCGAGCGGTCAATGGGTGATCTGGATCGACCAGCCAATTGGCCAGTCCCAACCTGTTCGCTGGCGCGCCGGCTGGCAGAGGAGGCAAGGCGGCCGGGACGTTCGGTTCGACTTTTCTATCCTTCAGCGGCGACGCGTAGTTGCCTCGTTCCAGCACGAATGTCTCGCGCATTTCAGGTACATCGTTCATGATCATCACGTTGACAATCGGTTTGCGCAGTTCCGCAATCTTCGACGACAGCTGCGTCTGCTTCTGTACCAGTGCCTTGTACGGTTCGTCGATAACATTCAGGTAGCGGTTGCGCAGAACATTGTTTTCAGCATCGGAGCGTGCTGCAACAGCTTTCGCCAGCAGCGGTGTGATCACATCGTTACCTGCCAATGCCGCGACTTCGGATTCTGCCAGCACGCGGTCGTAAATGCGAACATCGTCGACCAGGCCATTGTAATTCGATCCGCCGTTGCGGCGACCCAGATAGAACGGTCCTTTTGACTTGATGGTACCAGCCAGGCGATCCTCCCTGACGTCCCAGTCCCAGGACTTGCCATCCACGTAAATCCTGACGCCGGCTGCCTTCTTCGATCCGTCATAGGTCACAAAGACGTGCTGCCACGTATCAGGTTTCAGCTTCTGCTTCGTACTGACCTTGATCGCATCGATCGGCCATTTGCTGATAATGTGCGGTTCAATCGCACCACCGGACAGGTGCAGGTCGTAGCCACGAAAACTATTCCCATTGTTCATTCTGGCCAGTGGCGCACCACTGGCGGCACCTTTTGGTTTGATCCACGCTCCATACGAAAAACCATGGCTGCCATCGAAGTCGCCGACGTTGCCCAGATCGACGAAATTCTTCGTGTCGCAATCGAAGGCTTTGCCGAATCTTCCGTCTGCCCATTTCACTGGACCGTTGAGTTTTCCTTTGCGTTTGGTATTCACCGTATCCGCGACGACGCGGCCTTTGCCTTCGTCGAGCGGCACATGGGCTGTCATGTCCGTCGGGATCAACGGCTGGCTGCCTGCTTCTGCTGACGCTTTGGTCAGCCATTTGTGAAACTGCGGTTCTGATTCCTTTGATCTGGCGTCGAGCCGCGGTTGCAGTCCGTCGAGTTCTCTTTGCAGTCCATCTGCCTGAGCGATCCTGGTCCCTTCGAAGATGTCAACGACTGGAGCTTCGTTGCCGTTCCGCGTCTGCCGACCCCGATCCGCTGCCTGATTAAAATATGCGAAGAAGCTGTAGTATTCTTCCTGCGTAATCGGATCGTATTTATGGTTGTGGCACTGAGCACATTCCATGCTGAGTCCCATCCATACCATCGATGTCGTCTTCACGCGATCAATCGCATATTCCACACGATATTCTTCTTCGATCAATCCGCCTTCGTCCGTCGTTGCGTTGTTCCGCAGAAAACCCGTCGCCACTTTCTGCTGTGTCGTCGAATTCGGAAGCAGATCACCGGCCAGCTGTTCGACCGTAAACTGATCGAACGGCTTGTTGCTGTTGTAGGCACTGATAACCCAGTCGCGCCACGGCCACATGTCGCGCGGGCCGTCTGCGTGAAACACGCTGGTATCGCCGTAGCGCGCCGCATCCATCCAGACCACCGCCATGCGTTCGCCAAAGTGCGCCGACCTCAGCAGTCGGTCGATGACGTCTTCATAGGCACCGTTGGAGCTGTCGGCCAGAAAGGCGTCTGTTTCCGCAATTGTTGGGGGCAGGCCTGTCAGATCCAGGGTCACGCGACGCAGCAGGCGTTCTTTGTCGGCGTCGGGGTTTGGTTGCAGTCCTTCGGCCACCAGCCGTCGCAGGATGAACGCGTCAATGGGGTTGCGAATCCATTCTTTTCCAAGAGATTCTTCGACCGTGAGCGGTCCCTTCGTGTCCGCGTTATCCGGTATTACCGCGAAGGGTACGACTGGTTTCACGGGAGTGATAAACGACCAGTGTCCTTCTGATGCAGCACCGCTTTTGATCCAGGCCCTGATAGTGGCAATCTCTTCCGGCTTCAGGTTCACGTGGGCGTCCGGCGGCGGCATGACCGTATCGAGGTCCTTTGATATGATTCGAGCCCAGCCCTCGCTGTCAGCAAGACCACCTTCAAATGTCTGCTGAATGCCGACAGGTTGATCCAGACGCAGCTCAGCTTCGCGGTGAGCGGCGTCCGGGCCGTGGCATTTGACACACTTCGTGGACAGAATTGGACGCACGTCGCGGTTAAAACGAATATCTACGCCCATAGCAGAGGGGATCAGAGTCGTCAGGATCAACAGGGGAACGGGGCACAAATGCCTCATGTTGGAGACTCGTTCTGCAGGCAGGAATGGGTGGGAGAGCGCAAAGTGTAACCAGCAGACAAGGCAGCGTTAATCAGGATTCGCTGAGCTGAGTCGCAATTCAAACAACTGAACCGATCGACTGATGGCGACGGCAGTCCGCCACGCCGGCAGAACCGTGGTCTCACCCCAGGACCGGACTTTTTGGCTGCGTTTTTACTGTCAACCGCTGGCTCCAATGTTGCCAATTTTCCTTGTTTTTTGATGCGAAATCGCATATCTTTCGCAGCTCATCGCCTCTATGCCGTCAAGCCTGACTGGCTGTTTCCTGCAAAGATTCTCTGCCGCGATGGTTGCGAACCGGAAAATTCTCCGGATTCTCCCTAACGTTTCGGTGTCGGACGACACCAATTTCTCCAACTCCTTTCCACAAAGAGACCGTCAGACATGAGCGCCGTATCGGAAAAGCTCCCCTACAAAGTTGCCAACATTGAACTTGCAGAACTGGGCCGCAAGGAAATTGAGATCGCCGAAATCGAGATGCCGGGCCTGATGGCACTGCGGGCGAAGCACGGAGAGTCTCAGCCATTAAGGGGTGCTCGAATTGCGGGCTGCCTGCACATGACCGTTCAGACGGCGGTACTGATCGAGACATTGACGGCTCTGGGGGCTGATGTTACCTGGTCCAGCTGCAATATCTTTTCCACTCAGGACCACGCTGCTGCGGCCATCGCTGCTGCCGGAATTCCCGTCTACGCATGGAAGGGTATGTCCGAAGAGGAATTCGACTGGTGTATCGAACAGACGCTGCACTTCCCCGACGGTCAGCCGCTTAACCTGATCCTGGACGATGGCGGCGACCTGACGCTGATGGTTCACGAAAAGTTTCCTGAACTGTTGGGCGACATCAAAGGGCTGTCCGAAGAGACCACGACCGGCGTGCACCGTCTCCATCAGATGATGGAAGAAGGCAAGCTGGCTGTACCGGCCATCAACGTCAATGATTCCGTCACGAAGAGTAAGTTCGACAATCTCTACGGTTGTCGTGAATCACTGGCGGACGGTATTAAACGAGCCACCGACGTGATGGTTGCCGGCAAGGTTGTTGTGGTCTGCGGTTATGGCGACGTCGGTAAAGGCTGTGCCGCCGCCATGGACGGCCTGGGTGCTCGAGTCATCGTTACAGAAATCGATCCCATCTGTGCTCTGCAGGCCACGATGGAGGGTTTTCAGGTTACCAACATGGCCGAAGCCGCTGCCATCGGTGACATCTTTGTAACCACGACCGGTAACAAAGACGTCATTCGTGGGGAACACATGGACCAGATGAAGCATCAGGCCATCGTCTGCAACATTGGTCACTTTGACAGCGAAGTTCAGATTGCCTACCTGATTGATCGTTCGGACATCGAAACTGTCAGAATCAAGACACCGGCTGACGAAGGTGGCCCGGTCGACAAGTATGTCTATCCCGAC
Organism: Fuerstiella sp.; assembly: GCA_024230215.1. Taxonomy (GTDB): domain Bacteria; phylum Planctomycetota; class Planctomycetia; order Planctomycetales; family Planctomycetaceae; genus Fuerstiella. The sequence goes on along the minus strand of JAAERP010000488.1, from coordinate 16,872 downwards.
GGCAAGGCGATCATCGTTCTGGCCGAAGGTCGTCTGGTGAATCTTGGTTGTGCCACCGGTCATCCGTCATTCGTGATGAGCAACAGCTTCACCAACCAGGTGATGGCTCAGCTGGCTTTGTGGCAGGAAACCGACAAGTACGACATCGGCGTCCACATGCTGCCGAAGGAACTGGACGAAGAAGTGGCCCGCCTGCACCTTGGCAAGCTGGGCGTGAAGCTGGAAGTGCTTTCTCAGGAACAGGCAGATTACATCAACGTACCTGTCGACGGCCCTTACAAGCCTTCACACTACCGATATTGATCCGATATTGATCCGACGTTGATCGAGCAGAAACGACAAAGCCCGGCGTCTTCAGGACGCCGGGCTTTCTTTGTTGGCCCTGTGGAAGGTTCTGAGGTCGTCGTACTGATAATTGCTCACCTCATGTTGAGAAGCGTGGCGGAAAAAAACCGGAATTCAGAGAGACAGTACGGTTCTGGTGACACGGCGAGTTTACCGACGGGTATAAACACCGATCAGGAACGTACCTGTAACCGTTTGCTCTCCGTCTGATCGTATTCATGCACCTGCAACTTACCAGTGGAACTTCTGTTGCGAAGCTCAATCTGCCCGATGGCACGGTTGTTCACTCGACTACAGAAAATGACGAACCGGACAAACTGTCGGCGGCACTGCTGAATCCACTCGGCCTGCCCGTGTTGTCCGAATGTGTTGTGCCCGGCGACCGCGTCGTGATTGTCATTGATCCTGAAACACCGGACGTTGTTGACGTCGTCACTCAGGTGTGGGCACAGTTTCAGGAACTAGACACGGACGAGCTGGATGTCACGTTGCTGCTGCCTGCCAGCAGTGGTGGATCCGGCAGTCAGAGCGTTGTCGACGAACTACCGGTGCACGTCAGAAGTCAACTGGCCGCACATATACACGATCCAACCGACGAAGATCAGCGACGATACCTGGCCAGTTCCGCAGGTGGCGAACGGCTGTATCTGTCACACTATCTGACGGACGCAGACTTCATCATCAGCATCGGGACGATTGGCTTTGACGCGTTGCTTGGCTATCGAGGTACCAGTGGCGCAATCTATCCTGCGTTCTCAGACGTCGATGCAATCAGGTCGGCGAAACGGGACTGCAATTCGGAATTGATGCCGGAGGACAAGCGGCCGTTGCGCGAACTGGTTGACGAAATTGGCTGGCTGCTGGGAACTCAGTTCACCGTTCAGATCATCCCTGGTCCTGCTGGTGGAATTGACAGTGTCTTCTGTGGAGCGACAGATGAGGCGATGGCTGCCGGGAAGCAGCATCTGAACGAGCAGTACTGTTTGACGCTTGAAGAGGAAATCCATCTGGCCGTCGTGTCAATACCCGGTAATTCCGATTTCGGCTGGAGACAATTCGGTGCGGCATTGGCAACAGCAGCCCGCATAGTCGGCGATGACGGTCGGATCGCCGTGGTCGCTGAGTTACCTGCCCACATCGGTCCGGGCCTGGAAATGTTCCGCCGCAGCAACTCACCGGAGGACCTGCTGCAGTCACTGAGCGACGATCCGCCGGAAGACGCGGTTGAGGTGACTCAACTTATTCATGCACTCCGGACGTCACAGGTTTTTCTGCTCAGTAACCTGGACGCCCAATTCGTTGAAGACCTTGGCATGCTGCCGATATCCACGGACACTGAACTGCAGCGCGTCATCGATTCGTCTGACAGTGTGATTGTCGTTCCGTGTGCCAATTATGTCTGGGCGCAGGTCGGTGTGAAGTCCGCGATCAGCAATCAGCCGTAAGTCGGAGCAGGCCGGACCGATGCCCACGTCAACTCCGCAATGCGTGTGGCGACTTCTGCGCGGTCCAGTTTGATAATCGGGGTTGGAGCGACGATTTGTAGTGCAATACGAAGTCCGAAAGCGAACTTCCAGCCCAATGGTCAAGCCTCGAAGAGGCACTACTTTCCGCCGACGCTGATCAGGTGTGAATACGTCCGTAGATAGAGCTGACCATTGGCGACTGCCGGCGTGGAACGGCTTTCTTCACCGAGATCGTTTTTCGCCAACAGCTTGTATTCCGGCGACGCAGCGAATACCCACACCACACCGGCTTCATCGACGCAATAAATGCGATCACCAATTCGCACGGGTGAACCGGAAAACGCTGCGCCTGTTCGTTCTGTCCAGTAGATCTCTCCCGTCTTTGCGTCGATGCAGCTGCCGAATCCTTTGTCGTACAGGCAGAATACCAGGTCGCCATCCGCAACAAGGCACGGAACGTAGGGTGCTTTGAAGTTGTTGCCATTTTCGATCTTGTAAGCGAGCTCAGCATCTTTGCCCGGCCTGACGGCCACGATGTAATTACTGGAATAACGTCCGGAACCCGTGCTCCCGAAAATCAGACCTCCGGCTTCGACCGGCGAGCCAACGGTTCTCATGCTGAACAGTCCGTCATTGACGGCCCAGTTCTGTTTGCCCGTCATGGGATCAAGACTGAAAATGCCGTTTCCAGTGCTGGAACAGACCAGCTCGTCCCTTCCGTCAGCGGATTGATGAATGAATGGCACGGAATAGCACACGTTTATGGAGATCAGTTCCTTTGTCCATTTCTCTTTTCCGGTCCTGCGGTCGAACGCCATCATGCGGCTTTTGCCTGGTTTTTCCCCCTCGTTCAACTGGTTCGCCTGCTGTGAATTGTGCAGGATCACCAGGTCTTTGTAGATGATTGGTGATGTACCGAAACCGTGCTGACTCTGCCACGTGCCAAGGTCGATACTCCACGCTTCCGTGCCGTCGTGATTGAAGGCCTTGAACAGTGTTTCCTCCGGAGTTGACCACGCCACGTAAACTCGTTCTTCGTCTGCGGTCGGCGTGCACGAAGCAAAACTACTGCGAGAATGCAGGTGATGAGTTTTAGACTTGAATTCCTTCTGCCAGAGAATGTCTCCCCTGGTTGCGTGAATGCAAACCATGTAACGAGTAGCATCTTCCGGGTTGGCGCTCAGAACAAATACCTTGTCGCCCCAGACGACCGGAGAACCGCAGCCGGATCCCCCGGGCAACTTCGTTTTGAAGTTGAAGTCTTCTTCAGTGAACTCGACCGGAATCGAATCTCCACTGCCGATGCCTGTTCCGTTGGGCCCACGAAAACGAGACCACTCGCTGGCACTGGTCGTCGTTGGTACTGCGATCGCGGTAATAAGTGTTGCTGCAAGGACGGCTTTGTTCATGGGGAACTCTGGATGGGTCACGATGAAAGAAAACGGAGGCGGAATCTGCTGTCGTCGCATTATTTCAATCGCGTTGAGCAGATGCCACTGTTCCGACGGACTGCGACTGTTGTTTCGTGTATCCCGCGATTTCGCGCCTTGAATTGATGGCACGGTGAGAGATCTGAATCAAATGGCGTTCCCTGCATGCGGGCACCAGGATCACGCTGCCGAAAGCCTTTCAACTCAGTTCGGAGACGCCTCAGACATTGTAATTTCATCACACATCGAACAAGACGTTGGGCTAAAGGAATCACTCATGCAATCATTGCGGTCAACAATTTTACCATTCATCGTACATACGGCAGCACTCTGTCTCATGAGTAGTGTGCTTAGCCGTACCAGTATCGCCGCAGATCATCGCGTCACCAGCGGTCTGCAGGTTCTTTATGATTTCGCAGGGGGCACTGAAGGCGTCGTCAGTGACCGAGCCGACGTTGGCGCCGCCATCGATTTGAAGATCACGGATACCAATGCTGTGAGGCGAGTCGATGGCGGACTGAAAATTCTCAAGCCCACGATCATTCAGACAGACCAGCCGCCAGCAAGGTTGATCAGTGCTGTTCGTCGATCAGGAGAGATCTCTGTCGAGGCCTGGGTTCAGCCAAGAGACACGAAGCAGGATGGGCCAGCCAGAGTAGTCACGATTTCGAAGGACTCCAGCAACCGAAACTTCACGTTCGGTCAGGATGGCGACAGGTTTGAGGTTCGACTACGAACAACAAAGACCAGCAGGAACGGAGTTCCATCGCTGCTGTCGCCTGTAAGAACCGCGAAGACAAACTTGACTCACGTGACGTACACGCACGCGAAGAACGGAGAAACCCGAATCTACGTGAACGGCAAGCAGACTGCTGAAAAGCGGATTGGTGGCAATGCCTCCGGATGGGACGAATCATATCGTCTCGGCCTGGTCAACGAGCTGTCGAAGGACCGACCATGGCTGGGTACGTTACATCTGGTTGCGATTTACAGTCGATCACTCAATGCGAATGAAGTGACTCAGAATTTCGACGCAGGGCCGGATGGCCAGCCGTCGGAAGAACTGATTGCTGAAAGAAGACAAAGGGCTGCCGCAAAGCACTTCGAAATGGTGGTTGCACCGCTGTTCGCAAAGCACTGTCTGGAATGTCACGATTCAGCGACGCATGAAAGCGGCCTGGACCTGTCAAAGAAAGTTACCGCTTTTCGCGGCGGCGAAAACGGTAAAGTCATTCTGCCCGGGAAGTCGGCAGGGAGTCCGTTATGGGCGTCTGTTGAATCCGGATCGATGCCTCACGAGCGACTGCCGTTGTCGGTCGCTGAGAATACCGCGTTGAAGAAGTGGATCGACGAAGGTGCCACATGGACACTCGACCAGATCGACCCGGCGATCTATGCACATGGCAGCGAAAATCAGAATTTCGTGCGACGACTGACTGTGGACGAGTACATCGCGACCGTCCGCGAAGCCGTCGATGTGGATATCGAAAAAGAAGCCCGCGAGATTCTGCCTCGCGATCTGAGGGCCGATGGCTTCAGTAATACGGCTTACAACCTTGGTGTCGACTTTCAACACGTCAATGCCTATGCCGCACTGGCGGAGATCATCGTCAGTCGAATGGACGTGAAACGTTTCGTTCAGAAGTATTCGAAGAGGCAGAAGTTCACCGACAAGGACATGGGCGAAGCGATTTCGAAAGTCGGGCGATGGCTGCTGCGAGGCCCCATCGACGAACGTGATGTCATTGCCTATCGAGGCATCACAACCACAGTCGCCAGTGCCGGAGGGACGTTTGAAGAAGCGATGAGTTATGTGATCGAGGCGATGCTGCAGTCACCACGCTTCATCTACCGGGTGGAATCTCAGCGAGGTGACGGAACTTCGCTGCCGGTCAGCGACTACGAACTTGCATCACGAATGAGTTACATTATCTGGGGAGCTCCGCCTGACGAGGAACTCATGAAAGCCGCTGAGTCAGGGCAGCTGGCGGCATGGGATGCTGAGAAACATGCCATCAGAATGCTGCAGGACCCGCGAGCCGTACGGCAGTCGCTGCGGTTTGCGACCGACTGGTTGAATCTTGGTCGCCTTGACAACCTGCGACCCGACGCGGAGCGTTTTCCAGACTGGGATCCGCAGCTTGCCGCCGACATGCGTCAGGAGACGCTGGCCTATTTTGAAGAAGTGGTCTGGAAGCAGGAACAGCCTTTATCTGCGTTGTTAAATGCGCAGGTGACGTTCGCCACACCCAGACTGGCGAAGTTCTATGGCCTTGAGGGGCAGGGCAGTGAAGTGCAGCGATATGATCTTTCAAAAGTCGCCGGCCGCGGCGGACTGCTGACACAGGGCAGCCTTCTGACTGTCGGCGGAGACAACGCGTCCATGGTGACTCGCGGACTTCTGGTCATGCAGGAACTGCTCCGCGGCGTCGTTAATGATCCACCACCCGGAATTGACACGACTCCCACTCCCACCAGGGCCGGGTTGACTCAGCGCGGTATCGCCATGCAGCGAATTTCGAATGCCAGTTGTGGAGGCTGTCACTCAAGATTCGAACCACTGGCTTTCGCGTTGGAGAAGTTTGATGGCGTCGGCGCGTACCACGATACGGATGAACATGGCAACAAGCTGCGTGGCGATGGAGAAATCCTGTTTCCGGGTACCGCAAAAGCTGTTCAGTTTGCCGATTCGGCCGAATTAATGGACTTGCTGGCCAACAGTGACCGAGTCAGTCAGACGCTGACGTGGAAAGTGGCGCAATTCGCCGTGGGTCGTCCTTTGGTCGCTGAGGACGCGGCTATTGTCGATAACATACACAAAGCTGCTTCTGCAAATGGAGGAACATGGTCTGCACTCATCACGGCGATTGTCGCCAGCGACCTTGTACAGACGACGAAGACGGAAGCTGCAGCCGAATAGAGTTTCATTCCGGGCGAAACGACACCATGCCGCCAGGCGATTATTCAGGGCCATAGATGATGACACGAAACATTCACCGTCGTACGACACTCAAGGGACTGGGTGGAATTGCCATCGGTCTGCCACTGCTGGAAGAAATGACCGCCAGCGCAGCGATGACTGCTGCCGCGAAAGAGGCTGGCGCCGCTGTCCCCGTACGGGCATTCAATGTCTTTTTTGGTCTGGGTATTCCTGCTCCGCTGCAGGCGGAAGGTTATGACGGTGTTCTGGAACCTCTGAAGCCGTTCCGTGACAAGCTGCTTATCATGCGCGGTGTCGATCAGGTTCGCTGTGACGAATCAGGAATCAACGCCCACTTCGATGGAGCGTCGGCCGCGTTTACAGCAGAACCTCCGGACGGCGAAGCCAAGGCGGGGGGGCCGTCGATTGATCAGGTTGTCAGAAAGATGCATTATCCTGATGGTCTGCCGAAAGGCATGGTTCCGACGTTGAACGCCGGCACATTCTTCCGCCGCAGTCGAGTAAGTCGGTATGTGCACAGTTATCACTCGGATGGTACTGTTGCGGCTACAATGCAGGAACGTCCACGTGATGTGTTCGATCGCGTTTTTGGATCGTTCGCGTTGGCCAGTGACGACACAGGCGCGCGACGCAAGCGACTGAAACGCAGCGTGCTGGATTCCGTTGTTGATCAGTATCGGTTTTATACAGGTGAGAATTCTCCACTCGGGACCACGTCTCGTGCGCGAGTTGCTGATCATCTGGACCGCATACGGGAATTCGAACAAAGAGCCTTCGAGATGAAGGACAGCCCCAAAGGTGCAGCCAAACTGCCACCTCGTTCAAACCTGGCTCATGGCGGATCGGCCGATCCGGGCGGGCAGGGTATCGACATGAAGCTGAACGATCTGACAACCGAATGGCGGCTGCTGGCGGACCTGTACGCTCTGGCCGTTCAAACGGACCGGGTTCGTTTTGGCGCGCTAACATTTCTGGCGGCAGGAGAACGGCTCCGAATTACGGGCGACTACGAATATGATGGACGCCTGGTCTACAGCATGAATGACGCAAAGGACCAGAACGCATCCGGTGACAAAGGGTGCAGCCACGAATGGTGGCACAAGTTCAATGAAAAGAAGAAGAACGAACAACTGCGAGCTCACATTCACATGAAGATGCGCGAAGTCGCCTACTTTCTGGGGCGCCTTTGTGACAAGGATTCCATCGATGCCAACGGGAAGACGATCCTGGAAAATTCGATGATCACGGTTTCCACAGAATCTGGTGACGGCCGCCACAATGACGTCAAGCGTGAATTGTCCGGGATCTTTCACGCGATTTCCGGAGCCAACGGTCGCTTCAAAACCGGTCACATTATGGATGTCAATGCCGAAGGTGTGGATGTCTACAACACGATGCTGACCGCGATGGGCACGAAGGACCGCCTGGGGCCGGAAGATCGAGACCATTCCGCCGTCGATGCGATCCGCGTGTGACGTCGTTCTGTCAATGAGTCAGAGATCCACCAGCCCGCTGACGGTGAGTCTGTTGTCTGTATGTTGCGGTCCTTTGAAAAGACCGGGATTGTCCCGGTTTTCCCTGCCGCGGGGGCACCTGTCCTGCATTGTTCTTGCCTGACGATTGTGCGAGACTCCCCCCCATGATCCGTCACATTCGGTTTGCCAGGAGCGGTTGCTCCCCGTCTGAAAGCCAATAGCTTTCCGGCTGCCGGTCAATCTTGACGGAAGGACATCATACTTCTGTCGCGATTCGACCTGCATCGATCGCGTATCGGGGAATTCTGCATACATGATTCGAGCTGCGCTGAAGAACCCGTACCTGGTGATCGTGATCGTGCTGATGGTCGCTGTGATCGGTTGTATCAGTGTGATGAAGATTCCAGCCGACCTGCTGCCAACCTTCGAAACATCGGCCGCACAGATCGTCTGTTTCTATCCCGGTATGCCCCCGGAGGTGATGGAACAGGACATCATGAGCCGGCTGCAGCGGTGGACCGGACAGTCGTCGGGTATTGAACACCAGGAAGCCAAAGCGATGCAGGGCGTCTGTGTGGTGAAGGATTTCTTTCATCCGGATGTCAGTCAGGCTGAAGCGTTAAGCCAGGTCAGTATGTACGCGATGAGCGACATGTTCTACCTGCCGCCGGGCACGATTCCGCCGATGGTGATGCCCTTCGACCCCACCGCCAGCGTGCCGTTGTGCCTGGTTTCGGTTTCCAATCCGGACATGACGGACGCTGAACTCTACGACGTTGCCTACAAGAATCTGCGGAACAATCTGCAGTCCATTTCGGGAGTCATTGCGCCGGCCGTGAATGGCGGAACGTTACGTCGTATTCTGGCTTACGTGAATCCGGACAAGCTGGTGGCCCACAACCTGTCGATTATGGAAGTGCATCAGGCACTGCGGCGGCAGAACGTTCTGATTCCTGCTGGTAGCGCCAAGATTGGTGACAGTGAATTCTATATCTACACGAACGCGATTCCGGATAAAGTCTCCAAGTTGAATGATGCGCCGATCAAGATCGGACCTGGTGGCCAGCCTGTACTGTTCAGGGATGTGGGCGAAGTCAAAGATACGAAGCAGATTCAGTCCAACATCGTGCGCGTCAACGGTCGTCCTTTGGTCTATGTGCCCGTGTACCGTCAGCCTGGTTCGAACACCATTGAAATTGTCGACCGCATTCACGAAAAACTGGAAGAGATCACGGCGCGGTTGAAAGAAGAACGACAGCGTCCGGACGGTTCAGACGACCCCAGGATGGTTAACCTGAGTCTGGAAGTTGTGATGGATCAGTCCGTCAAAGTGCGTGAGAGCGTTGACGCGCTGTGGATTGCCGGGTTGCTGGGCGCGTTGTTTGCGGGAGCTGTCGTCTTTCTGTTTCTACGCAACTTTCGAGCGACACTCGTCATCGTGCTGGCGATTCCGATTTCGATTCTGACGTCGTTGATCGGACTCTATTTTACCGGCAATACGATTAACGCGATGACTCTGGGAGGGCTGGCCCTTGCGGTCGGGATTCTGATCGACCAGGCCATCGTTGTCCTGGACAACGTCGAACGGCACATGCAGATGGATAAGGGCTACCTGCGCGCTGCCCAGGACGGTACTCATGAAGTGATCGTGCCGCTGTTCGTGTCCACGGTCACATTCATGGTTGTCTTCTTTCCCGTGATATTTCTGTCAGGGCTGGCCAGGTATCTGTTCACACCGCTGGCTGTTGCAGTGCTGTTTGCGGTTGTCGCGTCCTTTCTGATCGCCATCTTCTTTGTGCCGGTGGCCGCCGCCAAACTTATGCGGAAGAGGGCCGAAGAAAAGACGGACATTTTCGAATCGGCTGACCAGGCCAAAGGCTGGCTGGTAAACGGATACCGCCTTCTGCTGCTGGGTTCCCTGAAGGCCAGGTGGCTGGTGCTGGCTGTCGCGGCGGGGCTGTTTGTGTTGTCGCTGGTGATGGCGAGCAACACCGGCCGGGAGTTGTTCCCGCCAGTCGATTCCGGACAGTTTACAATCTACGTGCGAGCTCCGTCCGGTACGAAGCTTGAGCGTTCACGGGATATCGTCAAGAAGATCGAAAATGTCATCGTTGAAGAACTCGGTGACCCGGCGCCTGATAACCCGACGGCGGATTCCGTCTATCCGGTCACAAAAGCGAAATACGCCAACGGCGAAGATCGTGTGTTGACTGCGGAAGAAGTCAAAGCGGCAAAGGCTGATTCCCTCTGCAGTATGCTGATCGCAAATATCGGTGTCCTGCTGGACTGGCCGGCAGCATATACGCCGAACACCGGCGCAATGGATTCGTTCATTCTTATTCAACTGGCACAAGGGAACAGAAACGTTTTTGAAAAAGTCGAAATCCTGCGAACGAAGTTAAACGATCAGTTTCCGGACGTTGACTTTGCGTTTGACACCGGCGGCATTCTGACAGCAGCACTGAACATGGGTGAACCGTCGCCGATCCATTTTCAGGTCACTGGCTACACGCTGGAAACTGCCCACAAGATCGCCGATCACCTGATCGATACGATCAAGGGCGTGCCGGGTGCGATCGATGTTCGAGTCGCTCAGCGAATCGATTATCCCATGATTCGTGTTGAAATCGATCGGGTACGAGCGCTGGACCGTGGTGTTTCGCCGGAAGAGGTGATGAAGTGTCTGGTCAGTTCAACGAACAGTTCGATCAACTTTGACCCGGCCTTCTGGATCGACCCCAAGAACGGCAATCACTACTTTCTGGGAACGCAGTATTATGAAGAGGAAATCAACTCGCTGGATACGTTGCGCAAGATCCCGGTCAAGGGTGGCGGCGCCGACAGTCCCATCGTCTTCCTGGAGGAAGTGGCCGACATTATCACCAATGTCACGGGGCCGTCGGTGATTAACCATCGCAACATTACTCGAGTGACCGACGTCTATGCCAACGTCGAGCCCGGCTACGATCTGGGCACGGTCGTCGCAGAGATCGAGGACGCACTGACGACCGAAGGGCATCCGCTGCAGTTACAAGCTGCTGCCGACTCCCGAGCCGCCGTGGCTCAGTATCCGGTGTGGTTTCAGAATATACTGTCGGCGATCGGCCTGAATTCGCCCACTCGATACAAGATTGGCGGCGAAGGCTTTACGGGTTTCACTGTCGAACTGCAGGGTGAAATTCGTTCCATGCGGGATTCTTTTGTCGACTTCGCGCTGGGGCTCGTGCTGTCCACATTGCTGGTTTACCTGGTCATGGTGGCCCAGTTTCGCTCATTTGTTGATCCGCTGATCGTAATGGTGACCGTGCCACTTGGATTCATCGGTGTGGCCTTCGTGCTGACGTTCTGGGACACGCGACTAAACATCCAGTCGTTCATGGGCATCATCATGATGATTGGCATCGTGGTCGAGTACACCATTGTGTTACTGGACTTTGCCAATCACCGGCTGGCACAGGGGGCGACGGTGCATCAGGCCATTGTTGATGCGGCCATCGTTCGGTTTCGGCCGATTTTGATGACCTCTGTGACAACGATTCTGGCTCTATTGCCGATGGCCATCGGATTTGCCGGCGGAGAAGCGGACGAACCGCTGGCCCGCACGATCGTCGGTGCGGTCATCGCGGCGACTCTGTTGCCAAAGTTTGTCGTTCCCTGTCTGTACGTGATCTTCAAGCGGCAACCTGAGATCAACGACGAAGAAGTAAAGGCCTGGGCGTAACGCGTTTGCCTTGATCGGTTCTTCAACCAATCTGCGTTCATCAGAAGACTTGACCATGCGAAACTCAACTCATTCCTCACCAATAGCCGGCTGGATCCGAGACGTCGTGCTGGCGTTCGCTTTTGTTGCTGGAACCGCAGCCGCTCATCAGGCGTATGGTCAGGTCAAAACCGTGACTGTGCAGGGCCGAGAGCATCGCGAGGTAATCGAGTTGCAGGGGGCGTCCGTGCACGGGTTTCAGGACACGGAAATCAGAGCAAAACTCGGTGGCTACGTGAAATCCATTGGCATCGTGAACAAGCTTGAAGTGGACGTTGGTTCGAGAGTAAAAAAAGACGATGTTCTTGCAGTGCTGGACATTCCGGAGATGCAAAACGAACTGGCAGAGAAAACTGCGATGGTTGCGCAGACCCTGAGCGCCGTGACGCAGGCAGAAGCGGCCATCGCTGAAGCGGATTCAGTCGTCCTGCAGAGCAGGGCTGCATTGGATCAGGTGAATTCACGCACTGCTGAAAAACAGGCGATGCTGAAACTGAACGAAACCAAACTGCGGCGGTTGTCGGGACTTGCAGCCGCCGGCACCATAGGTCAGGACAATCTGGATGAAGCACGATTTGACGTTGACGTCGCCAAGGCTGCGCTGGCAAGTGTTAAGGCCGACGTTCAGGCCGCCAAAGCCAACATCCAGGCTGCCGAAGCGTCTGTCCGCAAGGCTAAGGCAGATAAAACGAGTGCAGAAGCGACGGTGACGGTCGCCAGGTCTACGGTGGACCGACTGAAAACCATGATGGATTACACGGTCCTGCGGGCGCCCTATGATGGTGTCGTGACAAGGCGGGCGGTGGACCTGGGGAGCTACGTACAGCCGGCCGAAAATAACTCAGCCGCCATGCCGGTCTTTGAACTGACTCAGGTCAGCAAAGTGCGAATCATGGTCGCCGTGCCCAACAACAATGTCGGAAAGGTTCAGCCCGGTCAGGCCGTCATTTTTGATTCGATCGGTGGCCTGGAAGGCCAGGCGTTTGCGGGCAAGGTGACTCGAACAGCCGGCATACTGGATCCGAAAACCCGAACGATGCAGGTCGAAGTTCACCTTGAGAATCCGGCTGTGGATACCATCAGTGGAAAGAAGGTGGAATTGAAACCGGGGCTGTACGGTACACTGACGGTGATCCGCAAAGACTGGAAAGGCGGCAGTCTGTTGCCGGTCGTTCCGACAACCGCCGTCGGCAAAGACAGTGCCGGGAATTACTTCGTTACCGTCGTTGAAGACGGAAAGCCGTCGACGCGTCGCGTTGTGATCGCGTTTAACGACGCGGCGTCCGTCGGTATCAGCAGCGGCCTGAAGGTCGGTGAAAGGGTGGCTCGGTCCGGAGCGGGAAGGTAATCCAGCCGACAGTGTTCACACGTCGCTTGCCGATCGAGATGCGGCCTTAAGCGTTCGGTTCTGCAGCCGATGTGGCGTTGGGAATGGGGCGTCCGATCGCTCGCAGCAGATCTGCCTGAGCTTTGTTGTACTTCACGATCGCTCGCAGGTAACTCAGCCGGGCCTGACTGACAGCGTGGAGTGCCTGGATGGCTTCCAACGGCAGGCCTTCAAGACCTCGAATGCGCTCAAAGTTCATGTCGACCAGTCGCACGGCCTCACTGACGTTGTCACGGGAAATGTCCATTCTCTGCCGCCCGGCGCGGACGCGATGCCACGCACTCCGGACTTCTTCCGCGATCTGGTCCTGAACCTGATGGCTGCGGAGAACCGCCTGGCGGTATCGGCTGCTGGTTTCGCCGCGAGCTGCCCGTTCACCGAAGCCCAGATTGCGAACCTCCCATACCAACATCGCATCAATGTCAGCTCGTCCATCAAAACGGTCGATATCGCTGCCCATGCCGCCACCGAATCCTCCTGCTGAGACACCCAGGTTCAGACTGGGAATGAAGGGCCGCAGTTCCTGATTTCTATTGTTGGCCAGTTGTGCCTGGGTCAGGGCGTGTTGTTCACCGACTTCCGGCCGCGCCCCTTGCCCTTGTGCGATGAGAGCGCTCAGATCGGATGCTTCAGATATCAGTTCAATCGGCAACAGATGATCGTCGGCGCTGTACAACAAGGCTTCCGTGGACAGCTGTGACGGATCAAGGCGGACAATGCGAATCAGTTCGCTGGATGCCAGTCTGATCTTCAGTTGAGCGTCTACCACGGACTGCTGGTGATTGGCGACAATCACCTGAACACGCGATACTTCCGCAGGAGACGCTTTTCCGGCTGCCACAAACGCCTGGGTCATGGACAATAATCCCGCTGCGTCAGAGAGGTTTTCTGCGTTGATCGCGGCTTCGCCCTGCGCCGATACCAGGTCGAAGTATGCCAACGTGCCTTCCAGTTGCGCGTCGTTAAAGGCGACCGCCTGGTGATACTGAGCTGCACATGACTTCTGCCGGGCGACAAGTGGCTGAAATAATGCGTCAGCGATCGACAGGTCAAGAAAAAGTCGGGCCGGTCCTCCAGCACCACCAGTCAGTGGGGCGTTGGCAACCTTGGCTCCGCCACCGACAAACAGTGAATTTCGACTGACATCCAGGATCTCACCTGTCGTCGCCTGGATCTGTCCCTCGTGTTTTGTGGCGCCGACGCCAACATTCAGCGATGGCAGCCACATTGCTTCTGCCGCCATGACATCGGCCTGGGCCTGATGGATTCGTTCACCAGCCAGTTGTACGGCCCAGTTGCGGCCACCGGCAAGTCGCAGGATTGTCGGCAGGTCGACGGGGAATGCTTCCTGCTCGGCACCGTCCGGCGGAACTGCAGGCGGTGAATCTGCTTCGTCAATCACTTCAGCGGAAGACGCCTGGATGACGGGGATGGCGGATTCGACCGAACTTTGTTGATTTTGGTCATGGATGCTTCCGGCATCGCCGAAAATCGTGGCGTTTGTTACGACAGCAAGTCTCTGTTCGCTGCCGGGACGCTCGGTGTCCATTTTTCGCACAAGAGAATCGGTAGCGTCTGCTCCGTAGACCGAGGCGAAATTCTGCGTCTGCCACGTGTCGCGGATCTTAGCGCTCTCGCTGAAGAAATCGGTCTCGGACGAAGTGGCGGCCCGGACATAGGCTGCGACGGCACTCACATGTGTTGCGACCCCATTATCCTGGGTGTCATCCGGGACGTTCTGATTCGCGACTTTCGCGAGTTGGGCGGAGCGGGATGAAGTCTGGCATCCTGCCGGGCCCAACATCACTACGGCCGCCAGCGGTATCTGCCAAAGACGTGTTTGCATCACAGAACCTGTTTCCGAATTGGTGGCAATCCATCGCAACCATGACCGCACTTAGTGAACAGCCTTAGCCCTTCCAGGCCTCTTCATCGAAACCAGAGCTGCAGCACTCGATGAAAGGGAATACTCCCCATACACCGTTAAGTGCGGTCCTTCGGAAGGAATCGGCGGAACGGGTCGCTCGTGATTGCCGGATGTTGCCGACGCCGCGGGTTTCGACGGGAGACCTGTCAGAAGACGGAAACAAATGGATTCGCACGGTGGAAACGGCGGACGCGATTGTTCGGGCCGGGCAATCTGTGCGGGGAGAATTCGCCTGTGGCCCGCCGTGTGATACGTTCGGCCTGAATAGCAGGATGTCGCACCTGTGAGCGATTTATGCGGGCACGGCCAGGCGAATCCACCGAATCGTCACCTGGCCAGGGTGACGAGAGCGTGCTTTAGAAAGGCCAGGAACTGTGGCTGAACAAAGTCGTCGATGTGTCCCAACGACGTATAGAAGCTGGTGCCTCCGTCCGCTCGCCTGTTGAACCACGCGATGGGCTCGGCGTCAGCGTTGGGGATTTTGCCGAACAGCAGGGGAGTCGTCGAGCGAGCAAGGGGGCTGACCTTGTACAGCGAACCGTTACCGAACAGATTGCCAACGTCCACGTTCACTCGCTGCATGAACGGTTTTGCTGCAGGGGGAGCGTTGTCGACCAGAAACACGGTGACCTGCGGGCCTTCGCCATGATGATTGGTGTAGTTTCCTCCGAAAACCTGGTTGTCGAACTCTGTCCAGTTGTCCAGTCCTTCGGCGGGCTCTTTGCCGCGAAGGCAGAAAGCATGGCTGGCGGTCCGAATTCCAACGACCGGTTTCCCGCTGGCCACAAAATCTCGCACAAACTTCAATTGCCTGTTCGGTAACGTTCGCCGCCGCACACTCACCAGCAAAATGTCCGCATCAGAGACCACCTCTATGCCAGGCAGGTTGTTCCGATCATCCACGTCGTCCCAGACAAAACTGACTCGAAAGTCGTGGCCCAGGTGATCTGCCGCAAATTTCGGCAGCGACTCGTGAGTCAGATATTCCCGTTCGGCACACAGTACGACGAGGTGTTTTCGCTCGTCGTGTTTGAAACGAAACTCGTCACCACCGATGAAGTCCGTGCTCAGTATTGTCGGGCACCAGTGCCTTTCGATGTGTTCAACAATCAGGTCTGTTCCTGTGAAGTGACTGACGAACGGAGCCATTTTAGGATTGTACATGGTGTCTGTCATGTCTCGCATCAGCACGACGTTCTGTCCCTGCTGTACCATCTGCCGAATTGAAAACGGCCGCCCCAGCACGCACATGTTGGTATGCACGCCCATCACCACGACATTGCTGATACCGCGTTGTTTCATCAGATAAAACGCTTCAGCGCTGTCGGTGATGGCGTCGTGGTCCGCGATTTCGATGGCCGGATGCTGACGACTCCAGGCGCGGTAGTTTTTCACGGGTTCTTCGCAGTCGCAGCCACCGTCGGAATCGTCAATCGGCAGAGCCTTGCCTTCGACTTTCGCGTCCAGATGACACCAGTTCTGCAGCGGAATCTTCGTTTCAACTTTCGGTGCCGACTGAGCCAATTCTCGCTGTGGCGTATCTTTGTAGAAATCGAGTGTATTGCTGGGGCAGTGGATAATCAGGGCCCCCTTGTCCCGTGCCGTCCTGACGACCTGGTTCATTCGCGCAGCCATCTCGCCGACTCGTTCGGTGGCCTGAGGACACCAATGCTTATCCCACATGTCACAGATGACGATGGCAGTCTCGGCTGCTTTCCATTCCGCAGGTTTCGTCACCGCGTGCCAGCGTCCGCTGCCCTGCTCAGTTTCCGTTCGTGATCGAACGCTTAGATTCAGGCTGGAATCCTGAGCTGCGGCAATGGAGCCGCAAAGGAAGAAAACTGTGCATGAGCAGATGAGTGAGCGGATCTGGGGCGGTGTCATCATGGGAGTTGTCCGGGAGTCTTCGAAAACAGCCAGCCTCACAGCATACGATGAATGGCGTCGAGAAAACAAACATGCAGAGATGTTAATCGGCCGAACGCCCCTGTCCGAGACTGCTGATGAATCCGTCTCTCTGTTCTCGTTGCGCCTTCTGTCCTGGTGCTTTGTCCCAGCCAGGTTTTAGGGTTGGCGAGGAAAACGGGGTCAGGTACCAAAAACCGGAACGGCCCGAAGGGTGCTTTGCATTTTTGGTACCT
>JAAERP010000487.1 GCA_024230215.1 Fuerstiella sp. | reverse complement strand
GCTCTTTTCATATTACGCCTGTCTCTGGAAGACCAATCTTTCTCCTACTCAAAGTCCTTCACGGCGTGGCCTGACAGGGCTGAGCTTGCTCATGTGAAATGTCCCGGTTCTATCCCTTCGAATTGTCGCAGAGGCGATCGCCGGATCTTTGTCCACAGTAAATGTAGGTCAGGACCTGTCCTGACAATGATGCGCGCCAGGACAGGACCCAAGTGTCCCTGCCAAACAACAGGTCCTGGCCTGCGTTTACTCGTATCTCGCTCCAATCCCAGAGGCCACCCTCTGCGAGTTTGCATCCATCCATGACCGCGCCCTCAGGGATTTAAGGGCTCGAAGTGATCTTGCCTCGATTTGCCTGAACCGCCAGAATTCGCAGCACTTGTTTTCCGAACGCTCAAGGATGAGCAGCCCGTGCGCTCAAAGTACGCATCAATTCGACGAACTGGCGCCGCATGTGTATTGGTCGGCATGATCTCGGCAACCGGCTGTCTTTCCGGAACATTGCCCAGCCAAACACTGCAGGGCTCCAATGCGATTCAGGTGCCGGTTGACCGATACGACCTGATTTGGGAGCGTGCCGTCGCGGTGCTGAACAATTACCACTTCATCATTGCCCGTGAGAGTAAACTTGAGGGCGTGATTGAAACCCAGTACCGAGCAGGCTCGAATCTGCTGGAACCCTGGAACCACGACTCTGTGGGGTACGCCAACAGACTGGAAAGCACGTTGCAATCGATCCGACGTCGTGTTGTCGTGACATTTCAGAACACGGCCGACAACATGTTGGTCGTGAGCGTGCGAGTTGACAAAGAGATCGAAGACGTGCCTGGGCTTGCAGCCAACTATGAAGGTGGAGCCACGTTTCGTGATTCCGATCCGTTGCAGCGCGATCTGGATCAGGTGGTTGGGCAGTCCGGACCGTCGCGGTGGCTTCCGCGAGGCTCAGATCCGGCACTGGAAGTGGAACTACTCAGCCAGATACGGCACGCCCATCTTCGCTGAGTGCCTCTTCGATGCCTGACTCCGTTTTCCTCGCCAGCCCGATGCTGACCGGAGATTCTCGCAGCAATTGTTCTTCACTTTGCCGAGGGAGTTGCCAGTTCGTTCTGCACATCCTTCAGAGACGTCGCTGCTTCCTTCTGACGAATCTCAATCGCCGTCAACAGGTTCACCGCGTCTTCGTCGCCACCATCGCGCAGTTGCGACAGTGCTGAGGCGATGCTGTCACAAACAGTAGTCTGGCTGCTGTGCAGGCTGTCAAACATTGCTTCCAGAGCGAGGAACTGCAGGTCGGTGTATTCTGTCGGGAAGGAGCCGAAGTCGATGAAGTGTTCCCGTTCTGTCAGCAGCGAAACGATGTCCGCCACATCCTGACGCTGGCGAGCGGCAATGGCATTCACCTGCTCTTCAACCGATTGATCCTGAGTGCTGACCCAGGGCCATGCTTCTGCGACATACTGCAGAAAACTGCGGGCCATGTCGATCAGCACGTTGTTCAACACTGATTCCGTTTGCTGACTCATGAAGAACTTCCAGGGAACATGACACGTCGGAGAAGAAGGTGTGCGTACTCGGCGACCGTACAACAGGTTCAAGTCTAAGAATCAGGGTTGTTGCGTAGCCGAACTCGCCAGAGTTTGGAGGTTTTTCTTCATGTCGTCCAAAGTCTGGCGACTTCGGCTACCTCAAAACCAAGACTTGACGAAGTACTAACCGCCGATCACCAGCAACACTGAGTGTCCGGCTTCATTGGCAATCGAACTGAGACCGGTAACCAGCTGAGGCAGAAAACCCAGCAGAGCGACCATCACGGCAAGCACGACCACGTAGTACCCTTCCATGGCGGGCAACGGAACTGGTCTGGCATCAGCCGGTCGTTCTTCCAGGAACATCGCTTTCAGGATGCGAACGTAGTAAAACAGGCTGAAGATCGTATTGATGGCCCCAGCGGCCAGAACAACGTACATGGCCCAATGAATCTGTGCCGCCTGGTAGACCGATGCAAAGATCATGAGCTTTGCAAAGAAGCCTCCGAATGGCGGAATGCCAATCAGGCTGAAGATGCAGACCAGCATGGTGATGCACAAAGCCGGACTCTGCGAAATCAGACCTTTGAAACTGTCGATGTCTTCGTTGAAGGTGTAATTGCGGACCAGAGCGATCACCGCAAAGGCACCCAGATTCATAAACAGGTAAACCGCCAGGTAGTACAGAAGTCCACCGATGCTGTAGTTGATGGCCTTGCCCAGTGCTGGTGCCTGGTCGCTGTTCAGCATGACCAGCATAGCGGCCACGGCCATCAGCATGTAACCGGCATGAGCGATCGTGGAATACGCCAGTAATCGCTTCAGGTTCTTCTGCGTATAGGCTGCCAGGTTTCCATAGGTTGTCGTGATAATGGCGATCATGCCGAGTCCGACACCGAAGGCAGTCATCAGGTCTGCTGTCTGAGGAACACCGGAAAGACCAACGCAGAAGCGAATCAGTAAGCCGAAGGCACCGGCCTTGGAAGCCACAGACAGGAATCCGGCGACTTCCGACGAGGCACCTTCGAATGCGTCCGGACACCAGAAGTGGAATGGAACAAGTGACAGCTTGAACGCCAGGCCAACCATAACCAGCAGCACGCCTAAGGCGACGGTGCGAACTTCGGGATCGCCCAGTCCGGCATTACCACCTTCGGCGACAATGCGAAGTCGGTCAGCCAGCAATGCGATGTCGCCGGTCCCCAGGACTCCCGCTACCAGGCTGATTCCGTACAGCATGACACCGGCGGCACCGGCACCGTACACCACATATTTCAATGACGCTTCGCTACTGGCCCTGCGTCCCTTCAGAAATCCGACCATGACGTAGCTGGGCACGCTGGCCATTTCGACACCAAGGAACAGCATCAGCAGATTGTTGGCACTGGCCATCAGCATCATGCCAATGGTCGCTCCAAACAGCAGCGAATAAAAGTCGGGAGCGTCTTCGTTGTCCGGGATTCCGGTCAGGACCGTTAATGCGATGGTCAGGATCAGAAACAGCGACAGAAAGATACGAAAGAAGACGCTGAACAAATCCTGTCGCAGCATTCCGCCAAAGAACGTGACAGAAGCGGTCTCATTAGCAGTGATCAGGTCGGAAAACTGTCCGAACGAACACCCACCTGCGGCCGCCGCACCGATGAGGGCGACAATAAACGTGGGCACCAGGCGATCAATGCTGAACAAACGCATCAGCAGCATCACGACAATTGTGCCGCTTAGCCAGAGTTCAGCACTGAAGAAGTTCAGTCCATGGCCGAGCGTGTCGTCGATCAGGTTGTGGAGAAGTTCAGAGAACACGTTGGATCACCGAATGAGGTTGTGGCAGTGTTTGGATTGGAGGGTCTGCAGTCAGTTGGCTATCGCATCGCCTGCAGTTCATTAAGTGTCGCTGCTGCCTTCGTGTAGCCAGCCTGCATCGAATCCACGAGAGCACCAGTGGAACTCTGCATCATGTCAAACAGAATTCCTGGGAAGACACCAAGGATGATGGCGAACGCCAGCAGCACGCCAGCAACGGTCAACTCGCGTCCATTGATCGGTGTAATGTCTTCTCCGTGTGGCCCTTTGTACTCGGACCCCATGTATACCCGTTGCATGGCCCACAGGATGTAGCCGGCTGTCAGGATGACGCCACTGGCAGCAACGATGGCTAATGTCGGGCTGTAGTTCCACGCACTCAGCACAACAAAGATTTCTCCAATGAATCCGCACAGGCCCGGAAGTCCCAGGCCGGCGAAGAACAGTCCGGCTGCCAGACCACTGTACAGCGGCATGCGGCCCATCAGGCCACCAAATTTGTTGAGATCACGATGGTGGACTCGGTCGTAGATGACGCCCACCATAAAGAACATTCCGGCCGAAGAAACACCGTGAGCGATCATCTGGAACATGGCTCCGTTGATTCCCATCAGCCACATATCCGGGTTAATGGTCTTGCCGGTTGCTTCGCCGATCTTCCAGACACCCAGCCCGATCAGCACATAGCCCATGTGGCTGACAGAACTGTAGGCCACCAGACGTTTGAAGTCGGTTTGAGCCAGGGCCGCGAAGGCTCCGTAGATAATGCTGAAGACACCGATGCCCACCAGTGCGTAGGCGGCGTAGTACGCACCATATGGACACAGCGGGAACGCGACGCGAATGATGCCGTATCCCCCCAGCTTCAGCAGCACCCCCGCCAGGATCATACTGATGGGCGTGGGAGCTTCGACGTGAGCGTCAGGCAGCCATGTGTGAAACGGAAAGGCCGGCAGTTTGATGGCAAAGCCAATGAACAACAGTACAAACGCCGTAATCTGCAGGTTCGGGCTTAGTGTCGTGGTGAGTTTTTCGCTGGTGCCGGCAGCCGCCTTTGCCAGTTCGATCAGGTTAAAGCTGTCGGTGGTCGCTCCGCTGTTGAAGTAGAACATCAACATCGCGATCAGCATCAACACACCGCCGACCAGCGTGTACAGGAAGAACTTAATGGCCGCGTATTCTCGGCGAGGTCCGCCCCACACTCCGATCAGGAAGTACATTGGCAGCAGCATGACTTCCCAGAACACGAAGAACAGAAAGAAGTCCAGCGACAGAAAGACGCCCAGCATCCCGGTTTCCAGTAACAGAAACAGGATGAAGTAGCCTTTGTGCTGCTTATTGATGCTCCACGACGCCACGGCGGCCAGCATTGTGATAAAGCTGGTCAGAATCACCAGAGGCAGGCTGATGCCGTCAACTCCAAGGCGGTAGAAGACGTTCCACGTCCCAATCCAATCCTTTTCCACCACCATCTGCATGCCAGCGATTTTGGGATCGAACTGCCCCCACAGCATCAACGTCAGTACGAACGTTGCGACGGTGAAGCCCAGGGCAATAGCACGAATATGCGAGACGGCACGGCTGTCCAGAAACGCCAGAATCAATGCGCCGAGGGCGGGAAGAAAAATGATGCCGGAGAGTAAGTAATCTGGATTCATGGTTTAACCCCAGCGTAGATGCTGGACCAACTGAATTGTTATCTGGTGAACGGCACGCGACGTGCCGAGAACTAACCTGGAAATGTCGAAAACATGACGGCAAACAGAGCCACAACGCCCAGCACGATGAACATTACATATTGCCGCAGGCGACCGGTCTGAACTACCCTCAGTGATGCCCCGACAGACTGAGTCGCACTGGCGATCAGATTGACGAAACCATCCACAACGGTTTCGTCAAAAACGCGATCCCATTTGGAAATGACGACCATAGCCTTCGCGGCCCCGTGCAGAATTCTGTCGAAGACCGCTCCATCAAACCATGCACAGAAAGCGGCCACTTTATGAGCCGGTTTCATGAATAGAGCATCATACAAATCATCAAAGTGCCATTTGTTTGACAGGAAGCCGTGCACGCCGGCCAGCTGACGTTTGATCTCGTCCACGTTTACGACGTTCGTGCCGTACAGAATGTAGGCGATCAAAGCTCCGGAAAGTGCTGCAATCAGTGCCCAGGTTCCGGCCTCACCATGAACAGCATGAATTGCAGCGTGACCGGGCAGAACGACTCCGCCTGCTGTTGCGGCAGGCACGCCGGCTGCGATATGAGCGGGTTCGTCGCCGGTCAGCATCAGGTACAGATGACCCTCTTCGCCACCATAGGCACAGAACCATGCGAAGACAGCAAGGATCAGCAGCGGCACGGTCATAACCCACGGAGACTCGTGCGCATGATCGTGAACATGCTGATCGCGAGGCTTACCAACAAACGTATAGAACCACATGCGAAACATGTAGAACGCGGTTATGCCAGCGGTCAGAAGTGGAATCAGGAACAACAGGAAGTGAGCGGGGTTCGCGTGAATAAAGGCCAGCGCGGAAGCCACAATCGCATCCTTGGAGTGGAAACCGGAAAAGTGCAGGCCGAATGGCAACCAAAAGCCTGAGATCGCACAAACGCCCACCAGCATGGTGAAAGCCGTGATTGGCATCTTCCAAAGAAGACCGCCCATCTTTGGCATTTCCTGTTCGTGGTGACAGCCGTAAATCACACTGCCGGAACATAGGAACATCAGCGATTTGAAGAACGCGTGAGTGATCAGGTGAAACAAACCGGCTGCCCAGCCAAAGACGCCAATCCCAAGCATCATGTAGCCCAGTTGACTGATGGTTGAATAGGCCAGTACCTTCTTGATGTCCGTTGCCACCATGGCGATTGTGGCTGCCAGAAACAGAGTGATGCAGCCGGTGTAAGCGATCGTCAGCAGGACTTCCTGCACAAACATCGGGAAGAAGCGCCCCGCCAGATACACGCCAGCTGCGACCATCGTGGCGGAATGCACCAGAGCCGACACCGGGGTCGGGCCTTCCATCGCATCGGGTAGCCATGTCTGTAGCGGGAATTGAGCACTCTTGCCGACGCAGCCGGCAAAAATACCCAGACCAACCACAACCAGCAGGTAATACGGAATCTGACGGTTGCTTCCGTCTTCGTTTGCGAGGGCGTGTCCGTGAGTGTCCGT
This sequence comes from Fuerstiella sp., assembly GCA_024230215.1. Classification (GTDB taxonomy): domain Bacteria; phylum Planctomycetota; class Planctomycetia; order Planctomycetales; family Planctomycetaceae; genus Fuerstiella. The sequence goes on along the minus strand of JAAERP010000487.1, from coordinate 18,911 downwards.
AATCAATACGTCGCCCGTGATTTCGTCGCGAGCAACGTTGCCCGTGTCGTCACGATGCACCATGCTGAACAGGCCCTGATCAACGACTTCATCACCAACTACTGTGTCACCGAAGCGGAACGTGCCAAAGAATGTCCACAACACCATCAACCCGATCAGGAACCCGAAGTCCCCGATACGGTTCATGATGAACGCTTTGTTGGCTGCGTCACTGGCCGTCTTGCGTTCCGTGTAAAAGCCGATCAGCAAAAAGCTGCAGATGCCGACCAGTTCCCAGAAAATAAACACCTGGAAAATATTGCCAGCCAGGACCAGCCCCAGCATCGCAAAGCAGAACAGCGACATAAACGCAAAGAAGCGATAGAAGCGCCCCGGCCGATGAACGTGTTTTCCGTCCGCTGTGTGAGCAGAATGGTCGACGTAATCATCCGTCAATTCATCGCTCATATATCCAATTGCAAACAGGTGAATGCACGTGGCGATCAGCGTCACCATCGTGAACATCACCAGTGTCAGGCTGTCGATGTAGTAGTCGAGTGTGACTTCCAGACTGCCAAAGACGCCCAGAGTGTAAATTACGCCGGAATATTCGGTCTTACCTTCGGCTGAGTCAGCGTCATGGTGTCCGTCGTCGTGATCGGCATGAGCGTCACCGTGCTCGCCATGGTCGGCCGCCTCCAGCACACACCATTCGTTGGCATTGCCCCAGATTCGCAGAGCATTCGCACTACACAGAAACCCGATACCGATACAGCCCACGGCACACCATGCGGCCGCTTTGCTGTGACGAGGATTCTTGCTGTAGAAACCAAAGAAAATCTCAACCACGAACCCCGCAAGGGGCAGCAGCCAGGCAATCATCAGCCAGAATTTCAGCGTTTCGCCGACCATCGAATTTCCAAAGCGGCATGGCCGCAGCAGATTCGAGCTACCGCTCGGAACAGAATCGTCCGCTCCCGCTGGTGGCTCCAGGAATGCGTGAAACACGCAACGAAATGGTTACAAACAGGACTACAAAATGACTCTTGTGCAGGGACTGTGCAAATCAGCCTTTCAGCTTATTGCCGCGGTCTACGTCTACTGTCAGATGGTTGTTATAGAAGTTCAGAACAATTGCCAGGGCCACGGCCGCTTCCGCCGCTGCCAGAACAATCACGAACAATGAAAACACCTGACCATCCAGGCCGAGTGTGGTGTACTTTGAGAACGCCACGAAGTTGACGTTGGCCCCGTTCAGGACGAGTTCCACGCCCATCAGCACGCCGATCGCGTTGCGTTTGGTCGCCATGCAAATGACGCCGCAAACGAACAGCACCGCACCGATTAAAAGATATGAGTTAAGATCAGGCTGCATTCTATCGACCCAGGAGCGGGAGGCCCGCAATCCAATTCGAGCTGATGCTCGGAACTAATAGACACCATCGAAATGACAGAAGACGCTTCCAGAACTCTGCTATGCAACATCCTGCCGCCGTTTTGCCCGAGCAAGATAGGAGGCTCCAATCAACACGACCAGCAAGTGAACAGACGCAATCTCGAACGGCAGCAGATATCCGGCACCGGCTACGCCTTCCTGCAGATCCGGGCGAATGCCCAGCAAGGCAAAACCCAATGGCCGCAGTGTATTTCCTTCGGATCGATCGTCAAAACCGGCTGGCTGTTCAGTTTGCCCAGTGGCCGCCATGATGCGATTCCTTGAGCCATTCCAGTCAACATCGTTGATGGTGGAAAAAACCATGAACAGAAACATCAATCCCACCAAACTGGCAATGACTGTTTCGCCAGGCGAGGCGGGAATCTTCATGTAAGGCCCACTGGCTGTCAGCATGATCCCGAACACCAGCAGGACCAACGTGCCGCCAACATAGATCAACAACTGAGCCGCACCGATGAAGTCGGCATCTGCCAGGAAAAACAAGCCCGCCACACTGCCCAGCGACACCACCAGCCAGAACGCCATTCGTACGACGCTTTGACTAATGACAACCGCAACAGCGCCCAGACAGGCGGCTAATGCAAAAATTGTGAAGAACAGACTCACTGTCGCACCTCACTGGAAGCCGCCAGGGCGGTTTGCTCAGAGCTTTCGCTCCTTAACTGAAAATCAACGTTTTTCTTAGTCGACGTGTTCTGCAGGCGGAATGACAACTCGACCTCACTGGATTCAGAAACGTCTGGTGCTTCCGCTTCAGCTTCAGGTGAAACAGGCTCGTGGGACTCAGCTTCAGCTTCATCGTTCGAGTCGTCTTCCAGAAACAGTGCAGCGGCACGTTCGCCGAGCGGCGAACGGAATGGAGCGGAAGACTCTAATGACACCAATTTTCTTTTGTCGCCTTCGCCTGTCCATTCAGCACTGCTGAGCATCCACATGAGTGGCCAGACCGTGGCTCCCAGAAACAGGAAGCAGCTGATCGGGACGAGGTACTTAAGGCAGGTGATCATCACCTGGTCAATGCGAAGTCGAGGCAACGTCCAGCGAAGCCAGATCTGCACAAACACGCCGAAGGCGGCTTTACTGACGAAGACACCCGCACCGATGACATTGGCCAGATAGCCGTAAGCACTGAACTCACCGCCCGCTCTCCAAGCCTGCAGTTCTACATCGATGTCAGGGATTCCTGTGTGCCAGCCGCCCAGAAACAGAATCGCGGCAACGCCACAGAGGGCAAACATGCTGGCATATTCGCCCATGAAGAAGAACGACCAACGCATACCGCTGTATTCGGTGTGGAACCCGCCAACCAACTCGCTTTCCGCTTCCGCAAGGTCAAACGGAGCCCGCTTACAACCGGCCGTCAACACGACAAAGAACACGAAAAAGGCAACGAATGTAAACGGATCGTGGAACAGGAACCAATTTCCAATATGCCCACCCTGCATGTCACCAATTTCGCCAAGGTTCAGCGAACCGGCAGAAACGATTGGAATCAGAGCACAAATGGCCAGCGGAATTTCGTAGCTTACCATCTGGGCGGCTTCACGCATGCCGCCGAACAGCGACCACTTGGAGCCGCTGGAATAGCCGGCCATGATGATGCCAAAGACTTCCAGCGAAAGAATCGCCAGCAGAATAAACAGACCGCAGTCTGCAGATACGGCCACCCAACTATGGCTGAACGGCAGCACAACAAACGCCGCAAACGATGCCAGACAGACGATGTAAGGTGCTGAGCGGAACAGCATGGCATCGGCGACGGGCGGACACAGATCTTCTTTTTGGATCAGCTTAATGCCGTCAGCCAGTGACTGCAGCCAGCCAAAGCGGCCACCCACTCGTGTCGGTCCAAGCCTGTCCTGAATTCGGCCGGAACCTTTGCGTTCCAGCCAGATCAGAAAGAACGGGCAAAGTGAAAAGACGCCAAACAGCAATGCGGCATGAATGACCGCTGCGATAACAAACGCAGCATCATTGGAATGCTCTCCGCCCAGGATGGGAACGAGTAAGTCGTTCAGTGCACCCGTGAGTGAATTGACTGCCAAGGTGTTGATCATATTTTCAACCGACGTCGTGACGGTAGATGCCTCAGGACTGAACCTACATCAAGCGATCTGCTCTCTCGACAGGCTGGACGAGAGTGGCTGCAAAATGTCGCGGGAACTATGACAAATGAAAAAGTCGACTGCAACCAACCCCATGCGCGATTCGCAGCAGCCGTTCGACTTCCCCACGTGACGAGTTCCAGTCCCCTTCGTTTCCCAGTTGTGAGAAGCGACGACGTGCCGTCATGGCAACCTGGGTGAACGTTGAGGGCCCGGCGAAGTGCAACGCGTCCTCGGGGCAAGCGTTCCAGGCGATATCGCGTTGCATCAGCCCGTCGCTTCCCCCGTCGTTCGACTCGTGCGGCGTCTGTGAGAATCCCGCAGCTTCATCGCCGGAGGGTGTAGTCGCGGGATCCTGTGCCACCAGGGAGCGGTGGTTGGGGCGGGGCGTCCCCCTGGGGCTTCGTTCACAAGCTCAGTCCAGCCTCCGGCCAACCAGACTCGCGACACGACACCGCAGCATCATGGAACGACAGGTTTCCCCGCCAGAATTAATTGCTGATGTTCCGTGATTTGCTCCTTCTGCGCCGCGGGGGCCTTCTGCAGTGCCGTCGTTACCCATTGTTTTGCCTTGTCGAAATCACCATTTGCAGCATGAGTCGCGGCAAGGGTGTCCAGCGCATTCCAGTCTTCGTATTGGCTCAGAGTGCATGCGGCGGTCGCCAGCCTGACGGCTTCTTCCGGGTTTCTGATCGATTCAGTCTGACTGGTCGCATACATCCATGCCAGGTCGTTGGCAGGCTGAAAGTCGCCGGGGTCCTTGATCATGGCCGTCTTGAGATCATTGATGGCCAGCTCATCGTTGCCCAGTTGACGATGGGCGAACGCACGGTTGCCGTAAGCATCAATATAATTGTTATCGATGTTCAGGGCTGCAGAAAAGTCCTTAACGGCTGCTGCGTAGTTTCCAGCCTTTGAATGCACGACACCGCGGTTGTTCAGTGCCTCCGGATATTCTTTGTGCAGTTGTATGGCCACATTCAGGTCCGGCAGAGCATCATCAAACTGCTCTGCGGCGATGTAGCACAACGCTCGGTTGTTATATGCCAGAAAGTGTTTGGGGTCCGCTTTGATCGCAGCATTCAGGTCATCAATAGAGGATGCATAATCTTCCTTTAGATACCAGGCCTGTCCACGATTGTTCAGCACGCCGGCCTGGCCAGGCCTTTTTTTCAGGCTATCCGAAAAATCTGCGATCGCCTTATCAAAGTGTTTGTGGGCCAGGAATGCGATACCCCGCAGATGAAAGTTCTCCGCGCTGGGATCCGCCTGCACTCGCCGGCTGAACTCTTCCACTGCCGTGTCGAAACTCACCGTTTCCCGGTCCCACAGCCATCCCCCCTTTTCGTTAATCCACAGCCACTCCCCGTTCGTCAGCGACACCGTAAATGTTTCGCCCAGATACGCCTTCCAGACAATGGCCTCCGGAGTACGCAAGGCGGCACCTGCGACTGTGACAATGACTTTTGTTCCTACCCTGTCGTCCGCCGCCGGGGTAGTTGTGTCTGGCGTCTGCTGCGGCAGCACAGCAGCGACGACAACACCCGACGCCGTCTGCACCAGCCCGCAAACAACAGCAAACAGTATGGCAGCAAGACATCCCTGTTCAGAGCGTGACGCCATTGATGATTTCCTTACTTGAAGGGAAGCGGTGGATTCTGGAAACATTGATTGGTATGACAGACAAGCCCGGCTGTTGTGCCCAGGCCTGAAAATCATGGTCGTCGCGGGTATTCACCGGAGTCGGTGCGACGGAGCGAACCGCTGGTCCGGCGCATGGCCTGTCGTTCCTGAGTGGCAGCTCGAACTCACCAGCTGTCGGCACCACCTCAACCGGGAGGGATTCTAATCATCACAGAAAGTTGTGTAGAGACCGGATTTTCAGATTCCATGTTGTCAGGCTCAGCTGACTGTGGCGGAAGCCAGAGACTCAGTGGTACGCTGCGAAGGAGCATTTACCAGACTTTCAGTCATTACAAAGGACGCGACGTGTCCGACGACACAGCTAAGAATAGTGTTTTGCGCCAAGTCGATGATTTTTCGCGAGCACTGCGTGCAAAGGCGTCAGAGATGGCCATCCGAAGTTGCCTGCTTGTGGCAATGATGGTGCCGTCTGTGCTTTTCGGTTGTTCGTCTGCTGTGTCCGGCAAACCAGGAAGCGAACAGGTGTCAGCAGCCGCACCACCGCCAGCCCTTGTGAGGGTGCGTGAAGTTCGACAGCAGCAGATTGCTCCAAGATTGGTAGCCGTGGGCACTGTGCGACCGCGAAGCTTCAGCATTATCGCATCGGCCGCCGACGGCGTCGTCGATGAGTTTTCTCAGGAGCAGGGTAGCTTTGTGAAGGCTGGCACCGTCCTGGCCCAGCTGAGAATGGAGTCCACCGAACTCGCGTTGGATGAACAGCGGGCGGTACTGGCCGAGAAGATTGCTCAGCATCAACAGATTCTGGAACCGCGCAAAGAAGACGTTGAAGAAGCGGAGGCACAGCATCTGGCGTCCGCAGCGGCGTCCGCCCATGCAGAACAGCGATTGAAGGAGTTGCAGTCACTGGCAAGCCGAGGCGCCACGAATCCTTCCGCAGTCGATGATGCCGAACTTACGTACAACGAAGTTCGCCACCGTCTGCTGGCCGCCAATGCCGTGTTTCAGCGAGTTTCCGCGGGTGCTCGCGACGAAGAAAAGCAGCAGGCGAATGCCAGACTGCAGGCTCAGGAAAAACACGTTGCGTGGCTGATGGCGGAAAAAGAGAAGCGAATCACCCGAGCTCCCTTTGACGGTTTTCTGGTTCAGGAACAGACGTATCTTGGGCAATGGCTGTCAAAGGGGGATCCCGTGGCGACGATGGTGCAACTGGATGAAGTGGACGTTGAAATCCCTGTGGATCAGGGCTTCATTTCGCAGGTCGCGATTGGCCACAGCGTGCGTCTGAAGATTGCCGGGACGCCGGACCCGTCCAGTGCCGACGGTCGTTGGACGGGAACGGTGAACAGCATCGTGCCGCGCAGCGCCTCGGAAACCGGTTCTCGCAGTTTTCCCGTGATCGTGCGGATCAAGAACCGAATGAATGGAACGCCGGATGTTCCCATTCCCACTCTTCGCGAAGGCATGGTGGCAGAAGCCGAATTCTTCGGCAGCTCGTTTCAAGCCATTCTCGTTCCGAAAGACACGCTGGTACGAACCTCGCGAGGCACGTTTGTGTTCGCGATTAATTCCGCCACCGATGGCAAGCCATCAAGCGTTCGGCAGGTCATGGTTCAACCGGGCATCAGTCAGGACGAATGGATCCAGGTTTCGGGCAGCGATCTTGAATCCGGTATGCTGGTTGTTACAGAAGGTGCTGAGCGATTGCGTCCGTTTCAGTCGGTGCAGTTGATTCAGGAGACGTCTGACGAGTAGGCCCGGAAAACGGGGTCAGGTACCCAAAACCGGAACGGCCCAAAGGGTGCTTTGCATTTTTGGTACCTGACCCCCTTTTCCAGCGAATGATACAACCCCACTTTTGGCTTTGACAAAGCAGTAGTTTGCCGACGACATGAACTTCATCGCTTTTGCCATTGAAAACCCGGTCAAAGTCACGGTCGCCGTCTTTCTGCTGGTGCTGTTTGGGGGTATTGCGTACCTCAGCACACCCGTGCAGTTGACGCCGGATGTGATTGAACCTGAGATCACGGTCAGCACGCTCTGGCCTGGTGCGAGTGCTCAGGAGGTGGAACGTGAAATCATCGAAGAGCAGGAAGAACAGCTGAAGAGTGTTGAAGGTCTCGAAGAATTCACCAGCGAGAGTGCAGATTCCAGCGGCTCCATCACGCTCAGGTTTCCCGTTGGGACATCACTGTCAGACGCTCGCGCCCGAACGTCGGAAAAACTGAATCAGGTGCCGGAATATCCGGATGACGCCAGCGAGCCAGTGATCAGCACCGTCAACGCCAACACAAGCGCCATCGCCTGGTTCATTCTGAAGCCGCTGCCGCCCACACATGAGGACCTGCGGAATCTGATCGGGCTGCACCCGGAACTGGCCGCACCTCTGGCCCCCACTCTCGATCGTCCTGGTCGGATCGATCTGGCTCGCATTAATGACCTGGTTGATGATCATCCTGTTCTGGAGACCTTTGTTCTGGGGCGAAACAATCCGGCCCTGATGAAGAAGTTTGCTGAGGACTTCATTGAAGCAGAATTCGAACGAATTCCCGGCATCGCCAATGCCAACGTCTTTGGCGGACGAGACCAGGAATTTCGAATCGTCGTCAATCCAACTCGACTGGCCGCTCTCGGTGTGACCGTCGATGCACTCCGCGCCGTATTGCTCGGCCAGAACCAAAACACGTCGGCGGGGGACATTCAGGAAGGCAAACAACGCAATGTGGTGCGCACGCTGGGGCAGTTTCAGTCGGCCGTTCAGGTCGAAGAAGCGATCATCACTCACCGCGACGGCAGTCCGATCCGGGTTCGTGATGTTGCCACTGTCGGCATCAGCTACAAGAAACCAAGTGGAGTCGTGCGTCAACAGGGACTCAGCGCGCTGGCCGTCAATGCGCAGCAGTCACCGGGTACGAACCTGAAGGCTGTCATGGGGCCGGCTCGGCAGGAACTGGATCTTGACGGTGACGGCACTATCACAAGTCTGGAGGTGGCAGAATGTGAACGACTTCACGGCAGGTGTCTGCGGACCGTGGTGGAGAATCTCAATCAGGGCGTATTGAAACAGAAGGGCGTCTATCTGGAGCAGGTCTACGACGAGACTCTGTATCTGGATTCCGCGACAGAGCTGGTCCGCAGCAATGTCTATATTGGCGGTACTCTGGCCGTCCTTGTGCTGCTGCTGTTTCTGCGCAGTCTTCGATCCGTTTTGATCGTTGGCGTGGCGATTCCCATCAGCGTGATCGGGACCTGTCTGTTTGTGAAGGCTTTCGACCGCAGCATCAACGTCATCAGTCTTGCAGGCATGGCGTTCGCCGTCGGCATGGTCGTGGACAACGCAATCGTCGTTCTGGAGAATATCTACCGTCATCATCAGATGGGCAAGGCGCCAAAACTGGCCGCGCGGGAAGGCACGCAGGAAGTCTGGGGCGCTGTACTGGCGTCGACTCTGACGACACTGGCTGTGTTTGTTCCTGTGATTTTTGTTCAGGGACAGGCAGGGCAGTTGTTTCGCGACATCGCAATCGCGATCAGTTGCGCCGTAGCACTTTCGCTGTTGGTCAGCATTACCGTGATTCCCACGGCTGCCGCACGATTGTTGAGTCGCAGGCGTGGGGACGATGAAGGCCATGCAGCGAACCTGTCAGTTTCAAACGATCCACCATCCCTGCCTTCGCAGACGGACATAGAACAAGGCTTCGGTATTCACGGTCTGTTCGGTCTGATGCGTTTGGGAAGCTGGCTGAACCACGGCTTTGCCGACGGGATGAAGCGGTTGCTGTCCATGCGTGGCAGCTCGGTCATACGGCTGGCAATCGTGTTTGCGTTTGTGGCAGGTTCACTGGGGCTTAGTCAGAAACTGTTACCAGACACTGAGTACCTTCCCGGTGGCAACCGCAATCTGATCATCGCCCTTCTGTTGCCGCCACCCGGCTACAATGTCGACCAGATGATCAGCCTGGGTGCAAATATTGAAAAGCAGCTGGCTCGGTCAGGCCGGCGACAACGCCCCGCAAATCCAGAGTTTCTTTTTTGTTGCAAGCGGACGCAGCCTGTTCATGGGAGCTCGTTCAACAGACGAATTGCGGTCGGCCGAGCTGATTCCGATCCTGTCAAAGGCGGCCGCTTCACAACCTGGCGTTATTCCGATTGTCAGCCAGGCCAGCCTGTTCGACAGCGCTTTAAGCGGGGGGCGCACAATCGACATTGAAATCACAGGCCCCGATCTTGAAGTTCTGGTGGTTGAGGCTCAAAAGGCGTTCGGCTTGTGTATGCAGGAATTCCCAATGACGGCTGGAAACCAACTGCGTCCGATTCCCGGCCTTGATCTGTCCAGTCCGGAGCTGCACGTCGTCCCCCGGCTGGAAAAGGCGTCCGAACTCGGGATCTCTTCTTCGTCCATCGGCTATGCCGTCAATGCACTTGTCGACGGAGCTTTCGCCGGAGACTACTGGCACGAAGGCCGCCGCATTGACCTGGTGATTTACGGCGACGATACCTACGCGAATCAAAGTCAGGATCTGGAGAACTTACCCATCAGCACACCCAGTGGTGGCAATGTGTTGCTGTCCACCGTTGCCGATGTGGTTCTCAGTCGCGGGCCGGAACAGGTGAATCACATTGAACGGCTTCGTTCCATCACCATTCAGCTGAAACCTGCCAGTGGCATCGCTCTGGAAGCAGCACTGCGGACGGTGGAAGAAAAGATCCGCGGGCCGCTGATGCAGTCGCCCAACTTTCAGTCGGGACTGTACCAGGTTCGACTGGCTGGCACGGCCGATAAGCTGGCTGACACGTGGTACGAACTAAAGTGGAATCTTGTCCTGGCGGTTGTGCTGACTTACCTGCTGATGTCGGCCCTGTTCGAATCATTTCTCTATCCCCTGGTCATCATGACCAGTGTTGCACTGGCTCTTGTGGGTGGGCTGATTGGGCTGACCGTTCTGAACTGGTTTTCGTTTCAGACGCTGGACATGCTCACAATGCTGGGCTTCGTCATACTGATTGGTACCGTGGTGAACAATGCGATTTTGATTGTGCATCAATCGCTGAATCTCATTCGCGATGCCGGAATGAATTCAAATGACGCCGTCTGCGAAAGCGTCCGCACCAGAATCCGTCCCATCTTCATGAGTACCCTGACAACCGTTCTGGGTATGCTGCCACTGGTCGTGCCCGTTCCGTCGCTTGTGGATGGTCACCTTGTCTGGGTCTCCGGAGCTGGCAGCGAACTCTACCGAGGCCTCGGCAGTGTCGTGCTGGGCGGACTGATTGTGTCCACTGCCTTCACCCTGATTCTCGTCCCCGCCGGCTTCAGTCTGGTCATGGACGCGCAAACGGGGCTGGCCCGACTGACAGCATCGATCCGCGATCCGTTCCGCAAACGCAGCGCGGTCTGACGGTGGGCGCCGCGCGGCGTCTGGAATCAAAGTTTGCGACAGCGAATGGCCTGAGCGGTGTAGTCGGCCCTTGTTCTGTGTATAAACGAACGTTATGCGGAATTCCATTGGTCGAACATCGAAGCGCAGATCACTCATTCGTCAGCTGCGGGCGCAGTTATTGAATGGTTGTAGTCCTGGAGAGGGTGGCTGGGGTTGGAGTGCCTGTTCTTACCTGCAAACCCATAGTCGCGAAGCAACGAAAGCACATAGCCGTGGGCGTGAGCCCACGGATCGTGTTTACGACGAAGCATCTGAGCCGCGAAGCGGTGACAGCAATTTGAGATTTGCTGTCACCGCTTCGCGGCTAACCAGACATGCGGGTAAGAGCCGGGGCTGGAGCGAGGTACGAGCGAAATCCCGGCGCTTCCTTCGCCGGCTCAGTTCAGTCCCGGCCACCCACCAGTCCCAAACCACGAATCGTTATGGCACTCGTCAGTTACTGCGAATGTGCTGTGTGTTAACGATAGCGATTTTCCCGTCGGTGCCCGTTTCCGCACATCCCGTTTCGGTGTCTCGGTCGCTGGTGTACGTTGCTGGCGACGAAGTTCGCGTCACCGTCGAGGTCTTTCTGGAAGACCTGTTTCTGTTTCACGACCTGCAGCCCAACGCGGCGGATTATCTGGGTGCGGCCACCATTCAACAGGGAATCGAACTTCATCGCGAGTTCGTTGCCGACCGCTTTGTTGTCCAGAACGTTGACGGCCACCGGCTGCAGGTCGGGCAGCCTGTCGACGTGAGTTTTGATGTTCCGGATGGTGGCGTGGCACTGGCCGAACTGATGTCTCACAAGTTGACGTTCGAGCTTCGCTATCCGCTGGAAGCATCGCCCGAGTTTCTGACGTTCAGTCAGCGTTTTTCCGGTGACGATGGAGTTCTACCTGCAGAAATGCAGCTGACGGTGAAACAGGAGGGCGGCGACGTGCTGTACAACAAAGCACTCGTTACGGGCGTTCCGGTGACGCTGCGGTTGGCGTGGGATCGGCCGGCTCTTTCTGAGACGTCATCCGATCAGGAACGTGCGGCGTGGCTGGCGGACGAGCAGCAGAAGACTCTGGGCCTCACCAGTTATAGCTCAGTGTATTCATTTCTTTATGTTGAAGACTTCGAGGTACGCCACGAAATTCTGATTCCCCTGTTGACTCTGCAGCAGCTTATCAGGTTGCCGCATGACAGCGATGAGTTTTTCAGTCTTGCAGAGCAGCAGGCGGCAATACCTCTGATCGCCGATTATTTTCGTACCGGCAACCCCATTCACATCAACGGCCGGGACTCAGAGGCAGTCGTGAGCCGTTGTGACTTTTATGGTCTGGACTTCAGAGATCTGGCGCGTCGTGCAGAACCTCAACAGGTGTCCCTGTCCAGTGCCCGGGTGGGCATCATTCTGTCGTATCCTCTGAAAGAGGCAGCTGCACACGTGCGGTTGCACTGGGATCGATTTGCAAAGATGTTGTGGTCTGTCAATGTTGTGGTGTTTGACGGCGCCGCCGGGTTTCGAAAGACGTTGACCAGAGTTGGAGGAAACGACACTGTTGAATGGGCTTCGGACGTGCGGAGAATTCTGCCAGACGTGCAGCTGGTTCCCGCGAAACCTGCCCGGCGACCGGCGGTGGATATTTCTTCGATTTCTGTGGGGCTGCTGTTGCTTGCAATTGCCGTATTGGGACGTCGAGTTGCGAAAGCGGGTATGGACCGACGATCGGCAGTGGCCACCGTTGTCTTGCTGGGATGCTCGTGGGCAATGCGGGATACCGGCGTTGGGAAGTTGACTGTGCCCATTGGTCCACGACCGTCGATCACAGATGATGCCGCAGCTGCAGTGTTTGCGACCCTGCACGCGAATATCTACACGGCGTTTCGATTTCGCACAGAAAACGACGTCTACGACGCGCTGGCCTTTAGCGCCGACGGCGACGTCCTGCAGGATACCTACCTGTCAATCGTCGAGGGATTGAAGATGGAAGAGCAGGGCGGCGCGGTGGCGCGAGTGAGACAGGTGGATATTCTGGACGGCCATCGCAGGCAACTTGTCGGCCAGCCACATTCTGAGCGGCAGCCCGCGGAGTTTGCATATCGATGTCGCTGGAATGTTTCCGGCACGGTGGAACACTGGGGACACATTCATGAGCGTACAAATCAGTTTGAAGCAGACTTCCGTGTTGCATCCGTCGGCGGAAACTGGAAAGTGACGGATATCGATATTGTCGACAATCGACGTCTGAACTTTTCGACGGGCGTGCGCGAGCTATTGAAAGCGGTGGATTGAGCATCGGTCGTCGCAGTGAGTTGTCTGGCCGTTTCCGTTTCCACGTCAGAAGGAACCTGATGGCGTGCTTAACACTGCCTGCGACTTGTGACGCAACTCGACCGTCGCAGGGGCGTCGCTGAATTCGATTCTGTCCGTCTGTTCCCTGATCACCGGCGAATCCTGCCGCAGCGGCTGAGCGCATCAAGGTGGCGCCGGGACGAAGCGGCGGCTGGCCCATGGTTTCCAGCGATTCCGGGTGATCCATCTCAACAAGCTGTATCGATTGTGACGATCATTCAGCATGTCACGTCGTCCGGGGGGCTCGACGTGTTCTGCTTCTCGTGATGTGGAGACCTGTGTCTGAGGTCTGACCATTTCGTTGCACTGTCGCATGACCGACGTAGTGCCCCTGCCATTCCATGCGGGGCAAATCGGTGACCGAAAAGCGAAACACGGCTTCTGGCAGTTTTCGGACCGCATTCCTGGCGACGATTGCTACGGTACTGTTTTACGCCGTCGGGCCGAACGTGCCAGGCATCTCTGAGTTCGTCACTCGGTATTTCTGCAGCCACCCTCTCGAGTACATCAGCACGGCCATGTTCTTCACGGGGCTGACGATTCTGCTGCAAAAGCAGGTTGGTCTGCGCCGCGAACGTAGTATTCTGACGGCGGCTCTATCTCTGCCGCGTCCGTCTCTGGCCAGAACTGATTCCCGGACCACGGGGCACGCCGTCCTGACGGAATGGTGTTCTCAGCAGGCGACCACGCTGCATTCCACACATTTCTTCTCGCGGATTCGGGAGTCGCTGAACTATCTGAAAAGTTCGCATGTTGATGGTCTGGAAGAACATCTGCGGTACCTTGCGGAACTGGCCAGTGAACGCCTGCACCAGTCCTTTGCCACCATTCGTACCATCACATGGGCCATTCCGATTCTTGGGTTTCTGGGGACCGTGATCGGAATCACGATGGCGATTGCCAACGTCACGCCGGATCAGCTGGACTCATCGCTGGGCGAAGTCACCAGTGGCCTGGCTGTGGCTTTCGACACAACAGCTCTGGCATTGGGAATGTCCATCGTCCTGGTGTTCGCGTCGTTTGTGGTTGAACAGTGTGAGCAGACAGTTCTGAATGACGTGGAACGTCTTGGGATCGAAGGATTCCTGCCTCACTTCAGCAACGGAAAATCCGGGGCCGAAAACGCAGAGGATTCCAACGAAGAACTCCTGAAAACACTCGTCAGGCAGCAGTCCGAAGTCTGGACTGAACAGATGACGGCATTCCAACACACGTGGGCGGGATTGCTGGATCATCACGCCGACGGGCTCCGCCACGCTCTTGATGCAGACCTTGACGAGACCTTGAAGTTGCACCGAAACGACGCGGCCGACACGCGTGACGCGTATGCTGCGGCGCTGCAGGACAGCAGTCAGTCGCTTGTTGATCAGACGGAGCAGTTACTGGGTTCGTTCGAAGCTCGCATGTCCAGCTGGCAGGACGCGATCTGCGTGAGTTCGCAATCAGCCGTTGGGCAGACAGAGGCCATTCATGAACTGGGAGCCACAATGCTGCGAATGGGCGAATCCGAAGAACGGCTGGTCCGGCTGCAGCAACAGCTCAACGAGAATCTGCAGGCCATCAACCTTGTGGACACGATGGAACAGACAGCCAGCAGTCTGACCGCCGCCGTGCATGTTCTGACGGCCAAATCGTCTCAACGGAAAGCAGCCTAGTGGTTTGTCACCGGCAGGTTTTAGGGTTGGCGAGGAAGACGGAGGCATGTACCAAAAACCGGAACGGCCCGGAGGGTGCTTTGCATTTTTGGTACCTGACCCCCTTTTCCGGGGATTGCTTCCACCCTGACTTTTGCCTGTGACAAAGCAGCCTGGTACTTTGTCAAAACCTGGTTCAGACAAAGCTCTCGTACTTAACAAACATGGCTCGGCGAAGACATCAAAACGCGATATCGCTGTTTCCCTTTCTTGCAGTTCTGGTCTGCACGATGGGAGCGCTGATCCTGTTGCTGCTGGCGACCACAAGGCGAATTCGTAACGATCAGCGGCATGCTCAGCTTGTTCAAGTGGATGAGTGTTCGTCACAGCAGCCATTGTCTGCCGGGCCGTCATCTTCCGGTTCCGGCGATGATTCGGAAGCGAAAGACCTGACTCCGTCAGCTGATGAAACATTGTCCGGTGAAAATGGATTTCCAATCACTTCGGAGGTCGTCGTCACCAGCCCGATGGATCCCGGCGTGAATCCCGATCCATCCGCTGCCCGGCAGGCAGAGATCGAAGGTCTCCGAGAGTTGTTGACAAAGGAATCGGAGCGTTACCGGTCGCTGCAACGTCGGGTGGATCACGCCAAAAGCGAACTGGAATCCGATTCCCTTGAGAAGCATGACTATCAGGCGCGAATGGGGGAACTGATCGCGTTGCGGACGCAGCAGGAAAAACTGGCAGAGGAACTGGAACGCCGGACCCAGGATGTGGCTCAACTTCAGTCGGCACTCGAAACGAGTTCGGAAAAGACTGAACACGCAGAGGAGATTCTGTCGTCGCGCGAGTCCGCTTTGATCAGCCTGCGGCAGATTGCAAGGAAGGCAGAACAGCAGACATCAGACATGGGCACTGACCAGACCATTGTTGAATTCACAAACAGTACCGGAACTCGACGCTCCCCTATTCTGATCGACGTGACGGAAGACGGTTTCGAATTTCAGCCAGCCGGAATAACGGTCACTGCGGCGGATATGCAGGGTTTTCCCAGCAACGACAACCCGTTGATATCTGGAATTCTGGGCCTGCATGAATGGCGGCATGGCGGTTCCCTGTCCGTGAAACCCTACGTCCTGCTGCTGGTACGACCGGACGGCAGCCTTCCATACTATTCCGCTCAACGATTTCTGAAGGCGGCAGACATTCACTTTGGCTACGAGCTGCTTGAACAGAATAGACAGATTTCGGCAGGCCAATTGGATACTGATGAACGGGATGCTTTGCGGGACGCGGTGTTGTCGGCTTTGACACGTCGACAGAATCTGTACGGGGGCGTGGTGAGTCGAATTCCAATGCGGCCTGATCCGCGGACCTCTTCAAAGTCACGACAGGCGCGGGTGCTGCCGGATGGTCGAGTTCTGTTAGGTGATGAAGTCAAGGACGCATTAGACGGTCGGTTCTATGCTGGCGGCGAAGCACCTCCTTCACGGCTGCGACATCCTGCGACACCGCCGACACAGGGTGTAGATCCGAACAGACTACCTGGCCGTCATGAGGCCGTCGTTGCGAATTCCGGCGAAGCAACTGACGAATGGGCATCAGGGCCTGACAGAAACGACAGCGATCCGATCGAAGCGCAATCACACCTGCCCCACGCAGGACAGCGAAACAATCCTGAGGTTTCGATTGTGCCACGAGCGACTGTTGATCATGGGAACGGCAATGCCTCACGCTCTGCGGAATTCGAAGTGGCCGAGCCCGAGGGATTCGACGCGCGATCGTCCCTGTCGAAACGGCGCCTTCTTTCAGAGGACCGCGGATTTAGTGATGACGCCTCTGGTGCACCGCCGAAAGGCACTCTATCCAGCAACGACCCGCAACGATTTAATGCGGTTGATCCTTCAGTCCAGTCCGGCTGGCCGACATCGGAGTACGCACACTCCGAGTCGGCAACCCGCACAGCCGGACCGGCTGGGGATCCTGCTTCGTCAGACATTGCCAACATGAATTTCGGTGCCGTTGCTGGCAGCACAGCCGAGAGTCGTTGCGAGGTGCCGGATGGTGTTGGAAACCCAACGACCGGGATGGGGGCGTCCGGACCACCGCAATCGACCATCGACTACCGGGCTCAACCGGACCCCTTTCTGCGGGCCATGTTGAACGGCAGCAGGGCGAATGCACCAGGCGGACTGATCAGTCGCGTGCCCGTTACCGTGTTTGTGGATGCGACAGCCTTGACGATCGGCGCTGCGGACACCATCAGCACCGCAGGTTGGGACATCGATCAGATTCTGGCTGCAACACTGCGGGGGCTGTCGCAGGAGATGAAATTTGCACCGAGCATCGGCGACGGATATTCGCTGCCGATGGTCCGTTTTGTCGTCAGCCCCGGTGGCAGTTTGACGCAGTTGCAATTGGCACGACTGTTAAGGCAGTCCGGTATTCCGTGCACTGCCAGGACCGTCGACCGGTTGCATTCCCCGGGGACATTGTTGTTTGAAGGACGGCTGGATGCCCCGGAAGACGATTCCCCGTCGGAGACTGGAGCAGGAGATCGGGCTGAGCCCGCTGCCCCTATGCCTCGTCCGGGAATTCTGCGTCCGCCTCGTCGCGATCGGAGGCTTGCCATATGAGTCGTCGCAGAAGCAACGGCGATCAGGAATTCGGTTCTGATTCGTTTCTGGACATCATCGCCAACATTGTCGGCATACTGATCATTCTTATCGTCGTGGTCGGCCTGCGTGTGGCGCGCCAGCCCGCGATTGTGGCGTCGGCAGATACAGTCGGCCTTGCTGCCGCAGATGACGCTGACCTGGCCTCACCTGCTCCATTTGATGTGGTCTCCAATGCGGGCAATGAGCCGGACGCGTCGGCATTGAATTCGGCGACCCCCGACTCAGCCATTGTTGAAAAGATCAAAAACGACGAAGTGACGGCAGAGCCGTTTCCTGAAGTGTTGGGTCGTGCTGACGACGTCGGCCATGTGACGGCGATTCCGCACCCATCCGATCGATCAGCCTTTGACACCGTTGACTTTCACAGGCAAATCGAAAACCTGTCACTGGAGCTGACAACGGTCACCGCGAACACTGCCACATCAGAAGCGGAATTACAGAAACTACTTGCCGTATTGCAGCAGCAACGCAGCAACGAACAGCTTCAGCAAACCAGACGAAATGGTATCCGCCAGCAGAAGGCGCTGCTGACGGCGTCAATTGCAAAACTCAGCAAGTCTGTCGGAGCCACCTCGGTAAAAGCTACTGCGTTCGCATCAACATTGTCGTCGCTGAACGATCGTCAGACATATATCACCGGTGCTCTGAAGCAAATTGGCCGGGAAACCCTGCGACTGAGCGAAGTCCTCGAGGCTGTTGAAGAACAACAGCCAGTCGAGGATCGCCTGCGTCATCGGTTATCGCCGGTCGGAGATTCGGTCACGGAAGGTGAAGTCCATTTTCGCCTGAGCGGTGGTCGCATTGCTCACATACCTCTTGAGTCTCTGTTGGATCGATTGAAATCGCAGGTTTCCGCACGCCGAAGTGTCGTCATGAGATTTCATCGCTACGAGGGCGTGATCGGACCGATCGGTGGTTTCCACATGCGGTACACCGTGGAACGACAAAACGTTTCTCCTCTGCAGGCGCTGCAGTACGGACAGGGCGCTTACCGCGTGAGTGTGTCTCGGTGGTCGATTCTACCGGCAGAAACACTGGAGGCGGAACCGGTAGATGCGGCTCTGCGAGTTGGCTCCCGCATGCGTCAGATTATGGAGTCGACCGACCCGGACACTGTGGTGACTGTGTGGCTGTATCCCAACGACTTCAAACACTTCAGCAGGATCCGTGAGTTCGCCCACGGTCTCAATCTTCGAGTCGCAGCGCGTCCACTGCCGAATGGGACGCCGATTGCCGGTTCCCCCAACGGCAGTCGCTCCACGTCACAGTGATACGTAGCTGTTAAGGCAAATCACCGGCAGTCGTTTGTCAGCTTCGTCCGGGGGCCGGCGGCTGGACTGAGCCTGCGAGGGAGAATCAAACCGGCACTGCCGGCCCCGGGGTTTCGCTCGTGCCTCGCAGCAACCACCGGCTACCTACCCGGTTTCGCAACGTTCTGTTGTGGCACCGGACGTCGTCGGTCATTCCTCGGCGACTCAGCTTTTTTGAGTTGCGTAGTTCTCGGCGTGAGCGGCACGGCTCCAGCCGCCGGTAATTCCCAAACGGCCCCGCGGCTAGTGCATTGTCACAGCCAGGTTTTAGGGTTGGCGAGGAAAACGGGGTCAGGTACCAAAAACCGGAACGGCCCGAAGGGTGCTTTGCATTTTTGGTACCT
>JAAERP010000486.1 GCA_024230215.1 Fuerstiella sp. | reverse complement strand
GCCCAGCAGTAACAACCAAAAGCCAGCGAGCCCGCTGACAGGCTCTTTTGGATCTGCAAGTTGCGGGTGCTTGTCCGCAACGCTTTGCAGGTAGTCGTCTCGCGTCACACGTTCACCCTGTAGACGTTCACGGTCTTTCCTGTGTCGCTGCACTTTCGCGTCCCGGCTTCGCGGATCAGGCACGCGTTCAAAAGGTCGCAGTAACGCTTGCGGTAACTTTCTTGCTTTCCACCTAGCTGCTGCACGCAGTACAACGCGGCTTCGTTCGCAGTCATCGGTCGCACCTTAAAAGCGGCGAGCATGTGCCCCGCCATTGCTGCGAGTTTTTGCTCGTCTTCTTTTAGGCTTTTTCGTGACGTCCACGGCATTTCCATTTGTCTCACTTGTAATACTCCAGTTTCTGGTTTGGTCTTTTGCCGTTCATCACTCGACCGCCAGTGATGTGCTTGTAGTTTTTCCCGCGTAGGATCTGCCGAACGCTTGTTTCAGCCACGCCGGTAATTCTGTGGATGCTTCTGCATCCCCACCCTTCGCGGTACAACTTCACAATCTCTCGCACTGTCTCTGTTTCGATGTTTCCTTGGCACACGTTTGCTCCCCTTTGTGCTTCAAGTCTTTGGCGTGCTTGGTAACTGGTAATAAGCAACGCACTCCACGCCGACCGGTGCGTCTTCGATGAACAGCTTTCCGCCTCGGTAGTACTGAACCGCATAGATGCCGTCTTCGTCCGTCAGTCGGTGCCCTTCGGCCAAGTACTGCCACTTGTGGCCGATCGCGTCTCTGAACCACGCCGCTTCCGCCTCACGGTCGTCGTCAAGCTCGTCAAAGTCGTCGATCCGTTGCCGATCGCCTTGGTTTATGTCAATCGTTATTCGCATAGTTCAGTTGCTCCTCAATTTCAAAAAGTCGTTGCTCGCAGTCCTCAATCGTTCTGCCGCACTCAATAACCTCTCTGCAGATGTCAGCCTGCACGCTGCCTGGCTGGTCGTCGTATCCAAATAACTGCACGCTTTCTTCTGCCATTGCTTCGATTCGTTCCCGGTGCCACTTAGCTGACGCCTGCATCGTCTTTAGCCGCGACTTGTCGTTTCGCTCTGGCTGCGTCTCCGGTTCGCGAAACCACAGCAACGCTGCCGCCATTAAGATGCAGCATCCAAAGGACACTGATCCAAAAACTGCTAATGCAAACTCCATCGCACTTCCTCCATTTCGATGACTCGCAATCCGTCCGCGTCCTCGTGACGCGTGAACTTGTTGCTTACTGATTTCGCTAGCCGCAACGCTGCGGCGTGCTGTTCGATCTCTTTTAAAGTTGGTGGGATCTTGCCAACGCCCAACGCTTCCGCCTCGTCAATGCAGTGACCGCCAACGCATCGCAGCAGGTGGAACGTGTCTATTCGGAGTCGATCGAATAGCACGTTGACTACCCACTTCTGTGGCTTGCAATCAAGTCTTTCTGCGTATGGCATCGGGACGAGGTCGCGTTCCAAATGTGCTGCTGCTTTGTGATAGATCCGCTCAACGTCGGCACAGGTCTGC
>JAAERP010000485.1 GCA_024230215.1 Fuerstiella sp. | reverse complement strand
TCAGGTACCAAAAACCGGAACGGCCCGAAGGGTGCTTTGCATTTTTGGTACCTGCCCCCCTTTTCCGGCGAACGATTCAACCCCACTTTTTGCCTGTGACAATGCACTAGCCACCCACGGATGAAGCAAGGCCGAACAGTTTTTGAGCCAACACGCTCGGTGACTCCGTTCCTGTGATCGGAACACTCTGACATTCTTCCAGATTGCGAAACCATGTGTGTTGCCGTTTGGCAAACTGCCGAGTCCCCGTCTTGATTTGATTGACGGCGGCGTCCAGCGGCACATCTTCTTCCAGATGTCCGATCAGTTCGCGATACCCCAGAGCCTGTCGGGCGGTGCGCCCCGGAGCCGGATCGTCCAACAGCAACTGCCTTGTTTCATCGAGCAGCCCCTGATCCATCATCAGGTCGACTCGGCGATTGACTCGCTCGTGAAGCCATGCACGCGGCGGGTGAATCCAGAACGCTGCCGTAGGCTGTTCGTCCTTCGGCAGAGGAATATGGTCATGCTGGCTGGACAGTGGATGTCCCGTGATACGGTAGACCTCAATCGCCCGGATGACTCGGCGCACATCGTTCGGGTGCAGCCTTGCTGCCGTCGGCGCGTCAACCTTTCGCAGTTCTTCCAGCAACCAGTCGTTGCCATTTCCTGCGGCCTGACGTTCAAGCTCTCCCCGCAGGTCCCAGTCGGCATCAGGTCCTTCGAACACTCCACGCAACATCGACCGCAGGTACAAACCAGTGCCGCCAACAAACAATGGTGTCCGACCGCGTGCCACGATATCGCCTGCCACCCGCGCCGCGTGCTGGACATAGTCAGAGACGCTGAACTCTTCGTGGGGCTCCACAATATCGATCAGATGATGTGGCACCTGGGCTTGCTCGTTCTGTGTCGGCTTAGCCGTGCCAATGTCCATACGGCGATAGACCGCCATGGAATCCATTGACACGATTTCGGCGTCGAGCAATTCAGCCAACGACAGCGCCGTGGCGGTTTTTCCGCCCGCAGTCGGACCTCCCAGAAACCAGCATTGCCGGAGCAAATCAGAATTCATTCCCATAATCGTAAAGTGCTTTGTACGCGTCTTTAGAGCGTTTCACGCTGACTTGTGGCCACGAAGAGCGCTCTTCAATAGCAGTTTTGTTACTCCCACGAGCCAGTATCGTTCACAACAATAAGTAAACTGCTTTAGAGCGGGCCGCCGTGTTCCGAGTGATAGATCCGAACTGAGTTAACAGACACACCGACTACTCGGCAACGCGTGGCCCGGCCGACCGTGTCAAATGATGTACAATGGCCGCGATCGCCCCCTGCTGCTTGTTTGTCACCGCCATCTGCACAGAACACTGTTCGAACGTGGGCCCCAGCGTGCGACGTTGGGCCATGCGCACAACCTGCTCTGGAATGGCCGCATTAATCGACGGAAATCGGCCATACAGAAACAGAGTTGCCGGGTTGAACAGATTGATGGCTGCAGCGACTGCAATCGACAGGTATTCACACACCCGATTCAGTTCATCAGGTGCCTGTATCTGACCATTCCTCAGCTGAGTAATTATGTCTTCGATTGAGAACTTCTGGTTGAGGCGTTCAGACAGCATGGCCGTCAGTGCGGAATCGGTAGCTACTGTTTCCAGACATCCATGGTTGCCACAGCCGCACAGTTTTCCGGTTGGGTCGACCGTTATGTGCCCAAGTTCACCAGCCAGTCCGTTATGTCCCCGCAGAAGTTCGCCGCCACTGAAGACACCCAGCCCAAGTCCGGTCGACATATCCATCATGGCAAAGTCCTCCAGCCCGCGAGCATTTCCGTACAATCGCTCTGCCATACACAATGCCTTGGTTTCCTGAAAACAGGTGGTTTCAAGCCCGATCCGCTTTGTCAGGTCGGCAGCGGGAGTCTGATGATTGATGATCTGCAGATTGGGTGAGAACAGACAACGCTCGTGTGCCTCATCGACCAGCCCCGGAGTACTGATACCTACGCCCAATGTCTGGCTGGTCGTATTTTCATCGAGCTTCTGCACGAAAGCGGTCAACTGCTCCAGCAACGCGTCATAAGTACCCGGTGTGGCAAAGGTGGATGTTCTTTCCTGATCAATCTGGCCATCCAGCGACGCCGCCAGCACAACGCACGTGTGCTGATCCAGGACAACACCAATGACCTGAGCCCGGTCACGAGCGAGTTGAATCTTCTTTCCGGGTCGACCGACGGTGTTGTCAGGTGCGGCACCTTCTTCCAGCAGTCCGGAATCCAGCAGGTCCACGATCACTTTCGACACAGTTGGCGCACTGATGCCTGTGTCCCGTGTGAGATCGGCTCGCGAAAGCGGTCCGTGCGTCTGCAGGGACTCTAAAACCTTGCGGACGGTCATCTTCCGCAGAAGGCCGGGCTGGATTTGCGATGATGCCATTGAAAATGCTTGACCGGCGAAGGCAGTCTGCGAAGTTTCTGGACCGGTATGTTCATAACGACGATGCCTGAACAGCATCCGGATTTGGCAACATGACGTCAACCATCATCGTCCATTAACCAGCTGCCGCGACTGATGTGGAACGATAGGCCACGCAAAACAGGCTACGGCTGCAGCCAAAGGTGACTCATATTCACGGGTTGTGAACACTCAGCCTGACGCCGGTTGGAAGTCAGAATGACGGTTTGTACGATATGAGCGTGCGGTTCGGTGAGATTTACTGAGCCAGGCGGAGGCGGTGTGCGTTACGTCTGGTCATGAAGTCGAGTGTTCTCCGATGACACGACAGCGCGGGCGGTTCGCCACAACTCGCGGAGCGGATTCGGAACGGGGCAAAATCGGCTCGGAATGAGAGCATCTCTGCTGCGAGACGTTTCAAACAACAATATTAGGAAGCGGTGTGATGATCATTGGCAAACTATGGCATGCGTTTAGGGCTCAATTGAACAAGCTGGCCAACTTTTTCTGGACAGCTGACCCGATTGCACAGATGCAATACGAATATGACCAGGCCGTCGAACAGCTGAAGTCAGGGCGTGAGGGCCTGGCTCAGTACCGCGCCCTTGTTGAAAGAGTCGGACGGCAGGTCGACGGCGACAAGAAGCATGTGGCCCAATTGGAAGCGAAAGTGAAGTCATATCTTCAGGCGGGCGATCGCGAGACTGCGTCGAAATTCGCTCTGGAACTTCAGAAAGCCAGGAACGAAATGGCCGAAAATGTTGGTCAGCTCGAAATGCACGAAAAAGCTTACGACAACAACGTCAGCAAAATCAAAAGGGCAACCAGAACAGTCGGTGATATCAAGGAGAAGATCAAGAAGTACGACGCCGAAATCAAGATGAGCCGTGCCGAAGCAGAACTTTCAGAACTCGCAGGGACTTTTGAGTTTGACATCACGACGGATCTTGGCCAGATCGAGTCTGTTCTCCAGGACAAGATCGACACAAACCGCGCGAAAGCCCGGGTTGCCGCTGACCTTTCCGAACAGGGCATCGAAGAAATCGAACGTGAAGCGGCCGCCGAATCTGCCATGGCCGAAGATGCACTGAGGCAGTTTGAAATGGAATTGGGCATGATCACGCCACAGACCGCGAATGTTGACGAGGAAGCGAAAGATCTCGGCCCCGCTCAAAGGCAGACGGAAACGAACTGAGGCAGTGCCGAGGGCCGACGAGTTGGTCTCGCCGTGAGCTCGTTAGTGCTCGTTCCCAAACTCCGGTTTGGGAACGGATTTCCCCGAAGCTCTGCTTCGCCGTCCGGACGGTCACCCGCTTCTCTGCCTCCAACCTATCCACAACGTGCCGCATGTCAGATCCCGAAGAACAAGCCATCAATCTCGACCTGCCGGACTGGTATCCAGGCTGGGCGCGGCAGATTGCGGAGTTGTACTTTTCCGGGAATTCCTGTTTCTTCATCCTACATGGCAACGTTCACGATCTGGTGCCGTGCAACGGTGGCAGGAAGACCGACTTTCTAAGTCTGACGGAGTTCCTCGGCGAATATCTGTTTGGTCGCTGGGACATCGTTCTGCAGCACAATCTCAGCAAAGGGCTGCAGGCACTGGCGGGAAGGGACAGCGAGCGTCATCAGGAGATGATGCGTAACCTGACCGGACTTTTTGGACATTATCGCAACTGGTCTCGCAAGCCGGACGACATCTTGCTGACGCTGGATCAAATGATCGAGCGATACCTGGTGGAGGACGATTCCGAAAAGCGAAAACGGCTGGCCGTGGTGTTCGACTACGGCCAGTACCTGGTGCCGCCCGGCGCAGCGGTGCAGATTTCCGGACCGATCGCTTCCCGCGTGGTTAGGTTTCTGGATTGGGCACGCAACCCATACGTGCGCCGTGTCAACATGGCCTTTTGCCTGGTGTCGGAAAGCCTTTCCGAAGTCAACGATCGACTGGCACAAAGTCCGCACGTCGCGACGATCGAAGTGCCCATGCCGGACGAAGCGGCCCGGCAGCGATTCGTGGATGCTCGAGCAGGTAAGATTGGCAATGGCGACGGTGCTGACCGGCTGACGGCGAAGCAGCTGGTCGGCAATTCCAACGGTTTAAGTCTGCTGAGTCTTGAACATCTGCTGTCACAGACATCCCGTTCAGGCGGCGCAACAAGTAAGCAGTTCCGTACCCTGAAGAAAACGGCCATTGAGCGCCAGTGCGGAGGCTTTCTGGAATTCGTCGAACCGAAACACACGCTTGATCTGGTCGTGGGACACACAGCAGGTTGCCGGCGACTGCGTCAGGATGCGCAGCTGATCAGTGATGGAAATTCCGACGCAGCGCCGATGGGTTACCTGATCTGCGGTCCGGTTGGCACGGGCAAGACATTTCTGGCCGAATGCTACGCTGGTTCGATCGGAATTCCGTGTGTGAAGTTGAAGAACTTCCGCAGCAAGTACGTGGGTGAAACCGAAGGCAATCTTCAGAGAGTCCTCACCGTGCTGCGAAGTCTGGGCCCGGTCATCGTGATTATCGACGAAGCCGATGCCTCGCTCGGCGACCGCAATCAGAGTGGCGACTCCGGAACCAGCGGTCGAATTTTCGCCATGATCGCTCAGCAGATGGGAGACACTCGCTACCGTGGCAGGATCATGTGGATGCTGCTGACGTGTCGCCCCGATCTGCTGCCCATCGACCTGAAACGGCAGGGCCGCGCCGAAGTCCATATCCCGTTGTTTTATCCGGACAACGAAGCCGAAATCCGCAAGATGTTCAAGGTGATGGGGCGCAAGAACGACATCGTGATTGACATGGACGATATCGAACTGGATCAACGTCACAATGAACTGAGCGGCGCGGACATTGAAAGCGTGGTACTGACCGCCAGGCGAGTCGCTCTGCTGGACAGTCGCAGATCTGTCAATAAGGAAGATCTTGAAGCCGCACTGACCGAATTCATACCGTCGGCACAAGGACTTGAGAAAGACATGCAGGAAATTGCGGCGGTTCTGGAATGCACACAGATGGATTTCCTGAATGACGAATGGCGAGAAAAACTGCAGTCCGAAGGCGGTCGATCGCAACTGCAGAAGCAATTAACGAAGATGAGAAATCTGGTGGAACAACTTTGATGAGGCGCGTGCCTCATTCCCCCTGAACAACGGATCAATAAAGCCGGCCGCTGTGATCGGTCACAAATCACAACAGATGTACAACACAAACTCGCGCCACCACAGAAGTGCAACACTGTCTTATACCTCAGAAACCCAACTCAAACTTCAGACTGATTTCCGGAGAATTATTACATGGCGCGCAAAAGCTGGATTGACCCTGACACTCAGGAACCTCTGATTGACGACTATGCCAAACAAATGGAGAGCTTTGTGCGAGCGTTCCAGGACGGCGTGATTTCCGACAAGGAAATCAGTGACCAGGAAGCTCAGCTGGTTGAGTGCATGCAGGAAGTCGAAGATAGTCTTGATGACGAAACACATGCGAAGGTCACACGCCTGCTGTGCGAACTCAATGCCTTCGATGTCATGCAATTCACCTACGAAATGCAAAAAGCGCGGGCAGCCATGTTCCGCGGATAACGGTTTACGACGTGTAAATATCAGGATGGCCCGGACGGAAGGTCCCCCTTACCGGAAGCCCTGTCAGTCGAAGAATACAGCTGCTTCAAGAAGTTCGCTGTCCGGACGCGACATGCGATCACCACAACAACCTATGGGAGCGAATTGATGACCACCAGCATGAACAGTCGTCGCAACTTCCTGACAACGTCGGCACTAAGTGCCGGCACACTGGCAGGCATGAGTTTGCGGCAGCCTCTGACGGCTCAGGACAAGCCGGCACACAAGGTGGAACGTGCAGCAGTCGGCAGTATTGGACTTCGTTACCAGGGCAGCGTAATCGCTCACAAGGCTCAGATGTACGGAGACATCGTCGCTGTCTGCGACGTCGACAAGAACGTCCGCGATACTGCAAAAGCAGCTCTTGGCAGCACGCCGCGACATTTTGAAGACTACCAGGACCTACTGGCTCGCAAGGACGTCGACATCGTCACGATTGGTACGCCCGATCATTGGCACACCAGGATGATTATCGATGCCTGCCGGGCGGGCAAGGACGTCTACTGCGAAAAGCCGCTGACACTGACAATCGACGAAGGAAAAATCCTTCGCAAGGTTGTGCAGGAAACCGGTCGCGTAGTACAGGTTGGTTCATGGCAGCGGAGTGATCACCGATTTCGTCAGGCGGTCGAAATGGTGCGCGGCGGCCGCATTGGCAAGCTGCAACAGGTCGACATCGTCCTGGGTAAAAACGTGCTGGGCGGGCCGTTTCAGACAAGACCGGTACCAGGCAACTTCAACTGGAATCTGTGGCAGGGGCAGACGCCGGATGTGCCTTATCTGGAAGAGCGATCTCATTACACGTTCCGCTGGTGGTATGAATACTCCGGCGGGCAGATGACAGACTGGGGGGCTCATCATCTGGACATCGCGCAGTGGGCCATCAATTCGTACCCCGTCGAAATCGATGCCACGGCGAAATACCCGGAAACCGTGGACGGCTACAACGTGGCGATCGACTTTCATGCAAAGTACACGTACGCGAACGACGTGGTCATGACGGTCAGTGATACCGGTCGCAACGGAATCATGTTCACTGGCGACCAGGGCCGAATTTTTGTCAATCGTGGTGCCGTTCAGGGCAAGCCGGTGGAAGACCTGGCGTCAAACCCACTGACTCGACAGGACTGGGCGGTGTACGACTTCGACAACCTTGATCGCCCGGAACGAGCGGGCAAGCTGGACGCAATTATCAATCACATGGGCAACTTCTTTGACTGCGTTGAAGCTCGCAGGCTGCCCGTTTCCGATGTCGAGAGTCAGCACCGCAGCGTCAGCACGTGTCATCTGGGCAACATCGCCATGCAGGTCGGCCGAAAGGTCCGTTGGGATCCGAAGGCGGAAACATTCCCCGGCGATGCTGCAGCAAACGCGTTGTTGAAACGCGAACAACGCAGTGGTTTCGAAACGGTGTAATCGTGAACTACGCCACTGGTACCAGACGCTCGCGTCTTGTTCCCAGGCTCCAGCCTGGGAACACATGTCCTCGAAGCTCTGCTTCGGCTGTACCTCTTTCGCCTTTAAGTGCATATAAAAACCGCAGCGGCCACAGCAGTCGTCAACCGGTCGGTCGCGACAGGTCGCACGGCGTACGGTGCGTGGCGAAGCAAAGCTTCGCGGATAGGCGTTCCCAAACCGGAGTTTGGGAACGAGTTGCAAATGCAACACGCTACTGGGCGCTATTCGCAATATTACTGCTGGCCGGGTTTCCACCGCGCACCACAGCCGCGGCCGAACGCCCGAATGTGGTCATGATACTGGCCGACGACCAGGCATATCGTGACTTCGGGTTCATGGGCAACGAGCAGGTCCACACGCCGAATATCGACCGACTGGCAGAAACATCCGCGCGATATCCAAACGGTTACGTCCCGATGAGTGTCTGCCGGCCGTCGCTGGCGACATTCCTGACAGGCCTTTACCCGCACCAGCACGGCATTCACTTCAATCATCCGCCTCCGGGTCTGGGCGTCATGCGGAAGACGATGACCGCAGCGCAATACGAACAAACGCGAGCCACTGCCGACTATCTGATCGAGGACATTCCTACGCTGCCACGAGTGCTGGCACAGCACGGCTATGCCTGTCTGCAGACCGGTAAACACTGGGAAGGCAGTTACAAAACAGCAGGGTTTACTCACGGCATGACGCTGGGCAAACCGGCCAGTCGGCTGGGTGCCGTCACAGGCACTCGCGAACAGAGCAACGGCGAATGGGTGGCGCACGGAAATGGTGACGCTGGTCTGGTGATTGGTAGGGAGACCATGCAACCAATTTTCGATTTCGTCGATGAGCACGCAGACCGGCAACCTTTCTTCGTTTGGTATGCGCCATTCATGCCTCACACGCCATTTGATGCGGCCCAGCAATATCACGACGTTTATGCGGGCCAATCGATTCCCGATCACATGAGGCCGTATTATGCTGAGATCGCTCGCTTTGACGAAACCGTTGGGGCATTGATCAGCTACCTGAGTGACAGGCAACTACTGGACAACACACTGATCGTATTCGCTGCCGACAACGGGTTTCGGCCGCACAAAACGAAACAGGAAGCGTACGATTCGCGTTCCAAGCTCTCACAGTTCGAAGACGGTCTCAGGACGCCGATTCTGATTCGCTGGAATGGACATGTGAAGGCCGCCGACCATCCTCAGCTCGTGCACACTGTCGACCTGGTCCCGACCGTACTGTCGGCCGTTGGCCTGTTGGACGAGATCACACCACGAATGAACGGCATCAGCCTGCTGCCATCGGCGACTGACAAAGAACCGCTGCCAAATCGTCCCGTCTTCGGCTCCATCTATCCGAACGACGCGGTGGTTCTGGGCGCACCTTCGCAGCACGTCCGCGGTCGCTGGGTGCGAGACGGTCACTTCAAATTGCTTGTCCCAGGACCGGCAAAGAAACCAATCACGTTAAGCTTGTTTGACCTGAAAAACGATCCGAGCGAAACTATGAACCTCGCGGCAGTTGCTGAGCATGCATCTCGCGTCGAAAACATGCGTCAGTTATTGGATCAATGGTGGCCTCTCAACGACCATAATCACGAAATCAAACCATGAAACGCAGCACGGAGCAGATTCTCACAACACACGTTGGCAGCCTGGCTCGACCGGACAGACAACTGGCTCTTCTGTTTGCCAAAGAACGCGGCGAAGATTACGAGGTTTCGGAGTTCGAGGCTTCGACTCGACAGGCGGTTGATGACATTGTGAAGGGACAGGTGGAGGCAGGCATCGACATCGTCTGCGACGGTGAACAGGGCAAGAGCAGTTTCCTGACATACATTGCCGAACGCCTGGAAGGATTCTCACCGCGCGAACAGCAGGGGGAAGACCTGTGGGTGGATTCACGAGAGACGATTGCCTTCCCCGAATTCTATGACGCTCATCGAAAGTCCCGCGAAGGTCTGGTGGCACAGCCGGTGAAGCTGGTGTGCACATGCCCAATAAAATACTGCGGCCAAAAGGCTCTGCAACGCGAGATTGAAAACGTCAAATCCGCGGCCGCAAAGAACAACGTTGAGGACGTCTTCATGACGGCCGTGTCGCCATCTGATGTAGAGGGGCAACAGGCCAACGAGTTCTACGATTCGGCAGAGGACTACCTGTACGCGATCGCCGACGCCATGCATGAAGAGTACAAGGCGATCGTGGATTCCGGACTGATCCTGCAGATCGACGACCCTCGCCTGCTGACCTACTACATTTCTCAGCCTGATCTGAGTGTTGAAGACTGTCGTAAGTGGGCGGAGGTCCGGGTCGAAGCATTGAATCATGCGTTAAAAGGACTGCCGACCGATCGTATCCGATTTCACACCTGCTACGGCATCAACATCGGTCCTCGGGTCCACGAAATGAATCTGGCGGACATCGTTGACATCATGCTGAAAGTCAACGCCGGAGCCTACCTGTTTGAAGCGGGCAACCCGCGCCACGAACACGAATGGAAGGTCTGGGAAAACGTTCAGCTGCCGGAAGGGAAAATCATTGTGCCTGGGGTGATTTCTCATTCCACGCCGCTGGTCGAACATCCTGAACTGGTGGCTCAGCGGTTGATTCGGTTTGCCAATATCGTGGGCAAAGAAAATATCATCGGCGGCAGCGACTGCGGCTTCGCTTCCTTCGCCGCGACCGAGCAGGAAATTCATCCACGCATCGTCTGGGCCAAGTTCGCCAACCTCGCCGAAGGTGCTCGTATCGCATCCAAAGAACTTTGGTCGTGACAACGCGGGTCGGGTCGCCGTATTGCCTGCGACAAGGGAGCCTTGTGCACGACATTGTTGGTTGCAAAAAATGTTCCGTCACATCCTCCTGCGCCTGCGGCACCCAAAGGTTGCGAAGCAACCTGGGCTACGCACCACGGATGACAGGAAATCGAGGATGCGCTGTCGAGACTAGTGCTTTGACACAGGCAAAAGTCAAGGTGGAAGCATTCCCCGGAAAAGGGGGTCAAGTACAAAAAATGCAAAGCACCC
>JAAERP010000484.1 GCA_024230215.1 Fuerstiella sp. | reverse complement strand
TGATCAGCTCAGCGTTGACGACGCAAGCCTAGGCGGTGGCGGTGGATCCGGTTTCACCATCGAAGTCGACAGCGTCTTCAGTGCAGGCTCCGGTGTTCGCGGCTATTACGTCGTGGCCACAGGCGAAGACTGGATTGAAGTATCCGGCACCCCTGCTGGAACGGCTATCACTGTCAACGGTGACGGCGGCACAGGCACAATCAACGCAGGCACCATCGAAATCGAACTCTGCGATTTCTATGCGGTATGTGGAGTGAGGGAATTCTCCTTAGACATTTCTAGGGAAGAACTTGATGTAACAACCCTGCCTTGCTTCGACAGTGCAGACGACGGTTGCTCCAAGCTGGCCAACTTCCGTCAAACCCAATCCGGTTTCGCTTCTGCAACTGGAACGATGACGGTCTACTTCACCGGCGACCAAGAGAACATCGCCAACCGCTTACTCGGTTCCGCTGTCCTCAAGGACCAAACCGGTGCCCGCACCAAGCTCTACGTCTCAACGAAGACTGGTACGACCGGCGTAGATGACGACACCAGCCTGTTTGTCGATGCTTTCATCAACATCAGCGGCATGTCATTCTCCGTCAACCCTGATGACGCAACCAGCGCAGAACTTTCCTTCTCCGTCA
>JAAERP010000483.1 GCA_024230215.1 Fuerstiella sp. | reverse complement strand
AGAGCGATCAGCGTGGTCATCCAGAAGTCAAATTCCTGCCACACGCCGGTCAGCAGCAGCGCTGGCATGGTGAAGATAATGCCCGCCGCCAATGACTCACCGGCAGAGGCACAGGTCTGTACCAGATTGGATTCCAGTACCGAACCACGCCGCATAATCCCGCGCAGAATTCCCATGGAAATGACGGCCGCCGGAATGGATGCGGAGACGGTCATCCCAGCCCGCAGACCCAGATACACATTTGCCGCGCCCATCACCACAGACAGACCAATTCCAAGCAGCACGGCCGGCAAGGTAAGTTCCGCCTGCCGAGCTGCATTCGCCAACGCCGGTTCAGGATTGGAATCACTCATTCAGACTCCCTTTTGTCATGCACACACGTCGCACCGGAAGTTGACCCGACGCAGCCCGCGTATCGTACCTTCCTGCTCAGCGTGACGCGATACAGCAGGAATGGTCTGTGCGATTAAAGGGGCGTGCGTTAGTTGGCGGCGACGCCGGGGAAATGCCTTGCATGGCGGATTTTGCGGAAACGTTGTTAGTAAGTTACTCTCCGTCCGGGCTCACTGTACCACTCAAATCAGCAGCGGCTGACTGACGTTGACACACAAGTAAACAAGCAGCGGCGGAGCCGCCTTCGCGGCTAACGACAGTCGTCGTGTCCGGCAGCAACCGGACAGCTCGCATCGTCGGCCCTCCCTGGCCGCTAACGTGTCCGACCTTCCCGCGGGAGGGTTAAGTCGAAAACGAACTCCGCCAGCAATCGATGTCTTCATGATCGTGATGAACGCGGTGCGCCTGTCCGCCCAGTTCGATTGATCATCCCATTGCCGGAGCTAAATCGCTGCGCTCCTGGATCCGTCTACATGATATGCGGCATGGCACGTACTGCCTGCTCACTCGCCATTGTTTTGCATCTGAGCCAATATGTCGCGATGCCGGTCGGCCAGAGCCTTGTTGCCCAGTTTTTCGTTCACCAATACCAGCAATCGGCGAATGTTCTGACTCGACGGTCGATCCGGCAGGGCGAGCTGCAGGTCGCTGTCGGCTTCTTCCCAGCGTTCCATTGCCAGCAGGATTTCAGCTCGTGTGGACAGGGCATCCGGATGGTCGGGAAGCAACTGTAGCACTGATGCAACCAATGACAGAGCATAGTCGTAATCAGGCGAGGGGCCACGACTGGCGGCCAACGCCAGATTGTTCAGAACCATTGGGTTCTGCGGATCGAGTCGTCTTGCCGTCTCCAGATTCCGCCGAGCCTTCTGAAACTGATTGCCCCGGAGTGCTTCCGTTCCGATGTAGGTGTAGACCGAAGCGTTGAAGGATCCATCAGCAAGTATTTCAGTCAGCAGCGAATCAGCGTCGGCCGCCGCCGACAACGTGGAACAACTAATACTCGCGAGCCGAATCAACGCCGATTGCTCCTGTGGAGCTACCGAAACGGATTCTTTCAGCAGGTTGAACGCTGCTTCCGACTCATCGCTGGGGGCACCAAGCAGTTGGTCGACCATCGTGATCAGCACTTTCGCATGGATGCGGTTCAGTGGCCCCTGTTCTGCATCCGGCACGTCCTGGCGACGGTCTCTGATAAAGGCAAGCGCCTCATCCAGTCGAAGGGCCTGCAGCAGAAGCAGGGCACGGGCCGTTATGGTCTGTGTGGGCGATTGATCATCGCCGTCGTCCACGTCCTGTAGCAGTTGATTGTACAGCCGGTTCGATTCTTCCGTGCGATTCTCGATCGCGTAGAGTTGAGCCAGCAGTGGCCGTGTTTCCGGGTGGTCTGCCAATCCAGTTTCCAGCAGCGGGATTGCCTCGGTGGTTCTGCCACACATTTTCAACAATTGAGCCAGAACAAGTCGTGCCGCCGGGGCGTCCTCAGCCTGAACCTGCTGTTGCCAATATGTGATTGCGTTCTTCAGGTCACTTTCTGAAATCGTCAATTCCGTGGCCGGCAGACTCGAAAGTTGCGCGATCGCTGCGACATTGGTCGGCGTGATAGCCAGCGATTGAATCAACAGTCGCCCCGCCAGTGCGGCATTCAGGCGAGATTCCTGAAGTCTGGTGTTGGCGATTTCTGCGTACAGCTGCGACAGCGCCGTTCGCAACTCAGGAGCGTCCTGCAGCGATAGGCCTTCCTGCAGGATTAACACGGCCTCGTCAAACTGACCCTCAATCGCATGACAGCGTGACCATTGAATGCGGGCGTTCAGGTTGCCGGTGTCTTCGGTCAGCTGCTGCTGAAATGCATCCTTGGCGAATTCAAGGCTTGAACTGATCACTTCCGGGCCTCGCTTGAGGTGTTGTTTCTGCAGTTGAGCGAGTGAGAGGTATGTTTCCGGAGCGTACTCGGCGGCCCGTTTAAGGTGCGTTTCAGCCAGCCGGTATTGCCGTTCTGAGACGTAGTAGTTGGCCAGCATCTGATTCGCTTTAGGATCGAATGGTCGCTCACGAACAGCAGCGATCAATTGTTGGCCCACGAACTCTTTCTTCAGGCCCAGTTCATTTCCGGACGTCGCGTGTTTCACCAGCCACGTTCGTGCCGGTGCAAACCCCTCGGCACCGTTAAGCGGTGCGAGCTGCTGCATGAGACCAAACGCAGCAGGTTCATTGCCTGCCTGGTGATACAACAGTGCCAGCTGAAACTTGTAGTGCTGCAAATGCGGCCGCAACGAACACAACGAGTTCAGGAACAGCGATGCGGATTCCCAGTCTTCCTCCTGAATGGCTTCGCTGACGGCTTCCTCGTAACGCTGCACGGCAGCTTGCTGATCGTCGTGCTTCAGATACAACAGAAACAGCATGCCGCCAAAGGCGACAATTGCTGATGGCAGTCCCCACAGAATACGTGACGGTACGCGGGAAAAAATCCAATACTCGATCAGCCGAAAAAGGTAGGCCGGTCCGATCGCCGTCTTCCACGGCGGCAACGGCAACTTCCCTGATGAAGTGCTGGTACCGGCAGTATTGCCTTGAATTGTGGAATCGACTTCCGCCATATCTGTTTCTTTATCCGCGAAACTTCGCGCAAAACCGCAAGATTCACTGCCCACTGCCCACTGCCTACTGCCTACTGCCTACTGCCTGTTCTTGTTTCCCGTTTATCCGCACCATTGCCTTGTCTCTGATCTGCTGTCGAGTGGCCGTGTGCAGACGCCTGAGTGAATCAATCTGTTCCTGTGAGAATGGCACGGGCAAGACCGCGAATGTCTGACACTGGAGAGTATCCGGGGGAGCACCATATAGGCCTCCCTTTACCATTCGGTTCTGAACCAGCCCGATTGCGTTGTCCGCCACAGGTGGGCGAAACGGCTTTCCAGTCACATCGAACAGGCTGAAAAACAAGATGGCATGACTGCCATCGCGGGCTTTGTTGAGCTTCACCCGCAGCGCCGGCCAGTCTGAGTCAGTCCTGTCCGCCTGCGTTTCCGTCACCTCCCAACCAATTCCTCTGTAACACATTCGCAGGTCATGCCAACCGCAGAACGGGTGATCGCAGGACACTCGTGCATTTAGACTGTTGTTTTGGAAGTCCCAGACATTCGAGAACGCTCCGTTGTCGCTGACCCGGTCGCGTTCCTCGATCTGGTAGTTGGTTTGCTGAAATCCGGCAAGGCTGGTGTCCACGGCCGATTCGCTTAGCATGTCCTTTGTTGTCATGAACCCTGATCGCGCTGATTGATCGGGGCGAGACAAGAGTGCTGACGCCTGTGCTGCGATCCCCACGACGCACAGGACCGTAGTGAAGCCGACGGACAACTTCCACGACCTTGAGTAACCGGGGGCATCCGCCACCAAACCGCGTGGTCTATGTCGGGTCTTTGTGCCGACCAACCAGTTAAATGCCGCCACGTACGGGTTTCGAAACTCGACATTTGGTTTGTTGAGATCTCCGTCGGGGACTCTTGCCGTAAATCCCAGCACGAACAAATCGAAGTTGTACACCAGCCCGGCCGCCAGCCCCAGCACCGCATAACCTAATGCGTCATGAGCCCAGCCTGCCGTCAGGTCCACCTGCCACCAGTCTTCTGCCAGAGCGACCGTGATGACTCGTAAGACATTCATGAAACCGGCAAAGAAGACGGCACTGCCGACAATCAGGATCGCGTGAAACGTGCGTCTGCGGTTATAGCAGCAGATTAGTATGGCCAGAAAGAGCATGGTGAAGAGCGACTGAATGCCACTGCACGCTTCTTCAACCAGCAGGCTTTTTGATGTGAGCGTGATGACGTTACCATCACGCAGATGCAGGCAGCCCACCAGGTTTAGTACCTTGCTGGCGATTCGGCTGGTCAGGTCCTGCAGACTTTGAATGACCAGAACGTCCATGTTCACGGGTAACCGAACGGCCAGCAGAGGCAGAAACGCAAGGTAGGCCAGTGATGATCCGGTGTCTTTGTCCTTGCGAGACACGGCTACCGCCAGCAACAGGTGCCAGAGTCCCACGCTGGCCAGCCACGGAGATCGAATAACGACAGCCGCCGTCAGCAGCAGGACGTCTATGACCACCAGACACAGAATCAGTTTTGGTCGCGGATTGCGGCTGTGTTGACGAGACCACAGCAGCGCAAAAAATGCGATGAAGGCGAACGGGAAAAATTGATAGTGAGGCTGTTGCCAGGTGTTTGAAAAATCAATCAGCAACAGCGGCAGATGCCCCAGCAGAAGAATCAGGAATGGCAGCCACCACAGGCGCGCGGGAGTTTCCGCCGATATTTTGTCTGGGTGTTCTGATGTGGACATGTTACCGTTCCGGAAGGCATTGCCCCAATGAGGTCCTTGGGGGTGGGAACACGTTATTTCACCCGTAAACCAGACTGATGTCCACAAAACTGCGAATAATTCAACGACGATTTTCGTCGCCGAACTCGTCTGCCGAGTAAATGTATGCTTTGTGCCGATCGTGATGCCGTCCACCATGTGTGCCATCTGGCTCCGCCAGTGCCTTTGGGCTCAGGACAACGTGGGCGGCTTTAGTGCCTTTGGGTTCAGGACAACGTGGGCGGCTTTAGTGCCTCTGGGCGCAGGACAACACCGGCAGAGCCGGTGGCACACTACTGCTTATGGCTTCCACCAATCGAGAGCAGACCGCGTCGCACGACATCTCTCTGGCGTACATTTCCATGTTTAACCGCGTGAGCAACGCCCCGCGTTTTGTTTGCCGAAGAACGCGGCCCGTTGGGCACGCGGTTAAACGAAGTTCACCAAAGTAGGCCAGGTGAAACCTGGCGCTGATGAACCGGCCCCAACGTGCCGCGGTGGACAAGATCACAGCGCCGCACTTCGTGTGGCCCACGGAAACTTCGCGGGGAATCGCAGACCCACTCGCTGGCGCTTCGAGCTTGTATTGTGCTGGCCGCGGGACGACATATCTGTGGTGGACATTCGTTCGTT
>JAAERP010000482.1 GCA_024230215.1 Fuerstiella sp. | reverse complement strand
TGACCACGGCGAAATTTTCTTGAAACGTTCGCGGCTTGCACTTCGGCTACGCCTCAGCCTCCGTTCCAGCAGCACAGGTCTCTACAAACCAGACTCGCATTAACACTGGACCAAAGAACTCAGACATTCCAGTCAACCGGGCCGCTTTCCGTGCTCCCATTAGGTGTCAAGTTACCTCGAGTCTTAGCACGAAATCATTCTGAAAATGCGCCCAAGGGCAGCATGAATCGGATTTTGACGTGTAATGTCATGTGCAAGCGCCTAGGGTGTTGCTGTCCCTCTTATGCTACCCATGCCCCCCAAAGCTCTCCCCATGGCACTTATGCATTTTTTGCGGTCCCTGAAATCTCACATGCGGACCACGCAGCAATCCCGGATAAGAAAGTCACTTCACAGGTCCCTTTGGAAGGCCACCGGGGTTGAAGCTCTGGAACTGCGAGCGATGCTTGCGGCGTCCTTCGATCTGGACGCGAGTGCCGGCACGCTTGACGTGACGCTGGATGATGATGATCCGAAGGTCTATTTCCGTACGGTCGATCCGAATGTGCTCCAGTATTCGACGGACGAGATGAACTGGAGCAGCGACGTTGATAATGACGGCACTTTGGACGACGTGACACTCAACCATCCCTTCACCATCGCGGTCAGTGCCGGCAACAATGTGAACGGCTCAGTCCACCTCGTCGGCATCCAGACCCAGGGGACTGATCTGACGGTGACTTCCGCCGTTGATCTTTCTGTCGTGGGCGACCTAAATACCGTGGACGGAAACACCAGGGGCGCCATGACGCTAAACGTCTCTGACCAGGACAATATCGTTTCCGGTGGCCCCGAATCGAGGATCACGATTGGAGCGACGACGGCACCGACCAGCGACGGGGATCTCGACGGAGATGGTCGTGTGACCGTTACCGCGGGTGACGTCACGATTACGGCCACCCAAACGTCGAAGAAATCACAGCGGCAGATTGTTGGTGTCGACAATAATACCGTCGCTGTCACCGTCACCAGAAGTGATATTTCCGGCGATGTGGTGACGATCGGTGCCTACAGCGAAGACCTGACCTATTCGGACGATATGCCTCAGTGGTACAGCCATATCGATGGACTTGTGAATAACTTTATAGATGGCGTCATCCCAATCCCGAACTCCATGGGAGTCTTCGTTCGCGAGGCATCGGCCAGCGTTGAAGTGGATGACAGCAACATTTCATCCACTGGCAATTTAAAGATAGAGAGTAATTCCCAGGCGCATGCTTCCATGGTAGCGCTGGCAACGCGTTCGGCATTGCTGCCCAAATTCGAGAATTCGGTTGCAGAAACCTTAATGCGGCAATTCAGCTTTGGCTTCAGCAAAGCGACCGGTTCAGCCACAACCGACATCAAGGGCGACAGCACGCTCATGGCTACTGGCAACGTCGACGTCACGGCCACGACAGATGTCATCGCCAAAGTTTCTGCCAGGACAACAACGAACATCAGCCTGACTTCCCCGGCCAACCCAGGCTCCTTGTCGGCATCGGTCGGAATCACGCTGTCGGATACGACAGCGACAGTCGATATCGGCGAAGATGTGACCGTGACTTCTCAGCAGGGAGACGTCGAGTTACAGGCGACCGGTGACGTCGAGAACACAAGCAGCGCGACAGCGGCAAGCTATATCGACGGGATGGGCGGCGTAACCTTTGCCTATGGACACGACATTGCCGAGGTCACGACTGATGTCCAGGGCGTCGTGTCATCGCATGGCACGCAGGAATCCAATCACGTTTTCGACACAGACGATGTTATTGAGGCACCAGATGGTATCCTGAACGAGATCACGATTCCGAACCATGACTACAAAGATGGTGACGTCGTGGAATACGTTGCCAGCCTGCCGACAGGAACCAGCGCTACGCCGGAGCCTATCGGCGGTTTGATCAATGGCGAATCTCTGCAGGTGATCGTCATTGACAGCAGCACCATTCAGCTGCAACGGGGTGCGGAACTGAATCTCAGTCTTCCCCCCGGCGACGCGGATTCCACGCACTCATTGTCGCCCAGTACTTCTTTGCCGTTCGATCCGAATCCGGGTGTCACGCCGAATTCCGTTGTCAATACGACCGATCACACGATTACGCTTCCGGGGAATGACTTTGTCACCGGCCAGGCGGTTAAGTACGTCGTGACTCCGCCGACGGAGTCCACGCCTGCGACGGACACAACACCAGAGATCGAGGCAGTGCCG
Organism: Fuerstiella sp.; assembly: GCA_024230215.1. Classification (GTDB taxonomy): domain Bacteria; phylum Planctomycetota; class Planctomycetia; order Planctomycetales; family Planctomycetaceae; genus Fuerstiella. Next base: position 1,217 of record JAAERP010000482.1, on the reverse strand, counting down.
AGTACACCGATTGGTGCGAGTTCGGGTGACGACGATCCTGCTCTCGAGGGGGCTCTGTACTCAGGTGCCACCTATTACGTGATTGTCGTTGACGCAGGGCTAGGCAGTTTTCGCCTGGCCGAGACACTCAATGACGCACTCAGCGACGTTGCCGGTGATCATGCCGTGGCGTTCACCAACTCCGGTGAGGGGCACGAGCACTATTTTGTGTATGAAACGGACGCCATGCCGTTCCAGCCGGATATGGCCGTCAACGAAACGACAAACACGATTGATGTCCTTACCACCGGAATCGAGACAGGGGATGCACTGGTCTATCGTCCGGATCCGGACATCCAAACGGAAAGAGGAATCTCCCGCAATTACGGCTTTGTTCCCGATGGCGTGACGAATCTGTTCGATCCGACGGGCACCATCGACTTCGGTGAACCCGTATTGGACCCTTCGGTCTATACGTTGACGATCGAGAACCATGGCTGGTCCAGGGGCGAACAGGTTGCGTATGACCCGGGGAGTCTATCCCCGATGGAATTGTCAGATGGAAGTTCCCTGCCAGACGGCATGTACTACGTCATCGTCATCGACGCCGACACCATTCAGCTGGCCAGCGAAATGACGGGGCCCGCGATCGAAATCGTCTCCGCTCCCGAACCCGGCGACCAACACCTCGGTGGCAAGTCATTCGACCCGTCAGCGACCGTCCAGTGGCAGGTGGCAGATCCGGTTGACAACACGGTGTTGTTCGAGATTCCTCACGGACTGGTCACGGGGCAACGGATCACCTACCTGCCTGGGCAAAGTGCGTCCGGTCAGCCCAATTCCCCCGTCGGGGGCCTGGTCGCTGGTGAGAACTACTACGTCATCAGGATCAGTGACTACGAAATTCAGTTGTCGCAGGATCGTATCGACAACCCACAGCGTGACGTCTTCGATGGGCTTGTCAGTGTGGACGATGGAGCGGTCGATCTGGGCATCGGCGCCACGGGTGGCGCCGATTCATTGCATCAGTTCTTCGGCCATACGGTCGACACGCTGAACGACTGGATCATTTCACCGAACCACGAATTGGAAACCGGCCAGGCGGTGACCTACAACGGTGGTGACGGCGCAGCCATCGGTGGACTAACCGATGGAACGACGTACTACGCGATTCGTCTGGACGGCAATACCATTCGCCTGGCAGATTCGCTCGAGGACGCAAGCACTTTCGCAACGGC
>JAAERP010000481.1 GCA_024230215.1 Fuerstiella sp. | reverse complement strand
GTGGTACGAGAACGAGTTGACCGACGGTTCGATCGTCGGTGATCACGTAGAGGCCGTGCCTGGCCTGTTCCAGGACTCTGGTGTGCAGGGCTTCCTGATCACCAAGACCTGGGCTGAGGCCAACAACATCTCGACCATGGACCAGATCAACCGTGATCCGGCGTTGTACTCACAGCTCGATACCGATGGTGACGGCAAGGGCGAGATCCTTGGTTGCCCGGAGTCGTGGACCTGTGACGACATCATTGAGAACCAGATTGCTTTCGGTAACGGCACTGAGCCGTGGGACAACCTGGTGGAAACCAAGGCTGACTACGACGCAATGTTTGCTGAGATGGTGAACCGCGTGAACAACGGTGACCCGGGGATTATCTACACCTGGTCGCCGGCGTCGTACCTGACGGTCCTGGTGCCTGGAGACAACGTTCTCTGGCTGTCCGTTGAGGCGGTGCTTGATGATTCGAACCCGTTGGGCAAGGAGGGTGGCGAGAACCACCAGCAGGAAGAGGGCTTCACCGCCTTCGGCGCTGACATGTGCACGCAGCCGTGTCAGCTGGGCTGGTCGGCTGCTGACATTCAGGTATCGGCGAACACGTCGAAGCTGGATGCCAACCCGTTCATGCGGAGGTTGCTGCCGTTGGTCAAGCCGTCCATTCTGGACCTTTCGTTCCTGCAGGTCGACCAGACCGATGGTGACGGTTCAGAAGCACACGTCGTCGAGTTGGCTTCCAGTTGGATGGCCGACAACGCCGACATCGTGGCCGGCTGGATCGCTACCGCTTCTGCCCCAGTC
>JAAERP010000480.1 GCA_024230215.1 Fuerstiella sp. | reverse complement strand
TTGCCTTCCGAGCCATGGCCAGATTCCTTTCTGACTGAAGTGTCTTCAGTTTGTTGAACGGGGAATCTGGCTCTTTTCATATTACGCCTGTCTCTGGAAGACCAATCTTTCTCCTACTCAAAGTCCTTCACGGCGTGGCCCCCTGGGGCGAATGGTCCATTTTCACATCCAGACCTCGTAAGTGGATGCTGGGCAGGAGTGGACGTATGAGTAGAAGTGAACGGGCGTGTATGAGTGCACGCCTGTTTGGTAGTGAACGTTTGTTACGCTGCGGGGCGTTTGCTACGGTTCGTATTTCGCGGAATTTAGGAAATATTCGTGACAGAGTCTGCCAATTTTGATGAGGATTTACAGCTCGATGACGACGATGAAGGGTCCGTCACGAGGGCGATCCGTCGCATGCAGAAAGGCGACAAAGAAGGAGCTAATCTACTTTGGGAGCGGTTCTACGTCAGGCTGAAGTATCTGATCAAGGAGCGACTTCGGCACCAGATTCGTCCTATTGCAGACGAGGAAGATGTGGCGTTGGATTCGCTGGCAGAGATGTTTCGCGGACTGCTTGACGGCAAATATCCGTCCCTGGACAGCCGAGAAGCTTTCTGGCGTTTGCTGGTGACTGTTGGATCGCGAAACGTCATCGACGAAATCAACCGAGAAAACCGCCAGAAACGTGGTGCCGGCCGCGTTTACCATGAAACTGCATTCGAATCGCCCAGCGAAGACAGTTCTGCGTTGTTCGAACAAATTGCTTCATCCACAGAGGCCCCGGATGTTCAGGTGATGATTGCTGAGCGTTGTACAGCACTGCTGGAATCACTGACTGATAAAAGCCTGCAGGCCATTGCTGTCATGAAGACGAGCGGCTCAACCAATCAGGAAATTGCCGATTCCCTGGAAATCGGACTCAGGTCGGTCGAGCGCAAACTGGCGGAAATCCGCGGTTGCTGGACGCAGAAGTAGAATGACGTTCTGGGACATGGCAGTCATGCGTGGCTTTACCTGCACGCACTGCGTGTTTCGTTCATGGCGGATCGTTGTGCTGTCATGGCAGCGCGACGCACTCTTCAGTGTTGCATCACAGCACGATCGGGAATTCACGCAGCACTTCTTTCTATGATTGGCACGAAACTAAGGCGAAACACCCATCGCTGTCTTCTATGATTGCCACATAGTTCATGTGTTCCCGCGGCGCAGCTGGCGTACGGCAATGCTGTCTGCGGAATGCCCGGCTCACCAACAGATCGAGGCTTGTGATGAAGCGAGAATCCATGGTTGCTTTTCTGATTGCGTCAACAATCGTCGCGTGCCTGGGCAATGGTGTTTCCGCGTCGAATCAGAACATCACATACGACGTGGTCGTCTATGGTGGCACGTCTGCCGGAATTGCAGCGGCGGTGCAGGTGAAGCGGATGGGCGGCACGGTGATCGTCATCGAACCCACTTCTCGGATTGGCGGACTGACGACTGGTGGCCTGGGACAGACGGATATCGGCAACAAGGCAGCCATCGGCGGTGTTGCTCGCGAATTCTATCAACGAATCCGAAAGCACTATGAAGCTGATGCCAGCTGGCGGTGGCAGAAGCGAGAGGAGTACCGCAGCGGCGGGCAGTCACGCAGCCGAGTTCAGGAAGACACGATGTGGACCTTCGAGCCGTCGGTCGCACTGCGAGTGATGCAGGAATTCGTTAACGAAAACGAAATACAGATCATCTACCGACAGCGTCTGGATCGTTCGGGGTCCGGCGTGACAAAGGACGGCGCTCGAATCCAGATGATTCGCACGGAGGGGGGCCGTAGTTTCAGTGGCCGCACGTTCATCGATGCCACTTACGAAGGTGACCTACTGGCGGAGGCCGGGGTTTCCTGGACAGTCGGTCGTGAGGCCAATGCCGAATACGGCGAAACACTCAGCGGCGTGCAGACGCGTCGTGCCATTCATCATCAGTTCGTGAGGGGCGTCGATCCGTACGTCACCCCCGGCGATCCATCCAGTGGGTTGCTGCCCAACATCGACGCTGCCGGGCCCGGAAACGAGGGCATGAGAGACCACCGTGTTCAGGCTTATTGTTTCCGGATGTGCCTGACTGATCACGCCGACAACCGCCTGCCGTTTACAAAACCCGTGGGTTATCGGGAAATCGACTACGAGCTGCTGTTTCGAAATTTCGAAGCCGGGGCGAAGAATATCCCGTGGTCCAATTCCGCTATGCCTAATCGGAAAACGGACGTCAACAACAATAAGGGATTCAGTACTGATTACATTGGCCGGAACTACAACTACGCAATCGCCAGTTACGATGAAAGAGACCGCATTCTGACGGACCACCTTGCGTACCAGCAGGGATTGATGTGGACTCTGGCCCATCATCGTCGCGTGCCCGAATGGGTCAGAACGGAAGTTTCGCGGTGGGGACCGTGCAAAGACGAGTTCGAACGGGCGGATGGCTGGCAGGGACAGCTGTACATTCGTGAGGCGCGCAGAATGATCGGAAGTTACGTGATGACGCAGCACAACTGTCAGGGACGTGAGGTTGCCGCCAACCCCGTCGGCCTGGCGGCATACACGATGGATTCTCACAACGTGCAGCGACACGTTGGCCCGGACGGATTCGTTCACAATGAAGGAGATGTTCAGGTCGGAGGGTTTTCTCCTTACCCGATTGATTTTGGTGCCCTGGTGCCGAAGAAAAGTGAATGTACGAATCTTCTGGTTCCTGTCTGCCTGAGTTCAACGCACATGGCTTTTGGTTCCATCCGCATGGAGCCTGTCTTCATGGTCCTTGGGCATTCCGCTGCGACAGCGGCTGTGCACTCCATTCAACAAGAGGTCGATGTGCAGGACGTAGATTACGAGGTGCTTCAGGAACGCATGGAAGCGGATTCCCAGGTCTTGAAATGGACCGGGCCCAGGAGAACGAGTGCTGTCGGCATTGACCCAAAGTCCCTGCCTGGCATTGTGATCGACGACGAAGCAGCCGAACGCATTGGGTTCGATTCGTCCAGTACATCAGCCGGTCCATTCGTCGGAATTGGTTACCGTCACGACGGAAACGACGGCAAAGGCCGCCAGTCGGCGGTATTCCGATCGACGATAGCGAAGGCAGGGAAGTATTCGGTTCGGCTGGCTTATTCACCTTTCACTAATCGCAGCACAAACGTGCCTGTGGCGGTGATGCATGCGGGCGGCACGACGAACTTCATCGTGAACGAACGAGCGAAGCCACAGGATGCACCGTTCGTTTCCGTGGCTGAGCTGTCGCTGGCTGAGGGCGAAGTCTCCATTACAGTGTCGAATGAAGGCACGGATGGATACGTCATTATCGACGCCGTGCAGCTTCTGCCTCAGGACTGAGGACGGAATTCAACGTTTGAAACGGCCGCTCTTCCGAGCCAATACTTCAGAAACGTGTTGGAAGTGTCTGCTGTGATCGTCCAGAAGGTACGGATGTTGTCGCGTTTTCGCGTCTCCGACGTGACAGGAAGCCGATTTGCCTGACGATTACGACGATGCGTTCCGCCGGTTGTTGGCTGTCCAACGCTTCGCCAAAACTACGGTATTCCTGGTTCGCCATTATCTGCGATGATGACGGCCAAATCAGAGCGATTTTTTGCGGGACGACAACCAACGGCCAGTTGGCATGACAAGGCAGTAAGAATGCAGTGGCTGACAGAGCTTTTTCAGACGAAACGGAAGTCCCGACGACGGCGGAGCTGTCGCCGTTCGTGGACCGGCGGCTGCGAAGTCCAACCTCTGGAGATCCGGCAGCTGCTGACGCTGAACATCGCATACGACTACTCATTGGACTCCAGCGGCTTCTTCAACGATCAGGCCCGCCGCGATGTACTGGAAGAAGTCGCCACAATCTACGAGTCGCGGATTACTGACGACTTGACGGCCATTACACCGGGGGGGGCGAATACGTGGACGGCTGTTTTCAGTAGTCCCTCGACCGGTGCTTCGGTCGCGCTGCAGGATTTGACAATCCCTGCGGACACCGTTGTTGTGTACGTCGGTGGTCGCGATCTGCCTGCCGGCCTCGGAGAGGGGGGGCCAGGTGGTTTCCAGTCGAGTGGCTCTCCCGCGTTTAATGATACTCTACAGACTCGTGGTGAATCCGGCGTTGATACTCAGGGGATGAACGACACTGACTTTTCGCTGTGGGGCGGTGCGATTTCCTTCGACAGCCGCATTACGTGGAATTTCAGTCTTAATCCGCCATCCGTTGGCCAGAACGATTTCTTCTCTGTCGCTCTGCACGAAATGGGTCACGTCCTGGGGCTTGGAACGGCGGACTCATACCGCAATCAGATTAATGGGTCCAATCAGTTTACTGGCACAGAAGCAGTGGCTGCTTTTGGTGGTCCGGTGCCGATGAATTCGGACAGTTTCGGAAATCCTGACAGCGGCCACTGGGCGAGCAACACGCTCAGCACTCTGCCGGGTACGACGACGATCCAGGAAGCGGCCATGGATCCGGACGTGACCACCGGGTCGCGAAAACTGCTCACAATTCTGGACTGGGCGGGACTGGACGATCTGGGCTGGGACGTGACCCCGGTGACCGGACCTGTTGACTTTGGTGATGCGCCCGATGCAACGGCCGGGACCGGCGTCGGTAACTATAACACTCGCGGCACCGACTCAGGGCCAAGTCATTCGATCATTGGCGGACTGCGCATTGGAAGTACGGTTGACGGTGACGATGGGACTCGACAGGACACCGACGCGACGGCTGACGATGTGCTTGGTGTCGACGACGAGGACGGGGTCACTTTGCCGTTGAATGTCGTTGAGGGTGTTGCTCCGTCGGTGTCCGTTAATGTGACCAACACCACCGGTCGAACGGGAACCCTGTTCGGCTGGATCGACTTCAACGGGAACGGTGTGTTTGAGAACCAGACTGAGATGGCAACGACTGTCGTGGGAGGCCAGACAAATGGCGCCACGGTGCAGTTGCTGTTCCCCACCGTTCCTCAGGATACCGCCGGCATCACCTTTGCCAGATTTCGACTCAGTACTGACGTTGGATTGACCGGTGCCACGGGGCCGGTATCGGATGGAGAAGTTGAGGATCATCAGGTAACGATTCTGGCCGAAGAAACCGCGTACGACAGCCTTCCGTCTTTCAACTGGTCCCCCACACCCGGCGCTGTGCGGTACGAACTGGAAGTGGACAATGTCACGACCGGCCAGTCGCAGGTGATTCATCAGACACAGCTGACGACCACGTCATTCCGCCCTCACCAGGCGTTTCCGGCGGGGACGTACAACTGGCGATACCGTCCTTACGACAACTCCGGGGCGCTGCCGTGGAGTTCTTTCGTCAGTTTCACGGTTTACCAGAAGACCGGGCGACCTCTGATTACGGATCCTATTACTGCTTCGGTCGACAGCCTGCCGACGATTGCGTGGTCACCAATCGTTGATGCTGTGAGATATGAACTGTGGGTCAACGAAGCCAGTCACGAACGTATCATTCACCAGGCGAATCTAACGACGAACTCGTTCACGCCCCTATCTGGTCTGACGACAGGAGATTATACCGCCTGGGTGCGCCCCGTGTTCGGCGATTCAGTTGGCACGTGGAGCACGCCGGCCACGTTCAGCCTGGCCAATAGCGCCACAAGTGTTCTGACAGATCCGCTCGCCAGCAGCAAGAATACCGTGCCGACGTTTGGGTGGCTGCCGATGAATGTCTCCAGCTATCAACTGCGAGTTGACAACCTCAGCACGGGCGCCACGAGTGTGCTGGTGGAGGAGAATCTGACGGGCACCTCGTTCACTCCTGGTGAAGCGCTGCCGCCAGGTAACTACCGTGCGTGGATCACCGGGCAGGGAACCGCCGAAAGCGCACCGGTTGATTTTCAGGTCCTGGCCGGAGCAGCACAGACGCAACTAACGGTACCATTTTTGAATTCAGAAAATCCGCTGCCGGTCCTGGGGTGGACAGCGGTCAACGGTGCGACACGGTACGAACTGTGGGTCGATGATGTGACGAATGGTGTTTCCCGCGTCATTCACAGTTCGAGCCTCACTTCAACATCATTTGCCGTGCAGACGCCACTGGCCCCGGCCACTTATCGGGCCTGGGTACGTGCATTCAATGGCAGTACGACGTTGGCTTCATGGAGCTCTGCCGCTGAGTTTTGCGTGGCACAAGGATCCGAAGTTCCGACTATCTGGGCGCCCGTCGATGGGACTGAGAATACACTGCCGACTTTCGTCTGGAGTTCTGTGTTCGGGGCCACCCACTATCAGCTGGAGGTGTCTCAGGGTGGTCAGATCCTGCAGTCTCAGCAGTCGATCGGCAGCAATCATCTTCAGCTGGAAGATTCTCTGCCACCGGGCGTGTATGAAACAACAGTTGCAGCATTCAACGGCACCATCCTGCTGGGAACGAGTCGTCGGGCCTTCACCGTGTCTTTGTCTGCCGGACCGGTGGAACTATTCTCTCCCGGCGGCACGACGGATCGCACCCGCCCTGCTTTCTCATGGACAACGATTGCGACGGCCACTCGTTATGTGGTGTGGGTCAACGACAGGACCCGCAATATTAACGCCACGATCCTGGAGAACAACGTTAAGGACACGCTGCTGATTCCGGATTCGCCTATGCTGCCTGGCGATTATCAGGTCTGGGTAAGAGCCTTCAGTGGTAGCACGCCCGTGGGCAACTGGAGCGCGGGCGTCAGATTTACCGTCACAGAATCCAGTGTTCCTCCGACAGTCACGTCGCCGACTCCGAACACGACGAACTCTGTGCCAGCGATCACATGGACGTCTGTGGGGGGTGCTGCGACTTACGATATTGAGATCGACGATGTCACAAATGGACAATCGGGCTTTGTGACGGCGCAGGGAATTGCCACAACAGTCTTCCGACCTGCGACGCCTCTGCTGCCTGGAGCGTACACAGTCCGTGTTCGCAGCGTTGATTCCGGCGGGACGCCATCCGCGTGGGGAGCCGACTTCAGCCTGACTATCGACACCGCCGCCGTCGCAGAATTGGTGAGTCCGTTGGCAGGTTCCTCAACGGCATCAGCGAATGTTCTGTTCGCCTGGACGTCCGCCACAAACGCAGTTGTTTATGAATTGTGGGTGAACAATGTGTCGACCGGCACTACCAGGATCATAAACGAAACCGCACTGACCGGGCTGTCCTTCACCCCGGCAACTCAGCTTGCGGCCGGTCAGTACCGTGCATGGGTTCGTGCGATCGGTCCGGGTAATGTTCCGGTGCTCTGGAGCCGTGGAGTGGATTTCACGGTGACTTCTTAGTGATTGACTTGAAACGATGTTTCAGTTTTGTGCTGGCTCGGCCCCGAAGAGGATGCAGCGGTGCGAAACACATTGTCTTTCACGGATCAGGGGAAATAACAAGGTCCGGCCAGGAGGCTGTCCGGTTACGTGAAACAGTGAGCCGCAAGGCGCTAGCCGCGGGTGAAAACACTGCCAACAACCGGCGGCTAGCGCCGTACCGCTCACAAGAACCGACGTATCCGGACAGCCTGCTAATCAGTTTTCTCCGGCATGATCGTCCCGCCGTCCCAGATGATTTCGCAGTTGGGCAGAGCCTTGTGGATCAGATCGATGTGTCGTTGTTCAAACCCCGTCTGTCCGATACGCAGCGAGATCAATTCCGTCAACGCCAATAACGGCTGCACGTCCTGGTCCGGAATACGGATGCCGGACAAGTACATGTGCCTGACCTGTGTCAGTTTCGCGAAGCCACTCCACGCGTTGTCATCCAGCTCTCCCGTCAACTGAAGTTCGTGAAGGCGAGGCAACTGTGCGGCCATCTGGATGACAGGGAATGTGATGGGGCGATTACCTCGGGCCAACGTTATCAGGTTTGGCAATCCCTCCGCGATTTTGGGCACAGCACTGTCGGGAATGGCGTCGTCCCAGAGAGACAGCCCTGCCAGCTTCCGCAGCCCCAACAAGTGTTCCAGTCCCGTGTCCGTGATCTGCGGCCCGCCGCCATGCACGGACTCCAGGCGACGAAGCTGACCGGCTCCCCGTAACTGGTCGTCTGTCGACAGACCTTCCAGCGAGGTGAGTCGCGTGAGGCGTGAGAGGGACGCAATGCCATTGCCGGAGACCGGCGAATCTTCGCTGAACGCGATCGTCGTCAGGTGAGGACTTGCCGGCACGAACTTCAAAGTCTGATCAGTCCATGGGATTCCCGTCAGTTTCCAGACAGTTTTCAAAGATGCCAGCGAATTCAGTTGCTCCACGGTCACCGGATTTCCCGCTCCGATAACCTCAGAAATGTAGAATGGTTCGCTGGGAAGCGCTGCGAGCGACTCAATATGTTGGGCTGCATGCGGCTGTGCCGGATCTCGCGTGATTGTAACAGAGCCGCCGTCCGCCAGAACCCACTGTGCCACCACCAGGCTGGCCGCGGCGTCAGACATCAATGCTGTCGGCGTGTCCTCCGGTGGACCGTTGTTATGCGTACGGAAACGGACGACCAGGCGTTCCATTTCGTTTCGCTTGACGACGATCCTGTCTGTACTTAGCTGAAACTGATCCTGGCCGGAGACCAGCCGGGCTTCGTATTCACCTTCATCGATATCAATCGACCAGCCCTGTTCCGCATCGGCGATATGCACGCGACCCTGCCCGGACACTTCAATCCTGATGTCGCTGGCATCCACGCCATCTGCCAACTCGATCACCACTTCGCCGTTCGGCGTGTTCAGCGTGAGCAGAATCACACCCAGCAACACAACACCGCCCAGTGAAGCAGCGGCCGCAATGCGGCCGAAGCGAGAACGGAATCGTCCGGCACCACCTGCTGTTTTTGAGACCACGGAGTCGCCTATGACAGGCGGTTCCGGCAGATTTGGCACGGCAGATAGTGTTTCTTCGATTCTGACAATTGTCTGCACGACTTAGGCCGCTGAACGTGGTCGCTGGTCGCGGTCCTTGGAGAGCAAACGATTGACCAAATCAGTCAGATCGGGATGCAGATTTGGGCAGACCGTTTCGATCGGTTCGGGATCTTCGTGCGCCACGGCCATCAGTGTTGCAGTCAGATTGCTGCCATTGAAGGGAGCGCGTCCGGTTGCCAGGTGATACAGCACGCTGCCGAGGCTGAACAGGTCACAACGATGGTCGACGCCCAGCCCCTGAGCCTGCTCGGGGGACATATAACGTGGCGTGCCAAGGACGACGCCGGACTGTGTCAGGCCAGCATCGTCGCTGACACTGCGAACCAGACCAAAGTCCAGAACCTTTGCTCGGCCGTCTTTTGCTTCAATCCAGATGTTGTCGGGTTTGATATCCCGATGGATGAGATGCTGCGAGTGCGCAGCAGCCAGTCCGGCAGCAACTTCGCGACCGATGCGGAGGATTTCATGTTGATCCAGTTGTTTTTCGCGGTCGATGCGAGCCTTAAGCGGCTCTCCACGCAGAAACGGCATCGCGATAAAAGGGATGCCGCGATCTTCGCCCACCTGGTAGATCGAGACGATATTGTCGTGTTCGAAGGCGGCAGTGGCCTGAGCTTCACGAACAAAGCGATCTCTCGCCAACCTGCTGGCGGCAATCGCCGGCTTCATGGCTTTGAGGGCGACCTGTCTCTTGAGTCCGGGATCCTCGGCCCGGAAGACCACACCCATGCCACCGACGCCAAGAACATTTAGTATGCGGTACTCACCCAGTCGACCGATCTCGTCGGAGCACTCAGGCGGTGCCAGAAAATCGATTTCTTCGTCCAGTAGTTTAGGATCCGACGACGGAGAAGTGGTCGAGCCGTCCTGCCCTTGTTGTTGCGACTTTCCGACAATCAGCGTTTCTTCGGAATGGAGGGTAGCGACCTCACTATGAAGTTTTTGACCGCGTTCGATAACCTGAGCCAGGAGTTTCTCATCACCGTGAAACGTCCGCCGCACGCGAATCGCTTCGGTGAGAGCGTCACTCGCGATGATCGTCTCGGCCGCGGCCGTGCACTTCTCACAGTGCAGCAGGTGCTCCCCTGATGTTTTGAGTTGTGGGGCGGGTAGATCGCCCAACAATAGTCTTTCGAGCGTTTCCGGCGCGAGACAGGATTCCGATGTCATATGTCATTTTCCCCTCGATGATGATGCCGTTGCCGCGCGCCCCGTCGCAGGATCGGATATCTGACGGTTCTATCGAATTCCGCTGGCGATTGCTCTGTATGGACGGGCTACGCACGAGATGGAAGACCTGGTCAAAAAATACAGGTTTTCCTGGCCATTCAGTCGATAAGACCACAAAGTTCTTCACGTAACCTGCTGAGCACGCGGGACTTAGCCAAATAGACAACATTCAGTGGTACACCGAGTTCCTGAGCGACATCAGCTGCCTTTCGTCCTTCAGCAATCTGCATCCAGCAGGCCTGCCATGTTTCGTCCCGGAATTCCGTCCGCATCAGCTCCAGCGCGCGATTCACCAGAAAGCTGCGATACTCGACCTCGTCAAACAGGTCGACGTTGGTGGTCGCCGTGGTACGTTCGATTGTCGCTGAGTGTCCACTGTTGGGGCGGGCGGCGTCTCGACGATGAAAGTCGTTAGCCCTGTTTAGAGTGATTGTCCGCAACCAGCCGCGAAATCGTTGTGTTGGATCGTATTCGAATTCCGGTAACTTAACGACGAGGACCGCAAGCACCTCCTGAACGAGATCGGCAGCGTCTGCGTGGTTGAGGCCGTGATTTCTGCCCCAGTGGAAGATCAACGGGGCATACAGAGCCACAAACCGCTGCCAGGCAGTTTCCTGACCGGATTGCCTTAGACGGCGTAGCAGGCTGACGGACGTGGAATCCATGCAAAGACGGGTGCTTCCAGGGTGATCGATCTTTGAAATCCGGATTCGAACAGTGTACTGGCAACAGGGTTCGATGTCACGATGCGCAGCACGACACCGCAAGGGCGAGAGACAACAAAGAGGTCCCTTTGGAATTCTCCGATGCAGCAGACTCACTCGCTGGCGATTGAGGCCTGTATTGCGGAACGGTCGGCCTGAGACGCCCCGAGACGATTCCGACGCTACATCAGATTTCGCGTCTTGACCATCAGGTATTCATTGATCAAACGTTCGGTCAGCAATGAGGGTGGTGTGTCCAGAATCATGACACCGTTTTCCCGCATGCGAGCCACCTGCTGAGCCTGACCGGTGAGAATCTGAGCGGCGGCCGAAGTATGAAAGGCCTCCAGGTCCGTGTTCGGTATGCGGTCGGCCATTTCGCGAAGCCCTACGTCCTGCAGCAGCACACACATTGGCAGGTACGGCAGCGAACGCAGCTGCAGACTTTCGCCGATCACGTTCAGTTGAACTTCGTCCGTGACAAAGGTGATCAGAATGACCAATGCCCGTTTGCGTTGCATTTTGGACAGGTACTCCAGCGCCAGACTATAGTCGGCAGATTTGCTGCTGGCCTGAATGTCGTAAGTGGAACGCAGAATATTCTGGATTCCCGGTTTACCGCGTACCGGCCGGATGAATCGTTCAATTCGGTTGGAAAATGCCAGCAGTGACACGTTGTCTCCCTGACCCAGAGCGATGTAGCTGAGCATGATGGCTGAGTTCAGGGCTTGATCGAGATATGAGATGCCGTCCGTTTCGTTTCTCATAAAACGGCCGCAATCAACCATCAGCACAATGTTCTGATTGCGTTCGACGTTGAATTCGCGAGTGATCAGTTGCCGCTGTCTGGCGGTGGCCTTCCAGTCAATCTGTCGAATTTCGTCGCCGTATCGATACTCGCGAAGTCTCTCGAACTCCCGCCCCTGTCCCGGCATCCGCATCATGCGAACGCCGATTTCCGCCAAACGGTTTCGACTGGCCATCAGTTCATAGCGATACACGGCGCGAATATCGGGGTAGATGCGCACCGGTGTCTGCAGGTCGCGAACCTCGTGTCGCGTCCACAGATTCAGGACGGTGGGGAATCTTAGATGAACGGACGAAAGCGAGGTGGCTCCTCGTTTCAGTGGCGTAACCACGTAGTGGACCGAGTTTTCTTTCCATGGATCAAGCTTCACATCCTGTGGCAGCCGATCCGTTTCACAGAGTTCGCCGGGATCATCGTGAAGCGTGACGGTCAGAGGCAATCGACACTTACTGCGGAGAATCAGTCTTGCCGGGTTGGGTGTCCCGACACTCAGCACATCTGAAATCTCGCGTTCAATTTCGACGTCAGACGGTGAGCCGCTGATCAGCACATCAACTCCTGCGACAATCACCAGCACGATGTTCAGCAGCAGCGCAAGGTCGGCCAGTGTTCGTCCTGACACGTCAAGGTGGCCGATGCCGGGAATAAAGTCCGGGACGACGTCTGTCACTCCGCCCAGGAGCAACGGTGTGGTCAGTAGAATCGCAAGTGAGATCAACAGCCGAGACGGGATCATGAGCGAGGTGCCTCGACACTATCCATGATCTGCCGAATGGTTTCGTCCGGCGTACTTCCTTCAATTTCGGCTTCCGGACGCAACCGCAGGCGGTGCCGCAGTACCCACGGCGCCAGTTCCTTGATGTCATCGGGGGTAACAAAGTCGCGTCCGCGGCATGCAGCCATTGTGCGAGCGGCAATGAGCAGGTTGACTCCGGCCCGCGGACTTGGGCCCACGGTCACCGATCCCCAGGAGCGAGCCGCCGACACGATGTTGACGATGTACGTCAGAATTTTCTCTTCGACGATGACCTGCCTGACCGCATCCTGGATTTGAATCACTTCTTCGGCCTGCAGTACGGTTTCCAGCCCAAAGCCGTCCAGATAACGCGGATCCCTTCCGGCGGTGTAATGGCGTAGAATGTCCACTTCGTCCGGGATCGAGGGATAATCCACCAGAAGCTTGAACATGAATCGATCGACCTGCGCTTCCGGCAACGGGTACGTGCCTTCATGCTCAATCGGATTCTGAGTGGCGATCACAAGAAACGGACGGGGCAATGAGTGTGTCTGTCCGTCCACGGTGACCTGGTGCTCCTGCATGACCTCCAGCAGCGAAGCCTGCGTTTTCGGTGGTGACCTGTTGATTTCGTCACCCAACAGGATGTTGGTGAATACCGGCCCGCGATTGAATCGAAAATTCTGTTCCTTCATGTCGTAGATGCTGTGCCCTGTCAGATCCGACGGCATCAGGTCCGGGGTAAACTGAACCCGGTTAAAGTCGCATGAAACGGTGCGAGAGAGCACGTTCACCAGCAGAGTCTTTCCCAGGCCCGGCGGTCCTTCAATCAGCACGCTGCCTTCCGAAAACAGTGCGATCAGCACGCCCTCGACCAACTCTATCTGGCCCACAACGACCTTGCCGATCTGTTCGATGGCGGAATCAAATACCCTGGCTACGTTGGACAGTTCCATGTTCAGGTTTTCTTTCTGTTACCGGTCAGAAGGTCCAGAAGTTCGGACAAATCACGGATGGTTGAAGCGGCCTGTGAAGCGGTGGCGGACGAAACCCCGTCAAGGCTGCATGCGTTAACAATTCGATTTCGAACCTCGTCCGGTTCAAGGCCTGCGCGAAGCGCAATGCCTTTCGTGTCTTCCAGACGAAGTGAGCTGCCGAACATTTTCTGCAGCTGCGTTTTCATGTATTCCAGATAGCAGTGCACTGCCTCGCCTCCGCTGCTGGTGCGAAAGTGGAGATTGCCCACCGCCATGGCGCTTTCCGTCAGGCTTCGCCGTTGAGACGTGTTGATGCGTTTCGGGGGCCCGAAACGGTGGAATCCGAACCATCCAGCGAGTATCGCAATCGTGATTAGCTGCAGCGTCCCTGAGCGCAATGACGGACTCATCAGGACAGCCGTGCCGCGATAGGCGTCACTGGCATTCAGAAATTCGCCGATAACAACGGGCGTCGTAGCCGAAGCGAATCGATCGGCATGGTGAGCGTGAGCATATTCCGCAAGACGAATCGCCAGCTCCGCCTGAGCGTCGTCCAGCATCGCTCTGTTGGAAAACACATCGGCACTGGCGCTGACGACAACCAGTCCGTTGCCGATGGCCCAGGCGGCGGCCTGGACATCGCCGTGAGAGGATTCCACAAGTATGGTCGGCTTACCAACTGTGTTCATGGTTGCCCGAGTTTGCCAGGGCACTGATCCTTCGACCAGTTGACTGTCTGTCAGGAACTTCCCAACATTGCGAAGGTCATTCGTGTCAGCCAGTTCCGACACCTGTGGACTGGGTCGCGGCGGAGCCGTTGGGTTTTGATTAATCACGTCCTCCAGAATTTCATTGGCACTCTTGTCACTCGGAACACGACCGGCGGGTGCAGTTGCCGGCGGTTGAACGTCTGGTGCGTCTGGAGCCTCTGCCATGAGTTCCGCCAATTCCGGCTCGACCGCCTGAGAGTCGCCGTCTGTGGAAACGGGAGGCTGTGCCTGCGCAACGGGCGATATGACAGAAATGTTGTTGTCAAAGTCGCTGTATTCAGTCCGAATCCCCAGGCCCGAAATTGAACAATCCGGATCCGCCCAGTTGGGGGCGAATAGGAGTGTGCCGCCGTTAATGACGAAGTTGGTGAGGTCAGACTGTTCGTGTTCGTTGGGATACCGATCCGGGCTGAGAATCACCAGTGTGCACGGTTCGTCGGGGACCAGTTGACGTAACTCGCGACGAACCGGCGGAAACAGGTCGGCGGTCGACAGATCTTCCAGCGTCTGAAAGAAGCCGCGTTTGCCTTCAATGCTGTTGCTAAACGTGTCGTCCGGAGTACCAGGGTCGCCAGGCACCCACCAAAACTGAAGCAGGATCAGCAGGGCGACCGCGGTCAGCCAGAACACGTCAGACTTTTGTAGTCGTCGTTTCTTCTTCACGGAAGGATCCTTGAAAAGATTGCAGACAGTCCTGAAACATCTCCCGAGTCGCGTCACGTCGACCGAAATAGATGCGTTCGAATTCCAATGCGGTTGCGCTGTATGCGACGCGTCGGTCTTCCTCACGCCATACGGCGCGCATGTAGTCCCTGTTGGACAGGCCTTTGCGAAAACGAATCATACCGGCGCGTTCGATCCAGCTCATGCTGCCGATCAGTAATTCGCGAATTGCTCCGCGATAGTCGCCGACGTTTGCCATCTGCAGTGCGCGTGATTCATAGGTCGACGCTGCCAGTTCACCCGGCGGAACGCTGAGATCAGAAAGGCCTTCCTCACCGAACAGTCCGTCGCGATTCAGCTTTCGGTTGCCGTCGGACGTTTTCAATACGGTCGCGATAATCCAGATGGCGACCGCTATCAGTACGGCAAGACCGATGTACAGCATTGCCTTGCCGACGCTGAAGTCCGTTCCGCCACCGCTGGACGCAGATGGTGGCGAGGCTGCACGTGGCTGAGCGGGACGTCCACCACCTCCCGGGGAAGAGAACAGGCCGCTGAGCAGCCATTCAAAAAAGTCGCCGACAGCATTTCCAAACATTCGCAGCGACTGCTGCAGAAAGCCCTTGTCGACATCGGTGTCATACGGAATGTTCTCAAGTACACGACGTCGCACCGAACGATAGTCGTGTTGCTGCATCACGCGGCTTGCTGATTTGCGAATCTGTTCGGAAGGCAATCTGTCAGTTTGGACAGCCAGAGTGCTTGCAGGGAAATCCCCCCCGTGGCTGGAATCTCCCTGAGCCACCAGTGGACAAATCGCCACAAATGCAACCGCGAACAACGCGGCCCGTCCAGCAATCCACCAGCGCATGGTCGACCGGACGGTCGACGAAAACGTGTGGCCCATGACTTGCGGCGGTCTGTCGGCGACGCGCTTCATGCCGTCTGCTCCTCAAGACGCACCGCTTCAACTCGGAACTGCAGGTCCAGGTCCCAGCATTCGTTCCGGATGCGCTGGTCCAGATAACAAAAAAACCATGCCAGACGGACAATGGGATATGTCAGCCACATCGCGACCTGCAGCGTCACAACGACAATGGGGTCATCAAAGATTCGCCGCTCCAAAGCCCTCATGAGGTCGGGACTCGGTGCAATCGTGCCAAAGAAGATAGGAGCATTGAACACCCAACCGGACAGCAGGTCAATCAGCAGAAACAATCCCACCGAGAACAATACCCAGAAGAACATGAGCGTCACCCACCGTCCCAGATTTCGTGAGTATCCTCCGCCTCGGCCCAGCCATGACAGTCTTTGAGTAATCTGCGACAGTGGCGTACGTTCCAGGAACATGACCTCCGGCAAATGGCCGCACCACGCCATGGCAAAGATGATCGGCACCACCAGACACAGGCCCGTGCAGCGAGCGAGTGTCGCCAGTAGCGCGTACGGGACAATTCGACTGCCCAGTCCTCGCAGTGCGGACCTGGTACTCATCGGCACACCAAACACCTGCGGACCTACGGTGGCGATCATTGCGCCGCCCATCATGGTGCTGGAAAAGGCGAAAATCAACATGCAGGGAATCAGCAGATTTCGCCCCATGGATTCGCCCAGCAGCCATGCCATCAGTGTGGACGGCACGGCAAAACACAGTGTCAGTGAGCTGAGTGGCAGCATGAACTGCCGGGCAAATACGAAGGCCAGATCGAGACAACCCCCAACGCTCCGCCTCTCGACGGAGACAATACAGTCCTCTACCTTCATTTGGCGTACTCCGCCGTGTGTGCCGCCGAGAACCTGCGGCGGCGGCCGTCGATGGTCGAGTTAGTGTCCGTTGTGTCGCGTCCACCGTGAACGAGATAAACGAACACCAACGCCCACAACATTGTACCGACGGCGTACTTCAGGCTGTGGGGCAGCGCCATGGGAGAAAAATACCCTTCGATCAATGCGGCAATGACCAACATGAATCCGGCCCCCGATGCCAGCTTGATTGCGTCGAGGCCATGCACACGAAGGGATTCCCGGCGGCTGAGTTCCCCGGGATGGACCATGCCCCAGCCCAGCAATAAACCGGCGGCTCCGGAAATGACAATTGCGGTCAGCTCAAATGACCCGTGCGAGATTGCAAAGCTGAAAAAATTGTCAGCAAATCCCTGATTGATAATGTAGCCGGTGACGGCTCCCAACATGATGCCGTTGAACAGCAGAGTGACCACCGTGCCGATGCCGAAGAACGCACCCAGTGCGAAACAACGAAATGCGATCCCCACGTTGTTCCACACATAGAAGCCCGTCATGTACGATCGTTCTTCCGCGAACGATGCGTCAATTTCTCGATACAGGTCCTGGGAATAACTCTCACCCGCCTGTTCCATCTGTGTTTTGTCGATTATTCTTTCGGCCATCACCGGATCGATGGCTGCAATCACCATGGCAATCAGAAACGGCACGGCAAACAGTGCCAACGATACGAAGAAGAAGTGCCGGCGGACTCGCAATAGCCGTGGAAAACCAATTGACAGAAACTTCAACGCGGTATCGAGTGATCCTGGTGGCGAACGATAAAGACAGTTGTGCCCCTGAGCCACAAGGTCATTCAGGTACTGTTCCAGCCGTGCTCCCCATTCACGTGACTGAACCAGCGAAAGGTCGTAGCACACCGAACGGTAAAGACCGGACAGGCGAGTGATGTCATTGCCCGACCACTGAGTCAGCCGACGTTTCTTCATACCGTTCAGCAGTGTTTCAAACTGCTGCCAGTCGTCGCGACGCTGTCGGATGAATCGTTCGCGATTCACGAGGGCCTCCCGTCAACAGGACCGGGATTCTGGTGAGTCACTTTGGACGTGGATCCTGCCAGGTCAGGCGATACTGCAGCTGCCTCATCCAATTGGCTTTCGGAGTGACTTCCAATCATACCGATTCCTGCGGTCGTCTCATCGATGACATCCGTCGCTCGATCTTCGGTGTGTTCGTCAGAATCTGCTGCCCTGCCGTCGGAATCATCGGAGAACGTCTTCAACACGCGTTTCAGGAACGTTGTGTGCTTCAACGGAGTCTGGACGAAATACGTATTGGGATTTGTGGGATCAGGTCCCGGTTCCTGGAAGTCCAGACGAATCCTCAGTGCCAGCGAAAGCGTGCGGGCAATTTCTTCACGTCGTCCATCCGAGATCAAACGGTCGCCTTCGAACAACCGTCCAATTACGGCCAGAGTCCGCTCCGGAACATGGAATCGTCCGTTGCATTCGCTGCGGCGAAGCCGGTCCACTCCGTACGTGATCCCTGCCGCCCGACTGATGAATTCGCGTGCTTCATCAATCACCATCGTGTCGAACACCAAATCGCCCAGTCGCTGCATTCGCCGCGTGGCTGCCATCGACAGCAGGCCAACGGTGTTCAATGCGATTGGGCCCAGCACGAGCATTCCATCGGCAACCAGCAGCAGGTTTCGGCCGAACGCCTCAAACCAGCCAATCGGTGTGCCGTTGGTCCGCACCACTCGCAGATTCTGAGACCTCTTTCCCGGAGTCTGTCCGTTCCAGAATGCTTCGAAGCACGACCCATACAGCCACGACATAGCAAACCATGTCACCAGAAACATGCCCGCGCCGATTCCGGAAATCTTTCCGGAGAACCCCGACACGACTGTAACAAGCAACAGACAGATAACGATGACACCCAGTTTCAGAATCGTATCGATCAGGAATGACACGCCACGCTTGCCGGGACCGGCAATCATGAATTGAAAATCCACACCTTCCGGTGTTTCCACAGTCACACGCGTGTCTACTATCAACTTTTCAGACATGGAAGTGATCTACAACGCGTCAACCAGCGGACAGGATTATCAAAATTGATGACCAGATAAAAAAACAGCAGTATCGAGCGGTCAGAGGTGACAGTGCCTCGAGAATCTGCCCGCAAATGCTGAATCAACAGGCCGTGGCTGAAGACGACCGTGGCCGGAGAGAGATATATTCCGGGATAGGTTTGAATTCCCTAGTGCCGCAAATCGTAGTTGACGGCCCACGAGTCGAGAAATCAACGTAGATTACCAGTGAATTTTGCTTTGTAGTCTGTGTATTCTGCCGAAATCGACAGCGACTGAAGAAGCCTTCCCCCGAAGAATACGCGTGACA
>JAAERP010000479.1 GCA_024230215.1 Fuerstiella sp. | reverse complement strand
TTGCCTTCCGAGCCATGGCCAGATTCCTTTCTGACTGAAGTGTCTTCAGTTTGTTGAACGGGGAATCTGGCTCTTTTCATATTACGCCTGTCTCTGGAAGACCAATCTTTCTCCTACTCAAAGTCCTTCACGGCGTGGCCCTTAGCGGTAAACTCCGCACCGAGCCTGTGTCGGCGAACTTATGACTCACCCGCGACGATCAACCGAGTCACCTGGCTCTCATTTTTCATGCGAACATGCCGCCAACGAGCGATGACGCGAGGTCAGGGAGTGGGAATTGCCGCCAGGATCGCTTTAATTCGCACGCGTTCCGGGTTTTCTTCCACGTCTGCGCTTTCGAGAATCCTTCGGGCGTCTTCATGTCGTTCCTGAACCAGCAACGCGAGCGCCTGATTGGCCAGGGAAGGAAACCTCCAGCGGTCCTCCGGATATTGTCGGCGGTAATTCACCAACGTCGTAATCGCAGCCCCGACCTCTCTGCGGTCAAACTGGCACATAGCCGTCCAGTACATGGCGTCGCCCATCGAACTCTGGTTAACCTCGCGGATAAGTTCCGGGAACGGGAATGCTACCACAGCAGGAAACCCGTACTCCTTCTGCACCTCATCGGGCACCCGCACGCGCAGGGAGTCCCGCATACTGGCAATGCGAATCTGTTGCAATTGCTGAATCACTCCGATATCGATGCCGCCCATAATCTGCTGAATTCGTCCTTTCAGCAATCGCCGCGATGGCTTGCCAAACATGTCTTCGCTGGATTCCATCATCCGCGAGAAGTCCTTCATCAAACGTTCCTGCACAAGACGTCGCCGTTCTTCGGGCGGCAACGCTTCAGGAACTGTCGTCATTTCCTCCGTGCTTTCCGCAGTGTACTCGGTCCGTTCAAACGGAGCGTTAAATGGCCGCATAAGTCGGAAATACTGCTGCTGTTGGGCCTCCGAGAGTGACAAAGAAGCGATCGTCCGCTGTTCCGGGTAATCCCAGACCGCAACGCTGTCGTTGGACCAAACATCACCGCTGGCAGCCACAATTCGATCCACGAGAGGGCGAATTTCGGAAACCCCACCTGTCAACTCTTCGTACAGAACCGCCGCATCGGAGGCGGCAAGTTGCTTCTGCAGCAGCAACATTCGCGGAGCAAAGACAGCCGCTTGCGCCACCAACAGGACTGACGAATCCTTCCAGCGTTGGTGACCTTTCAGTGTCAATAGCCCGGCTGGCTTCGGATTCTGCAGGTCGTCCGCTTCACCATCGGTAACCGGCAGGCCGGAGATCACGTCAAATAGAAGACCACTGTCCTCCAGAATCACGGCCATAATCCACTGAGCAGAATCCAGCCGCCCTCCGTCGGTAGGCTCACTGTCCGTGGTCACGACCACTGCGTCAATCTGTTGCTGCCGCAGCGCCTCAGCGAATACCCATGCCCTGTCCTCCGCCGAACCGTGGCCTGTCAACAATACGTCAAACAGTCCCAGAGGTACTCGTTCCTGGTCCAACGGTTGCAAACTGATGTTTCGCACAATCCAGTCAAAGATGGCGACGACGTGTGCTTCTGTCCGATCAGTGTCGCTGACACCGGCGGCATCTGTTCGTTCCACAATGGATCGAGTCAGTTCCCGTAGCACCCAGCAGTCTCGAATGTAGGCCGCGTCGCTGGCCGTATAGATCCCCGCTGAGGCCAGACGCTGGGCATTCGCGTCCAGCATCTGCAACGCAGAATCGTCCAGTTTCATGCCTCGCATCTCATCAGCGCCGCACGATTTGATCCACGAATTCAGGCCATTGACGGTCCGTTCCGGATTTGACTGCAACGAAAAGCTCTCCGGCTCAAATCTTCGGATCGCGGCCGACAGTCTCTTGCGACATTTTTCTGCGTCCGTCTCCTGTCCCTGTCGTTTGGCGTCAGTTCCACCACTGACCGGCTGACTCTTGGAACCGCCGCAACCGATGAAAGTGGTCACCAGGACCACCGCAGTTACAGTGCGCCACAGGCCGGAATAATTTCGGGCGAAACAGGATGTCGCATTACTGGACGGAATCATACGGTCACGAGATCTGGATAAAGTCAATGGCGGACGAATAGACAGCTGCGGTCTCACACAATGTTGTCGTGCAGGCTTCATCCAGGTAAAACAGTTTACGTTCCAGTCGAGCCGAGCGACGTGAGATGGATTTGTGTTCCGAGGTTCAACCGGGAACTCTGTTTGCGGGCGGTCCCGCCTCAGGCTGTTATCGACAGTATGGTCTGGCGAAGTGTGGTAAGTTGCAGCGCCAACCGCTCAAATTGAGTGAGTGGAATCATATTTGGCCCGTCGCTCCTGGCGTTGTCCGGATCCGGGTGGGTCTCAAAGAAGACAGCATCACATCCCACGGCCACAGCCCCTCGAGCCAACGGTGCGACCATTTCCCGTTGCCCACCCGTGGTGGCACCTCCAGGCGTCTGAACGCTGTGAGTCGCATCGAAGACAACCGGGACACCAAACGATTTCATGATCGGAATACACCTGAAATCATTGACCAGACGACCGTAACCAAATGTAGTGCCACGTTCCGTCAGCATCACACTGCGCAGACCACGAGCCTCACATTTTCGTACGGCGTGAACCGTATCTTCGGGGGCAACAAACTGCGGTTTCTTCACATTCACACAGATATTTCTGGCCACAGCCGCATCGGCAGCCGCTACCAGAAGATCAGTCTGTCGGGCCAGAAACGCTGGAATCTGGAGAATTGAACACACTTCCGCACACGGGGCCGCCTGAGCGGCGTCGTGAATATCGGTGGTTGTAAGCAGACCCGTTGCGTCGGTAACTTTTTCCAACAGTTGCAGGCCTGCGTCCAGACCTGGGCCCCGATAACTGTCGACGCTGGTGCGGTTAGCCTTGTCGAAGCTGGACTTGAACACGATCTGCAGATTGTGTTTGTCACGAAGCTGGGCCAACCGCTCCGCCACCTGCATGACCATTGCCTCAGACTCCATCACACATGGCCCGGCGATCAACAACAGTGGATGACCGGTGCCGACCCTGTAGTCTCCAATACTGACAACTTCGTCTGACATAGGAAAGCTCGTTACTGGTTACGTGCAGAGCCCAGTGCTTCCAATGGACCGGGACTCCCCTCATTCCTGCAGGGAGCAAACAGTCTACACGCGGACAGCTTCGGCGTCACCGCCAAGCTGGTCACTGTATCGCTGGCGCACGGACTCAATCTGTTCGGCGATAAAGGCGTCGATCTGCTGAGGTGCCCGTCCGATGTACTTCTTAGCGTCCAGAGCCCCGGCGAGGTCGATGCCCTTGAACCCGTCGTCATTCTGCAGGCGACTGATCAGATCGTTGGGCAATCCCTGCTGTTTCACTTCAGCCGCAGCCGCCTGGCTGTGAACTCGAATGCGCTCATGCAGGTCCTGGCGGTCGCCGCCGGCCTTTACGCCTGCCATCAGGATCTCTTCCGTCGCCATGAACGGCAGTTCTTCGTTCAGGTGCTTTTCGATGGTTTTCGGATAGACGACCATGCCGTCGGTGATGTTGCGATACAGAATCAAACTGGCATCGATGGCCAGAAATGCCTGCGGTACAGCCAGCCTTCGAATCGCGCTGTCGTCCAGCGTGCGTTCCATCCACTGAGTCGCCATCGTGGCGTCACTGCCGGCCTGCAGACTCATTGCAAATCGAGCCAGAGCACACACGCGTTCACTTCTCATGGGGTTGCGTTTGTAGGCCATGGCCGAGGAGCCGATCTGTTTCTTTTCGAATGGCTCTTCCAGTTCCTTCTTGTGCTGCAGAATGCGAATGTCGCTGCCAGCCTTGTGACACGACTGCCCGATTCCATTCAGCGTGCCCATGACCTGTGAATCGAATTTGCGGGAATACGTCTGCCCCGTGACCGCATGCCGAGCCGTGAAGCCCATTTTTTCCGTGACCAGCTGATCCAGCTTTTCGACCTGTTCGTGGTTCCCCTCGAACAGACTTAGAAAAGTAGCCTGAGTTCCCGTCGTGCCCTTGACGCCTCGAAAGCGAGTCGTCTCGATGCGGTGTTCCAGTTCCTCCAGATCCAGCAGCAGGTCCCAGCACCACAGCGTCGCTCGCTTGCCCACCGTCGTCGGTTGAGCAGCCTGCAGATGGGTGAAGCCCAGGCAGGGCAGGTCGCGGTATTCAACAGCAAACTTCGCCAGTTGATCGATGACCTGAACGAGTCGCCGGCGAACAACCAGCAGGCTGTTCTTGATCTGCAGCAACTCGGAGTTGTCGGTCACAAAACAGCTGGTAGCCCCCAGATGAATGATCGGTTTGGCCGCCGGACACTGAGTGCCCCAGGTCTCCACGTGAGCCATCACGTCGTGGCGCCGTTCCAGTTCGAACTTTGCGGCCAGGTCAAAGTCGATGTCGTCGACTGTTGCACGCATTTCTGCCAGTTGTTCGTCCGTGATTGGCAGCCCCAGTTGCTGTTCAGATTCCGCCAGAGCCAGCCACAATCGTCGCCAGGTGGAGTGCTTTGTCTGAGCCGACCAGATGCCAGCCATTTCACGGGACGCGTAACGCGTAATCAACGGGTTTTCATAGATGTCGTGAGACAATAAACCGGACTTTCAAATACACCAGAAATGGAAATCAGAGTCGTGCCACGGAGACTACGACCGATGAACGTCGATCATTTTCGCCGTTTCTGCGGCGACCGCCAACCACGCTGTGCCGGAATCCGGAATCCGAGAGAATTCACGCCCATTTGAGGCACGATCGAGGCACGATCGCACGACGTGGCGAATTCATCTTCCAGCGAAGCGCAGTAGCGGGCCTGCCTCGGGCGCCGTTTTTAAAGCGAACCTCTTACCCCCGGAACGTCGTTGTGCAGACCTCTCGCGACTGCGACGGAGGACAACAGAAGTGCCGTGGACCCAGACTTTTGCCCGACTGGCTAAGGTGGTTCTTCAGATCCGGCACCGATCGGTTCGGCAGTAGACGCACAAGCAGTCGCCATCGGCGCTGCCATTTGATGTGGCCGGAAGAAATCGCCAGGGATTACTGCGATGGCACGATATCCGCCATTCAATGCGGCAGTTGTTCTCCTGTTGCTCCGCAACACTGGTTGCCAGCAACCGTGCTACCCAGTGCAGCCTGGGGCACGCGAAAGCATCATCGCGAACGGGTGGTCCCTAGTGCCGCAAGTCTCAGTTGTTAGGCCACCAGAGCGGAAGTCTGCCTGATTTTTCGTGAAGCCGCCCAGTTTTCCTTCCACGTGGATGGCCGTTTGATGGTGTCTGAGCGGACGCGACGGCCGGTGTAATTCCATTGG
>JAAERP010000478.1 GCA_024230215.1 Fuerstiella sp. | reverse complement strand
TTGCCTTCCGAGCCATGGCCAGATTCCTTTCTGACTGAAGTGTCTTCAGTTTGTTGAACGGGGAATCTGGCTCTTTTCATATTACGCCTGTCTCTGGAAGACCAATCTTTCTCCTACTCAAAGTCCTTCACGGCGTGGCCGAACAGGCGGTTGGAATGACACCGGACAGTCGCGGCGATCTGTACTCATTAGGAGCAGTGGCCTACTTCCTGTTGACTGGCCATCCCCCATTTGTGGACGATAACCCGATCATGCTGATCGTCGCTCATGCGACGACACCAGTGCCAACATTTGAAGAAGTTGGCGTCGATATTCCGCAGGATCTGTCGAACACGATTATGAAGTGTCTGGCACGCGAGGCAGACAGTCGCTTCGCATCCGGCCGTGAACTGCTGCAGGCGCTGGAACAATGTTCTGCCAACACCGAATGGACGTGGAGTGCGGCCGAACAGTGGTGGCTTGAAAATGATCCCACGGCAGAAACACCCGGTCAACCGTCGAAATCAGCACAGACATCCACTCTACGACTGGACCGGGACACCACGCCGGACCTGCCGGCTTGCGAGTCAATCGACTTCGAAGAACCCACTGCAATCTACGAAAAGCCCACGGAGTTGGCCGAGTAGCCGTTTGCGCCGCGCACGACAGTGATTCCGGTGACGCCTGATGTCCAGGATGTTCGCTGCTGCCGCTCCGGTCGGACACTGCCCGACGAGAACTCAGCAGGTCCCGGCGCCGTCGGGGCCAGCTGAACGCCCGGGGAGATAACGCTTTCAATCGAGCACACCAGGTCGCATGGAGTGAATGGCCCGGCATCGCTAGAGTATGCTTGGTACCGAACGGGTGAATACCAGCTCGGCAATGGATGGACGCCACGCCACATCAGCCTGATGCAATGCCAACGGAGCGGCCTGACAATCAGACCATCAGAAGCCGGTTGCTGCTCGCTGCGGCGCGTGTGTGCTCGCTGGCCGTATGCGTCGTTATTGTGGTACGAATAACAGTGCAGGATCGGTATCCGCTTTTTGCAGCTGTTTTCTATATGCTCTCTCCGGCTTCGATCTTCGGATGTGCCGGACTTGCAGCTGTTCTGTTTCGCGTTCGCCGAAATGGCCCCAATGCCAGGCGAATGGCGTTTGTTTCCCTGGCATGCATCGCATGGGTTGCATCTCCATGTTCCACTTCCATCCGCAGGCAGACAGAAGCACGGAAACGGTACGTGTCCTGTTTTGGAATGTCTATCGGGGACCATTCGGATGGGACTCCATTCTGCATTCCATCCATAAGGAAAATGCTGACGTGATTGTCATTGCAGAATTCGGGAAGAAGGGATTGCCACCGAACTTCTGGAGTAACAACTTCCCCGACCATCGTTACAGAAGATTACTTCCACGAGAAGTGGCCGTCGTTTCGAAGCACCCTATTCACGAAAGTGAAACGATACATCACAGCGACAGGGGCCTGTACCATCGTTTGACGCTGTCCATTGTCGAGCAGGATGTTGCATTGATGGTGTGCGATCTCCCGAGCCGTCCGTACCATCAACGATCAGAATCCATCCGGCGGGTGTCGGAAATGGCGGCACTGATGAAAGACCAACCAGCGTTGATCGTCGGCGACATGAATACGCCGGTCGATTCCGTTCACTTCAATGAACTTAGACACAGCTACCGAAACGCATTTGCCGTTGGCGGTCAGGGCTACCACGCAACCTGGCCAATGCCGCTACCTCTGATTGCCATCGATCACCTGTGGGTCAGCCGTCATATAGATGTCGTGGCCTGCCGGATCAAGTGGACAGTCAGTTCCGATCACCGGCCTATTGTCGCTGACCTGATCATCAGCGATTTCGATCATCAGTCAGCAAAATAACGACACAGGCAATACTCAGAACCAGAACTCTTCCCGGGGCAACACGACACAGGACGATCACAAAACACGACGATCAATTCACGACTTCCATGCAATCCGCTAAGCTGCGTGACTACGCGGAAGCGGCTTGCATGCAGTGCAGAACATCCAACATGCAACGTCTGCCGCAATTCGTTTCGCAACATTCGCACCGCGCCAAAGGTTCAAGATGAAAATGATTCGTTCTTTCGCCGCTGCACTGGCCGTGCTTTTGCTTTCGAATGGTGTGTTCGGCGGAGACTGGCCTCAGATTCTAGGGCCCAATCGAGACGGCATCGCAACTGGTGAGCAACTGCTCAGTTCGTGGCCGGCAAGTGGCCCCAGGGAAACCTGGAAAACTGACGTGGGACAGGGATTCGCTGGAGTCGCTGTTCGGAACAACTTGCTGGTGCTGTTTCACCGACTCGGCTATCAGGAGATTGTCGAGGCGCGCAACGCCATCACAGGCGCTGAGATCTGGAGGTCAGAATTCGCCTGCCGCTACCAATCGGGTATGTCCAGCGATGCAGGTCCACGTTGTGTTCCGACAATTAGCCAAAAACACGTCTTCGTCTACGGTGTAAACGGTGTGCTACGGTGTCTTGATCTGAGGTCCGGCGATGAATTGTGGCACGTGGACACGTGGCAACAGTTTTCGGCTCCCGAAGGCTACTTTGGTGCCGGCAGTTCACCGGTGCTGATCCAGGATCGGCTGATCGTTAACGTGGGTGGTCGTGACAATGCGGCGGTCGTGGCGTTTTCTGTCAATGACGGCAGCACGATCTGGCAGTCATTCAACGACACAGCCAGTTATTCATCGCCGATTGTCGCGAAACTTGATGGGCAACAGCACGTGATCGTCGTCACGAGGATGAATACGCTTTCGTTTGATCCGGCCGATGGCCGAGTCCGCTTTCAGTTTCCGTTCGGCATGCGGGGTCCGACTGTCAATGGCGCAACGCCGGTCGTCGTCGACAACCATCTGTTTGTATCGGCCAGCTATCGCGTCGGCAGCGTCTGGGCGAAGATCGAAAAGGACGGCAGTCAGCCTGTCCCCAGCGGCGAAGACCTGCTGGCCACACAATACGCGACGCCTGTAAGACACAATGGGTTGCTGTTCGCTGTGGATGGTCGGCAGGACATTGGTTCCGCCACACTCAAGTGTATTGACCCGGCGAGTCAGAGAGTATTGTGGCAGGAAGGTGGTTTCGATTACGGCAGTCTGATACGCGTCAATGACGAAATGCTGTTCCTGACATTCGGCGGGGACCTGATGCGTTTTAAAGCCAGCGCCACTCAATTTCAGCAAGGCCAGGTCAGCAATGTTCTGGACAACACTCCGCGAGGCTACCGCCTGCCGGCGCTCAGCAACGGCAGGCTGTTTCTACGTGACGACAAAACGCTGAAGTGCCTGTTGGTCGGCGAAAGTGACGTGCAGTAACAAAGGAGACCTGTCGAATCCGACGGGCTGTCCTCACGACACACGTCATTCCCGATGGTGCCATGCTTCGATGGCTTCAATAGCAGCGTCGCGTTCTTCCCGAGAGCAGAACAAGGAGTCATCGGCCTCGACACGCACTTCATAGCGGCCTTCCACCGTACAATCCTCACCTCCACAGAAGTGAGGGACGTCGGAGACCCAAACGATGCGAGATAAGGGAAGATGTTTGTCGTCGATCAACACGAAAGCCCCGGTCACTGTGTAGCTCCATCTTTGGTCCTCTGCGGCGAATCCTGTTCCTCTGATTATATCGGCTGACAGCGCCAGACTGTACAGCAAACGAGCCATCGGGACGTCGGACTGCCGCGGAATCGCTGAAAAACGGGGCCCAACGCAATCGAACGGCAGCTGGTCTTCAGTCCAGGCCGGCAGCCGGGGCCGACTTCTGTCGCACGTTGCCTGACTTGTCGAGTGCGCATCTGCCCTGTCGAATATCAGTACGGTTCTGAAACCGGTTGATCAAAGCAGTTCACCTATTCTCGTGAACCGTTCTGGCTCGAGTGCATCCGGCTGCTCAGGCTGAAAAGCGTCCTTCGCAGCCTGAAATCAGCACAATACGCTGCAATCAGCCGAGTGTGTTGAAGATCCGATCGCCGGCATCACCCAAGCCGGGCACGATGAATTTCTGCTCGTTCAGATGGCTGTCAACAACGCATGTGTAAATCGGAACATCAGGGTAGTTTGTTGTCAGACGTCCGATGCCTTCGGGAGCGGAAATGATTGACACCATGCAGATTTTCGGCACGCCCCATTTTTTCAGGGTCTCAATCGCAGCTGATGCAGAACCACCGGTCGCGAGCATTGGGTCCAGTACCAGCGCCACTCTGGTGGGGTTGCCAGGCGGCAGCTTGTCGTAATATCGAACCGGTTCCGCTGTCTCTTCATCGCGGTACAGGCCCAGGTGCCAGACTTCGATATCGGGAATCAAGTCAGTCAGCGGTGTGACCATCCCCAACCCGGCCCGCAGGATCGGCACTGCAGCAATCCGCCCAACCAGCTGTCGACCGGTAATCGTCTCCAAAGGAGTCGTAACGCTGCAAGGTTCCGTATCCAGATCCCGTGTCACTTCGTTAATCAGCAAAGTTGATAAAGTCCGAACGTGCCGCCGAAATTCCGCAGGCGATGTATTCACTGATCTCAGCCGACTGAGGTGGTGAGAGGCGAGCGAATGCCTGAGTTCGTGGACGTGAGAACTATCGGACGACATTGTTCACCTTCTTCTGAACAGCGTTGGTTTTTCGGTCCAACCAGACCCCGGAGTGTGATTCAGACCATTTTCGAAATCGAGTCAGGTGCGTGACCTGACGAGAATACCCCATTTGCGGGCGAAAATCGTGCGATGTGGACACATCTGATCGCAATCCACCGTAGAATTTCGCCGGTGCGTCTTACGACAGCCGACACTCTGCCGGTCCGGGCGCAGGTCGTCAACCAAACACACAGTCGTCTGTGCTTCTTCCTGCGGATCATGGCGGGTTTCCTGATCGATGCGGTTTGCAATCATTGGCCAATCTGCTGAAGCCGTCGTTCTGGCAGACTCGATTCGCGCGGCCACTGTCCACCAGCTTGGGCCGTGCTGCGTGGCAGGCTCATTGGCGGCGGCCATGACCGCTCGTGGCATCGCGTTTCCTCTGGTCGCCTCACCCGAAGACGCAATCATAGATTCAGGTGTGGATGTCGTCGTCGTCGCTGAAACCAACGTCGACACGTCCATATCAGTGGCTCGTCAGGCGTCACAGACCGATCGCCACGTCCTGGTGATTCCTCCGGACGAAGTGTCAACAGCCTATAGCTTCGAGTTGCACCTGCTGCTCGACGAAAGCAACCTTGGCATCCTGCCGCTGACCGGTCGCTGGTACGCTGAAGTCGATCCGGCGTCTGCCGAACAGATGCGGGAAAACGTTCAACAACTGTCGCTGGACCTGCCGCTGTCCGACGACACAGCAGATTTGCGGCGCCTGCAGCTACACGGCGTCGATACACTGTGCGGCTGTGGATATGAGTACACTCGTGTCACGGCGGTGGATGTACCCGGCGCGGACGGCCAGCTGCTGTCCCGATCCGTGACTCTGTCCGCCTCAGATGCGTCCAGCCTGCAGGTTCCCCCTGGAATCCTGACCTTTAGAAAGGAGCTGCCCCTGAAGGTATTCACACCTGCGGACTTCCAACGTGATCAACCTGCAGCAAGTGAGACAAAGTTGGTCATCACCAGGACGGACGGCACAGAGCAGCACATCACCACCGCTCTGCAGACCGCTGCAGGCAGCAGAATACGGCCGGAAGACGGCGTCCTGGTAACACGTTTGGTGGATCATCTGACCAACAGAGACAAGTGCCAGAGCGACATGGACCAGTTCTCAAACACACTGGAAATGACGGCCGGGCTGGAGAAGTCACTCCGCCGCAGACGCACAATCGATGTCTACTTTGACGGAATTTCTGAACGCAGCGCCTTTAAGACACAAATGACGGCCATTGGTTGTGGCGTTCTGACGTACGTAATCTTTGGGATGGTGGCATTTCTTATTATGGCTCAGTTAACCAGTCTTCCACCGCTGGCCCTGCAAATCGCAAGAATCGTCTGGATCGCTCCGGTCGTGCTGTTCCTGTTTGCACAGTTCCTTTTGCCGTTGGCTCGTGAACGCCCCAAAAACGACTGACGTGAAACAGGAAGACTCAAGGCTCGCGTTGCTCGGTTCCATCACCGAACGAACAAGACTGTCCGGTCCCGCAACAACACGATCGTCACATTATCACTGCCCCATTTGAGGTGCTGCCGTATGCAGGATCAACCAATCAAATCACAAATCCTTGTGTTTGTCGCCAGCACGTGGATGTTTATATGCCTGACGGCAACCTCATCCGCCCAGGATCTCCCGGCGGCATTTCGAGCGTTTGAGTCTGCCGCAGACGCTCCGGTTTTTACGTCGTCGCCAGGGGAATGGGATGCGTTAATTCGCGAACGTGGCTGGATCCTGAAGGATGGTGAGGATTATCGCCTGTGGTACACAGGCTATAACCAGGACCGGCAGCCGGTCTCAATGAAGCTGGGCTATGCAACGTCACCGGATGGTATCACCTGGACTCGTCACCCCAGGAATCCAATCTTCGACGATGCCTGGGTGGAAGACGTGATGATCGTTAAACACAAGGCAACGTTGTACATGTTTGCCGAGGGAGCAAAAGACCAGCCTCAGTTATTGAAGTCGACCGACGGTATTGCCTGGCAGCGCATGGGGGCGCTTGACGTTCGCCACGCAGACGGGACGAAGATCGCCGCCGGTCCGTACGGGACTCCAACCGCTTTCTTTGAGGACGGGACGTGGTATTTGTTCTATGAACGTCGAGATCAGGGAATCTGGCTGGCGACTTCGAGAGACATGGGTGTCTGGACCAACGTCAGCGACGAGCCACTGATCATTCCGGGTCCGGGAGCGTATGACAAGTTGATGATTGCTATGAATCAGGTCATCAAATACGAAGGACGGTATTACGCCGTGCTGCACGGCACGGGATCGCCGGCAAAGCCACGGGACTGGTGCACCTACATGGCCGTTTCTGATGACCTGCGAGCGTGGAAAAAGTGTTCTTCCGGCCCGCTGCTGCCGGTGCAGGACAACAAATCCAGTGGCCAACTGGTACATGACGATCGGCAGTTTCGGCTGTACACGATGCACGGACGTGTGGACCTGCACGTGCCTTCCGGGAGGGCCGTTCCGTCAACGCAGAAGAACTGAGAGTACTGACGTATAGGTTGGCGTCCGGATATTCGCTCGGCGACATTGTCGTGCCTAACGACAACGACCGCTTCGTACTGTCGCGCGTAACGGCCATCGCAGACGATGGTCGCCAGCTGACCGTGAGACAGAACGATCAGCCGGAAACACAGGTGTCAATGGACAGGATTGTCGGCCGCGTCGTGCTGAGGACGCGATGAACGCCCCGCCGCGGTGATGACTATTTCCAATATGTCAGTTTCAGAATCCCGGCAACGGTGCCCGAAACAACGGCCCCCGTCGCAACCATACCCATAGTCCCCAGCAATCCCATACTATAGATCCCCATAACCGGCCCGATAAACGACCAGCAGATGATAATCAGGCTGATCTGTTTACGCTGAGCCTTATCTTCCTCGCTCCGTGGTCCTGCTTCTGCCTTAACTTTCTTTGGCTTCGCTGCGGCGTTCTTTGAAGTCTTGCCCGACGTTGCAGGAGCAGCTTGGGCAACGGCTTCATCGCGCATGCCCTTGGCGTAGTACTTTGCAATGGCCTGCTGAATGCTGCGTGGCGCTGCCAGGACGCCACGCATGGGCATCCCATATCGTATGCGTATTTCGTCCTCCAACTCAGGCGACGGTTCATCGACGCAGGCTACCATCAATTTGCCACGATCTTCGAACAGAGGCAGGCACGAATGACGCTTCACAACCTGTCGCGGTAACTGGTCCAGCGCCTCGTCTTCCGGCAACATGTCCGCCAGATCGACGAACGACATACGCAATTCCTTTGCCAGAGCTCGCGTGGCCTGTGATGGTTTGGCCAGTTTCATCTGCACGACGGCGTCTCGATGTGAAATACCGCGTGCCTCCGCAAAGTGCTCGACCTCAGAAACCTGACCGCGTTTGATGACGCTGTGGGAAACGAGATACTGCAGGACGGTCTCGGCTCCTTCTGCCTGCTCGTCCTCAAACTCGCGTCCCTGGCTTTCATCGTATTCGCGTTTGGCGTCAGGATCAGTCAGGCACAACATGGCCTTGGCCATTTCATTCAGCAGATCCTGAGACTCCTTCAGGTATTGCCCTGTCGCATACTTGCGAACGTGAGCGTTCAGTTTTCGATAGTTATTCTGAATCTTCTCAGAGTCATCTTCGAACTGCACGACGCGAAGAAGTGTGTAGAGGTCTGGTGGTCGGTCGCCTTCGGGAATGCCCAGCCATTCCTTATAGACATCGATTTCAGCCACGTATTTCTCCTTTTCTGACCATGAGCGACGGAACACTGTCTGAGCGTCGCCATTTTTTGGCAGTGACGCACCCGGCTGCGGTTAGTGTATCGTCGCGCGCAATGACAGCAACTCGATCCAGACCGACTCAGGCTCTACCATCCTAGTCTCGAATTCTCTCAGGTCCAGCCAGGCGACACTACGGAATCAGGAAGACCGGGGCCACGGTGGCGGCAATCTGCAGAACTGCACCGTCAATCTCCGGCACTGACAGATAGGCATCGTGGCCGAACCTGTGACCCGCAGGGCAGTCCGGAAGAGCGCGGACACACTCGAACGGCGGGTTGGTTCCTAACATGGACGGCAGCGTTGGAATCCGCCCGAATAACCGGACAGCAGACACGACTTCTGTGAAGATTCCGGTCCCTCGCCCACATCGCTCCAGATTTGGATCCTCAAAGTACAGAGGTTTGTGCCAGATTGGGTGCTGGTTGCGGTTTGGGCGGAATTGCCTGGCGAAGCTGTGTTCGTACTGAACATTCGTTTTCGCAAAGGCCTCGCCAGCATCGTCCTTAGGTTCGTCCAGGCGTAAACCGCTGACAGATTCCAGACGAGCGGCCGAGCTGAGCGAAACTCGGGCCAATGGTCCGGCAATACTCAGCTGGTGAGGCGCGTCCCCCGTCGGTCCGGCTGTCACCGTCTGCCGCGAATGGACGGCAGTGCCAACGAAGCCCGTCACGGCAAAACGGGGAAAAAAAAAGCCATTTGCCCTTGAACCACCAGCGGAACGTCTGTCAACAGACGTTGGGGCAACACGGGGAGCATCTTCATGACTTCGAATCTCGCCCATTCCATACCAGTCGGCACTGGTGTCGGGAGCTGCTGCGCCTGTATATTAGGAGCTTTGAACAAGGCAAAAGCCCCTAGGGAAAGCCAGAAAAAGAGATTTCGGCGATCCATCTGCACGCTCCTGGAAGAACACAAGATCCAGGTCAACTTCATCGGACAACAGCAGGCAGCGTTATTAGCACTAGTCCCAGGACAAGCGACCCGGTGATTGAACTTCGACGTTGATTTTGGCGCAGCGGCGACCCGAAGTCGACCGTTGGTCGCTGTGCAATGGCTTGGTTTTGGCTCGTCTCATTCTTGGTTGTTCAGGTTGAAGGCGACGGCAAAGTGTCAGGACGTCCGGATCCCGACTTCCATAAACCGAAGAACTCGTGGCCGCTCACGAACGCTTCGGTGTGGCTTTACAGTTTCAGAACGTCGACCAGTCGCCAGAATACAGGCTGCATGCTGTTTCCGTTCAGCAGCCGAAAAATGATTCGGCGACCGGTTCTGGCGA
>JAAERP010000477.1 GCA_024230215.1 Fuerstiella sp. | reverse complement strand
TTGCCTTCCGAGCCATGGCCAGATTCCTTTCTGACTGAAGTGTCTTCAGTTTGTTGAACGGGGAATCTGGCTCTTTTCATATTACGCCTGTCTCTGGAAGACCAATCTTTCTCCTACTCAAAGTCCTTCACGGCGTGGCCGTGATGGGGCTGAAGGAATCGCTGCCGATGCGGCTGATTGCGAAGGCGGAAGGTGGCTACACAGATACGATTCAAGGCATGGAAGCGGCGTGGGTGCCCAGTGACGCGTATTTCGTCGAGATTGCCCCAAAGACAATGGGGCTGATGCATCCGGCCAACCGTCAGGCCGTATCACGTTGGGCTGAAACCCAGAAAACCAGAGCCACATCACCACTCTCGGACTATCTGCTGGGTGCCGTCAGTGCGGTCAAAACGGGGCCACAGATCGTCCTTGCCCTGGATGTTCAGAACAGTGTGCAACCGCATCGCGTGCATCAGTCGCTTTCTCAATCTGAAGTAGTGCAGAAACAGAAACTCGATGTCGACGAAATCACCGCCGTCATCACAAGTATGAAGGGCTTGAAACTTCGGGTCACGATCACTGACAAGGCCCGCGGCAGCCTGCAGGTTGACTTCGGCAAACCGGTGACCTTCAACGAACGCGCCGCAAAAGGACTGCTGCTGGGGGCACTTACAAATCTTCAGACGGAACTGCCTGGCGTTGAGGACTGGGACGTCAAAGTCAGCGGCAACACGATCCTGTGCAGCGGCGACACCGAACCGGACGCTCTCCGCCGCATTCTCAGCATGCTGGAGATCCCCACAACAAAATTCAGCAGCCTGAAAGAGCAGGACACCAACGAAGCCACCGGAGACGTCATGGCCCGGAACTCACTGGCCTATTTCAAATCAATCACAAAACTGACGGACGACCTGGAGAAAAACAGCAAATCCAGCAGGGGCGACAACTACTGGATGGACCGGTACGCTCAGAAGATCGATCGGCTGCCGATTCTGCACGTCGATCCTGACCTGCTGGACTTCGGCCAAAAGACTGTCGAAACACTTCGCGTGATGTCCGGAGCCCGAAAGAGTGCGAATATGTCATCCGGCGTGCGTCAAAGCAACATCGTTTCGTCAGGCGGGGGCGGCTACGACGGCTATAATAATGGATACCGCAACAGTGGGTACTACAATGGCCGGGCGAACGCTCGCTCCACGATGAGCGCCATGAATACGGCAAAGCTTGAGGAAGCGGCCGGCGCATCCAGCACCAAGATTGAGGGTTTCCGGAGGATCAATAATGCGACGTCTGAGATGCGTCGCCTGATGACGGAACGTTACAACATCGAATTCTAAACGCTGTTGCATCGCAGTCTGGCCATCTGACGCGACGTCAGATGGCCTTCTACGGCTGAGATCCCACATGGCCGGGACTGTTTGTCTATCCCGGAATTCTGACCGCCCCGTCAGCAGCCGTCTACTTATCGGCGTAGACGATGCCGGCTCACGGGAGTAACGAAACTGTTGTCAAAAAGCGTTCTTCGCGAATACGAATCAGCGTGAAACGTTGCTATCGTTTCCACGGCACCAACCAGTGTTCAGCGATCTGTTCGCTTTCAGATGCGGTCAGCAGCCAGTCAAGAATCCGTCCTCGCAGTTCGATCGCGACACCTTTCTTCACCGATGACAGGTTGCGTGTTTCTTTCGGGTCCGATTCCAGGTCATAAAGTTCCTCATATCCTTCCGGATAATAGTTGTACTTCCATTTTCGGGTGCGGACCATCTTCGCATCCGGATGTCGGATGCCGGCGATGCCGGTGTCTCGATGGAATTGGTGTCCCGGGATCGTGATGACTTCCGGTATGATGTTTTCAGAAAAGACAGCATCGCGTGATGCATACCCCGCCTTACCGGTGAGCAGCGGCGTCAGGTCCCGACCCTGCATGTGTGCGGGGGCATCCAGTCCGCACAGATTGAACAGCGTCGGCATGACGTCAATGGACTCCACAAGCTCGTCTGATCGTTGCGGTGTCGTCATTCCCGGAGCACGAATCATCAAAGGGACGCGAACGGATTCTTCAAAGAACACGTTCTTTCCCATCAGGCCGTGTTCCAGCATCTGATCACCGTGATCCGAACAGAAGACGACAATGGTGTTTTCACGCTGCCCCAGTTCATCAAGCAGATCGAGTGTTCTGCCGACTTCGCGATCGATATGAGTGATGCTGGCGTAGTAACTTCGCCATGCCCACAGGAGCTGTTGCCGATCCATTTCGAACGGTCGGCGATTTCCTCGCAGAATGAGTTTCTGCAACGGCAGCGGCAGCGCCTCGATGTCGTTCATATCGACAGCATCCGGTAACGGTATGTCGTCGGTGTTGTGCAGCGCATCGAATGGCGCCGGGACTTCAAAGGGGGAATGCGGTTTCCAGTAACTACTGAACAGAAAGAACGGTTTCTCGTGCGTGGATGCTTCACGCAAGTGGGCTCGCGTACGTTCGCCGGTCCACGTGGTGTCCGTGAACTCATCATCGATGATCGCAGCATACGGATTCTGCCCGGGACGTGCCTTGTCACCGACAGTCTTTCGATAATAACTCCGGGCCTGCGGATCATTCGCGTTGCGCCATTTTACGTAGTCCGACCAATCATCCGTATGCCGAGATCCGTCGTGGAGTTCGGCATGATTAAAACCCATCTCGCAGGCAGACTGCGGGACGGCTGGGTACTGATAGGCCAGATGTAGTTTGCCGACCAGGCGAGTGTCGTAGCCCGCGTCGCGCAGCCGCTGTGGCAACAGCACTTCGCTGCGATTGAGCACTGTGTAGTTCACTCGGCAACGATGAGCATGAGCATAACGCCCCGTGAAGAAACAGGCTCGCGAGGGTGTGCAGACAGGACTCTGCACGAAGGCATGAGAGAAATTCGCCGATTCTGCAGCCAACCGATCCAGATTCGGAGTCTGAATCAGTGGATTGCCGTTGGCACCAACGCAGTCGTACCGCTGCTGGTCCGTCATGATCCACACAATGTTG
The DNA here is from genome assembly GCA_024230215.1 of Fuerstiella sp. Taxonomy (GTDB): domain Bacteria; phylum Planctomycetota; class Planctomycetia; order Planctomycetales; family Planctomycetaceae; genus Fuerstiella. The sequence continues at coordinate 64,258 of JAAERP010000477.1, read as the reverse complement.
GGCGGAGCATTGGATTTCCGCGGAGTCCGCGGGCCGGCGTCTGCTTCCGGGTGAACGGAATTTGCAGCCGCCGTTGCACCCAGACCGCTGCTGACAAAGTTACGGCGTGAGATGGGATGACTCATAGCGGGACCTGTCTTATACCAATCGCTCTACCGGTGGTTGTAATCTTCGCAGCACCTTACTCACGCAGTTCAGCCGTCCGTCGAGTATAAAGTCGTTGTACTTCGCGACCCCCAGCGATTCGCACGCAGGACAGCAGACTCGGCCATCAATATCTGGTTCGCGCACGAAGGCTTTGTTCATGGCAGCAATGGTCTCGCTACTTCAGGGCCGCCGCATGCCGCCCGGCCTTTGGATCACCGGCGACGTGGATCACTCCGGTTTCATGATCAATGTGCAGCATGATCGGATGAGCAATCGGGCCTTTGGTTGTGTCAACCTTGTGTCCCCGTTCCATGAGGACCTGACGGACGGAATCCGGAATGTCGACATGAACACGCATTTTCCCCGCCCCTTTAAACGCCGCTTTCCGATCGGGGTTGGGGTCAAACGAGTTCTGGTGATGGAAGGTATTGAACCGCGCGGCCGTCACTGCCTGTTCGGGCGACATACCGAATTCGATGTGATTCAGCAGTACGTTCAACGTCGTCTGATCCTGCAGATCACCGCCCGCTACGCTAATGGCCAGAACCGGCTTGCCACCTTTCAGCACGAGCGTTGGCGTTAGCGTGATGCGGGGCCGTTTGCCAGGCTGCACCCGATTCGGATGTCCGGCAGTCGTGTTGAGACTGCGCACCCGATTGCCCTGAGTCACGCCGGAAGGTCCCGGCTTATTACCCACCAGATTGCAGCTGGGTGTCGCGGCCACCACGTTGCCCCAGCGATCCGCCACAACGCACGTTGTCGTGTCCTGTACGGGAATACTGGCCGTCGAATCTTCCAGCGCGGCCTGTCCCCCGATCGCCCGCCGGGCCATCGGATCTCCTGGGCGCCTGTGCAGCGAGGCCTGCTGCATGTTGATCAACGGACGGCGAAGGTCAGTATATTCATCGGAGAATAACTGCGTCAGAGGGACTTTCACGAACCGGGGATCGCCATAGTATTCGTCACGATCCGCCAGCGCCAGCTTCAACGATTCGATCACAACATGAATGTAATCAGGAGACAGGTGTCTCATCTGCTTCAGATCGAAGCCTTCCAGCAATCGCAAAGCCTGGCACAGGTATGGCCCCTGCGTCCATGGTCCGCATTTGTACACCGTGTAACCGCGATAAGTCACGTGGACCGGGTCTTCGACGCGTGTCACATGAGCGGCCAGGTCGCTCTTGCGCAGCAGCGCACCGCTTTCTATGTACCACGCCTCAAGATCGTCAGCAATGTCGCCTTTGTAAAACCGATCGCGAGCCGCCGTCAGCTTCCGCTCGCGAGACCCTTTCGTTTTCTGCTCTCTTTCGACAAGCTTGTTCAACGTTCTTCGCTGGTCGGCGTGCCATGGCTTCTTTTCTGCATTCAGCAGAGCCAAAGTCGGCTGCGCGACCTGTTCAAACGACATCGTTCCATACAGCCTGAGCGCTGTGACACACAGGTCAACCGCACCAGGGACGGGCGCTGACTTCATGCTGCCCTTCGCCGGAATGCCGTTGTTGTAAAACCATTCGATTGCCGACGGATCAAGTGGAGCCCCGCCCACACCGCTCAGGACCTTGACTTCCTGCTTCTTCGCGTCGTAGATGATTAGCGGGACTTCGCCACCGATGGCAAATAACCCGTAATCGGTCACGGATAACGCCAGCAGCGTTGCCACCGCCGCGTCAGCAGCATTGCCACCCTGTTTGAGGATCTGTAAACCGGCCGCGACCGACTCTGATTTCCCGGCGGCAACGGCACCTCCGGTGCCCGACCCCTTCCACGTGATCTCTTCCGCCGCCAATCCCGCGGCAGGCAGCATCAGGGAAATCAGCAACCATCCGGACATTGTGTAGTAGCGCATGGTCGGTCCTTTCGCAGTAATCACGATTTTGTCCGGTCTCGCCTCAACTTTTCAGGTGAAAGTAGCTGTGGATGTGCGGATGTCCTCGGAAGTACCAGACCATTTCAGGGCCTTCAATCTGCCAGGTGTCCCACACCTTGTCAGAACCGATGTCGAATTTACCTTCATACCAGGACACGTGAAGCTGGTCGACCATGCCCTTTTTCTCGATCGTCTCCACCGTGGCCGTGACGTCGTCCTGGCGGAACATGGCCATCATTTTCCCCATCGTGTCGACTAACAGTTTCTGCTGGTCACTGCTGAGTTCCGCACAGCTGAGACCTTCCCAACCGTTGGTTTTTTTCTGCACCACGGTTTCGGGTTTTTCCTTTCTGGGATTGGACGAGACCAAACCCTGTTGTTGTTGCTTGTCATCCAGTGCCTGCACAAACCTGTTGAACGCCTTTCCCTGATACCAGTACGGATTCCCCGGGTGATCCTTGGTTTCGGTAAACTCATCGGGGAAGTGCCCGTAGAACAGCGGGGCCCCGCCGAAGCCCTGACCTCGGTCACCATGGGCATTGCAACGGCGAGTCACATGGTGGCCGGTGTAAAGGAATTCGAAGTCGTCGTCATCCGGCGTACCAAAGAAGCCAACCGCCGGTGCATTCTTGAGCTCGCCATATTGGTCGATCTGGACCTGCTTCCTGACAGCCGCCTGGTAGTCAGGGCTGTGAAGGGAGTTAAATATATTCTGGATCAGCTGCTGCTGTTCCTCATTGAACGTGCCGGGGATGCGATGCTTCGGATGTATATACCACCAGTTGCTGACGTACTGACGCTTTGCGTGATCAGCGGGCAGGCAAACTTTCTGCCGTTGTTCATCGCTCATGCTCTTGTACAGCTGCATAGGCAGGGAGTCCGTTTTCGACTCGCTCGCAGAACCGCGTCGGGAGAACACATCAAGACCCGTCATACCCAGCAGAGCGGTTGAGGCACCCGCTGTTTTGATCAGGTTGCGTCGATTCATTCTGTTCATGGTTCAATCCTTGTTTGAGACCGTCACTAAACGAAGGGGGATAGAAATTGCACAGTAAGCGGATGAACCCCTCTGCGGGAAAAAAATTTCGCACAGCTTGCGGCCAGGTCATCACCACGGATGGCTGCGGCCCAAACCAGATGGCGGGGCTGCAACTTTACCTTGATTGCCAATCTACTTGTATTTCATCAAGTCGACCCAACTTAGTCCATGCAGAAGGCCGTTGTAACTTCACTGAGGGCGCAACCGTTCGCCGGGAGGCTCTTCCTGCTCTTGCCGTATCACGGAGCCACAGCGACGCAGCTGCGGCAATGGCACCCAGAAGAGAGCCCTGACCCTTTCCTCAATGCCGGAACACCGCACTGCTCGGTCTACACCAATACTCCCCCAGAGCGCGGCCCGCTGGGCACGCGGTTAAACGAATCACAAGCGTTTGATCGTTCGTTTAACCGCTTGGGCATCGCCCCGCGTTTCCAGGCGAGTAGTCGAGTAGTCGAGTAGGCCGTCTATAGTGAGATCGTGAAGTGGAGCACCAAATTCGGCCAGCCGTCGATAGACCTTCGGTACCGTTTCGGCATCCGGACGCACCCGGAGATCAAGATCGCCGGGTGCCCGCGGATGCCCATAAGCCGCGACGGCGTAGGCCCCGACCAGCAGATAGTCAATCTTCGCGTCGGACAACGCGAGTAACATGTCTTTGAAGTCGGGGCTGAACAACGTTTGGCTCCTTGAATGCCCCTGCGGTGATCGCAAGCGCCTATACCATCAGCAATCGCTCTGCCGGCGTCGCATTGGGTACCCCGGAATTGCAGCCCTGCTTGTGAAGGGTCGTAAGTTCAACGACCGACCGATCCATTCGCGGCAGAGAATTCATGGCATTACTCTTGAGTGAGGTCCGACGGGAAGTTTGGCTGACGCCGCCTCACAGCGAAGCGAAGGACGTTGGCCAGTTATGAAGTTGTATAGGCGGGGGCGATGTGATTAAACGGAAACGGCGTTTGCAGCACGGATGTTGCGACTCTGCGGGCAAACCTTGTTGTGTGCCCACGTTGTGATCATTTGCGGCCGCGCCATTTCCCCGGATCCGACGCGAAATGAAAGACGCCCCGGATTTCTGTCACGGTTTGGGTGTGCTCGAAGATGATTAGATACGGAAACCTGCTAACCATCGCAGCCCGAAGCAGTGAATCGAAAATCCCGAATGAATCAGGATTTTATTCAACGGCATCAAAACGTGAATCAACGGACGCCCGAAAGCGATTGTCCAGTTAGACTGAGATTTCGTTGTACCAACTGGCTGCGGCCGCAAGGTCGTCGGCAACGAGCGGGGGGAAACGTGGTGGCTCAGCCATTGACTCGTCGCCAGAGCTCTTTGCGGTTAATTGCGATCGAAGGATCGGCCGTCATTTCGTTGCTGCGACGGTGCGCCTCGTCTTTCTGCCAGGGTTGCAAAACGATCGGCTCGTCCCATGCGGCAATATCGTCCCAAAGGGATTCGACGAGGCGAAGTTTCTCAGACACCGGTAGATTGTGGAGTTCAGCTGGGTCAATGCTCATGGCAGATTTACCTGAGGTCGCACAACGGGTAGCACGCCCGACGCCGCCCCGAACGGGGCGGACAAACGTCGAACCACGAATCATTCTACCAACAGTACCGCACCATGCACTACTAACGAAGGCGTTCCGGCATGAATGCCGGACTGTGCGGGCATGCTTTGTTCGCGGACATTGGCGGTGTTCTGTGTAATCGGCCCACTGCCATACGATCTGGAGAACCGCGAAGATGGTGGGCGGCGGCGAAAAGCAGAACGTAGCCGACGCCAAATGCGCTAACGACAGCCCAAACCGCGAGCGGAATATCGGCCACCCCCGCAAACATTGCGAGACCCATTTCAAAGGCAAGAAGTGATACAAGTCCCAGCCCCAGAGTAAGTTGAAATCCCGTTCGACGTCGCGCAGGCAGTGTGTGGGAGGGATAGCGAACCAAGGCGGCGCGAATCAGGCAAAACGCGATTGGGAACAGGATGCAGCGGCGAGAGCACCGAAATCACGGCCAGCGTTGCCGAACAGTGACGCGAGAAGGGAAACAGCGACACCCAACAAAAGGACGATGCACTCTCGAAAGATGACCGCGATCATCGCTCAGTGTCTGCCAACGGAAAGTTTGGCCGACGCCGCCTCTCAGCGAAGCGAAAGACGTTGGCCCGTGAGTTGATCTTCTACCGAGTCGTCGCAGGAATCAAGTGGGAAGGCGTTTGCGGCATGGATGCTGCGACCTTGCGGGCAAACCTTGTTGGCGGACCTTACTTGAAGAGAGCAAGAAGGAGTTGAATCAATATAATTGGTATCAACACAAATAGGACGATGCGGCCAATCCACTCAGCGGCAACGTGTGCACCGGGATGGCGGAGGATTAAACACGTCCCCGGGATCAGCAAGATTAACATGATCGGCCACGAGACAATCGCCCACATCGGAAAGTCCGCCTCGGTCAGTAGTCCTTGATGCCGAAGAGTGCTGAGAAGACCAGCGTACACGAGGCCGATTAGCACGCACGACACCGTGATGAACTTGATGTTGATCGATGCCTTGGAGATTGAAAGTCTCGGTTCAGCCAACGGGAGGATTTGCCGACGCCGTACGTGGCGACGGAGTAAAGAGTTAAACAACGAGTTGATTATACCGACGGTAGATACTTAGAATAAACAAGAGGCGTCCGCGCAGCGGCTCTGCGGCAAATCCATGTTGGCCGCCGACCCACCAGTTGGAGGTTCCGGATGAATATCAATCTTTCCCCAGATCAGCAAGCGTTTATTGACGATCTTGTTCAATCAGGACGCTTTGCGTCAACGGATGAGGCAATCAGTGAATGCGTCCAGTTGCTGGTTTCTCGCGAATATTTGAGACAACAAATCGGCATTGGGATCCAACAGGCAGATCAGGATAACTTGACCGACCACGATACGGTATTCGGTAATCTCAGGCGAAGGGCCGCCGAGCTTCAAGCATCTAGCCGTGAGCAATGACGAAACCGTTTTATGCGTCGGCGGCGAGTCAAGATCTTGGAGAAATCCTGATGTACATTGCCCGTGATAACCCGACCGCGGCCTTGGCATGGGTTGAGAAGATCGAAGCAAAGTGTATGTTGATTGCTGAGAACCCTCCGTTCGGTGAATTGCAGTCTCACCTCGGTGAAGGCGTACGGGCGAGTGTCGTCGGCCGCTATGTTATTTTCCACCGCGAAGCAAATAACCGCGTTGAGATCTTGCGAGTTATTGCTGGAGACCGCGACATCACACGACTCTAAGAGCGGCCAACGGGTAGCATGCCCGACGCCGCCCCGAACGGAGCGAACCAACGTCGAACAAGGATTCATTTTACCAACGTCACCGCCGCCTGCACTACCATCGGAGGCGTTCCGGCATGGATGCCGGACTCTGCGGGCATGCTTTGTTGGCCTGCCGACGCTACATTGCGTTTAACGTCTCAACGAGCGATCCATAGCAACCGATGAATACTGGCAGTGGGTCAGATTTGACGGCCAAGCCGTAAATGCGCGCGGAAGGATCGAAGACAACGAGGTATCCAGCGGAATCCGAATCGGGGCATTCGTCGAGCACAACCCATGCGTCTATTTCGGGAGGGGCAGACGGACCACCGGCATTTTCGAAGCGAGTAAGCCGCGGCGGCAAGACGCGATGTTTGGGAATGGTTTCGAGCGTGATTCCGTGAGCATTGTCGAGCGGAGACGCATGAGCAATCTCACGATCGAAGTCACGTTCGAGTGCAGTCGCATCCATTTCTCGTGCGGCCAACGGGAGGCACTGCCGACGCCGCCCTTGAACAGAGCGAGAAAACGTTGAGCAGTGAGAACAACATTCTACGGCTGAAGGCGTTGAATGAAAGGGGAAGGCGTGCTGGCATGGATGCCAGACTCTGCGGCACGTGCTTTGTTGGTGGCCACCTAGCGTAGGAAACAAACGATACGTACAAGGCCGTCGAATTGGCAAGTCGATAGTTCGTCCTCGATCATGGCACGGACTGCATCGGCTGAACCGCCCCCAGTTCCCGCACCAATCAGTGGAAAGGCGATGGAATGGAAACCCCGCTCGGATGCGAGTGCGATGGCGTTGCGAACTGAGTCACGAATGGAGCGTTCGGAAGAACGCCACCACATACTGATGCCTGCAACGTGAATGATGGATTTGAATGGCAGTTTACCAGCACCGGTGATCACAGCGCCACCAAGCGGGATAGGCCCGAGTTTTCCGAGTTCACGAAACGGAGAGTAGCCACCGCGTTTCTTGATGGCACCAGAAACACCCTGCGGGAGGAGCAGCCACCAAGGAATGATGTTGCGATTCCAAGCATTCACGATTACGTCGACGTCTTGGTCGAGCAGGTCACCGTCAACAAGTTGGAGTTCCATTTGGCTGTGGCCACCAACGGGAGGTTTGGCCGACGCCGCCTCACAGCGAAGCGACAGACGTTGGCCAGTCACAAGATTGTACCGGCAGTGCCGACGTGATTAAACGGACAAGGCGTTTGCGGCATGGATGCTGCAACTTTGCGGGCAAACCTTGTTGTGTGACAGCGTACGCTATTTGAACGTCATCGTCAGTGGTTTGATGCATTGCCCGGCAGAATGCAGTCGCAGTGGTCAAGGAGTTGCTGCCCCTGATCGTCGAGAACGACATCAGGTTTGGGTAAGAACGCAACGAAACAATCTGCGATGCCAAGGGATTGCGCCACGTCGCGGGCGTAATCTCCGCCACCACGTGTCCAACAATAGAGGGTGTGTCCGGCGGCGTGCATACGACGAACATAGTCCGCGCTGGCAGGCATGGGAATCTGCTTGGTGCCAACGCTCCGGATCAACGTGTCATCAACATCGATGAAGATTACGCGTTTACCGTCCAACGAGCACCTCGATCACACAACGGAGACCACTGCCGACGCCGCCCCTGAAAGAAGCGAGAAAACGTGAGCAGTGAGGACAACATTCTACGTGAGCGGGCGTTGAATGAAAGGCGAAGGCGTGCTGGCATGGATGACAGACTCTGCGGCACGTGCTTTGTTGGGCGTCCTGTACTTCAGCCTCATTCTACGCAGATTCATGATACTTCCGGCAGATGTTGCCCACGATCATATAACCCACCATCAGAAGACATGCGAGACCGAATAAGTACCGTGCCGCTGCCCCCCAGACGTCAAAATAGGCCGCGCCGAACGAAAGAAGGAATGTCGCAACGGCAGAAACTCCGAAACCAATCCCGATCTTCTGCCACCGCGCCCATGTTGGCGACTTTGGTGGCCACGTCACACCGAACAATGCGCCGATGAATCCGTAGATCAACCAGCCAAATATTTCGAGGATTAAGTCCACAGCTAAATAACTCGACCGCCCAACAATGTAATGTCCGACAAACTGTCGCAGAATGGGGTTCCTGGCGACCTGACAAATTGCAGCGTATGTGAACCGGGACACCTCCGCAACCCATTTTACAGGCCGTACTTGAATCTCTTCCCTGGACCTGTTTAAAGGTCTCCCTGCAGGGAAGGTGCGTTGCCAGGGCGGGCGGTTGGTGAAATCCTGGTTTCTTGTCGGAGCGGCACACCATGCATCCTGAGAATGACCAACAAAGTGATGTTCATTTCGTTCAAACGTACAACGACGGAAGTCTGTATCGTCCGGCGGCCGGGCGGAGTGCTCCGCGGGCTGCGGTTGAGGATTACGCGGCGACGGCTCATTCGGTGGTCACGGGAAAACCGACCGCGGATGAGTTTTTGCGGGTGATCCATCGGGAACTGAAGATCCGTTTTTTTGCTCAGAGCACCATCAAGGACTACATGGGGGCGGTGCGGCGGTTTTTGATTTGGTTCGGCCGTGTGCCTCATCAGGCGACTCGCGAAGACGTGCGAGAATACCTCGAGTGATGGTGGATGGGGGCGCTTCGTCCTCACACGTCGGTGGGGCGTTGAGTGCCATTCGGACTGTCTTTGACAAGATGTGTCGGCGTCAGATTACTTTGGGACTGGCGACACCGCGGAAACCGAAACGTCAGCCGGTTGTGTTGAATCAAACTGAGGTTCGGTTGCTGCTGGAGGCTGCCAGAAGCCTGCGCGACAAGTTACTGATGTCGTTGATGTATGGCGTGGGGCTGCGCGTCAGCGAAGTCAGTCGGTTAAGGTGGACTGAGATCGAAAAGGGGGCGGGAACCAGTTGTGCGAAGTATCCGAAGGGCCGTTTCGGCTATTGGTTTCCGCCCCCATTTTCTCTGGCTTGTGTGAGTGGCAAACATACTTGCTTGCGCTGCGTGCTTGTATGGGCAGTCGTGAGGCGACTGGGACTAGTTCCAGAACTTGTCGCCGTGCCAGTTGATTGGTGGGTTTGTTTCTACCTCAACGTCGCCGTGTACTTTTGTCTGGCAGGCCAGTCGCACGTCCTTTTCAGGATTGCTGAGCAGTTTCAGGCCGAGCAGTGGGTTAATCCACTTGTTGAGCTTCTCCAGAATTCCTTTGGGGCTGCAGTTTTCCGTTCCGTCCTTAACGACGACGTTGCAGCTGCAGCATGTTCCCATCCCCATGCAATTCAGAACTTTATGCGGGCCGGCATACAGCTGGACTCCGTTCTTACGAGCCACCGCGCGAATGTTGTCGCCTTCCTGGACGTCCACGGAGACCTTCTCGTTCACGAATTTGATTGTTGGCATGTTCGCTGTACCGTTTGGATGAGCTTGGCAGATAGGTCCCAAAGGGAAATATTAGCCATGCTCGGCGGCGTTTTCCAGACCCGTTGGGTCGTCCCCGTGAGTGAGAACCGGATAATGTTCCGGCAGGCACAAGTTTTCTTCGGCGGGTTGACACCCACGGCTAAGTGCTGCAGTCGCCTTCGCGACTGATTAACGTACGCAACATTCTTAATGGTTTATGTATAAACAACAGGCGCCTGAATCCGGCCTGTATTGGTGGTTGACCGCTTCCGGTCATGCCATTTCGCTGGCTTCCAGGACGGCTTTCTGGACGGCCAGGTCGTGTGCGGTGTCGTATTCGGGGGCTTGCTGTCCTCGGATGACACGGGCGAGGTGCTGAAAGTCTCCGTCATATCGGCCAGTGGACGCGGGTAGTTCGATCTCGTGAGTCCCCCGTTTGTACTCGGCGGTGTCCTTTTCCAGCGTCAGTTGCAGGCGGTAGGGTTCCAGCGGCTGAATGCTGATGGTTCCTTTTGTTCCGCAGACGTGAAACTGACGACGACGGAATCCTTCGACTTCTGAAACGGAGCTGCGGACGGTGGCTGTCGCAGTGGGGTACTCGAAGACTGCCAGGCAGTTGTCCATCAGTTTGTCGTGATCCGGGCGCGTGTTCCTGTTAAAGGCATTCACTTTTGTCGGCGGGCCAAGCACAGTTACAACGGCGTCAATGAGGTGGCAGCCCAGTTCGAACAGTGAGCCGCCTTTGTATCTGGAAAGCTGCACGCGTGTGGCGTCGTTGACCTTCTTGCTCATTTCACAGTGCAGCAGAAACACGTCGCCCAGCCAGCCGGAACGAACGGCATGAAACAGGAAACGGAAGGCTGCGTTGCTGCGGAACATGTAGCCCATCTGGATGACCAGATCCTGAGCATCGGCCGCTTCGCAGATTCTCTTGAACTGAGGCAATGACGTACCGGCGGGCTTGTCCAGATGGATATGCTTGCCGGCGGCGATACAGTGTTCGGCGACCGGCAGTAGGCTGTCGATATCGGTTTCCACCGCGACCGCCTGCAACTCCGGAACGTCCAGCAGTTGCTGCTGAGTCATCCAGTTCAGCCCGGCGTACGTTTTCGAATTTTCGACGCGTTTGCGCTGTGAGTCATCAGCTTCAACGACTCCAACGACTTCGAACAGGTCAGGAAACCTGCGAAACGTGGCCATCTTGCCCGACGCGTGGGCGTGTTTCGTGCCGATCTGTCCGACCTTGATCTTTTCGGCGGACGCAGTCTCTGCTGATGCTTCCGAGGTTGCGGCCAGCATGGCGGTTGCAGACGATGCCAGAAATGTGCGTCGATCAGTAGAGCTCATTTTGATTGCCAATTCGTATTGGGTTTATGAAACCGGTTTATCTGTTACTTACCGTCTTGTCTGTACTACGCGATTGGTCGCAGATGCTTCCAGCATGGCCGTGACCGCCGCGACTCCGGCGACTCCGTCTTTGGCTGTTCCTTCACCACCAGCTGTACCGCGGATGCTGTTGACGAAGCCCTGCATCTGGTCACAGTAGGCCTGCATTCGGCTAATGGAGAATGCTGACGAGGAATCATCGTGTCCAACGGCTGGCTGTTCGTAAACGGTGGACATGCCATTTGCATTGCCCAATTGCAGCTGGCCCAATTGCAGCTGGCCATAAGGGTCGAGATCGATGATGCCATCATCACCCATGATTCGGAATCGGAACGCTTCACCGGAAAACCCCGGTTCCGGCAGAACGCTGGACGACCAAAACGTGGACATGGTTCCGTCGTCAAACGTCAGTAGTGTCATGGTCGTGTTTTCGTTTGGGTTTTCTTCGCGAAACGTGCCCGACTGAGCGGCGACGGAGACGATTTCACTTCCCAGCCACCACCGGCACAGATCCACATTGTGCGGAGCACTGTTCATCAGGTGAGCCACACTCCGTGGGTCAGTCCACCAGCCCCAGTTACCACCGAAGCCAGTGTCCTGCCGCATGGTTGTGATGTCAAACAGGGCCGACATCTGAATACACCGCACTTTTCCAATCGCGCCATCTTTGATCAGTTGCCGGGTTCGGTCATTGGATTCACGGAACCGCTGATGATAGCCAACGGACAGCACAAGGTCTCTGCTGGCACAGGCCTGGTTCATACGTTCCCCGTCGGCGAAGGATGTGGCCATCGGCTTTTCTACCAGGACGTGTTTGCCAGCAGTGGCAGCGGTCAGTGTTTCTTCGCAATGCAGCCAGTGAGGCGTTGCAATAACGATGGCATCGATGTCATCGCGTTTCACAAGAGACTGCACATCGGGTTCGACATCAATGCCGTAGTCGTCGGCCAGTTTGGCGGCTCGAGTTCCTCCAGTGACGGCGACCGGTTGGGTGGATTCAAGCTTGTGCGCTGCATCCACATGGGTGCGTCCCATGAACCCGGATCCTGTGACTCCGATTCGCAGCCGTTCCGGCATTATCAATTCCTTTTTGCTGTCACTGTTTTGTGAAGCCAAACTTCGTCAGACTGTCATCCGGAGCAATTCGCTATGTGTGAGGCTTTGGGGTTCGGGACGCTGCTGAAAAACACTGCAGGCAGTTTCAAAATCCCTGTCGCACGACATCTGGAAACCCGAAGCGTGAGCGAGGGACTCTGCAGACGCGATGTAAATTCAAAGACATCCCTCGCTTACGCGTCGGGTTACCCAGCGTTTCTAAACTACTTGTACAACCTCTCAGAACCAACCGAAAGACAGTGGCAGGTATGAAGAGAATTCTTTTTGCGGCAGCCGGCATCGTCCTGATTGCGGCGCAGAATTGCAACGCAGACGAGGGCGTCACGGCTGGTGTCGAAGCGGTGGGGCGGCAGGGGCTGGCCGTGATCGACTGGGTCATTGTTGTTCTGTACGCCATTGGGACGATTACTCTGGGCTGGTATTACAGCCGCAGTCAGAATTCGACGAAGGAGTATTTCGTCGGTACCGGGGCCATGAATCCGTGGCTGATCGGCGTATCTTTGTTCGCCACATTGCTGAGCACGATTTCGTACCTGTCGATGCCGGGCGAATCACTGGGCAAGGGGCCGATGTACATGCTCAGCATGCTGGCGTTGCCCTTCGTGTTTGCGGTCGTCGGTTTCGTGCTTCTTCCCGTCTACATGAAGCAGCGGGTGACCAGTGCTTACGAGCTGCTGGAAGAGCGGCTTGGTTCGAACATCAGGCTGCTTGGAGCGTGGTTGTTCATTTCGCTGCGTCTGGTCTGGATGTCTTTGCTGATATACCTGACGGCCAAAGCGATGACGATCATGCTGGGCGTCGGTGAGGAGATGATCCCGGTGATTGCTCTGGTGACAGGATTCGTCGCCGTTATCTACACATCGTTGGGGGGGCTGCGGGCCGTAGTCATCACGGACTTCGTGCAGACAGTGTTGCTGTTTGGCGGGGCTTTGCTGGTGCTGGCAACGATCTCATGGAACCTGGGTGGCCTGGGCTGGATTCCGACCGAATGGAATCCGGCATGGGATACTCAACCTGTGTTCAGCACGGACTTTTCTGTCAGAGTGACACTGGTTGGGTCGCTGCTTAATTACTTTGTCTGGTACGTCTGCACGGCCGGCGGTGACCAGACGTCCGTTCAGCGATTCATGGCGACGAAAGACGCGGCGGCGGCTCGGCGAGCGCTGGCGACGCAGCTAAGTGTGTCCGTCATCGTGGCGATCACGCTGGGGTTCGTCGGTTTTGCTTTGCTGGCTTACTTTGAGGCGAACGCGAACCTGTTGCCGGCAAATATTTCCTTAAAGGACAACGCCGATAAGATTTTTCCTCACTTCATCGCCTTTCATCTTCCTCCCGGGGTCTCGGGACTGGTTGTGGCGGCCATGTTTGCGGCCGCGATGTCCAGTATTGATTCGGGAGTGAATTCCATCACGGCCGTGGTCATGACGGATATTCTGAAACGCACCGGCCCGGCAGAGAAGGCAGTCTCGATCGCGGTGGGCCACGTTGAAGATGATTCTCCGTATGCGGCTCCACGGGCAGCAAATGACTCAGATCGTCCCGAGCAGCACATGGCCACGGCCCGGTGGCTGGCATTTGGGATTGGCGCTGTGGTGGTTGTGGCCAGTTCCGGGATGGGAGCCATTCCCGGCAACATCACGGCTGTGACGACCAAGACAGCCAACCTGCTGACGACTCCGATTTTCGGGCTGTTCTTCTTTGCGCTGTTTGTTCCGTTTGCCAGTCCGATAGGCGTGACTGTCGGAGCATTCTGCGGCACGACGACAGCCGTGCTGATTGCGTTTTCGGGGCCAATCTTTGGTTTCGTTCCGGGCAGCGAAGAACTGGATCCGGTCAGCTTTCAATGGATTGCTCCGGCTGCTATCACTGTCAACATTGTGACGGGCTGCATAGGCAGCCTTCTGTTTCCTCGGAAGAACGACAAATCTCCAGCATCGGAAACAGTCGTCACTTAGTTGGACAGCTCCATTTCCTTTTCTATTTCAACCTGGTACGTGATCGAGGAGACAACTTGTGTCGATCGCCTCGCTTACGCTTCGGGTTGCGAGATACAGTGAACAAACGAAGCAAATGGCGATGCCCCCATAGACCTCATCTTCTTGTCCCTTCTCCTGACTTTTCCGCAGCAACAGGCCATCTTCCGTATGAGACAAAGCAAGACACTGGCACGAATTCGGAACAACGAAACTGTCCGCATGTGTGCACTGGGCCATTTCATCCCGGGCTTCATCAAACACGCTGCTCACAACGGGTTCGACTGCATCTGGCTGGATCTGGAACATCGCAATTTCACGGAACGCGATGTTCAGGCACTGCTTGCTCATTCACACCTGCACGATATTGACATCATGCTGCGTGCCCCCACTCTGGAGAAAATACGTCTGTATCGCTTTCTGGAAGACGGCGCCGCGGGGTTGATGATTCCTCATGTGAATACGGCGGCAAAGGCGCAAATGCTGGTCGATGCGGTCAAGCATCCGCCGCTGGGCGATCGCGGTCTGGATGGCGCTGGGCTGGACGCTGACTATCTGGTCGGAGGGCTGGAAGGCGTCGCCGACTACCTAAGCAAGGTCAACGACGAGACGTTTCTGGTGGTGCAGATAGAGACTCCCGAGGCCGTGAACAACGTTGAAGAAATAGCAGCCGTGGACGGCGTTTCTGCGATCTTTGTTGGGCCCGGTGATCTTGGTCTGCGGCTGAAACATCATGACGGTGATATGACTCTGGAAGGAGCGTTCGAAACGGTGGCTGCCGCGTGCAAACGACACGGCACGGCCTGGGGGACTCCGGTGGGGACCATCGAGGATCTTGTGAAACGACAGGCGCAGGGTGGACAGCTGTTGGCTCACGGCGGCGATTTTGGTGCGATGATGAAGATGTTGAAGTCGTGTGGCGAAAACTTCAGTGATAATCCGCGCGGAGCAGCTTCGTGAAACTGGGTGGAAAAATCGCACTCGTCACCGGGGCTGGTCGAGGCATCGGCCGTGGTTGCGCTGTGGAGTTGGCGAAAGCAGGCGCGGATGTCGTACTTAACGATCGGCCAGGCTGTGAAAATGTTTCCCAGGTTATGGCAGAGATTCAGGCACTGGGCAGGCAATGCCACGTTGTCGAAGCCGACGTATTCGTCCGTCGCGGGTGTGAGGAACTGGTGGAGCAAACGCTGACGCTGGTGCCGCGAATTGATATTCTGATCAGCAATCCGGCATTCAGCCGCCGTTGTGCGTTTCTGGACTATCCGCCAGATCTGTTCGAAGAAACGATCGCCCGCACATTGGTGAGTGGTTTTCACCTGAGCCAGCTGGTGGCGCGGCACATGGTGGCTGACAAGGTCGCAGGCAGAATCGTTTTCATTTCGAGCGTTCAGGCGGAAATGCCGATGGCACTGAATGTTGCGTATGGGGCAGCAAAGGCCGGACTGAATCATATGGGGCGTTCGATCGCGGTAGAGATGGCGTCACATCGAATTAACGTCAACGTCATTGAACCTGGCTGGATCGACACACCCGGTGAACGGGCCACGTTTGGCAGCGACTGCGTGGCCGAATCCGGCCCAAAGCTTCCGTTGGGGCGAATGGGAACGCCGGAAGACATTGGACGGGCTGCTGCCTTCCTGTCTTCGGAGGACGCAGATTACATCACCGGATCGATTCTGGCCGTCGACGGATTGTTTCGCTACAAACACTGCACCAGCGAACACGTGGAATCAAGCCGGGACGCAGACTGATGGCCATTGCACTGCGACAGTTTGAATTCGGGGCTGGTGGTCATCATCTGCTGATCACGGGTGGCGTTCACGGCGATGAGTTTGAGCCGATGCAGGCCACACGGCGACTGGTCGATGTCTTCAACAGTCAATCCCCGCGTCTTGACGGGCGGTTGACGCTGGTGCCGTGCGTTAACGAAGCGGCCTTTCTGCGCGGGCATCGTTGTGCGGAGGATGGCCTGGATTTGGCTCGCACGTGTCCAGGTAATCCTAACGGCAGCATCACGGAGCAGACTGCGTGGGCTTTATCGACGCTGATCAGAAGTGCCGATTACTACATCGACCTGCACACTGGTGGCACAGAATTCGCCTTGTATCCGCTCATTGGGTACGTGCTGCATGCGGACGAGAATGTCCTTAATCAGCAGCGAAGTATGGCCCGGGCCTTCAATCTGCCGGTGATCTGGGGTACGGCCGCCAATCTTGAGGGGCGTTCCCTTTCGGTTGCCAGAGACGCCAATATTCCTGCGATCTATTGCGAATATCTTGGTTCAGCGACATGCTCTCTGGACGGCGTGGACGCTTATGTGGAAGGCTGTATGAATGTGATGGCTAATCTCGGTATGATTGAACGACGCGTCACGGAATCAAAGATACAGCATGTTGTGGAAGACGCGGAGCCGGGTTCCGGGCATCTTCAAGTTTGCAATCCGTCACCGGTGAACGGCTATTTCGAGCCGGCTGTTGAGCTGGGGCAGCGAATTGCACCTGGGCAGTCGCTGGGGACAGTCTACGAACTGAAGAACGGGAAACCGCACTTCGTGCCTGCCGCACACGACGGAATTGTATTGATGCTGCGAACCTTTCCCAGAGTTCGGCAGGGCGAAACGGTGGGTGTTGTGCTGAGGTGCGAACCTGACATTGCCGCCGACGCCGCAGGAGACTGACAATGTTGGATATGACCAGGACACATGTTGCTCATGACCTGACTCACGACAGTCCGCTGCTTTCGTGTCGCTTTGATCCTTCGGGGAGATTTGTCTTTGTCGGAGCGCAGGACTATTCGGTCTGGCGATTCGAGATTTCTTCGGGGGAAAAAACAGAACTGCCAGCGGGCAGCTGGGTACGGGCAATTGCATTCAGCGGCGACGGGCAGACGATGGTGACCGCGGGCTATGACGGTCGCCTTATGTGGTGGCCGGTTGACGCAGCGAAGCCCACGCCGTTGCGCACGCTGGATGCTCACGTTAGTTGGATACGAGCGATCGCCGTCAGTCCGAACGGAAGTCTGTTGGCGTCGGTTGGCAATGACAAGGTGGTACGCCTGTGGAACATGGCTGATGGTTCGCCTGTGCGTGAAATGTCAGGGCACGAATCCTATGTTTACAACGTGGCCTTTCACCCCGATGGAAAGCAGCTGGCCACCGGTGATCTGATGTGCAATCTGATTCATTGGGACGTTGACAGTGGAAAGCAGCTGCGAACATGGCAGGCAAAGTCGCTGCAGAAGTTCGACAAGACCTTCGTCGCAACGATCGGCGGTTTTCGCGGCATGACTTTCACACCGGATGGATCGCAGATTCTTTGCAGCGGAATCACGAATGTTACCAACGCTTTTGCCGGCGTTGGCAACCCGTCAGTTGTTGCCTTTGACTGGAAGTCCGGAGAACAGAAGATTGAACATCTTTCGAAGGGCAAGATTCAGGGTGTTGCGTGGGGTGTTGCCGCGCACGCCAACAGGACTCGGATCGCAGCCACAGGTGGCAGCGGAGGCTATCTGCTGTTCTGGAAAGCGGACGCCGAAAACGAATTTCACCAGATGAAGCTGAAAGACGTCGCGCGAGACCTGGATCTTTGTTCGGATGGTCTGCACCTGGCCACGGCACACTACAATGGTCACATCACAGTCAGCAAGATGGACGTGAAGGCCAAAAAGTAAGGTCCGGGCGTTACAGCGTTTCACGCTGCTTTGTGGCCGCGGTTCACGTACCAAAAATGCGAAGCACTCTTCGGGCCGTTCCGGTTTTTGGTACCTGACCCCGTTTTCTCGCCAACCCTGAAACCTGGTTCTGACAAAGCACTGGTCGCACGGGCATCGTCAGGCAAAGTGACGGATTCACGCCGGAGAAAACGGGCGAGGTCCTGCCGGACCTCGCCTGAATTCAGAATTCCACCGTCACGTGCTGTGCTTACGCTGCGGCGCGGCGCATAACAGACGACATGGGAATTACTTCCACATCCTGTTGACGGCCGGCCGCCGAGATAAACGATTCGAAGATCTGGATGTCGAGCGCAGAGGCGGTATTGCTTTCCGGGTGCCATTGCACTCCGACACAGTACCAATCGTTCGAAATCGATTCGTAGGCTTCGATAATGCCGTCCGGGCAGGTGGCGCACACCCGGAACTGACGGGCTAATTCATCCACGGCCATATGATGGTGGCTGTTGACTCGAACTTCTCCCGGACCAAAAATCTGATCCAGATGAGTGCCCGGGACAATTTCCAGCACGTGTCGCAGGTTCTTTTCGACTTCGTCACGATGATGCAACGCTCGCGGACAATCTTCCGGAATGTCCTGAAACAGACTGCCACCACAGAGAACATTCACCAACTGCATCCCGGAACCGATGGCCAGGATCGGCAATCGCATCTCGATGGCCATCTTCGCAATGCGTCGATCAAAGTCTTCGCGGCGTTTTGGCATCACGCGGGCAGCCGGGCTGGCATGCAGGCCCATACGTATCGGGTCGAGATCCAGATTGCATCCTCCCAGCACCAGACCACCGAGCGGTTCCAGTGCCTGTCTCAGGTCGTCATCGTTGTCATAGGGAGGCAGCATCATGGGAATGCCGCCACCGCTGATCACGCTGTCGTAGTATCCTGAATTGAACCAACTCAGCCCGGGGCCATTATATCGTTCCGGACGAAAGTCTCCTGTGATCCCCACGATTGGCTTAACAACACTCATCTGGTCTTCCCTCCCTGGAAATGGTGCGCCGCAGCTTGTCTTCTGACAAACCACAACAGATTAGATGTTCGCGATGAACCAGCAGCAAACTCAACAGGTGTGAGTTTCAATGCAGCGAAAGAGCGGCAGACAGTGGTCTGCATTACCGATTCCTTTCGGCACGGGGTAAAATCAAGTACCCGCTTCAGATTGTTTCGCATCGAAAAAAACTGAGTGACAGAATCCATTCTCTGTGACTCAACGTGCAGAAGCCTAGTCAAGACCAGATCGTCTGTAAAGCAAATCGCATATTTTGCATTAATCCAATCTTCAGCCCACAGCATGTTGTGTTCTGTTCGTGGGTGGAGGGTTTTGTTGGACTGCCTGTTTTCTCGGGTTCAGGTGACGATCACGTCACGGACCGGCGAACGTCTGCAAAATTGGACGTTCAGGAGCAGGAAACGGCCACGCATGACCTGAGCATAACGTCCGCACGGGCCGAACATTTGGCCTACTTGCGCGACCGCGGACGCGCGAAGTAGGCGATGCCCACAATGATCGCCAGCACCGGGAACATGAATTTCAGTCGAGGGATCAACAGAGCCGTGATGATCAATCCAGGAACAGTCCAGCTGGACATCATTCCTTTCCATGCGGACGGCCGCGTCTTTGTCGGCAACGCCAGCCAGAACGCGCCCAGCACAAGGCCAATTCGAACCAGGGCTCCCTGGAGTCCTTCATTGCCGGGGTAAAAGAGCAACGCGGCCGCCCCGACAAGGGATGTAAACGCGAGCAATCCAACGTAGATGCGTCTGCCGCGAAGATCGTCTTCGTTCACCATTGAGCGAGCCTGAGGATGTCCTGAATCGAGTGCGATGCTAACCGGACCTTACGTGCCGGTTTTTCTGATGCGCGACGCTGATGACAGTTTACAGACAAACGGTCCCGAAGCCACCGATCCTGCTGTCTCCATTGCCGGCGGGGTGCGTCTGACGAGTGTTTGTAAGGTTCGAAAGTGTTTAGTTTCGACTGTTTTGCGAGACTTGAGTATCCGATTCGCCGTGATGTCGTTTGTGTTCTCACGGGGTGATATGTCATGCGTGGCAGAAACTGCCGGTGGCGACCCTCTGTTTACTGTTGCCGCAACCGGTCCATGATGGAATTGGTGAAAGCGTGCGGGCTTGCCCGCCGATAACTTAGCGGTCGGAGTTAATACTGACACGTTGGCTGTTTTCCGCGAAGATGCCTGCGGTACAGCGTGCCTGATCACCTATCTGCTGCGGCATCGCTGACAGGCTTGTTCGATGAATAGTGGCCGTATGCTGTTGCCACCAGGCCACTCTTACCTTCTGTACACAAAGGAACAAAGAAATGTCCGAAGAAACTCTTGAGCAGGCTGACGAACAGGATTTCGAGGAAATCTGCAGCGATGAAGTCGACCGCGTTGTGGAAGTCCTTGACGGACTCATCGAAAACATTCAAAGCGAAAACGTCAAACACTTACTTGAAGAAGCGTCCAGCAGCATCTACTACCTGGTCTATGAAGACGAGGAAGCTGGTGAGGAAGTTGGTGAGGAATTTGGTGAGGAAGTTGGCGAGGAAGATGACGAGGAAGATGACGAACAGATGGAGCAGGCTGCGTAAAGGCATACTGCCGGAACTGACAATCTGAACTCACGCAAAAGCCCGGAGTTTTCAATTCCGGGCTTCTGCTTGCGCCAGACCTGAGTCCTTGCTATCCTTTGATTGCCTGGCATGGCAGATGCTTCACCCGACAGACGCACTCACATCAGTAAAGCGACGTTTCCATGACTGACGATTCTGAAACCAGCATTGAACAGCAGGTGGCCGAAGCACTCGCGGCTGGGCAGAAGATCCAGGCGATCAAGATTTACCGGGACGCG
This sequence comes from Fuerstiella sp., assembly GCA_024230215.1. Classification (GTDB taxonomy): domain Bacteria; phylum Planctomycetota; class Planctomycetia; order Planctomycetales; family Planctomycetaceae; genus Fuerstiella. The sequence continues at coordinate 43,477 of JAAERP010000477.1, read as the reverse complement.
ACAGGCAAGGGCCTGAAGGATGCGAAGGAGTTCATTGACGCTCTGATTCCCCGTTTGATTGATGAGGATCCTGAACGCTATGCGGCGCTGAGTAATGCGGGAGCTGGATGTGGTACGACCGCGGGGCTGCTGCTGTTTGCTGTTGCCGTGACGGCGTTGATGTCAATAGCCTGACAGAATTATCGTAGGCGTCATCATTATCTGTCTGGTGCGTTGGCTACGTTTCCAGTTGCGGAACCTGTCCGGTTCGCTCCAGTTCGCGAGCATCGTCGGCGATTTCCTGGAAGCCCTCGTGGAGTGTTTCGATCAGTCTGAGGCTGGTCTGCCACTGTTCCAGCTTGTCGGTCTGGATCTGGTCCAGCACAAAGACGCACAGATTCATGATGTGAACGGCGGTTGCGTCTTCGTCAATGGAAAGACCCTCAGCAATCAGCAGGATCTTTCGTTGCGCGTCGATCTGAGCATGCAACAGTTCGCTGTGGTCCTGCGATTCAATAATGCCGATGCCATGGTCCAGCGCCTCAATCGCTGCTTCGTAGATCACCAGCAACATGTCAATCCGCGTCCATGCGATGGCTTTGGCGTTGCGATACTTCAAATGCGGGTTCATTAAGTGCTGAGTTCCTTATGGAATGTTGCTTCGAGCGATATGCTCGAAACTGACAGGGTGTATTCGTTATTTGTTGTTCTTCTGTGCAGCGTTCAGGCTTGCCAGTTGTGTCGTCAGGAAGTCGCCCGTGCTTTTCAGTTCAGAAAGAGACGTTTCCAATGCGACGAATTCTCTGATCAATGATTCCCGCTGAAGATCAAACAGCGATTGTTGTCGATCGAGTGAATCCTGCAGGCTCTGTGCTTCGGTGTCGAATCGCTCGTCGATCGTCTTCAGGCCCCCGTTGATCGGGTCCAGCATGTTATCGAGAATGCTGTTGAGCGTCGCAGCCAGTCCCTGAGTCACCGTAACGTCTGCTTCGGCTCCGCTGATGATTTCTGAATCGCTGAGTTTGATGCGTAGTTGCAGGTCCGCCGTGTTTTCGTTGTCGACGTGCCCCGAAAGTACCTGGCCTCGGCCGATCGCTGTTTCCGTCACTCCGTCCACAACAAATGTACCCGCAACGTCACGACCCGTGTCGGAAGCACCGGCGCTGAATCCCAGGGTGGCCACCGCTGTGCCGTCTATGACCTTTATGGTTGACGACCGGCCATAGATGTCCGATGTGATTGTCAATACTCCGCTGGACAGTCCCACATTTGCAGTCCTGCCGTTCAGGTCGGAGGCTCCGCTGATCAGCGATTCCAGATGATTGGCCAGTTCCTGATCCGTGTAAGTGCCTTCGTTGAGAGTGACCGTAGCTTCCGCACCGTCGATTTCCACCTCCAGCGTTCGGTTGGCTGAAGTGATGTCCGTTGATCCACTAAGGGCGGTGTCGGCGACGATGGTGGCTTTGGCGGCTGCCTGTGTCAGGTCCACCTGATATGCGGTCGTGGAGGGTTTTGTCCTTAGACTACCCAGCACGAAGCTGACTTTCGAATTTGAACTCTGGGCATCCAGCGTGAACAGGCGTTTCAGGTCGTCACGAGAAACATTGTTTTCCCCACCAGACACAACGTTCCGGAGTCTGCCCTCGTCCAGCTGCAGGCGACCGTTGTCTGTGACGGACACACCGATCGCGGAAAGACGATTCGCGCCAGTGGCGACCCCGGGAACGACGGAGGTGACTGCGTTGCGCAGTTTCTGTTGAATGGCGATGGCAGACCGGTTTCCCAGCAGTACACCGCCGCTTTCGGTGGCTTCGTCATATCTCGATCGGTCATCGATAAATGACATGACCGAGTTGAATGAAGTCACAAGGTCCTGCACGGCGGAGACTGCATCGTCGGTATTCTGAGCGACCGTCAGGGTGACTTCGTTGCCATCGGAAACGTTCAGTAGATCCAGAGTGACGCCGTCAATCAGGTTGTCGAAGCGATTGGTGGAACTTTCAACGGTGATCGCCCCAGCTCCGCTGCCGAGCGTCACCTGCGCGTTTTCGGCGGCCTGCACTGGATTGCCAAAGTCGAATGTTGGCTGTATGGCGTTGCCTGACGAAGCGGCAAGGTTGTTCGTGACCGCAATCGTATTGTCTGCACCTGTGTCCGTTGCCGTGAGCAACAACTTATAGGGCGTCGCTCCACCGCTGGAATCCTGTATGAGCGAAGCGGAAATCCCGGAGTCACTGGCGTTGATCGATTCGGCCAACCCGGCCAACGTGTTGTTGGTGCTGTCAACTTCGACCTTCACCAGGTCACCGGAGCCGACGCGCAGTTCGATATCGCCCAGAGTGATTTCAGAATCTGCATCTGCGAACCCCAGAGACGCAACCTGATGAGCTTTCGCGACCGAGTTGACCGTCATTCGATAGGTGCCGTTGGCGGCGGATGACGACGCAGTGCCACTTAGGATGGTGTCGTCGCTGACGTTGACGACCTGACGCTCAAATGGGTTCTTACTGACCCTGGCGAGCGACGAGACGCTGGACTGAAAGGAAATCAGTTGTGCTTCCAGCGAGGCAAACGTTGCCTGCTCGGCAAGGACGTCCGCCCGCTTCAGCTCGATGCGGTCCAGTTGCACCTGCTGAATATCAAGCAGGCCCTTTACAATCGTCTCAGTGTCCAGCCCGAAAACAAGTCCGTCAATCGTAATTGGCATGGCTGACTCCGAGGATTGGCGGTCCGAAACAGAAGGATGCCGCCGAGAAACTTATGCGTCGATCAGGTCTTGCTTCAATTCACAGGAAAAGGTCCGGCCAAGAACTGAGAAGACTCAGCACCGACAGGACCACGTGTGTTTTTTCGGAGCAATTCAGAACAGACTCAGACCGCTTGTCTCAGGATTTCGTCGCTGTGAAGAAGTGAAATCCTGCCGGTTCGACCTGTTTCAGGACGCCCTGTTACAAAATCAGAATTACTGCAGCAGAGCAAGTACCTGCTGAGGAATCTGGTTTGCATTTCCGAGAACTGATGTACCAGCCTGGACCAGAACCTGTCTCTTGGTGAAGTTGGCAATTTCTTCAGCAAAGTCGGTGTCTCGAATCACTGACTCCGCGTTGGTTGTGTTTTCCAGCGTCGCTCGCAGGTTGTTGGCGGTCGCTTCAAGAGTATGAGCCTGAAACGCACCTAGCGTGCCTCGGAGATTCGTAACGTCGTTGATTGCTGCATCAATCACCGCCAGTGAATCCTGTGACTTGCTGGCAGATGTGAGGTCGATTTCATTCAGGTTGTTGAATTGGTTTCCGGTTACACCGAAACCAAGAGCAACTGGATTGACTCGGTCAATCGCGATGCTTGCGGTCTGGTTCTGGTTGGCACCAATCTGAAACACCAACGCATTGTCAGTCACCGAAAGCGTGGCTGTGACTGCCGTACCGGTTGTTGTGGCATCGGCACTGGTTGCCGCAACCTGAACGGACAAGCCTTTCGCACTGCCGGTCTGAGCGGTCAGGACATCGCCGCTTTCGGTGAAGCTCACTCCGCCGACCGTGCCGATGATGTTTACTCCCGTGTCGGACTGAGCCGAGTTCGCAAAACCGCTGCTGTCACTAGCCGAGGCGATGTTGGAAATCACGGAAATCGCGGCGTCAGAGCCGAAATCTTTCGTGTATAACCGAGTCGAACCGGAATCAATTTCCGCAACCACGCCCGTCTGGGCGGTGAAGTCGTTGATTCTGTCAACAACCTGAGCCTGGCTGAGCCCGGCTGTCAGGTTCACGCTGACGTCATTAATTGTCAGGACTTCGTCTGCCGCCAGGACCTGTGTCTGGGCTGTGGTGGCTGTTTCCGTGGCTCGTTCGCCTGCTGTCGTAACTGTCACAGCGTAGGATCCCGCGGCAGTGCCTGACGTGCCTTTCAGGAATGAAACGTCCGAGTTGCTGGTTGTGCCGTTGACACCAGCAGAGCCATCAAGCAGGTTCTTGCTGCCGAATTGTGTGTTGTTGGCGATTCGATTGATCGTGTCCAACGCGTTGTCGATTTCCGCCTGATTGGCAGCCAACCCATCGGCGTCATTCACACCTGAGTTAGCTGAATCGATGGCCAGACTTCGAACCTTGATCAGCAGAGAGTTGATTTCGCCCAATGCACCTTCAGCCGTCTGTACCAATGAGACAGCCTTTTCGGAGTTGTCGATGGCGGCTTTAAGACCAGCGATCTGAGCTCGCTGCTTTTCGGAGATGACCAAAGCAGCAGGGCCATCAGCACCGCGATTGATCTTTAAGCCTGAAGACAGTCGTTCAATGGACTGAGCAACGCCCTTGGATGCTCTTCCCAGATTGTGCTGTGCTGTCAATGACGACACATTGTTGGTGATTGTGAGTCCCATTACTTAGACCTCTCGTGGTGATACGAAATACTCCGCCCCATCACGCTGCTGCGAGAATTACAAAAAGGCTTTGTACTTAGGCATCCTTGCCATGACTGTCCGTAGTCCAACAACGGCTTCGGCAGCCACTTGTCGTCGCTCCGATAATCGTCTGTAGTGTCGATTCTCGTACTCTACCGCCTGTCAGCATGACTTCCGTTTGGTCAGTCCGAGGAAGGTAGGGTAATTGCGAGGACGACGTGGCATCAGACTTTCAAGAGTCCGAATGACCGTTATGGGTATCGAACCCTCTTCTGTTCACTTGCTGTCAAAATCCACTCATTTCTCAAAGTACCCGTGTCGATGAATCTGTAGCGATTGTAACGGTGAAGCAGAGTGGAGTTGCTTTCAAAAGGGGAGAGGATTCGGTGGGGGACGAGGCCAAAGCCGAGCCGAAAACCAGCGTAATCCGCGGCATGGGCATGCTGTTGATGGGCGCCGCCATGTGCGCTGCTGGCATCACCGCGGGGCGGCTGTTGGTTCCCGGCGATACCCCTCAACGGGGCATGAGGTGCTTCAGACTGGCGGCGAAACCGCAATGGCGCCGCCGTTTGCGTCCACCGACGACATCGCAACGGAACCATCAATCGCAGAGTTACCTGAAGATGTATATGATGCTTTTGCCAACAATGATGCATCATCTGAAATGACGTCGGCAACATCGGGCATCGCGGCGCACGTGGCCATGGGCGACGAAGAACTGCGAGCGGGCAACTATTCCCGGGCATTACGAATCTATCAATTTGCTCTGGATCACGTTGATGGCATATCCGAAGCCGCGGTTCGCTATCGAATTGCCTTGTGCGCTGAGTCCGCCGGCAGCTTTGCCGAAGCGAATAATCTGTATCAGATGGTCGCACGTCGGTTTTCAACGCTGACCTGGGCGGGAATTGCTCGGGTTGGGGAAGCCAGGTCTCTGGCCGCGCTGGGAAGTGTGGAGGCGCTGTCGGCCGGACTGATGAGACGCGTGATCCTGGACGAAACACTGTTTTCGCCCCGAGTCCGTGGTGAACTGCTGCATGTGACCGGGCGAGCGTACTGCCAGGCATTCGTTCCAGACAACGTCACGCATCTGATGCAGGACAACGGAATGGTGATGCCGGCCTGGGTCACGGATCCAAATCAGCAGCTGAACCTGATTCCCGAATTGCTTCGTGAATCGCCGCCAGCCACCGTCAATGCCGTCGCTTTTGAGATCCTGCAGAGAACAGACAATCTTCCGGACAGTATTTTCCTGAAAGTCCATACACCCGCATCGGACCTCATCGCGCTTCTGAACTCGGTCTGCACACGCAGTGGTTTCACGTGCGAGATCACTGATACGGCCAGGGTTGTGCTGAGTGGTCGAACTCAGCAGCTTCATAACAACGATATCCGACTGAGTCTGTTGTTCGATGGCCTGTGTACTCCATTCGGTCTGACGTGGTTGCACCAGGACGGGATTATTCGCATTACAGCATCGACTGAACTGGCCGCCGATGGCTATGCCAAATACCAGCGAGCTGCCGGAAAACGGCTTCTTCGTAATGCACTGGTGGTGGCTCCGGATTCATACCATGCCAGCTACAGCCGAGTGTCGTTGGGCATCCTGCAGTTTCAGGAACAGATGTTCGTCGACGCGGCACATTCTTTTCAATTGCAAATGCAGCTGGAGCCCAGGTCGACCGTGGAAGCGGAGACGTCCTTCAACCTGGCGAAGTGCTTTCTTGCCATGGGGCAGACCGAAGACGCCCGTGTCGCGTTCTTGAAGGCCGTGGACTCCGCTTCTGAGAATCTCGATGCACGCATCGGTGCATACCTGTATGTCGGCCGGCTTCAGCTGGAGCAGGGCGAGTACTCTGCGGCCGTGTCGTCGCTGGTCAGGGCACTGGCCGTCTGCAGCGGAACGGATCTCGAATCACCGGCCGCTCTTCTGCTCAGCACGGCCTACCTGATGGACGGCACCCCTCAGGGCGCAAATGCAATTCTGATGGAACGCCGCGAGAAGCTGGACCAGGGCAAATATCGCACGCCAGCGGCGTTCCTGTCTGCACTGGCCCGGTTCAAGGCCGCTGTGCTGCCGGTACGACAGGAACGTGAGGGCAGGGATCTGGTGACTGCGCTGACCCGTTTTCGACCGGAAACGCAATTCGGAGCTCACTGGTCGTTTCTGCATGCAGAGGCGTGCCGGGAACTTGGGTTTACTGAAATGGCGGTGGAAAGCTATCTGAAAACGATCCAGGGTCTGCCTGCGGCGTCACTTCGGGAACGCGCGATGCTGGCAGTTGCACACCAGTACCGTCTGGATCAGCGACTTGACGAAGCATCAGAGCTGCTGGCCGCAATGAAGGAAAACGGGGCAGAAAGTCTTGGACAGAAGATTTCGCTGCAGGCAGCCATGGTCGCGTTGCAGCAGGGACGACCTGAGGTCGCTGTGCAACACTGCCGATATGTTGTCTCAGATACTGACGATGTGGAGGTGCAGAGGTCGGCCATGCAAACGATGGGAAAAGCCTATCAGCAGCAGCAGAATCACCGCGCCGCGGTCTATTGTTTTGCCGGAATGCTGCCCCCCGAACAGCCCGATGATCCCTCCCCGGTCGGAGATGTCGAACTGTTGCCAGTTGGTGCTGCAGCGGCGTCATCTCATGCAACAGGATCTTCAACACTATCGCCAACACTGAGAACGTTGTTGCCGGCACCCGCAACACGTGTCAGTCGAGGAGACGAATGAATGGAGAAGCTTCCTCGAATACGGCTGATGCACATTCCCGTCACAGGCCGCCGACGTGCCTTGACCCGCATCGCATCCCTCACAGGTCAACATCGACAGCTTTTTCGGTTCCTCTGTGTCGCGACTGTCTGTCTCATTCCTCTGGCCCACACAATCGGCCAGGAACGCACGTCCGTTGGAACGATCGCACTGGTTCCACCGGCGACGTCCCCTTCGCTGGAGCTGCCAGGAAATCCACGTTTGGATATTGGCCGTCGCGACAGTGCCTCAGATTTGCTGGATGCCGAAAGAGCGGCGATCAGGAGAATTGAAAGCGACGATGTCGATCTTCGGCCGACGAAAAATCGCATCACCGACGCCCCGGATGTTCGGCATCGTGAACGCCAGGCCGCGACGCGCAAGATGGGCGAAAAGCTGAAGCAATTGAAAATGCTTCTCGACCAGAGACAAAAGGCTTCCGATGAGGCGAAACTGAAGGCACAACAGGAACCTGAACCCCCGGTGCCGGGCCCCGAAGAAGGTGAGACTGCCGTTGCCGTCACGCAGGGCGCTGACCCAGCGACGAACCAGCCGCCTGCCAACGATGTGGCTGGAGTAACTGTGCCAACTCCGCCCCCGGCATCAGCAAATGATTCTGTCTTCGCGGACAGCCTGAGTGCGGATGCCATCGTCGATGGTCCAGTCGATCGGATTGGACTGGCCGACAGTCTGTATGCACTGGATGAATTGACTATTGCCTGGAAATGTACGGCAAGGTGGATCTAAAGAATGTCCCTGTGAGCGAACGCCACTGGGGCAGTTTCCAGACGGCCTGCTGCCTGCGAAAGCTGAATCGGATCCCCGAGGCGCAGGAAGGTTATCGTCGTCTGGCGGGTCAGCAGGATGCCGGATGGTTGGCGAAAATGTCGCGCTGGTGGCTGGATCAGATCGATGCCCGCGTGGAACTGGAGACACAGGTCAAAGAGTATGACAAACTGCTGGCCGCTCTGAAGGAGTCATCGAATGACAACACTGACCAATAATCTTTCCACAGCGCAGGCCAATCTGATCGATCACCTGAAGCGGCAGGAGGTTGAGTACGTCGTTGCGACCAGGGTGATACTAAAGATGAGCACACTGAAGGACGTCAGTTCCGAAGGGGCTCGGTCCGGGATGGCTGCGTTGCAGAAGTCCCTCGCTCAGATCAGATTACTGGGCGCAAAGGTGGCCCAGGCGACGGAGGTGTATGAGCGAGAAGGTCTGCCAAGGTCGCCACAGCTGTCAGAGGCGCTCGAACATCAGACACAACATCTGCAGGCATTCCTGCAACAGATAGAAAATGTGAAAGACGTTTTCTCAGGGGTTCGCGATCGGATGCGACCCCAATTGGATGGTGGCGTGACCCGTCGAGCCATGCAACATGCCTACCAACAGTCCATGAAAACGGGTTAAAGCGTTCCGCAGACCGTCGACACGCTCAGGGGGGCGTGCCTGGGGTTGGCACGGTATTTTCGAGTGATCTGCATGATCGACATTGTTTCCAAATCAGACAGCATGCAGCGTCTGCTGCAGCTGGCAAAGCGGTACGCCCGGAGCTGCGCTACCGTGCTTATTCAGGGGGAGAGCGGTACCGGCAAAGAACTGCTGGCCCGCTTCATCCATGAAAACAGTCCGCGCTGCGGCAGTCCATACATCCGAGTCAACTGCGCCGCGCTGAACGAAAGCCTGGTGGACAGTGCTCTGTTCGGGCATGAACGCGCCGCGTTTACAGGCGCTGATCAGCGCCGAATTGGCTGCTTTGAAGCCGCTGCTGATGGTACTCTGTTTCTGGACGAAATCGGCGAACTTCCTGTCCCGATCCAGGCAAAGTTGCTGCGCGTACTGGAAGAGCGTGAATTTCAGCGTGTGGGAAGCTTTGAATCACTGCCCGTCCGGGCGCGCATTGTCACGGCAACCAATCGTGACCTGCAACTGGAGGTGACCAAGGGCGCCTTTCGCGAAGATCTCTTCTACCGATTGGATGTGCTCACGCTCAGCATCCTGCCTCTGCGCGATCGTCCGGAAGAAATACCAGCGTTAGCCCAGCGCTTTCTTGAAGAGTGTCGCCAGGAGGCATCACACCATGTGGAGAACATCGATTCCCATGCCATGAAAGAACTGGTTGCCTACCACTGGCCCGGCAACGCACGACAGCTGAAGAACGTCATTCGACGCGAATGCCTGGCGCAGAATTCGACGGTGATTGAAAGCTTTGAAATCCCTCGGCCTGGATCTCTATCGGGCGCAGCAGGCGCCGTGGCTCTGCCGAGTGAGTTTGAGACGATGTCGCTCAAAGAAATCGAACGCCGGGTCATTCAGTCCCGCCTGCGACGTTTTTCCGGCAACAAGGAAAATGCAGCGAAGACTCTGGACGTCACATCACGAACGCTCCGCAATAAGCTGGCACTCTATGACACGCTCTCTGACGCCGCCTGATAGACCAGGACGCTCGCACGAGGACACAGCTTCGTAAGTTACGTAGCTGTCGGTTTGAGCGGCAAAGCACTATCGCCGATTTTCCCGAACGAAACGGCAGCTGGCGTGTTGCCGTTCACGTCCCGGTTTTAAAAACTGAGTTGCCGTGGGCGTGGTTTCAGGAAAGTGGAAAGTCCGGAGATGGAATGTTAAGCTAACGGCGGATGAATGATTCTGCTGCTGCCGTTCGTGTGTTCATTCGAGATTTTCAGATTGCGGATTTGAGGCAATGGGTGCACAAGACTCGCAAGGTTCAGCCAGGGCCACGCGAGATCAGGTCGTTTGAAAAGAACGGCGAGTTCACGAAACGATGCGATGCGACGCTTGAAATTTGTGAGTGCCGGCCTGGTGGGACTTGGGCTGTTCGCTGTACTGATGTTGCCATCCGGTGAGGCGAAGTTCTGCCAGCTGGCCAACGAAGCGCTGGCAGAAGGTGACTTCGCAGCCGCCTGCTCATTTGCGGATCAGGCCTGGCTGATTCGTCCCGGTGATGTTGACAGTATTCTTGTCGGTGCGGAAGCTGCCGAAAAGAACGGTGATCTGCAACAGGCCGTGGACTTTCTGACGCGTCTGCCGCCAACGATGCGGGAATATGGTGTTTATACCGGGTGGCTGAAAATGGCCGACCTGCAGATACGGCTCGGTCAGTTTACGCTGGCTGGAACAACGTACGAGACGATTCTTGAATACCTGCCTGATGATCGGAATGCCTGTCGGCGTCTGGCCAGGTTGCTTTGCGGGTGCGGTTGTCGTTTTGAGTCACTGCCACTGCTGCGCCGGCTGGTTGCCATAAATGAAGCTGACAGCGAGGATCTCGTGCGGCTGGCCCTCAACGGATCGATGCTGTTTGGTCTGCAACAACTTGAACGCGCTCATCAGCTCTGCCCCAACGATCCCATGGCGATTGTTGGTTTGATTGAACACGACAGGAACAACCGTGATGTTGCCGCCAGAGGATCGCTGGTGAAGCAGGCCGAGGCGCTGGCGTCCGACTCAATTCCTCTGCGGATTCAGATTCTGGAGTTTCGTCTGGAGACTGCCACGGACGATCATGCCGGTGCGGACGCCATTACGACCGGCCTGCTTGACCTGCTGGCAACTGCTGACGCCTGGCCCGATACCTGGCGATTGTCAGCCCAATGGGCGCAGCAACAACGACTGCCTCAGTTGCGTCTGCGTTGTCTGGTGGAAAGCGTTGTTCGCGACCACTGGAATGTGGCCTGTCTGCACGCGTTGTCGGAGGGACTTCGTGGAAACGCACAAGCTGATGGGAACGTCGCGGAACTTGCGCAAGTGTTGATGAGCATCCGGGAGTGTGCGCATGATATGTATGCGAGACCGGACGTCACTTCAAATATCGAACATCTCGCGACCAGTCTGCACTCCATCGGGCGTCCGGGGGAAGCCGAGGCGTGGGCTCGCATTGCTCGCCGTGTTGACCCTGCATGCTCGTGGGCCGGGTTGATGATTTCCCGGACGGCTTCGTCTGTGAGCAGTGGAGACACGCAGGTGACTGTTGCACACCCGATTGAAAGGCTGCGGGAACTGACAGCAGAGCTGCCGTTGCCGCATGATTCGCTGAGGCGTGAGGTTCCCTTAACGACGCAGGGCCAGACAGCAGTCAGGTTTGTCGACACGTCATCATCTGCTGGAATCAACTTCGTCTACAACAACGGCGCTGTGCCGGACCAGGAAGGACTGCATATGCATCAATGGACTGGTGGCGGTGTCGGCGTTGTCGACATCGATGCTGACGGTTGGCCTGATCTCTGTTTTTCTCAGGGTGTTCGTGTTTTCGCTGAAGACAGGACCAGCAGTGCGGCCATGGGACTGTACCGAAATCGGAGGGGGGATGTCTTTGATGAAGTTTCCGACACGGTCAATGTGGCGGCGTCAGCATTCGGGCAGGGTGTTGCCGTTGGCGATATCAACAACGACGGATTTGATGACGTTTACGTCGCCAGCACGGGCGGCAACACGCTGCTGCTGAATCAGGGCGACGGAACGTTTCAACAGGTGACCGGCTTCCACGGCAGCACTGGTTGGACGACCAGTGCGGCGATCGCCGATCTGAACGGGGACGCCCATCCCGACATTTATGACGTTAACTACATCGGTGGTCCGCATGTGTTCCGACAGACCTGTGACCATGAGGGCCGCACAAGGATCTGTGGACCGACCGACTTTCCAGCGGAACCGGATGGTGTGTTCTACAGCGACGGTCATGGTGGGTTTTGCAGAGCATCTGCAGAGTCGGGTTTTGACGCGAGTCCAGGCCGAGGCATGGGGTTGATTGTCGGAGACGTTCTGGACGCAGGAAGCAATCAGGTCTTCGTGACCAATGATGAGACACAGAATTTCTTCTTCACTCGCAGTCGTGATTCAGCGATCTTCGCGGAAAGAGGGTTTGTGCTTGGAGCGGCGTTCGATCAGTACGGGGCAGCTCAGGGAAGTATGGGAATCGCCGTCGGCGACGTTGACGGCAATAGTCGTCCGGATTTGTTCGTTACCAACTACTACGCAGAATCAAACACGCTGTATTCGCAGCAGTCAACGGGATTTACGGACGAAACCGCATCGGCCGACCTTGCGGTTTCGGGGTACTCAGTGCTGGGCTTTGGCTGCCAGTTCTTCGATGCAGATGCTGACGGAGATTCAGATCTTCTTGTTGCCAACGGGCATCTTGACGACTTCACACACATGGGGCATCCGTTCCGGATGAGGCCACAGTTTTATGAGAACACTGGCAGCGGCCGCATGGTGGAAGCTCCCAACGCAGGCGATTACTTTGGAACTCAGGTGCTGGGCAGATCGATGGTCACGCTGGACTGGAATCGGGATGGCCGCTGCGACGTTGTCGTCACGCACCTTGATTCAACGGTCGTGCTGCTGACAAACGAAACACCGCAGATCGGTTCCACGATATCCATCGCGCTGAAGGGCACGAATGTTGCGAGAGACGCGATCGGGGGCTCGGTCTCGTGGTCGTCAGCCACTGGCCCGACGGCATGGCGTGTGGCGGGTGATGGTTATCAGTGCTCAAACGAGCGTGTCCTGCGTCTGTCGGTTGCCGGGGAACAGTCACGAAAGTTCGGCTTGCAGGTGACGTGGCCGGGAAGACGATCGGATTCTGTCAGGCAGGTCGCAGTCGGAACACAGTTCGCTGTTGTTGAAGATCGCCATTCGGCATATGGATTACCGCAATGAATGCCCCAGAAGGACCCCTTCACAGACTCAGCACCGGCGCGTGCGAGACCATAATCGATGCTGCACCGATGCAGCATCGGAGGTCCGACAACGGCCGGAAATTTCGTGTTCCCGCGTTTCGCGCGGACGTTTACTGCGAATACCAGCTGAGCAGACTGGTCAATTGTTTCATTCGTGAAAGCAGGGAAATGCGACTGAGGGCCGATCGCGTCCCCAGCGCCGGAGAATAGCCGTAGTTGTGATCCGCCGTTGCCAATGACGCCTGAACATCGGCCAGTTCCAACTGTTTGGCGCCGCGGCGAGCGGCCCGCAGTCGAGCCAGCCACATGACAATGGGATACATCAGTGTAAGGCCACGAAACCCGTCCAGCAGTGATGTCTGAAACTGAGCGGGACCGCAAAAGTGAATGCCCTGAATCTTTACGCGAAAGTATCGTGTCAGTAATTCGTCGATGTCCGGGCGACGTCCGCCAAAATGAACTTCGAGATCTGAGAAACACACGACCTGGGAAGCCTGCTTCCTTCCGTCGTCACCGGAATCGTCAAACACCCGCGACACAGATGCCGATTCGTTCAACGTCGGAACGCGACCAATCCCGGTTGTAAACCGCAACGCCGCGTTCAACAACGCCACTCTGGTCCTGATACCTCCGCGAACGAGTGCTTCCGTATCATGTCTGGCGTACTGAGCGGCGATCAGACGGAACATAATTCTCGCCATCCGATTGGGCCTGTGGATCGGCAGATCGTTGTCTGATTGAGCTTTCGCAGCTGCTGCAGTAACAAGAGACAGGTAATCGTCCAGCTTCGCGCCGCGGATGGTTTGGAACTGTGATTGTTCGACCAGTTCCAGCCATGCCAGAATTCTCATCAGTCGCACAACAAGATCCACCGAATCGTCCGCTACGCAGTCATCCAGCGCTGTCAGGAAGCGATGGAAGTCCGACCAGTTGCTTTGCTGGATACCGTGAGGTGGAGCATCGTGAATCAGTGGCGGATCGTGGTCACGATGTTTTCCCGCGACGATCTCGCGACTCAACTGGCCGATGGCTGCTGTTTGCGAAGCGACCAACGGCCCCAGATTCCGGACCACCGATGGGCAACTGAACCGCAGACTGACCGTCAGTTGCTCTTCTCCGGCTGGATGAACAGCATATGGATAAACTCTGCAGGCCAACGGCTTTGCGGGTTCGCCAAACTTTGCATGAATACGGCACAGTCCGTGTTCATCCAGGAATACGCACGCCCCATTGTCCTGGTGGGCAAGTCGGTAACGGTTTCGGGCGATCCGCTGGATCACCGGTCGAGCCATCGAAACTCCGTCCGCAGCGGTCCAGCTCTGCTGTTCAATGCGTTGCTTCTCGTCGTCCGTGATTTCGATCAGGTGTTCGCGGCAGCAGCCACCGCAGTTGTGGCAACCCCAGTTCTGAATGACGGGAAGTTGAAGAGAGGGTCTGGACATGATTTCAGTTTTCACGAAACGAACACCGCGCGCAGCAGACACGCCGTAGAACAGTGATAGTCGAATGGCTCAGATATTGGTAGTGCTTTGTCACAGCCCCAAAGTGGGGTTGAATCGTTCGCCGGAAAAGGGGGTCAGGTACCAAAAATGCAAAGCACCCTTCGGGCCGTTCCGGTTTTTGGTACCTGACCTCGTTTTCCTCGCCAACCCTAAACCCGGTTCTGACAGAGCAGTAGTGCGCTGAAAGCTATGTTCCGACACAGTGAGCAGGATTTCGTCCTGTTCCGGAATAGCTGCAATTTCCGACTCACGCTTTCCCGTCAGTCCTCGTCAGTCCGTTTCTTAACAAATCGCGTGACAGCGGGTGTTGGTTACCCGGGTTGCCTGGTTACACTGTAGGTCACCCCGTGGAAGACCCTTCCTTCGACCGCGTGCATGACCGATCGAAAAGTTCTCCGCAGGTTCCGCCGTGAGCGACTCTCCCCATTTGTATTGCGTTGGCTGCAACGCACTGTTCTCAGAAAAATCAGATCAGTGCCCACGGTGCGGTATGCCGTCCGTCGATTCGACCCACCACACTATGGACACTATACTGATTCCACGCGACGACAATGTGTCGGCGTCGACCGAAGTGGAACTGGACGACATTTTGCTGGGCGGGCAGACGATCGACATCTATGAGTGTCAGCAGCTGCTGGGGCGAGGCGGAATGGGCGTCGTCTATCTGGCCCGTAACAGAAAACTACACCGCCAATGCGCGCTTAAGGTGCTGTCTCCGCGGCGAGTCTCCAAGAGCATCGATTACATACAGCGTTTCGAAAACGAAGGTCGGGCTGCTGCCGCACTGGTGCATACGAATGTGGTCACCACGCACGCGATTGGTAGAGCCGACAGCCATCATTTCCTTGAGATGGAGTACGTCTCAGGACGGTCACTGCAGCACGAAATTGACGAAGCCGGCCCCATCGGCCCGCTGCGGTCGACTCAAATGGCAGTCGGTATCGCCGACGGACTGTCGGTCGCCCATCGTCTGGGAATCGTCCACCGCGACCTGAAGCCGGACAACGTGCTGGTGACGCCCGCCGGTTATCCGAAAATTGCCGACTTCGGCCTGGCGAAGCAGATCCATTCCTCACAGCTTGGTGGTACAAAACTTGCCGGAACGCCTCACTTCATGGCACCGGAACTCTTCGACGGGGAAGAGGCGACTCCCGCCAGCGATGTGTTTGCGCTGGGCGTCTGTTACTACCTGATGCTGACTGGCCGGTTTCCCTTTGAAGGTGAGTCCGTCAGTGCACTGATGGCATCGATTCTGACCGGCGAATATCTGAGCGTTCGCCGGCGAACTCCAGGGATTCCACTGGATGTTGCCGAATGCGTCAGTCTGATGCTGGCCCCGAATCCGGAGAATCGCCCCCGCGATGGAGCCGCCATTTCTCAGCTGCTACAGGCTGTACTTGGTTCCAGTCGGGATCTGGACACACTGGCCTATGAAGCGTTCAACGACATCCCCAGCGTTACGTTCGAGTCGGTTAACCGGGCGGTTCAGATTCAGCTCCGGCTGCCCAATGGACGCCGTCAAACTGTTTACCTGCAGAACAGCGATCACCGCGCCGGTGATCGCCTGTTAAATATCTACAGCGTCTGCTGCGAGGCTCGCCCGGACTTCTATGAAAATGCGCTGCGTTTGAATGCAGTCGTGCTGCATGGCGGATTGTCCATCAAGGACATCGATTCACAACCCTGTTTCGTGATGGTGGACACCTTCCCGCGGGCAACCGTCAGCGCAGAAGAAATCCGCCGCAGCGTGATGGAAGTCGGGTCCCGAGCCGACGAAATTGAACGGCTGCTGACAGGGTGTGACGTCAACTGACGACCGCAGCCCTGGAACACCGATCGATTCATGCACGATGGTCGCATCAGGAACGACGACAGCGGATTACACCGACTGATGGCCGCGACAATGCCAGTCTGAGAACCCGGCATACCCACCAGCCGGAACGGTTCACGAACACAAGTGGCCCGCACTACAGCGTATTACGCTGACTTGTGACCGCGAAAGACGTTTTCCGGCCTGCTATGGGTACTTCCCACGAGCCCGAACGACCACATCTTTTCCAAAACTGCTCTAAGGGGTGTTCGTCTTCAGATCCCGCCACCCTTTCAGTGTGACTTTCACAACCTCCGGACCATACGTCGGCTTCGCATCCGGTTGTCCGGGATTCGGTCTTCGTGCCCCGCGGACCATGGTCAGGTAAACGACGTCGCCCGGACGAAATTCCTTCAATCGTTCCACCAGATCGTCAAAGCCTGTTAAATCGGCTGCTGCGTTCGGAGCGTCTTCTTTCGACGTTTTCGGGGCTGTCGCCGACAGTCTCAAAATCAGATCACCAAACCGCAAGTCTGCACTGGCTGCCGTACTTCCCCTGGAAACCGTTCCTATCAATACACCAGATTCCTGATTGCCAGGAGCCGGCGTAATGCCCAGGGCGACTCGAGAACGTTCGGCGATTCCGCTTTGTCCCACCAATTCCGTAAGTTCCGCGCGTTGCCCATCACTGAGCGGATGGCCATCCAGCAGATACACTTTCATACCCCCGGCTGCACCGATAGGTGCGACCAGTGCCGACAGGCGTCGGAATACCTTCAGTGCTTCCGCACCGCCCTGCCAGCTCTCATCAATGAAGATGTTAACTTCCGTGATGGATCTTCGTTGTCCCCAACGAATGCCCTGAGCCTGTGCGAAGGCGCCATTCTTGACGTAAGCGCCGTTTTTTTCGAGTTCTTTGATCGCCAGATCTATACGTGTCTGCCAATGCTTGCGCAGACTTTCATTCGCGCCTTCTGCCAGGACGATACGAGTTGTCTCAGACAACGATTCGAGTGCATCCGAAGCGGCACGAACCGTCTGCTCGTCATCGGACGCGTAGCGGGCATCCACTTCCGCCAGCAATCGGATGATGACTTCTGCGCTGGGCTGCTCAGCCGACAACGATGCCAGCATCCTGATTTCGTCTGCCGTCAGCTGTTTCAGTTGCTTTGACGCGGCGGCTCGACGTGCAAAATCGGGCGAGCCAAGATTCTCAATCAGGAATGGCAGCCCGCCAGCCTCGGTCTGACCAGTTGCCGTCGACGACTCAGTCTCCTGACAGATCGCCTGCCATGAGAACAGCACAATGGTTGCAAACAGGGCAATGCCCCGGAACAACATCGCCGCCGCAACCGTTTTTATCCAGGGCATTGGTGAATCGTGTGAGGATCGAGTCATGTACACATTGTCGAATGTCATGACGTCTATTGCAAGACGGACCCGTCGGGGGAAAGTTGAGGCCGGAGTCCCTGGGAGATGAGGGGTGATTGCCCCGGCGCCACATTCGGCCAGGGCAGTCACCTGCCTCGTTTCCCAACAATTCACCGAAGTGGGACATTACCTGTGGCTCGGCGGCGCCAGATACCCGCTGGCGTGTATTTTCAGTTTGCCGATGCAGCGCGTTCCCGCGGGCACGTTGACCTTTAGAAAGAACTGCCCGCCTTTCTTTGGCGTCTGCCGCAATTCGGCCTTAACGGGAAACGGTTTGCCGGGCTTTCCGTCGCTGACGATGACTCCCAGTAAACACCCCAGCGGCGCTTCTGCCACGTGTTCTTTCGAGTCCTTGTCTGCTGGCAGGCCGTCTACGGTCACTGTCGTGGAGTATGTCAGTTTGTATTCGCCAGCGGCCTGGATTCGAAACGGTTTCCCCGCAGAAACATCACCTACCAGTTCCCATGTCTTCCGAGTGTCAATTTCGAGGTCGAAAGCATTTTCCTCCATCAGCTCCTCGTTGATCGCGCCGATTCTTTCCTTCAGCCCGGCCATCTGGGGACTTAGCTGACGCAGGCGCCTAAGCATCGCCATCGATTTTTCCTTGTCGCCCTGCTTATAAAACTCGATCGCCACATCCTTGTATTCATTGACCAGAGCCTCCTCCGCTTTTTCCAGCCGCACTTCCAGGGATTTGGCTGACGGTGTGTCATCGACACGTTTCCGGTCTCGTGATGACTGGGCAATCGCAGTGGTCTGTATCAAGACGCAACAGCCGCAGACGACGAACGTGGCTCGAAGAATGTCGAATGAGAGTTTCATGGATTTGCTCCGGGATTTTATGTCACTAATTTCGTGCAGTTTGCAATCTAACGATCAGCCACAGCTGATGGAATGGCATTTCCCAGACGCAGCCGACCATCAAGTACCATCTCAGTTACAGCAGTTTACGCCATCTGCCAGCGACGATCAAATCGTTTTACCGGAAGGCGATCAATTGCTGTCAGACGCCCATGACTACACGTTGTCCAGAATTTCTCCAATATCAGAGAACACGACGTAGTCGTCATCTGTTGGCGCCGTAAACAGCGTGGCGGCCAGAGTTGGCTGAGTTCCTGCCGCCTCGACATCCACTGTAAGCTGCGTGTCCGATGAGATCGATGTGACAAAAACGGTTGCCCCGGCGATCTGTAGAGCGTTGCCAACCTGAACTTCGGAAGTAAACAGCGTGCCGTTTCCGGTAATGACATTGCTGTCGGATGTAATCGACACGGAGCCAGTCAGCGGCGTCAACGGTGATGTGACAAGTGGCGTCTGACCCAGGGCCCCCACGTTGAGAGCTTCGGCCAGATCAAACACGGGGAGTGCATTAATGGCGTCTACGACCTGCATACCGTTGCCGATGACTTCGCCAAACACGGTATGTTGTGCAGCGTCCAGATTCGTTGAATTGTCCACAACGTTAACGAACCACTGGCTGGTGCCGCTGTCTGGCTGACCACCCAGTTGAGCCATCGACAATGTGCCGCGAACATTGGGGTGGGCAGCGTCGAATTCGTTGGTAATGGGCGCTTGTGTCACGACGCTGGCAACCGTGCCGTTGTTGACCGTGAATCCGCCTCCCTGGATCACAAATGCGGGTGGTGACCGATGTACAATGACGCCGTCGTAGCTGGTTCCGGTCGTATACTGCAGGAAGTTGGCGACTGTCGTCGGAGCATCCGTGCCCAGCAGTTCGACATCGTAAAAATCGTTGACCTGGTCGCCGTTCAGGTCCTGGTTGGTTTCAAACCGCACGACCTTGCCAACAGCAAAATGAACATTCATGATGCTGGAAGTGGTATCGATGCTTTCGGTGGGGATCACAGATCGCAGCTGCACCGGGTTCAGGCCATTGTTGGTGCTGTCGTGGATCAGGGTGGCGTCAACGACATAGCTGCCATCAGGCGCCGCGACTGTTGACGCTTCGGTAAATGACCCGTCTCCGTCTGTGTCAACCTGCACTGTTGCGCCCGGAGCCGTGAATCCGGTGATCGTAAATGTTGGGTTTCTTGTGACCAGGACACCCACGGATTCGGCGGTCGCGTTCGTGGAAACGTCGGTCGACAGGGTGAGCATGTCGTCGTTGACGATCGCGATAGAAGCGGAAACGTCGGCGTGCCCGGATCCCCTGGCGGTGATCGTAA
Organism: Fuerstiella sp.; assembly: GCA_024230215.1. Lineage (GTDB taxonomy): Bacteria > Planctomycetota > Planctomycetia > Planctomycetales > Planctomycetaceae > Fuerstiella. Next base: position 23,722 of record JAAERP010000477.1, on the reverse strand, counting down.
CATCGTTGTTGTCAGCGAACAGAGCGTTGTCGATCACGGAAAATGTTGCCGTTTGTGTATCTTCACCAGCTGCAAACGACACCGCCGGAGGCCCGGTCACAAGGCTTACGTTCGAATAGGAAAAGGTGATGGTTTCTGCACTCGACGTGTCGTTTCTCTGCACTGCCAGCGTAAATGCATCCGTACCGGCATCTTCAGCCACGCTTAGAGTTGACGGCGAAATCGTGATGGTGGCCAAATCATCGTCGTTCACGGTGATGGCCGCCGAAGCGTCGGTAAAGCCGTCAGCTGAGGCGGACACCGTCGTTACGCCATTCGCTGGTTGATCAACAATGTTGTTGTCGATCGTATCGAAGGTGACACTCACCTGCGTCTGGCCGGCCGGAATCGTTACGGTCGGTGGCGTCGCGACTCTGGCGTCACCCGTCGTCGTCAGGGTGACGGTCAGGTCCGTCGATAGATCCAATGCGTTACGCGTCAACGTCGCACCAATCGATCCGGCACCTGCCCCCTCCGAGATCACGTTGTCAATAACATTCAGGGCCAGCGCCTGCGTGTCGTCGTCAAGCACGAAGATCGTGTCTGAACCGCTGGTGAAACCTGTCGCTGAGGCCGTCACGGCAACTGATACGTCGCCATCGTCGGTGGTTTCCTGAACACCCGCGACTGTGACTGTGGTGGACAGCTGTCCCGCCGGAATTGTTACGTCAACACTTGTCTGCCCGTTGACGGTCAGGCTGCCGCCGTCGCTGGACGTCACGTTGACCGTCAGAGCGTCTGCTGTGCTGGTATTGCGAGTGACGGTCAACGTCGCGATTGCATTTGATCCCGTCTCAGTAACGGTTGGAGCACTGAACGCGACCGACAGTCTTGGACTGTCATTGTCAAGAATAACGACATCCGCCTGACTCGATTGCAGCCCGGCAGCAGATGCAGTTACGACGACGGTGGCGTCGGATTCAACGACAAGGTCGGCAATCGTGTTGGCGCTGAATTGAAACGTCTGGTTGCCCGCCGGGATTGTTACCTGAGCGGGCAGGTCAATAACGCCGGTGACCGAAGCGTTCAGCAGGACAGTCAGAGCCTGGTCCGTGGGACCGCTCCGTGTGACGACATAGGTCACGGGATTTGGTGTCCCGACAGTGGATGGGGTGCCCGTATCTTCAAGTATCTGGCTCTCAATTGCTGTGAGCGTCAGTGCCTCCCCGTCATCATTGGTGACCGTCACATCCACCGTTCTGTCAGCGAAACCCGTTCCACTGGCAGTAATGGTGACGACCGCGTCGGCGTCCACTATATCGTTGTTCTGAGGGTTCAGCAGCACAACCGCAGACGCCTGGCCCGCGGGAATCGTTACCGTTGCTTGCTGCAGAGTCAGTTTGCCTGTGTTTGATGATGTCAGATTGACCGTAAGGTCGTTGGCAGTGTCTGTGTTTCGAGTAATTGTCAGAGTTGCGGAGCCGGCGCCAGCACCTTCGGAGACGGCCGTCGTGCTCACCGACAGTGTCAGCTGAGTATCAAATAGCCCGACTGCCTGGTCCGCTCTTCCCAGAGCTCCCGTCGTCGGATCCGTGATTCGGGATGCGATGACGGCCGCATCGGCCGTTCCGCCAGCAAAGCTTCGGCTTCTCATTTTTCCAAACACAACGCCTGGTGCCGTTTCCAGCGTGTCCCCACCTGCTCCACCAAGAATTCGTGACCTGCCCGCAAGGCGACTCGTGCCCTGAATGACAATAGTGTCACCGCCTCCGTTGCCGACGATTCGGGATCGGTTGCCAATCGTTGAGGAATCAATCATGACAACGTCGTTGCCGCGGTTTCCCCGGATTAACAGATTGCTGGACAATGTTGAATTGCGAACAACAATGTCATCGTGGCCTTGTCGTCCGACAACGTGTGCGTTGCCGGTGATCGTGGAATCATCAATGACAATATCGTCGTTGCCTCTTCCTCCGGAGACCCACAGACGGCCTCCCACGGTGGCGGTGGACAGCACAATTGTGTCGGCACCGTCGCCTCCGGCAATTCGAGCATTCCCGGTGATCGTGGAATTCTGAAGACTTAACGTGTCAGCTCCGGTGCCGCCATTCAGTGTCACGTGACCGTTAATGGCCGCGTTACCGACCACTCCGAGCTGATCATCGCCTGCCGAGCCATTCACCGTGACATGGCCATTGATCGTGGCCCCATCGACGACCAATCGGTCGTTGCCGCTGCCGAGTGATGCGATGATATCACCCATCGCGGTTGAACCGGCCGTGATGACCAGATCGGACGCGGCTCCGTTAATCGTCGTGTTATTCAGACCCCTAAGAATGACGTCGCCGTTGTTGACGACCACCTCCACTGAATTAGCAGCGCTGTCTCCTGTCAGAAACGCACTCTGGCCGACCAGCTGAGCGGTCACATTTCCCGCCAGCAAAGTCCGCTGTTCGAGTTGCTCCAAACGCGTCGCTGCAGCCCCCATGCATTCCTTTCGCATCTGTCGATAACGCGATCGGCGGCTGTTTTCACTGCGTCCAAACAGGGCTCTAAAATTCATAGGGCTGTCGTTTCTTCTGGAACTACGCTTCAAAAGACTCAGGTATTCAAGACTACTTGACGGGGATAACAGGCAGGGATTGCCAAAGCTCCTCCCATCTTCGACGAGACCCGATGAGAAATCTAACCCTGTCTACCGGTGGGGAAAGATTTTAGGGCTGCGTAGTCTGGATAGGATAGGGCTTCCTGTACTGCCGTATGTAGGGGTTGGGCAGATTGCAGTTTTCGCTGACGCACATGACCAAATCTGCGGCGATTTGGCCGGTCGATGCATGCCTGATGCTGAAGTGACAGCGTCCAGTTCCCGGCAGTCGATGTGGGCCCCTGGCCTGCCAGGGGCTGTCCGTCCTGTGCTCGGTCGATATCGCACAGACGCTCAAATGGCGTCGATCCATCCGCGGAATTCTTCCCAGACGGACGTCGAACTGTCACTCGGCAGCGTACCGGCCCCAGGTGACGCTGACATCGCCACAGCGTCCTGTTTGTTGTTGGCGAAGAGATCTGTAGCATCGTCGCTGTCCGGAGCGCTGGCCATCACGGACTGAACAACTTCAGCGCCTTGCGATACAACGGAACTCGCGGGAGAACCACCCCCAAGCCCGTTGACGTTGGCTCGAATCTGTGCGGCCGTGAGCGAGCTGGTGCCCTTGGACTGATCAATCTGTGTGTTGGTCCCGGACAGCTTCACCAGGTGAATCAGAAAAGCATCGTTTGCGTCAAAGTCGGTGTCTCCGTCGACGTCTCCTGGAACGGCCAATTGGTTGACGCCGGTACGGATTTCCGTCGCCGTCAATGTGCTGCCGCCTTTGGATTGATCAATCTGCGCGTCGGTGCCGGACAGCTTGATGAGCTGGATCAGAAAGGAATCATTTGCATCAAAGTCGCCATCTCCGTCGATATCCCCGGGGAACGTTGGAATGGTGTCATTGTCGATGATCGTACCTGTGGCCGAAGAGGAGGTCGAGAGAGCGGCCCCGACTGGGGCGGAGAGAGCGACTTCGAACGTTTCAGAATCTTCCTCGATGGCATCATCAATCGTCGCGACGCTGATCGTTTGCTGCGTCTCACCAGCGGCAAAGGTCAATGTTTGATTTGTCTGTCCGGTATAGTCAGTGCCGTCCTGAGCAGGTGCCGGGCCCGTACCATTGTTGGTCGAGTAGTTCACGGTCACCGTACTATCGCCTGCCCGATTGAGGGTCACTGTAAAGACGGCAGAATTGCCTTCGGTTATTGGGGGAGCGTTCGCAATGGAGAACTTTGGCAGACCGCTATCGTTGTCATTAATCGTCCCGGTGGCCGTTGTTCTGGAGATTCCTGCGCCTGTCGGGTTGCTGAGCTCTACCCCAAATTCTTCGGTTTCTTCAGCGAGCACGTCATCAATCGTGGCCACAGTAATGGTCTTCTGAGTTTCACCGACAGCAAAGGTCAGCACCTGGTTCGTCTGTGCGGTCAGGTCGACGCCGTTTATTGCGCCCGTCGGCCCCTGGCTGCCAACCGTGGAATAAGCGACTGTGACGAGGGTCGAGGCAGCGCGATCCAGGGTGACATTAAAAGTGGCATTTTCGCCTTCCGTAACCGCTGCTGCATTGGCGATGGACAAAGCTGGCAAATCTGCGGGTTTGTCGTTGATCGTTCCCAATGCTCGCAGCGATCGGAGCGTGGCTCCAGTGGCCATGGACAGCGATACGTGAAACTCCTCCCGTTCTTCATTCACCGAGTCAACGTTGGTTGCAACGCTAATCGTTTTCTCCGTCTCGCCAGGATTGAACGTCAACAGAACCTCATTCTGTGCGGTATAGTCCCCTGGGCTAACGGCCGCGGTCGGGCCGTTGCCGTCTTCGGTTGAATACTTGACTGTGACGGGCGTGGACTGCGCTGAACTGAGAGAGACAGTGAAGACCGAGTTGTTGCCCTCCGTTACTGTCTGTGCGTCTGCAATCGAGAGTGTTGGTCCTGCGGGAGTCTGCAGAACCACCTCAAACGACTCAAACGAAAAATCTGAGGCGTCACCGATCACGGTTCCCGTCTGGTTTGCTGAGAATTTGAGCGTTGTCCCTGTAAAGCCTGATTTGGCGGTAAATCTGGCGACATACAACAGCTGTCCGTTGACGACCGGATTCGCAGGCCAGCCCGTCGCGGACGAATAGCTCGACAGAAGCACGGTTTCGGTGGCATTGTCCGAGTCGTCGCCGATCACCGTCGGGTCGGTTTCCGGCAAAGTCTGGTTTGGAGTATCCTGAATGCCCTCAGTGAAGATGCTTGTGGTTGACACCCATGTCAAAACGTCAGCGTCAAAGTGAAGATTAAAGCTGAATTGGTCCGACTTCAGAGCCGCAGGAGCACCGTTGTCATTCAGGGTCTGATAGACGATTGGAATATCTACGGTCTCTCCTGCTGCTACTGTCACCGCGGGGGCATCGGAATGAACCAGGTGTGCCGCCAGCAGGGCCCGGGTTTCCAAAACCTCGGTGGAATGACCGCTTCGCTAGGCGATTTGTGCAGACGTCGACGGGCAACGCCTGCGACTTCTACGTCGTGACCTGACATCCTGCATTGAGAAGAGAAGGGAATTCAAAAGGTCGTGCATGTAATTCTTCCCTTGGCGGGGATCAAAAAGCCCGATTTGACGTTACGTCAGGTGGAAACACAGACTTCCCAACGAAATTCAGTCCGTTTTCGGAACCAGACGCTCTGACGGCGGATTTCTATCAAAGCATCGCAACCTGTAGTAGGGCGAGTCAATCGTTGTGTTTGAGAAACGGATTTCAGTGCCGACGTCCGTCTTTCTAAACCGTAATTGTGTCAATTCAGACGAGAAAACCGTGTGTGAACGAAGGATACGAACACAGCAGGGGCGAACGGCCATGCTGCAGCCAGAAGTCGTGGAATTCTGATTTCAGAAATATACCAATGAAAACAGTGATGCTCGGGACGGACGGACTGCTGGCTGTGCTCGCAGCAGCAGCATCGTTCACTCCGGCCCGAGCGGATTGTGCAAATCAGCAAATCAAGAGAAGATCCGGCCGGGGCTGACCAGTATTCGCGGCTGTTGAGTTCAGTGGCCTGAAGTTCAGGAGGGCCAGATCCCTGTAATCGTCCGCAACATATGCTTGACCGCCGCGAATCGATACGCGAACTTGTATGGAAATCTCGCCGCCTTGAGCACCTGACAGCAACTCTAACGCTGATGTGGTGTCGCCGGGGCGGCGATTGTCGGTCCCTGCCATGGCACATTCCGTGCATTGAACACCATTTCTGGACACAGCCATCAATAATTCCGCATCAGTTTACATCCGCAACCGCCTGAGCACCTTTTGTAATACACTTGTCGATCAAGACGCCGCTCATATTATCGTTGAGCCCCAGGACCGGAAATCGGGGTTCTGGTTTGGCGGCGGCAATATGGTGGAAGCACCCGACGGTTCACTGTACGTCGTGGGGCGATATCGAAATGCTGGTGATTCGCGGACCGGCGTTGCGGCCGGTACGCGGGGGCTGGAACTGGCGATTTTTCAGTCGTTGGACAAGGGGGCAACATTCGAGAAAGTTGTTTCCTGGGAAAAGCCTGCACTGAATAGCCCGTCGGGGGAAGTGCTTTCTATCGAAGGATCCTGCCTGCGTTTCGTGAATGGTGGAGTCGAACTTTTCGTTTCCACAGAGAAAACGGGCGTTCCCTATCCGGACTCTGTCAGCGACTTTCTGAAACCGGGGGCCGGAGTCTGGACGATTGACGTGCTGCGGGCAGAGTCGATACAAGGCCTGAAGGCCGCGGCGGTCCAGGCAGCATTCAGCAGTGATTGTCCGGAACATTTGCACGTCAAGGATCCGTTCTACTGGCACACAGCGCACGGTGATCGGCTTGGCTACTGCAGCCACCCGTTTGGTTGGTCCAGTTCCAATACGGGCGTCGTTGACATCCCCGCAACCGGGAGCATGGCCAGCCTTCCGCAACATTGCGTGTTTCCTCGCGGATCTACCTGGGACGTGGCGATGACGCGTGGCACCTGTATTCTGCCTGTGCCGAAAGTTGGAGCGTTTGCTGACGACGACTACAGACTGCTGTTTTACTGTGGTGGTGAGTGCCTGCGGCCGATCGACGAACACTCTACCGCTGTCAAGAGACCTCGTGGCTACAGCTGCGAAGAAATCGGGGGAGCAGCCTTCTTTGTGGATGACGATGTCGCAGCGGCGGAACGGCTTTCCAATCTGCTGCCCATGTTCATCAGCCCACAGGGCACAGGCTGCAGCCGCTATGTCGATGTGCTCGCCACAGACGACGGCTATTATGCGACGTGGCAACAGTCGCAGGACGACCTGTCACAGCCGCTTGTGATGAACTTTGTTTCCCGTGAACAGGCGCTTTGTATTCTGGCTGACCAGTCGGGCACGTGACCGCCCGACGTATAACGTGCGTCGCTTCCAACCGCAGTGTAGTAGCTGTAGGTCAGGACCTGTCCTGTCAACGATGGCCAGGGGGGGGCTGTCAGGACGGGGGCTGTCAGCACAGGTCCTGACCTGCGATGGGCGCGACAGGACGGGGCGTGCACATGTTGACTTGACATCTGTGATGTCCGAAAGCAACGCTTACTGTTGCGGCAGGGAAAATTCAACGTTCACCACGCCAGCGTTGTTTTGACGACTGGCACTGCTGTCGTTCACCTGCAACCAGACAGACACGTCGTGCGCTGTTGTGATTGTGGTGCCGGTGCCCACGGAGATCCGGTTGGAAATCGAATCTCCGTCAGTGCGGACCAGCGTTGCGACCACCTGACCGAGCGGCAGGCCGCGAAAATAGTCGATGCTGATGCCCTGCGGTTCCGATATCCACGGTTTCGGGCGGTCGTTCACCGAGAATCGGCCGGAGCATTTCACGTTCACCGATTCGCCTGCCGCCAAACGCAGGCCGCTGTCCTGCCAGTCCAGCGCTGCCTGTATTTCACACGTCGCAACGGCTGTTGCCAGCTCAGTTGTCGTGATCGTCGTCTTCGAATGCACGGGAAAGCTGCGTTCAATGTCATAGTTCTCGCGAAGTGCTTCAACAAACAGCAGCCAGTCAATCTTGATCTGCGGTTGCAGGCGTTCACGCAGCGGCCCGACGGTTGCTGCGATTTCCGCTCTGGTTCTCAGCTTTGCCAGTGGATGGAAGTGCTCGCGATAGTCCGGATGAGACTGCAGAAACCAACACAGAGCCCACGACGTGGCGTACTGCGAATACCGCGTAAAGAGCTTAGCGTCATTGGGCATCACATCATCGAGTGTCGGTATCGTCAGTTGCTCGGTGTCTGACGCAGTCTGTGTGCCACGTTCCAGAAAGGAGCGTCGAATCTCAGAGATTCGTCCCCATCCCTCGAACCCCTCAAAGCCAGCGGGCAGAACACCAAATGTGGTCTGAGTGCTGTCTGATGCGTCCTTCGTCACATGGTGAGTCGCGAAGTACTCGGCCATCCCTTCCATGTACCAACTGTCCGGAAGCCTGAGCATTCCGATTTCGCATGTCATGAAGCAGTGAGTGAATTCGTGCAATAGCAGGTGACGTCGGTAGTACTGGTCATCTGTATCGAACATCCAGAATTGATAGTTCCAGTGGCGCCCATGATCGAACGTGAACGTTTCGGACGGCATCAAGCCAGCCGCTCGAAATGTCTGTTCATTGTCGATCAGGTGTCCGGTCACCTGAAAGTCAGAATCGTCCAGTGCCTTAGGCAACGTGCCGAAGTGAAGCTCCAGATGATCGAACAGTTGATCGGCCAGTGCCGGCAGGTGAGCGACCGTGTCTTCCGGCAGATCGGAAAGCAGAATCAGCCGCCGACCTTCGTACCGGCGAATACCGGCTTGAGCCAGTCGAGCATCATTGAGGTCCGGTCGGTCGTCAGGCAGGCGGACTTTCAGTGAGGCGCGTCTGTCATTGCCGCCGGCGTCAGTGGCCGCCACGTTCCGGCTGACCGCAGCCTGCCTGTTGTCCTTTGCTGATGATGACCTCTGAAGCGGCACGAATTCTTCGGCTTGCGGCACTGCGGAAAGATCGAAGTCCATCCCCCTTTCGGTCGTTGGCTCCGCTGAATTCGCCGGCGGGGTTGACGCTGGTGTCTGTACATCACTGCAGCCGCACGCCAGCGCCCACAACAGGCAAAGCAACAGTGTTTGCGGTTCGCAATATTCCTGCGTCATGCGTTGCCGAAAACGATTACGCCGAATCATCACGTGCCATGCTTTCATTACGGTCTGGCCTGGCGAAACAGCCATGGCACAAGTCCGTCGTTATCTGTATAAGACGGCGTCCACGAATTATGACCGACTCCCGGCAATTCCACGTAGACCGCTTCGCCGCCGCCTTCGCGAAGTGCAGCCACCGCCAGTCGACTGCGCTGAACAGGAACAGCGGTGTCAGCGTCTCCGTGAGCGACCCACATCGGGACATCCTTGAGTTTTGCCACAGTGGAATTATCCGCACCGCCGCAGATCGTGGCAACGGCGGCGAACAGGTTGGGACGACGAACCGCAAGGTCCCAGCTGCCAACGCCGCCCATGGACAATCCCGTTAAGTAAATACGCCGTTTGTCGATCGGTTTTTCAGCCAGCGTTCTGTCAAGTATTTGCTGCACGACCTTGATCTGGTCGTCCGGTTCCGGCGGAGCGTCATGTGTTTCCGGTAGTCCCCAGTCGACCTCAACCCATCGCTGTCCCTCGCGACACTGCGGAGCCAGAACATAACATGGGAATCTTTCACGCCAACGTGGCTGAGCCATTTGTTGGGGAAAGTACAACAGCTGACGGGCGTTGTCTGTTCCGCGTTCGCCGGCTCCATGCAGGAATAGAACAAGTGGATATTCTTTGCCTTCCTGGACGTTCGGCGGAGGCATCAGTCGGTAGTGGAAGGTTTCGTCTTTGTACCGGCCGCCGGTGAATTTGAGAGTGCGGTCCTCGAACACGTCAACGGCCGCGACGGGAGCTTCGTCTACCGGTCGTTTCAGATTGCCGACCGTATGGTCTCGCCATAGCCAGCGAAGCGAATCGGGCAGGATTGCGCCACCGTGCCGCTGACTGTGGCTGCCCTGCCCGGCGACAAACCTGTAGTCGTAGTTCATGAACTTCAGAGCGGCGGCCATCTCCAGATTCGCCAGCCACCAGTTGCCGCGTTTATTGTCCAGGTCATTTTCTCCGTCCTGCAGGAAGACTCGAATCGGCTTTCGCTCTGTCTTGCGAATCAAAGCGGGGTAAGCATGCCCGCCCCGAATATTCGTAAAACTGCCGATGTGGCTAAGCACTTTGCCAAACCATTCCGGATGCGTCCACGCCGCGGTGAACGCACAAATGCCACCGGAAGAAGCTCCGCAGATGGCACGGTCTGCGGGATCAGTCGAGAGATTCAGATTCTGGTCGCGGGCAATATGTGGCAGTAGTTCCTGGACCACAAACCTTGCGTACTGATCGCTCAGCGTGTCGTATTCGAAGCTGCGATTGTTCGCTCGCCAGCGGTTTTCCGGCTGCTCGTCTCCCTTGTGCCCGGGGTTTATGAATATACCGACAGTCACTGGCAGGTCACCCGCGTGAATCAGATTGTCGAACACGACGGGAGCTCTGACCGAGCCTTCTTCTGAGACATACGAATGAGCATCCTGAAACACCATGACGCAGGCCGGCTGCGTTCCGTCATACTGTTTGGGAACGTAGACGTAGTATTCCCGCGTGGTGTCTTCGAAAACTGTGCTGTTCCACACATGCATCGTGACGTCGCCCCGCGGCACACCTTCGTGCCGTTGAGATTCCTGACTCAGTTCGTAGATTTCGTCCGGGTTTTCGTCGGCACGAATAGATGACGGCAACTGCACTATGAAGACCAACAACAGAATGGTGATAGGATTCAGAAACGGACGGCGATGCATCTGGAGGCTTTCCGGAGAAATGACTCACCTCGTTGAATTGGGCCTTGACGAATTGGGCCTCGACGAACAGTCGTTTCGGATTGATTGTAACAACGTCGGATGGAATGTCTCCGTCGACAATATCATTGAACGCTGTAAAGTGAATCAGCATTGCCTGCAGAGTTGCCGATAACGTCTGCATCCGGTTTTGTCCCTCAGCTCACTGAATCGCGTGCCTCGGAATTACCGTGCGTTTTCTGTAGAATGGTTTTGTGGCGTCAGGCGCTGGCGTCTGCCATCCTGACGACGATTGTCTGTCATTGACTTCGGTGTCTTCGAACGAGTGCAACATTATTGGGCAGGGAACAATTCTGGTGATGGTCGATGGTCGTCTGCCGAATATTCTGAAACGACTTTCAGACAAAACACCACTCAGGAAGGATCCTATGATGGAACAGGCGTTTCACAGCTGTCGTACTGACCACACAAACACCGGGAGACCGTCGTGACTGATAGCGTGCTGCAACAGATCCGCGCGAACGTTGAATCAGCGGTACTTGGTAAGGAAGAAACCGTTCGCATTGCAGTCGTGGCTTTGGTCGCCGGTGGGCACGTCCTGCTGGAAGATGCGCCGGGTCTCGGGAAGACGTCGCTGGCGCGGGCGTTGGCAAAAACCCTGGGGTGCCGGTTTACGCGCGTGCAGTTCACGCCTGACCTGCTGCCCAGTGATATTCTGGGAGCCAACGTTTACCGGCCCAATACCGGCGATTTCGAATTCCGACCGGGGCCGGTGTTTACCAACGTTCTGCTGGCAGATGAGATCAATCGTACAACTCCGCGGACTCAAAGTGCGCTACTGGAGGCGATGAGCGAACAGCAGGTCACTATCGAGGGCGACACGATGCCACTGCGAAATCCTTTCGTCGTGATCGCAACGCAGAATCCGTTTGAGTTCGAAGGAACGTATCCGCTGCCCGAAAATCAACTCGACCGATTCATGGTTTGTCTGGAAGTTGGCTATCCGGATCGCGACACGGAAAGAAGCGTTTTTCGACAACATCGAAACGGGGAGCCCACGGACAGCCTACAGGCGGTGGCGGACACGGATCAGCTGATTGCCCTCCAGAATCACGTGAGCGACGTTCGTGTCGATGACTCCATGTCGGACTACATGCTGGATATTGTTGAGGCAACACGTAGCCATCCGGAACTGGCGCTGGGCGTCAGCACACGCGGAGCTCTGACGCTGTACCGGGCTGCTCAGGCGATGGCGATGGTCGAGGCGCGTGACTTTGTGATACCGGACGATGTGAAACAGTTGTGCCTGCCGGTGCTCGCACACCGTGTCGTGTGCCGTGGTGCCGTCCGCGATGGCCATCGCCAGCGAGCCGGGCAGATTCTGAAGTCGATCATGGACAGCCTGGCCGTGCCGGCGTAACGTCCGTTTTCAATGAACCAGCTTAACCCGTCGCCGCCGTCGGACGCGTCTCTTCACCGTGTGCCCATGAGACTCGCCCGCGCCGATGGGGTGAATGAAAGTGATTTTCTGTATGTCTGCTTCCAATTCAAAAGTACCAGCTCAGCAACTTCGCGACTGGGATAATGCGCACGTTTGGCATCCGTTTACGGCCATGAGTGCCTACGTCGACGAGCACGCGCCGATTATCGCCGACGCCGAAGGATTTGATTTGATCGACGTGGACGGGCGGAAATATCTGGACGGCATTTCGTCGCTGTGGTGCAACGTGCATGGCCACCGAGTCCCGGAGATCGATGACGCTGTGCGTGCTCAACTGGATCGGGTGGGGCACTCAACCATGCTGGGGCTGTCCAGCGAGGTTTCCATCCGATTGGCCAAAGCGATCGTCGATATTACTCCGGTGAATCTCACAAGGGTGTTCTATTCCGATAGCGGCGCAACCGCCGTCGAAGTCGCTTTGAAACTGGCGTACCAATACCACCAGCAGAAGTCGGATCCTGAAGTTGCCCGCGACACATTTATCAGTGTCGGCAATGCCTATCACGGTGACACGCTGGGATCCGTCAGCGTCGGCAGCATGGATGTATTCCACCGTGTCTATCGGCACCTGCTGTTTCCGACGGTTTCTGTTCCGTCACCGGTGGCCACACGTGTGCCCGAAGGACATGACCGCGACTCCTGGTTGCAGTACTGCTTCGACCGGGCGACGGAATTGATCAAAGAAAACCATCAACGAGCCGCTGGATTTGTTATCGAACCTCTGGTTCAGGGCGCGGCGGGAATTCTGGTCCATCCCTCTGGCTACCTGAAGCACATTCGCACGCTGTGCACAAGATACAGTATTCCGCTGATTGCAGATGAAGTCGCCGTGGGTCTTGGCCGCACCGGAACAATGTTCGCGTGTGAACAGGAAGCCGTTCTGCCTGACCTGATGTGCGTTGCCAAAGGCATCACGGGCGGTTACCTGCCGCTGGCCGCGACTCTGGCCACGGAAGAAATCTATGAAGCGTTCCTGGGAGCCCCCGACGCCGGACGTACGTTCTTTCACGGCCACACCTACACCGGAAACCCTCTGGGCTGCGCCGCAGCATTGGCGTCGTTACAGCGTTTTCAGGAACACAACCTGCTGGAAAATGTATCCGCAGCGTCAAAGCTGATCAGCGAGCGACTGAGCAATCTCGCAACTCACCCTCATGTTGGCGAGATTCGTCAAAAGGGGATCATGGTGGGCATCGAACTGGTTCGTGACAGACAGACGATGGACCCGTTTGCCTCGGCGCTGCGCGTTGGACATCAGGTGACTGTGGCCGCACGAAAACGCGGCGTGATTATTCGTCCGCTTGGCGATGTCGTTGTCCTGATGCCGGCTCCGGCAATGCCACTTTCTCTCGTTGAGAGACTGTGTGACATAACGATGGAAGCCATTCAGGAAGTCGTCAGTCAACCTGAATGAAGATGATTGATCCGTTCGCGAATATGCTGACCATGCAGTGATGAAACGGCGGTCGAGGTGTTCCATGTTTCATGCAGCGAAAATTTCCAACGTAGCGCTGTCCACTTACACCCGTCTCAGTCATCGATCGCGACACACATCGTTCTCATTTGCGATCGCACTACAGCGTTTTACGCTGACCTGTGGCCGTGAAGAACGCTTTTTTGCAACAGTTTCGTTACTCCCACGAGCCAGTATCGTTCACGACAATAAGTAGATTGCTCTAGTTTCCCGTCGGTCACAAGCTCAGTCTTTGGTCCGACGGTCGCCACTGCCAACTGTATTTATTGTCCTTCCTTTCGGTGGTCTGGCAAAGATCCTCTCTCCCGTTTGACTTCCAATTTACCGGAACATCGCGGGAAACTCAGCAAACCTCTCAATTTCAGCGGTCTTGACCGTCTGTTGCATCGCCAGAATCGGCGGGGCTGCTATGTTTCGCCCAACGTTGGTCCACTGTAAGCATGTGCTGGCAGAACGGCCAACCTTGTTGTCCGCTGCTCTGTCACGACAGGATGTCTATGAAGGTTGTTGGAATCATTCCCGCGAGACTGCAGTCGTCGCGCCTGGCGGAGAAGTTGCTGCTGCAGGAAACAGGCAAGCCGCTGCTGCAATACGTGTGGGAGGTGGCTACGGCCTCGTCCGTGTTGGACGATGTGATTATTGCGACCGACAGCGAACGGATTTTCGACACTGTTCAGGGCTTCGGTGGTCACGCTGAAATGACGGCGGATCATCCGAGCGGTACAGACCGCGTGGCTGAGGTTGCAAAACGATGCTGTGCGGACGCCGAGGTTATCGTGAATCTGCAGGGTGACGAACCAGAGCTGGAGCCCGAGACGATTGATGCGTTGGTTGGCGCACTTCACGCGGGCAACACAGAGATGGCGACCGTCGCGGCACCGATTCGTGACGCCGATGTGGTCGGCAACCCGGACTGTGTGAAGGTCGTTGTCGATGACACGGGACAGGCTTTGTACTTCAGCCGCTCTTCGATCCCGTTTTCACGCGACAGGTCGGTCACAGAACTGTTATCCGCGGAACGCGCATCACCGTGGTTGCTGCACGTCGGGCTGTACGCGTATCGGCGTGAGTTCCTGTTGTCACTGACATCCATGCCACCCTCATCGCTGGAACAAATTGAGAAGCTGGAACAACTCCGCGCTTTGCAGTCGGGGGCTCGTATCGCGGTGGCCGTTGTGCCGCAGGCCGCCGTGGGCATCGACACCGCTGAGGATTACGCGGCGTTTGTGCAGCGGCAGTTGTCTTTGGATAGTCGTTGACTGCTGTGCGGCCGTGACTTCTGCCACGGATTGCAATGATAAATCATGACGCAGTAGATTTGGCAACGTATTGAAGATTGGATCATGTTTGGCGTTCTGAACCTTAACAAGCCCGCGGGGGTGACTTCTCGAGACGTGGTGAACGTTGTTCAGCGACTGGTCAAGCCCGCAAAGGTTGGTCACGCGGGGACGCTTGACCCGATGGCGACCGGTGTACTTCTTGTCTGCGTGGGAGCGGCGACCCGACTGATTTCGCTGCTGCAGCGATCGTCGAAGACGTATGTTGCGGGCTTCCGATTTGGACAACGCTCTGATACGGATGATTCCAGCGGCACTGTTACTGACGTCCCATTGGATGGCAACGCGCCCTCAGAACAAGAGCTTCGGTGCGCACTGCAGAACTTCATCGGCAGGATAGAGCAGGTCCCGCCCGCGTTTTCGGCCGTCAAGGTGAATGGCCAGCGGGCCTATGCGAAGGCTCGCCGCGGTGAGAGTGTTGAGCTAAAGTCGAAAACTGTGCAGGTCTTCGCGATTGACGTTACTGAATACTGTTGGCCAAATCTGACGCTGCAGATCCAATGCGGTTCCGGCACGTACATTCGCTCCATTGCCCGCGATCTGGGAGAATTACTTGGCTGCGGTGGACTAATGACCTCACTGAAACGCACGGCGATTGGAGAGTTCCCGGTGGCTGCGGCGATCGACCCGGATATATTGTCTGCAGAATCGATCGTCGCCACGATGACTGACCCGATTCTGATGGTGGCGAGCATGCCGAAGTATCAATGCGGCATTGACGACGAAGACCGTGTGAGACTCGGGCGGCAGCTGTCCATCAGCGAATCAGGGCTGCATATTCCTGACGGCATCGATACTGCACAGGTCAGCGAGATCGCCGTTGTTTCTACGGACGGCACCAGATTGCTCGCACTCGGCGAGCTTAATCTGCAGAATGGCGTCGTCCAGCCACGGACTGTATTCATTCGATAATTGATGCAGGGAACACCTATGAAACATTTTGCAATTGCGTTGTTCGGATACTGCCTGGTGCCGTATTGCGAACTGAACGCTGCTGAAAACGTGACGGGCGAATCGCACCACGACAGTCTGGCAGTCGCACCACCTGAAGCGGTGGGCATGAATTCCCGGCGGTTGAATGTGATCGACCAGATTGTCGAGGAGGGGCTTTCACGTGAAAAAATGCCAGGTTGTGTTGTGCTTGTCGGACACCGCGGACACACGGTGTTTCACAAGGCATATGGCTATCGACAGCTTGAACCCGATAAGGCCGACATGTTGCCGGACACCGTCTTTGATCTTGCGTCGCTGACAAAACCGATCGCCACGGCAACCAGCGTGATGTCGTTGATCGAACAGGGGAAACTGACGCTGGATGATCCGGTGGGCCAGCACATCCCCGAATTTGCCACCAATGGCAAGGAAGGGATCACCATCCGACAACTGTTGACTCACATGGGGGGACTGATTCCCGATAACAGCATGCGTGACTACCAGGACGGTCCGGCAGAAGCAATGCGTCGTGTCTTCGCGCTGAAGCCAAAGGCGGTGCCTGGTGAGAAGTTTATGTACTCTGACGTCGGTTTTATCGTGCTGGCGGAATTAGTGAAACGATTGACGGATGAAGATGTCAACGAATACTCACGACGAGTCATCTTTGGCCCACTGCGCATGACCGAGACCGGCTTTCTGCCTGGCCCAAAACTTGCTGAGCGGGCGGCCGTGACGCAGCAACGGGACGGTCACTGGATGCGGGGCGAGGTGCATGACCCGAGATCGTTTGCCCTGGGCGGTGTGGCCGGTCACGCGGGATTGTTTTCCACCGCAAGGGATCTGGCCAGATATGCTCAGGCGATGATCAATGGCGGAACTCTGGACGACGTCCGAGTGCTGAAGCCGGAAACTGTGGCACTGATGCGCAGTCCCGTGCAGGTTTCGTCCGGGCTGCGGACGCCTGGTTGGGATATGAAGTCGCCGTATTCGTCCAATCGAGGCGACCTGCTGTCGTCGTCGGCATTTGGCCACGGTGGGTTTACGGGCACTGCTCTTTGGATTGATCCGGATCAGCAGTTGTTCGTGGTCTTTCTCAGCAACCGAGTACACCCGGACGGCAAGGGGTCTGTGAATTTACTTGCCGGCCGCATTTGTACGGTGGCTGCTGCAGCTGTTGATGACACCCCGGTTAAGTAACTCAAGCTGACATTCAGGGACCTATGCCTGCAATTTACGTTCATACGCATCTCGTGACCGCTGAAGAAACCGACTGGCAGGGTCACGCCAACAACGTTTCGTATTTCCATTGGCTGCAGGATGCGGCGGTTGATCATTCGTCGGCCCAGGGATGGAAGGCGGCACGATACAAAGAGGCGGGGATCGCCTGGGTCGCCAGATCGCACTACATCGAATACCGCTCGCCCTGCCGAGCCGGAGAAACGATCACCGTGCAGACATGGTGCGCCAGTTTTCGGCGAGCCACTTCGGTACGTCGGTATCGTATTGTGCGTCCTCAGGACAATGTGTGCATTGCCGTTGCGGAAACCAAGTGGGCATTCGTCGATTGGCAGACCGGAAAACCGTGTCGCATCCGCAACGAAGTTTCATCGGCGTTTGATATCGTCGAAGCCGAAATGCATGACGAAGTTTAGGCCGGAGCGCGGCCATACGGCACGGCAATCAGGGATTGATGCAGCCAGTGTGTGCTGCTGATCTTCGTAGCCGCCGGGACTCAGGCGGGCGTCGTGCCGACAACTCCTCCACCGGGTGGCCCTGTTGCTTGCAACAAGGGTTGCGCAGCAACAAGAGGTCGGTAGCGTTCTGCCACATCGATTGCTGTAAGATCGTCTTCTGACAGCCTCCTGTGCCTGCGGCACCCAACGGTTGCAAGCAACCTGGGCTACCCACTACCCACCTGCGTCCGTTTTCTGTGCTCAGCAGCAGTAGGGCCCGCACAGTGGACTCTACAATTTGGTGGCAACTTGCCGTACGGATAACACCGGAGCGCGGCCTGCTGGGCAACGCGGTTAAACGAATCTGCACCGGCCTTTGTTCACAGTCGACGGGCAGGCAGGTCGTGTTCCGGGCGTACAGTCATGCGACCCGAAATGTGAGGCAGACGCTGAACGGCGAACTGAAGAAGTTTTGACGCCGTCGGGGCAGCGACGGTGCCGCCGTAGTGCAGCCCTGCGGCGGTCGGTTCATCGACCAACACAAGCACTAACACCTGCGGGTTTTCGGCCGGTGCACCGCACACGAAGGAACAGAAATGTTTGGTGTCCGAGTAGCCACCGGCTTCCGGATCGGGCTTCTGTGCCGTCCCCGTCTTGCCGAAGATACTGAGATCGTCAACACGAGCCGATTTGCCGGTCCCTCGTTCGACAACGCCCTTCATGGGGACACGGACAATCCAGTCGGCGATCTCCGGACGCACGATCTGCGATTCCAGCGTGGGCGTGGCGTCAACGGTCTCCACCCCGGACAACGGAGACGGCAATGTCTGATCGGACGAAGATCCCAGCAGCAGATGTGGTCGGACCAGCCGTCCCCCGTTGGCCAGGGCCGCATGAGCCGTGATCAGTTGCAGCGGTGTGACAGCCAGCTCCTGTCCCATCGGAATTGAACCGATGGAGTACTCGTCCCAATCTGCTTTCCGCCGCACGAGTCCGGCAATTTCTCCGGGAAGTTCGATGCCTGTGCGAGTCCCAAAACCGAATGCCGCGGTCGCCCGGTGAAGTCCGGATACTCCCAGTCGTTCCCCGATTCTGGCCATGCCGATGTTACTGGACTTGACCAGGACATCCTCGACGCTCAGTTGAGAATAGGCATGGTGGTCGTGCAGAATTCGCCGCCCCATGCGATACGCACCGTTAAAGCAGGGGATGATGTCGTCCTGTCGCAGAACGCCCTGCTGTATGCCCCAGGCCACGACGAACGGTTTGAAGGTTGAACCCGGTTCGAACACGGCCGAGACAGCAAGATTTCGCCATGCGTCGCTCGGCACGTCAGAAGGAATGTTGGGATTGAAGCCGGGCCGTGACGCCATCGCCAACACTTCGCCAGTGTGCGGTTCCATCACGATGACGCAGGCGCCCAGCGGCTGCCAGCGTTGCACTAATTGGTCCAGTTGCTGTTCGGCCTGAATCTGTGTCAGAATATCCAGCGTCGAAACGACCGTCTGGCCGTGCTGGGGTGTTTCAGAACGAACTGCCTGGACTTCGACGACGATTCCTCGAGCGTCGCGAGTCATTACTCGTGTGCCGTCTGTACCGCGAATTAAGTCGTCGAGACTTTGTTCAAGTCCGCCGTGACCGACGTTGTCGATATCACGCAGGCCCAGAATGTGGGCGGCATACGCACCCTGTGGGTATTGCCGCAGGTACTCGCGGCGAAAGCCCCACGTGCGGTCCGGAAGCTTCAGCTGCCGAATACGTTTTACGTCTTCATCAGAGAGTCTGCGCTGTACCCAGATGAACTGCCGTTTCTGATGTTTGACCAGCCGTTCGTACAGCTCGTCTGCATTGACATTCAGCACGGAACAAAGCTGCCAGACAAAAGTGGCCGGATCTTCAATTTCCGCGGGTACGACGTACAGGCTTTCCCGCGTCACGGTCATCGCCAGCACGTGTCCATTGCGGTCCAGAATTTCACCAGGCCGTGCGGGTACAATCTCTGTGAATGAACTCTGTCGGGTGACTCTTGTATTCAGCAATTGCCGCTGGGCGCCCTGCAGATGGATCAGGCGGGCGATCATAATGGCCCAGCCCAGCAGCATGCACGCCGACAACAGTTTCGACCGCCACAGAAATGGCAGACCGGTCGGCAGGGATGTCGGCAGGTTGTCGTGCGAAGACTTCAAATTGATGTTCCGTCAGTCAGTGCGTTTGGCCGGATGTTCCCAACGCAACAAGGGCAGCGATGGAGGCGACGGTGTGGCCCTCCCTGGTCTGTCGGAGCCGATCGACGGCCGGTGAGGCGTTGTCAGCGGCGGTGTTACGTGGTCGATCTTTGCCAGCTGCGACGGTGCCGTCAGGGTTTGGATCTCCAGACGCAGATGCGCGTGCATTTCCAGCAGCAGATCCTTCTGGAAATACTGTCCACTGACGGCGCGCCTCATCTCCAGCGTTTGCTTCTCAAGGTCAATGCCGACCATGGAAACAATCACCACCAGAATCAGTCCGGCTGTGAAACGAAATAACACTGTACACCTTTGCAAGACCCAAATTCGTCTCGTTTCACCTTCGCTTGTGAGTGAAGCTAACGTCGTTCTTGTTCACTCATGTGTCCGCCCCGGGCCACTGAACTGCCTGGACTGGGCAAGCGATTTGTAGGCTGGGTCGCGACCCAGCGGTCATCTCTCTGTGCAAATTGGCGGGTCGCGACCCGGCCTACGGGATGTTCTGTACCACCCCGCCGGAACTACTGTGAAGCTCTGGCCTGCGGTCAGCACTGCGGTTTAAACAATTATGGGAACACAACAGCGCACAGAAAAACCCCGTGATGGGAGGTCAACGGGGCTGAACACAGAAGTTCTATCGGCGGTGGCAGCGTCAGGGGGCCAGATGAACGTCGGTGGCGTCGTCGGGAAGAACAATCACTGTCCCGGGTTTCAGGCTGTTCGGATCTTTCAGGATTTGCTGATTCAAACGATAGATCTGAATCCACCGGGATGCCCGGCCCAGATGTTTCTGAGAGATCTCGGATAGCGTCTCACGGTCCCCCACCCGATAGGCAGGCGTGCCATCAGGGCGGAGGAAGTACCCGGCTGGTTGTGCTGGCTTTCGTTGCTGCCCCCTGAAGAACTCCGGATATCGTTCTTCCAGAATACTCGGATCGGGGATTAATACCTTCATGCCAGGTCGCAGTTTCTTTGGATCGGAGATCCGGTGCCGATTGTAAAGAGCCAGAGAGGAAAAATAGCGGGCTGTTCCGTACGTTCGCTTTGAGATCGTCCAGTAGTTGTCGTTCAGTCTTACTTCACAGATATCGCACCGCTCGGACGTTCCTGCCACCTGCTGGATCTGGCGAGGATTGTGGAAGCGGGCCACGCCGATTTCGATTTCGGCCGTTGCCGGAGCGGCCGTTGCCGGAGCGGCCGTTGCATTCTGTGTTGAGGGGGACGGCGAACCAGTATTCGGCTGCGATGGAGCATCGCCGGACGCAAATGGATTGGCAGCTTCTCCACTGACTGTTGTATTCGAAGCGTCGGTGGTGCCTGCAACGGTCGTACCGAGTGGAGGGTTGCTGGCGTCAGTGTTGAATGCCGTAGCTGTGGTTGACGCGTGTCCCTGTACGGACTCGCGTTCGTCGGAAACGCTGAATGATGCCGGAGCGGGTTTTGTCACAGGGCGATCGTCTATGAATGGATCAACCTCTGGTTGCGGCTCCAACATCGCAATGAGCTGTCGGTTGGAATCGTCAACAGGTCGAAGCGTTCGGGCGGCATCGCTGGCCGCAGTTCCCTGATCAGACGACGCGTCAAGGGATGCTACGGGAGGAAGATCCCGGCCTTGTGCTGTGTCTGCAGTGTTGCTGGATGAATCAAGAGCAGGAAACGCCGGTGGTAGCGGACGGGGTTCTGCCGTCGAAGGTGATGGCGAGGGTGTCGTGGAGGAGTCAGACGTGGCTGAGTTGGTGTCAGCGATTGCCGGAGCGTTCACCGTATTGGCTGGCTGTGCATTGGAGGCAATGTCGGCTGGGGGCAGGCTGGTGGCTTGTGGCGGGGAGTTTGGTTCGTTCGCGAAACCAGGTGTCGGGCCAGCAGGTCCGGAGTCTCCGAATGCCCGAAACGCGGGTGCATCCGTTGTTTCGGAAACCGTTGACGATGTTGTGTCTTCCGGTGATGGTGCGTTGGCAAACAGCCTTCGTGGCTCCGGGGCGGGTGTGGGAACGGCCGCGAAAGGGTCATCGGCCGCGAAAGGGTCATCGGCCGATGTTTGGGCGGTCTGTGATTCCTGTGCCAGTCTGGCAGCATTCTGAGCAGCCAGTGCAGCGAACGGATCAGACGAAGGACTCTGCAACGAACCCGCATCAGGTCCCGGTTTCGTCCCCAACTCGCTCTCAGCGGGCTCAGTAAGACCGAACGCCGGGCGGGTTTCTGTGGCGGCCAACGGGTGACGACTCGCCTCATTGGCGAAGTCGCTGGCAGGCGGTGCGATGGATTTGGTCTGAACAATGCCATCCGTTGATTGCGGAGGTTGAAAAGCGGCGGCACCGGGCTGAGGTTGTGAGTCAGTCCCGGAATCTGAAGTGGAGGCGTCAGAGCCCAGTGTGCTCAGGTCCGATTGTTTGCCCTGCATATTTGCCTGCAGGAGTTCTCGCTGCTTCAAGTCAAACTTGTGATACAGCAGGAATCCGAACGCGCACAACAGGATCACGACGATGCACATTCCCATCTTGGTTTCGACGGCCATGCCGACCTTCGCCGACTCGACGCCCTCGCCCTGCTTTTTCAGGGGCTTCGCCGCAGTGCTGCTCGCAGCTTCGCCGAGCGACTTCGGGGATTCAGACGAATCTCCGCCGGTGTCGATTCGATGGGTGTTTTTGTCAGAACCTGCCATTCCTTCTGTCCTTTGAACGCGGATTTGACGATGCGATCTTCAAGTGAGTGAAAAGTAAGAATCACCGCGATGCCGTTCGGCTTGAGAATTGCCGGCAACACCGAAGTCATCATTCGTTGTACATGTTCAAGTTCATCGTTGACGGCAATTCTTAGTGCCTGAAACACACGAGTAGCCGGGTTTTTCCCTTTGCCCGCCCCGCGCGGGATTGCTGCACGAACACAGGATTCCAGGTCTTCTGTTGTTTGTATGGGGTTCCGGGATCGACGCTGACAAATCTCGGCAACGATTTGTCTCGCAAATTTCTCTTCGCCGTATTCAGTCAGAATCGATTCCAACTGCCGCTGATCAGCAGTTCTTAGCAGTTCAGCCGCAGAATGTCCGCGTGATGTGTCAAACCTCATATCCAGCGGGCCGCCGGCATCAAAGCCGAAGCCACGATCTCGATCGGCCAGTTGGTCAGACGAAAGTCCAAGATCCATGAGTACGCGGTCAACTCCATTGATTCCGGCTTTCGCGAATACCTCCGTTGCGTCTGCGTAACTTGAATGAAACAGTTGAGCGTTTGTGTGGTCGGATGAGTTTGTAATCTTCTGCCTTGCGTGATCCAGCATCATCGGATCCCTGTCGAAACCAAACAGCTGTCCGCTGCTGCCGATTTGTTCGAGGATCTTTTGAGTATGTCCGGCCGCACCGACTGTTCCGTCCATCACGCTCAGTCCCTCAGACAGCTGCAAATAATGCAGCACCTCGCGGAACATGACCGGAAGATGAACAGACGGAGAACCCATTTCAGGAATTCGTGATCACGTCGACACGTGATCGCACACGGGAGAATGACAGAAGGAAGAAAGGCAGGTAATCATTGACGAGATGTGGGAATGGAATTGAGCTGTGGCAGCTCGGAAGGATGTGTGAAGGGATTGGAAGCGTAATGGCGATCAGTTGTGGCGCGAAGAGCAATTGCGTCTTGTCCCGGGCTGCAGCTGCCCGTGTGTGCACGCACACCACCGCCACGTGCACCGGCAGAATCTGCTGGTGCGAGGCATGCCGACCCACGGCGTTTCGTTTAACCCCGTGCCCACCGGGCCGCGTTCAACGTTGGGGGTGTTACATCGTCGTGCTGTGACGTCAGCCCGGAGCGCGGGGCGTTGCCCCGACGGTTAAACGATCTGCAGAGACGACGTGGCTGGAGTGATTCGTTTAACCGCGTGCCCATCGGGCCGCGTTCAGCGTTTAGTGTCGTTCATCGTGGTGCTGTGACGGCAGCCCGGAGCGCGGGGCGTTGCCCCGACGGTTAAACGATCTGCAGAGACGACGTGGCTGGAGTCATTCGTTTTACCGCGTGCCCATCGGGCCGCGTTCAGCGTTTAGTGTCGTTCATCGTGGTGCTATGACGTCAGCCCGGAGCGCGGGGCGTTGCCCCGACGGTTAAACGATCTGCAGAGACGACGTGGCTGGAGTGATTCGTTTAACCGCGTGCCCATCGGGCCGCG
>JAAERP010000476.1 GCA_024230215.1 Fuerstiella sp. | reverse complement strand
GCAGACGCCGCCTGCCGTTTTTGATTTGCTTAAGTCATCACGCGAAATCCCTATCTGTTCCGCTTGTTGCGTCGTCGTGATAACACTCAATACGCTGGAACCAGAGGGGTTTCGGGTGTTTTTCCAAAACTCAACTCAAATGGGTCGCTTGTGCACGGACTAGGATAACCCCTGGTTTCGGGAAGTTGTCGCAGATTTGCACCTAATCAAGCGGCAATAGCCCACTGGCTGTACGGATATAGCCTTGCGTAACAATGGAGTACATACGTTCCCGATGCGTTCGCGCCCGGTCGAACCAGCAACATCCCCCTGCAACGACGTTCGGGCGTTGACCCTTCGCGTGTGCGCGGCCGTTGCGTTACTGCTTATCGGGGTCTGCGGATGCCGATCACGGGAAGTGTGGTGGGAAACTGCCGGTGACGACACGACAGGAATCGACGCCCTCTCGCGACGTATTGACTGCCCGACGGCAGAAATCCATCCGGCAGCATATGCCGAAGCTCCGGTGACGATACGTCACAAACCAGATCTGGACGAGATCCAGTACCGAGACTCGACGCTGGACGAAGTGCTACAAATTGCGTTGCACAATTCTGACGTACTAAGAGAGCTTGGCGGGACTATCCTGCGGAATCCGGCCGGCATTCAGTCACGTTTCACTGACGGCCTTATTGTCACAAATCCGCGATTCAGTCCGGAAGCCGCACTCAGTGCCTTTGATGCACAACTCAACGCTTCGGCATTTTTCAGCAATAACCGACAGTTGGCCAACAACGCGTTCTTTTCCGGAGGTGCAAATCCGTTTATTCAGGACCTTCATGAATACACGGTGGAACTTTCCAAGAATACTGCGACAGGATCCACTCTGGCTCTCAGGTCCGTTTCTACATTCGATGGTAACAACGCCCCCAGCAATACATTTCCAAATGCGTGGCAGACGTACGTGGAGGGCGAGATCCGTAAACCACTGCTGCAGGGTGGCGGCCTGCAGTTCAATCGCATCGCCGGCCCGGGCAGCACGGCAGGAGTGTACAACGGATTAATGATCGCCAAAGTGAACTCGGACATGAGCCAGACTTAATTCGAAGTCGCCGTCCGCAACTACATCAACGACGTGACAAACGCTTACTGGGACCTGTATTTCGCGTATCGTGATCTGGACGCTCGCGGTCGAGCGATGAAGCGAGCACTGGATTCATGGACCCGCATTTCTGCTCGCGAGAAAAATGAAATTGAAACCGGCGCGTCTGAAGCTCTGGCTCGGGAGCAGTATTACCGCTTCAAGTCCGATGTTGACGAAGCTATCTCCGGCCGCGTAACTCAGGGAACACGCTCAGGAAACGGCAGCACCGGGGGAACTCTGGAAGCTGCCGGCGGTGTGCAGACAACCGAACGCCGTTTGCGACTGCTGATAGGAATCAGCATCAATGACGGAGAAATGATTCGACCGAAAGACGAGCCGACGGAAGCTGACATCGTTTTCGACTGGTACAGCGTACAACAGGACGCCCTGCAGCTGCGATCAGAATTGCGGCGTCAGCAAATGCTGATACGCAAACGTGAGATGGAACTTCTGGCGGCCAGGAACTTTCTGAATCCTCGACTGGATGCCGTCGCACGTTATCGATTCCGTGGCTTTGGTGATGATCTGCTCAACGCAGAAGGTGCAAACAATGGCACAGCCCCTGCCTCCGCCGTGGGTAATCTGTCCAACGGAGAATATCAGGAATGGCTACTGGGCTTTGAGTACGAAGTACCGCTGGGCTATCGCAAGGGATACCTGGCGGTTCAAAATGCAGAACTGCAACTTTCCCGTGAACGCATCATCCATCGAGAACAGCAGCGGGAAATCGTGCACAATCTGAGTAACGCAGTCACAGATGCAGCCAGGGCGTACGAAGCCTGTCAGAACAGCCTGAACCGCTTCTGGGCAGCGCGGGAATTGTTGGACGCCTATGACGCCCAGGACCGAAACGACATGGACGTCGACGTCGACCATCTGCTCGATGCTCAGCGTCGAGTCGTGGAAGCCGAAATTCGCTATTACCGATCACGTACCGAATACGCCGTCGCCCTGAAGAACGTGCATATGGAAAAAGGATCTCTGCTGTCCTATCACAATCTCCACATCTTCAATCACCAACCGTACACCTCGATCTCGACGACGGAAGAACTTCCGCCACCGCAGGAACTTCTGCCACCGCAAGAACCTCTGCCGATTGAAGAACTTCCACCGATTGAAGAAACACGCACTGACGACGGCCCGGAAAACCCCGCCCCGGACAAGGCAGACGAAGCTGAACCAGCCTCGTTCAGCCGATTGCGAAAGTCAGTGTTCTCCGCCTATGAATTCGTTCGTCGCGGGCCCAGGTGAGCGGAGTCCGCTCCCGGTCGACAGCGTAGCAAGCTGACTCCTGGCGGCGACCGAAGCATTCCAGACTGAGAAAACCACATACCAGGAACCGGAACAGTTCTACCCGGTGGCAGAGTACTGCTGAGCAAATTCAAGAATGATGGTGTCGATGACTTCCACCAGCCCCTGTTCTGTCGCTTCACTCAGAAAACGATAGTTGCTTCGATTGAGTGACTCTTTGTTGCGGATCGTCCCTTTGGTCGTAACCTCAAGAATATGAGTGTCAGAAAACGGTCGGATCAGCATTTCCAGGCGACTGTACAGATTTCGGTTCGTACCACGGTTCAGATTGATGTCGTCACGGGTAATTCTTGCACCCCAGCCGTCTTCATTCACGACTGTCGAATATTCGAAGCCGGGAAAGTGGTCGCAAAGTTTCTTCAGACAGCCTTCGATATGATCGCTCAACGCCAGGCGAAGCTGAGAATGAAGACTGCGAAGCTCTTCTTCGCTGGCTTGCTTTTGCCCCGCTGCTTCACCTTCAGCGTCTCGGGACTTCTGGCCACGATTGATGGCCTTCTGCAATCGTTTGTCAAAATCCGACATTCTGGTTCTCTTCGGCAAGCCCCTGCCGCTGAACATCGACCGGGGCAAAACATGTTGTGGTTCAATCAGGTTCAGCGAGCAACGGGAGCGAGTAATCGATTTCGAGCGTTAACAGGAACCCAGGTCGAGTAGTGCTGCCATTGATGAATGGCTGATCGCTGTGTCAGGTCGCAAAGATAGAGCCCCGGGCTGATCAGCACAAACCAACGCCCGATGCCTGTGGTTGGATATCGAAAACAGTTGAGAATTCACAAAGTTCCGGGACCCTGGTACAGAGTCTGCGAAACTCTTCCTGTTTTCGCGGGAATTCGGAGGGCCCGTTCAGGATCCCGTTTGATTCGTCGCGGCGACCTGCCAGAATCCGGAAAATCCAGATGTTTCCTGCCCAATCAAACGCCTCGGACACGACGATCGGACTTCTGAGGTTGATGTCGGTGTTCGCGGATTCGTTATGCGTTTTGCACATTTCACTTAGAGAATCAGCCCTCATGGCCAAAAAAACAATTGCCGATGTCGACGTCGCCGGAAAGAAAGTTCTGATGCGAGTCGACTTCAACGTCCCGCTCGACGGGACCACTGTAACCGATGACGGTCGTGTCCGCATGGCGTTGCCTTCTATTAAGTCAGTCGTTGACAGGGGCGGAAAGCTGATTCTGATGAGTCATCTGGGACGTCCGAAAAAGGGTGAAGACAATTCGAAGTACAGCCTGAGGCCGGCAGCCGACAAGCTGGCGGAACTGATTGGCAAACCCGTGGCATTCGCGACAGATACTGTCGGCGACGATGCGGTGGCCAAAGTCAGCGATTTAAAGGACGGCGGCATCGTTGTGCTGGAGAATCTGCGTTTTGAAGAAGGCGAGAAGAAAGGTTGCCCGGAACTTGCCGACAGGCTGGCCGCCTTCGGCGACATCTATTGCAACGACGCCTTTGGCACCTGTCATCGTTCGGACGCTTCGATGGTGGCCACGCCGGACGCGATGGCTGGCAAGCCTCGCGTCGTCGGCTTTCTGGTGGAGAAGGAGATCAAGTATCTGACAGATGCCGTTGGAAGCCCGGAACGTCCCTTCGTGGCGATCCTTGGTGGTGCAAAAGTTTCTGACAAGATTCAGGTCATCAACAACCTGCTGGGCATCTGCGACAAAGTACTGATCGGCGGTGCGATGGCCTATACGTTCTCTCTGGCGAAAGGTGGACAGGTTGGCAAGAGCCTTGTGGAAGAGGACAAAGTTGAACTGGCCAAAGAGCTAATCGAACAGGGAGGCACCAAACTTGTGCTTCCCGTCGACACCCACTGTGGTGACGACTTCAGTGCTGACTGCAACAAGGAAGTCGTCAATTCGGGAGAGATCCCCAACGGTTTTGAAGGGCTTGATATCGGACCAGCGACCGCCGCCATCTACTCTGAGATCGTCGAAGACGCGAAGACGGTTGTCTGGAATGGACCGATGGGCGTGTTCGAGATGCCTCCGTTCGACGAGGGAACTCGAGCTGTGGCAGAAGCCCTGGCGAAGGGCTCTGGCACCAGCATTATCGGTGGCGGCGATAGCGCGGCGGCCATTCGGCAGCTGGGATTCGAAGACCAGGTGTCTCATGTGAGCACCGGCGGCGGAGCCAGCCTGGCAATGCTGGAAGGTCAAACATTCGCTGCGGTCGAACTGCTGGACGAATAAATTAATTCGTGACCGTAAATTACCAGCGCCACAGGTAAGCACTCATGAGTGCTGTGCCGTTCCTGATACAAGCACGCAGCGCAATCAAGTGTGTTTCTCAAACGCACGGGATCCACTCGCTTGCGCTTATAGCGCATAGCTTGTATCGCATGGCTGAATGGAACGTCAGCACACTCAGTCCGATGACAGCAGCCTGGCTTCCGTTACGCGCCGAATCAGCTCCGCGATGCTATGGCTCTCCAGCTTACGCATAATGCTGGCTCGATGTTTTTCGACCGTTTTTTCGCTGATGTTGGTCCGCCTTCCAACGGCTTTGTTGGTGTGTCCATCAAACACAAGATCCAGGATTTCCTTTTCGCGCGGAGACAGACGGCCCAGCTGCACCCCTGCCGCACGCGCTCGCGCCAAAACGTCCGGACGAAGTCGCGGGAAAGCTGCACCAGCAACAGTAAACATGCGACCGACAGGTCTTCCGCTGTGATCCAGCAGCACTGTTCGGTCAATACGGGTCGGCTCGTTGCCTGACGGAAGTTGTAGTGCTTCCGCGAAAGCGTGGGGAGACGATTCGCAAGCCTCCATCAGCCAGCGGCGACTCAATCCCGCTTTTTCGAAGGCGACGGCCAGGTGAGGATTGTCCAGCGAAATCACCTCACCGGTCTGATCCGGCACCCCCAGCGATATGTCCCAGTACTGAAGGAACGCCAGCGAACAGTGGCTGATGAAGTCGCAATCAGTGGGCACGAAGCACCACGCGTCGCTGCCGACAGAGCAAACTGCTTGCAGGATGGCGTGAATTTGACCTGACTGGGATTGCTCCATGTCCACGATAGGCAAGGTACCTGATGAAGTACGGGGAAATTCCTTGCTGACTCCACTGCCAAACCGATCGCAGAAACAATCCAAAGGCGGACCTGCTTTTTGTTTCTTTCCGCAACTGGTCGCCAAATACGGTCAAAGACACAGGAAAACGCTGGTTGAGACAGACGGAGACGATCTGCTCTCGCCGTGAATTGTTCAACAACCAACTTGACTGACATCAGCCCCAGTGTAATATCCACCTATCACACTAGTTCGGAGCAGCCGGATGATTTGTCATATCGAGGCCGGGAACGGGATCGCCATCTACGAACAGATCGGACGGCAGGTGAAGTTCTCTATCGCGAACGGTTCGCTTGTGGTCGGCGAACGTGTCCCCTCCGTTCGCGAACTGGCAATTCAGACGGCCGTCAATGTCAACACGGTCGCTCGAGCTTACCGCGAGTTGCAGCAGCAAGGCGTTTTGAATTCCATCCGCGGCACGGGATTGACCGTTTCCGCCGCTGCGCCAGCAACGTGCGCTTTGATGCGACTGGACATGATTCGTGATCGTCTGCGGTCCGTTCTGCAGGAAGCGCTACGGAACCAGATCTCCGCCGATGAAATCCGAACTCTTGTCAACGACGAATGGGAAAAATTATCGAACAAGGCAGATGCCTCAGACAACACGAGCTAACACCTGGAACGATGACGGAACTTGTGCCAGCATGAATCAATTCGCCGTGAGTTTCTGGAAAGCATGATCGACGCTGAGCGATCAAGCGGTGAGCAAAACGTTTGCCGAGAGCATTTCCGACAATCCAAAGTTTGGCAGCGAGAACACAACGGCCGTTCCTGATACGATCCCGGTAGACATCTCAACGACTACCCGCGAAAACTCAATACAGACGAATCGCGATGACAAGAATCGAGTTTCCCCAGAGCCGTTGCCGGATCGGCGTGAGCCGCGTTGATGTGACGCCGCCGGTCGGCATTTACCACCGCATGTGGGGAGCGGCAAAGCACGACAAAGCGACGGGCGTCCATCGCCCGCTGACCGTTACCGCTCTGGTGATGTCGGCAGAAACGTCGCCGGGAGACAAACCGGACACTGTATTCGTGGCCGTCGATCACTGTCTGCTGTGGTACGTTGAAATGGCCGCACTGCTGGACACAATCAGCGACCTGACAGGAATCCCGGTCGACCGCATCACTGTCTTCTTTTCGCACACTCACGCGGCCGGTTTGATGGGTCTGGAACGAATCGAACTGCCTGGTGGCGAACTGATTCCCGACTATCTGAAAAGCCTCAGTCAGAAAATCGCTGCGGCGGTCAACGACGCGACAGCGACAATGCAGTCCGCCGTGGTCAGCTACGGCACGGGCCGCTGCAATCTGGCGACGAATCGCGACTTTTTCGATCCTGACCGCAACCACGCCGTGTGCGGATTCAATCCGGAAGGCACGGCCGATGACACGGTGCTGGTGGGGCGTGTGCAGAATGCCGCGTCGGGCGAACCCATCACGACGATCGTCAACTACGCCTGCCACCCCACGACGCTGGCATGGGACAACACGCTGATCAGCCCGGACTACCCCGGAGCCATGCGGGAAGTCGTGGAAGACGCAACCGCAGCGCCATGCTTCTTCATTCAGGGGGCTTCCGGCGACGTTGGTCCACGCGACGGCTTTGTTGGTGATGTTGAAGTCGCCGACCGCAACGGTCGGCAACTGGGTTATGCCGTGCTGTCGGCTCTGGAAAACATGCCACCGGCATCCACCGCGCTACAGTACGCGGGCGCCGTGGTTTCCGGTGCGACAATTGGCACGTGGCATTTTGCCGACACCGACAATCAACGACAATCAGAAACCGCCGCATGGCAGCACATCGTCACGCCCTGTGAAATCCCCTATCGCAGCGATCTGCCGGATCGCGAAGAACTACAACGCGAACGCAGCGAATGGCTGGCAAAGCAGGACGCCGCCATTGCGTCCGGCGACACGTCTGCCGCCGCGGACGCCCGCGCCATGGCCGAACGAATGACGCGTCGTCTGGTGCGCGTCGAACATCTGCCAGTCAGCAAAGCCCTGCCCTACCCGGTGCGCATCTGGAAGCTGGGTGACGCGATCTGGCTGGCCCTGGACGGCGAACCCTACAACGTCCTGCAACGCCGGCTGCGCGAAACGTTTCCTGACACGTCGATCGTCGTCGGCACCCTGGCCAACGGATCCAAAGCATGGTACCTGCCGGACAGGGATTCGTATGGAAAAGGACTTTACCAGGAAGATGCCTCCGTTCTGGCCAGAGGCGCCCTGGAACAACTGCTGGACTCTATTGTCTCACAAATTCGGACGATGCTGCCGGCGCCTGAGTTTTCTTAGCGCCGACTTCGTGTAACATCGATACCGTGCGGAGACCGCCGCAGACAATCCATGCAGAGTGCGTCAAAAAGACAAGTGTCTATCTGGCTCACATCTTTGCGACGACCAGCGGAAGCGGACCAGTCGTTTCCGAACGAAGACTTGAACCTGGTGGTGACCATGCCGCCCGCAGGAGTGATTCATGAACAGACGTTTGATGTTAATAATTGCTGCAGTGTTATTCTGCGGAAACGTCTCGATGAGTGAAGACTGGAGGCCGTTGTGGCCCGGTGCTGCTCCCGGTGCAAAAGGTGAAGCGGACCATGACGTGCCCGCCCTGCTGGCATTTCCGGCACCTCAGGGTAAAGCCAACGGCTGCGGCGTTGTGGTCTGCCCAGGCGGTGGCTACGGCGGGCTGGCAATGGATCACGAGGGCTACCAGATTGTGGAATGGCTGAACAAACGCGGCATCAGCGCGTGGATTCTTCGATATCGCCTGGGGTCAAAAGGTTACCACCATCCAATTCAAAAAGGTGATGTGCTGCGAGCCATCCGCACCGTTCGACATAATGCGGATGCCAATAGTGTCGATCCGAAACGAATCGGAGTCTGGGGCTTCTCCGCCGGTGGTCATCTGGCATCGACAGCGGCCACTCACTTTGACGCCGGCGATGCAAACGCCGCCGACCCTGTCGACAAAGTCAGCAGTCGGCCAGACTTCGCCATTCTGTGTTACCCCGTTATCACAATGGACGAAGCATTCACGCACAAAGGATCCCGCCGCAACCTGTTGGGCCCGGATCGTTACGACAATGCCGATCTGGTCGAACTGCTTTCCAACGAAAAACGAGTCACGCCACAGACGCCTCCGACGTTCATCTTCCACACAACAGAAGACCAGGCCGTTCCTGTCAGAAACGCCACGGCGTTCTATTTGGCTCTCCAGCAACATGGCATCAACTGCGAACTGCACATCTACCAAAAAGGGCGCCATGGCGTCGGGCTGGGCGGCAATGACCCGATTCTGTCCACATGGCCCGCCCGCATGGAAGATTGGCTTAAGATCAACGACTTCCTGTCGAACTGACCGGGAGTCCCGGTCGGGACGGTGGCGTGGCGTGTTGAGGAGACTTCGGTGACGCTTGAGCCGCCGAATGGTTGAGTTAGCCGGGCGACTGGCATCACCGGATGGTGCGATAGCCTGACGATTTTTTTAAGTCGATTGGATGGACGATCGGTTGTGGTTGAGTTTCCTGTCAGGTTTCAAGGGAGAGTAACAATGAAACGTTCTGTTCTTTTGCTGATCACGCAAGCGGTCGTCGGTTGCTCGCTTGTGGTGGCTGTCGCGAATACATGTAGTCGAGCGGCTGCTCAGGATGCTGTGGCTCCGGTGGAATCCTATCTTACGCAGGGCAAGCTGGCCGAAGGCGCGGCGGCGATGCAGAAGTTGATCAGTGCCGACCCGGCCGATCAGCAGGCCCGATTCAGCCTGGGTGTGGTGCAGTTCTTCCAGGCGATCGAAGGCCTCGGTCAGGATCAGTATCGCTACGGACTGCTGGGCGGACGGAGCCGTTCGATTCCGTTCATGCGACTGCCAATTCCGGAAAACTCAGACCCCGAAGAAATCTCCTACCAGAAAGCCCGAGCGCTGGTACAGCGATTCGTCGACGGATTGACGAAGGCCGAACAAACGCTGGCGGCAATCACACCGAAGACTGTCAGGCTGCCGCTGAATCTGGGCACCGTCAGACTCGATCTGAATGGCGACGGAAAACACACCGACGCAGAAACGATGTGGCACATCAGCCAGGTACTGCAGAATCCTCGCCTTGCGGACAAGGTCGTTCCACCGAAGGAGTTCCCCATCGTTTTTGATGCCGCCGACGTGCCATGGCTTCAGGGTTACTGTCACGCTCTGTCAGCTGTTGGAGAAATTGTGCTGGCGTATGACTGGCAGGACCAATTTGAACGGACGGCTCATCTGTTCTATCCCAGGGTCGATTCCCCATACAAATTCCTGGCAGCTGAAGGAACTGGAGCCTTCATGAGCTTTGGAGCTCAGAACATTTTCGACTTTGTCGCATGGCTGCACACCATCAACTACGAAGTGGTCGAACCGGAACGCATGCAGAAAGCGCTGATGCACATGGAAACAGTGATCCAACTAAGTCGCCAGTCATGGAAACTGATCGAAGCAGAAACTGACGATGACCACGAATGGGTTCCGAATGCTGAACAGACGTCGGTCATGAAGGGCTTCAGCGTCGGTCGCGATGTCATTTCCGGCTGGCACGAATTCCTGGATGAGATGGATTCCATTCTCAAGGGCAAACAGTTGGTTCCGTTCTGGCGAGGCATCAAGGGTGGAATTTTCCCGGACGGCAGATTCCCACAGAACCCGAAAATCGGCATCAATGTCCGTAAGATATTTACTCAGCCGACCCGTTTTGACCTGGCGCTCTGGCTTCAGGGAACGGGATTGACTCCCTATCTTGAGGAAGGAAGAATCGTGTCGCCGGAGGACTGGGGGAAAATGATGACCAGCTTCCGCGGCAACTTCCTGAACTTCGCTCTGTGGTTTAATTAACCCGTCTTCGACGGTCGATGCCGTCTTCGACGGTTGACGCCGCCTTCGGCGGTTGATGCGAGGTGACGCTCGGAATTATGAAACGTCTTCCGCGGGGTGGTGTCGTTGAGTGAATGACGACGTATTTTCACTGAAGAGAAGTCTGACCTGGAGCAGTTTACTTATTGTCGTAGACGATACTGGCTCGTGGGGGTAACGAAACTGCTATCGAAAAGCGTTCTTCGCGGCCACAAGTCAGCGTGAAACGCTGTAACATCATGCAAATCTGGATTGATGCCGACGCCTGTCCGTCGGAAGCAAAGGACGTCCTGTTCAAAGCGGCCAGGCGAATCGGTCTTCCGCTGACTCTGGTTGCCAATCAGCCGATGAATTATCCAAAGTCAGATTTGATTCGCTTTGAACTGGTGAAAGCTGGTGCAGATGTGGCCGATCAGCGCATCGTGGAATTACTGGAAGACAAGGACCTCGTGGTCACTGCCGATATTCCTCTGGCTGCCGACGCGATTGAAAAGGGGGCGTTTGTCATTGATCCGCGCGGTGACCTGCTGGACAAGAACAACATCGGATCCCGGCTGTCCACACGAAATTTTCTGGCAGATTTTCGCGCGGCGGGCGTCCAGATGCCGGGACCGCCTCCGTATACGGCGAAAGACAAACAGAATTTCGCCAATCAGCTGGACAAACTGCTGACGAAAATGCTGCGTGTGCCGTAAGCCTGTCCGTCAGCGAGGCTGACGACGATTAGCGCCACCGCGCAGTTCACAGCCGCCAGTGTCATCGCAAACGTCACATGAGTCCGCCACGGGCCTGCCTTCCGCCACGCCCAGGCAATGTTGAATTCGGTCATTGATGATGGATGCCATTTCCGGATGCAGACCGAACGGCGCAGTGACGAGCCATTCGACATCGGGAAACGGTTTGGCGGCTTCGGTTACCAGTCCAGGGATGTCTTCGCTCCAGTGTCGCCCCGGTGACAGGAAATAAGGAAAGACAACAACTCGCGCGGCCCCCTGCTCAACGCACTTACGAAAGGCCGTCGCGATATCCGGCTGAGCCAGTTCCATGTGCGCCGGTTCGATGATCGCATAATCCGACTGAGCAGCAAAGATCTTCGTGGCCTGATACAGCATCTGGTTGCTGGCCGTTTTGCGCGAACCATGATCCACGATGACGACAGCGGTCACCGGCGGTCGCAGATTAGTTGGCAATATGTCAGACTCAACAGGCATAAACGTGCACATGCTTGACTACAGCGTTTCACGCTGACTTGTGGCCGCGGAGGGCGTATTTCAATAGCAGTTTCGCTACTCCGACGAGCCAGTATCGTTCACGACAATAAGTAAATTGCTCTAGATGAACAGCGCCACTTGATTCGTTTGTTCGGTGTTTTTGGTAACCCGACGCGTAAGCGAGGCGATCGACGCAACCGGTCTCCTCGCTTACGCGTCGGGTTGTATTAAGGAAGAAACTGGTACTGTCCAACCAGGGCAGATTACAAATCGACGGAACCGGTTCTGGCTCGTGGGGCAGCCGTTTTGTTATTGAAACATCTCAACCAGGGCCGTGAGTCAGCCAATGTCGCTGTCAGGTCATTGGCCAGACAATTCAACCGGACTCACCGACCATACCGAAAACCGTCGCTTCCGTCTCGTGGTCGACACAGAAAGTCCGTCGTTGACATGAGGGCCGATGATCTATTTCGGGCCGAGGCCTGCCATTTTCGGGAACCGTTGCTCCGAATAAGACCGTCCCTTTGCTCTGCCCGATTCCGGTCGAGTATAAGACAGCCAGAATGCCAGGCACAGAACCCTACGATTGGTCTCCCTGTCCACACTGCGGATCCGACGTGCCCTCAAACGCTACAGTCTGCCGAGAGTGTGGTTTTAGTGACGACTACGTTGAATCCGGGGACGACTATGACCCGCTGGATGCCGACGACTTCGACTATGACGACTTCGTGGCCCGCGAGTTCCCTCAGCACAGTGAAACGGGCTCCCCGGCCAGCCGGCGGCAAATGTGGATGCGGCTGATCATCCTGGCAATTGTCGCGTCGTTCGTCCTGAGTCTGCTGCTCATCTGATGCAGGACAGCCCGCGAAAACCAATTCGAACTTCCATTAGAAGATTGCGGGCCCGCCCCTGCTGGTCGCTGCAAAATGCGTCCGTGACGCTGGCTGTATCGCCGAAACCTCTTTTGTCAGCCAGACAATTGCGGTAAAAGGCACCCCTTTGACTCGAGATAAGACACACGAAAGCCTTCGATGACGTCATTGTACGCAAGAGAACTGGAAACTGGACTGCAGGCAGTCCGCCAGGCGGCCGACGTTTGCCGGGCAGTTCAGTCCGCGATTTCAGCAGAATCGCTGGAGAAAAAGGACAAGAGTCCCGTCACAGTCGCTGACTTTGCCAGCCAGGCCATGATTTGTCGACAACTGCAGGCGGCCTTTCCCGATGATCCCGTCATCGGTGAAGAAGGAGCCGAAGAACTTCGCCAGCCCGCCGGAGCCGATTTTCTGGCCAGAATTGTAGCCGAGTGTGCGTCGGTCGGTGTGACCGGAACTCCCGACGAAATCTGCGACTGGATCGATCGTGGCGGCTTGCAGGAATATCGGCCCCGGTTCTGGACACTGGATCCGATCGACGGCACAAAGGGGTTTCTGAGGAAAGAACAATACGCAATTTCGCTGGCATTGATTGTCGACGGCCAGATTCAGATTGGCATCCTCGGCTGCCCAAATATGCCGCTGGATTCGTCTGAACCTGACGGTGCAACAGGCATCCTTGCGTGGGCCGTGAAGGGTCAAGGCAGCTTCATTCAGCCACTCGATTCACCAGATGCCGAGCCACAACCTGTGCAGGTGTCGTCCACGGCTGTCAGCGGTGACGCTCGGTTCTGTGAATCCGTCGAATCGGGTCACAGTTCACACGATTGGTCCGGCC
This sequence comes from Fuerstiella sp., assembly GCA_024230215.1. Lineage (GTDB taxonomy): Bacteria > Planctomycetota > Planctomycetia > Planctomycetales > Planctomycetaceae > Fuerstiella. The sequence goes on along the minus strand of JAAERP010000476.1, from coordinate 63,913 downwards.
AGATCGCCGGACAACTGGGCATCAGTCGCGAACCGTTTCGAATCGACAGTCAGTGCAAGTATCTGGCTGTGGCCATGGGCGACGCTGACATTTACCTGCGTCTGCCAACGCGAAGAGGATACCAGGAAAAGATATGGGACCACGCCGGTGGCATTCTTGTTGTGGAAGAAGCCGGTGGCACAGTCACCGACATTCACGGCAAGACCGCAGAGTTTCATCATGGCGCAACACTGGCAAAGAACGAAGGCATGGTTGTGACAAACGGACGCTTTCACGATGCTGTGGTTGCTGCCGTAAGAGAAACTTCTCCAGAGTAAACGAACATGGAATCGCATGCAGGGTCCTGTTGAGGAACAATGACGGACTTGATTCCCAAAAAACGAATTCACTCGAAACGGGCAGTACAGCTGTCGGAAGCCGTATTGTCGCGCGGTCCCAAAGATGATCGTGACCCAATGTTGCACAGTTCATTATCAGCTGTCCACGGCATTGCCACGTTCGTTTTTCAGAGACCTGGTATCCTCCTGAACTCAGCTGAAAGTCCGTGATGGAGTGGTTTCCGATCGCTCTGACATTGGGCGTGATTGTGGCGGTGATCATCGCAATCATGCATTACCGATTCCCCTCAGATATTTCTCTGCTGGGCGGGTTGACCGTGTTGCTGGTGTATGGAGCGTTTGACAAAGTTCATGGTCTGTCGGTCGCACAGGGGCTTTCCGGATTTGCAAATCCGGGCGTGCTGACGGTCGCCGTACTATTCGTCGTCGCTGATGGTCTGCAGCGGACCGGGGCGTTTGCATGGCTGGGCATGCGTTTGCTGGGAACACCTAAGGGCACAACATCCGCGCAACTTCGCACGATGGTGCCCGCCGCTCTGTTGAGTGCGTTTTTAAACAATACACCTGTGGTGGCGTTGATGATGCCAATTATCAGCGACTGGTCGCGCAAACACCGCATCTCAGTCAGCCACCTGTTCATGCCACTTAGCTTCGCCGCCACTCTGGGCGGAATGTGTACTCTGATCGGTACCAGCACCACGATTGTGGTGAACAGCAAACTGGTCGAGCACAATCCGACCAGCGGACTGACGATGTTTGAACTGGCATGGGTCGGCCTACCTTGCATGATCGCGGGCATAGGCTTCCTGACACTATTCACACGGCGACTGCTTCCGGAACGGAAACCGGCGTTTACAGCCAACGACGACCCACGCGAATACACCGTGGAAATGGAGGTCGACCCCAGCAGCCCGCTTGTCGGCAAGACCATTGAAGAAGCGGGTCTGCGACATCTGCCGGGCATGTACCTGATGGAAATCGACCGAGATGGTCACGTCCTTCCGGCGGTCAGTTCAGATAGCCTGCTGAGAGCCAACGACCATCTGGTCTTTGTCGGAGTCGTCGAATCGGTTGTCGACCTGCAGAAGATACCCGGACTCAAACCAGCGACCGATCAGTTGTTCAAACTCGACGGTCCACGTTCTCAGCGGTGTCTGATGGAAGCCGTTGTATCCAGCAGCTACCCATTTCTGCGAATGACGATTCGAGAATCAAAGTTCCGTGCGCACTACAATGCCGCCATCATCGCGGTCAATCGTGATGGCATTCGTCTGCCCGGCCGGATCGGTGATATTCGTCTGCAGCCAGGCGATACGTTGCTGCTGGAATCAAGCCAGAACTTCATCGATCAGCAGCGCAACTCACGGCACTTCTTCCTTGTGAGCGAAGTTCAGAATTCTGCCCCGGTACGCCACGAAAACGCATGGATCGCTCGGCTGATCATGGCCGGATTTGTCGTCGCAGCGTCTGTGTTCGGCACACTGGGAGTTAACGATGCCGCGCTGCTGGCGGCACTTCCTGCGGCGATGCTGATGCTGTTCTTTCGCTGTACGCGAGCAGACGACGCACGTCGTGCGATCGACTGGAATGTCATTCTGGTGATGGCTGCGGGCCTGGGAATCGGCGAGGCCATGAAGTCCAGCCAGGCCGACAGGTTCGTCAGCGAATTGATGGCATTGGCGGTCAGTGACGGCCACTACCCGATGTTGATTGCCATTTTCACGCTGTCCGTTGTGCTGACAAACCTGATCACAGCCAAAGCCGCAGCAGTTCTTGTACTGCAGATTGCACTGGCCTCGGCAACGGCAATGAACGTGAACGCAGAACCCCTGATCATCGCGGTAATCATGGGGTCCGCCGGCAGCTTTGCCACGCCGTTCGGTTACCAGACCAACATGATGGTCTACGGCCCGGGTGGCTACCGATCTTCCGACTACTTAAGACTCGGTATACCACTCAGCGTCATTGTGGGAATCATCACCGTCGCCATCGCGCCGCTGGTCTGGCCGTTCTGAAACGCTTCTTGCCAACAGAAACACGGCCACGGCGATTGGCACGGCCGCTCCCACCAGGACCGACGCCGGCAGGTGTTGTCGATCAGAAATGCCGATGCCCAGCTGCGTCAGTTCGGATTCGAATTCGGACACAATGACCAGCAGTCCATTGTAAATCACGTGCAGCAATATGCCGGGCAACACGCTGCCGGATCGTTCAAGAACGATGCCCAGGACAATCCCCATCAAAGTGCTGGGCAACAGCCTTTCAAACAAGAGTGCATCTTTGACGATAACGTGGAACAGACCGAACAACACAGCAGTGGACAGAATGGACATCGTTGCCGACGCGCGAGCTCGAATGGAATTCTGCAGGAATCCTCGAAAGAAGAATTCCTCGCAGGCAGCGGGTGCCACAGCCAGAGACAGAAGCTTGACCCACAATGGCACAGCATTCAGATTCAGTTCGAAACTCTCGTACAGTTGTTTCAACTGTTCAATCCGCGCATCAGTCAGAATCGAAATCTCGAGTTCATAAATGTACGGCCACAAAGATCCCCCCAGAAGAACGGCTGCCGGCCAGAACCACCACTTCGGCAAACGTAACGAAAACCCGTTAAGCAACCGCACTCTCGAGAACGCAGCAAGGCTGGCGGGAATCCACACAAATAGAAATAACGAAACCAGACCTGCCGCCAGCAACTGTTTCGATAGACTGACATCCAACCGCGATGGGATGGAACCGGCCACAATGAACAGCGAGAACACGATGGCCAGACACGACATTGATGTCTGAATCGATGCCACGTCAGACGTTTCCCGGGGACGCTTCAGCAGCTCCGTCAGCGTTCCGCCGTTGCCGTACAGCACGGCGTCCGAACCAAAAATCCTGGCGGCGACGGCCAGGGCCAGCACGCCGTACAGCGCGGTCGAAATCAGCACGATGGCAAACATCAGCAGATTGACGTTGCCTTGCAACAGGTCTCGCCCCATCAACACGGTATTCACCAGCGGAGTCACGGCCAGCATGCCGTTGATCTGCAGATTCGGCATCAGACTGAACACACCGGGAGTCAGTGAAATCAGCATCAGCGGAACCAGGTACGCCTGAGCCTCCTTGAAACTGCGAGCCACGCTGGTGATGCTGAGCAACACGGCTGAAAAGAACGCGGCGAACACCACCATCAGCACGATCACCTGCACGACCATCGTGACACCGACATTGCCCAGTACAGTTCCTTCCAGCCCCAGCGCGAACAACGTGGCAAACATGGAGATCAGATTCATCGTTGTCGTCAGCAGCGCGACGGTCAGCACGGCAACGAATTTCCCGGCCAGCAGCGTCATTCGTGAAACCGGAGCTGCGACCAGAATCTCCATCGTACCTCGTTCGCGTTCTCCGGCCGTCAGATCGATCGCCGGGTAGACCGCACCGGTCATCGTCATCAGCACCAGCACCAGGGGAATGAAAGTGATCAAAGAACTTCCGGTGCCTGGATCGCTGGCCGACAAAGACTGCGTGGACACGGTGGCCGGACGAACGTTTGAAAGCTGATTGACTTCCAGCAACCGATCAACGTACCGATCATTGATCACATCCAGACGCTTTGTGATTTCCTTATACCCTCGGTCGCTGAGTGCTGAGCCCTCTCGTCGCAGAATCTTCCATTTCAAAAACGGCGGGCCCCGGCGACGCGACCTGCCATCGACAACATCAACAGGCGTCAACCGCACGCCGATATCAGCGAATCCTTCCGACACCTGTTGTTCCAAAGAAGAGCCGATTCTTGATTCGTCCAGCCAGAATACTGCAAATTCAAATGGCTGTTGACCGCCTGTGCCCAGGACATCAGCCGCTGCCGAGGAATCAGACGTTGGCTCAGAATTCGTCTCGTCCTGCAAACCCATGATGCGGCCACCGCGAATCATCGCCGCTGCGAAATCCCGAGAAGCTTCTTCTGACTCCAGGCAGACATGAACTTCCACCTTCTGCAGATGTGACAAATTGTTCAGCAGACCTTTGCGCAGGATCACGCCCAGCAATGGATAGACCAGCAGCGGCATCAGAACCAGTGTGATCACAGTCCGACGATCACGCAGAATTTCGCGCAGCTCCTTAGTCGCCAGTCGCCATGTGCGGCTGCTGGATTCCTTTGAGTGACTGTGCTGAGAATTTTCGGACATGAAGAACAAGTTCTCGCTTAGTCAACAGGAGCGACCTGCGACTGTGAGCCAGTGGGTGCAGAGCATCTGCCGGTACGTCATGCGGCGTGTTGGCCCTCTGGTCATATCGTCGCTTCTGAAGTCTTCAGCAGGTTGACAAACATCTGTGTCAAAGTCTGCTCATGCGTCACGGACTGCAATTCCGCCAGTGTACCGTAGTGCTGCAGTTGTCCCTGATGCAGGAGTCCGAAGCGGTCAGCAAACCGCTCGGCTTCATCGAGTCGATGAGTACAAATAATGACCGCCTTCTGCTGCGATCTCAGCAGCTGAAGATACTCAAACACAACCTGACTGCCGACAACATCAAGGCCCCGCGTTGGTTCGTCCAGCAACATGACCGGAGGATCATGCATCAGTGCCCGAGCCAGATTCACTCGCTGTTTCTGCCCCGTGCTCAGCACGCCGCACCGACGATCGACGTATTCCCGAAAATCCAGAACGTCTGCCAACCGTTCTATGCGCTCAACGCGATCAGAAGGCGACACATCGTACAGATCACCAACAAAGGACAACATTTCCCGAGGCGTCAGCCACTGATAAACGCCGACGCTGGTCGATACAAAACCGATTAACCGCTTGATCCGGTCGGGGTTGTCGGCAACCGATACGCCATCGATGCTGGAATCTCCCGACGAAGGCTGCAGCAGGCCCAGCATCATTCGCAGCGTTGTCGTCTTGCCAGCACCGTTCGGTCCCAGCAACCCGAATACCTCTCCGTGATCCACGGCGAACGAAACGTCATCAACGGCTGTCACAACGCTGCCGTCGGACAATGGAAACTGCTTTGTGAGTCGTGAAACTGTGATCAAGGGGCTGCTGCCGCGTTGGTCAGAGACTTTAAACCGGTCGTCCTGCTGCAGCACCAGTCTACGAATTCAGCCCCTCAGAATCACGATGGAAGAATAAACGACTTAAAGGTTAGCGAAAGTCGCGTTCCATAGACCGCACAAGGCGACCGTTTTCCCTGCGAATACGGTCGAGCAGTCGTTCAGCGGCGGCAGCACCGACTTCGTCCAAATCGCCGGATTTCAGGCACACGAACAGAAACCCAACGATGGCGCGAACCGTGCCTGGGTCGTCCGCGCCGCATTCTTCGAAGACTCTCGGCAGCAGCGACAAAGCACTCCAGTCCTGCCAACGAGCCAGATCCCGAATGGCGATTTCCCGCAGGTCTGCCCGTTCCAGCATGGGATGCAACGCCAATCGCAATCGTTGTTCTTCCATCAGGTCGGGTTCATAGGCCCAGATGAACTGCAGGGCCTGGACTACGGCAAAGCAGTCAAACTGCGATGCGTTGGCATTTTTCAATCGTGAGTCTTCCAGAAACCTGAGACCGTCTTCGCCGTTCAGCAGGAGTAATCCTCCCATTAACCCCTCAACGCCAAAGCGGATTTCTGCTGACGTCGGCAGGCCAATCTGTTGTTGCAGAAACGCCGCGTCCTGTGAACTGCCGCAGAGGCCCAGCATCATTCCGTACAGACCCAGCCGTTCCGGGCTGGTCTGTTTGTCAGCGATCCACGTCCGCAGCTTGTCTGCCGGAAACGACTTACCGTTCGCCACAATGTCTTCGTAGGTCGCATTCGCAAACTCACCCCATGCATCGGCAGCAACCAGTGAATCCTTTGTCTCCAAATACGGCAGAAAGTATTTCAACCGTTCCCGGGCTTCATCCGTCGGGTCGGGTGCGGCAGTGACGTATTGATACGAGGCAATTGAAACACGATCGGCGCGGTCCCATGCGAACGTCTTTGACGTGGAAGCCGACACCGGCTTATCTGCGGCGTCGGTCGCCGAGACTTTCCGGATCGCAGTTGATTCCGCAGGTGGCGGAGAATCGGGCTCATCCGTGGCAAAGGTTTCGATAATTTCCGGGGTCGCCATGTCACGAAAACCACCCCTTACCAGGAACAGGTCGCCAGCCTGTCCATAGAGGTAGTCATCTATGTGAACACGTTTGCCAGCAGGACGTACGTCCTGCCCTTTGTGGACTTCGACGATCTCCAGAATGGCATACGGCTTGTCCGTCTGCGATCCCTCGTGCGCAACCAGCAATCTTGCCAGGACGACAACTTCAGCCTCTGCAATCATCTCGGCCCACGTTTGCATTGGGGCCAGGCAAAACGGGCAGGCTGACAGCGCTGACGTAAAAACAGTCAACGTAAGTACAGCAATCGTGAGTTTCATCGTTCGCTCCATGCATCCATTCATGGGACTGTTGTCCGGCAGATTCCACCGGTCCGTGTTTTACGCGGGCAATTCCCGAACAACAAGACCGGAATCAGAGCCGGTGTATGAGGAAGGGGCCGCAATACAAGCTCGAAACGCCAGCGAGTGGGTCTCGTGCGCTTATGAAAAACACTTGCCTGCGTCTGCGTGCTTGTATCAAATAACGGCAAAGTCGCATGAGTACTCACCAGCAGAGTTGGTGGTATACCGTGGAGAACAACCGCCCCTTCTTATCATACTCTCGGCGGTCTGAGGAATCTGACCGAAGTCATTCCGCCCCACCGGGGAGATTTCGACGATGCGAAGCACACATCATCAGTGCTGGCTCACCCGCTCCAGCCACTCGTCGTGCAACGTCTGCAAACGCGCCACGACCTCGGGTTCTTCCTCCGCATGATTAATGCTCTCCGGCTCTCTGTCCGCCAGGCTGACAAGTTCCGCAGCACGTTTCGCGTTGCCAATCAGTTTCCAGTCGCCGTCACGGACGACCCACTTTGATTGCCACTGCCAGTGCATCACGCCGTGGTGCGATTTCGCGTTGTCGTTGATGATGGGCAGCAAACTGCGACCGTCAAGAACGTGATTCTCCGGCAGATCAACATTGCAGAGCTTTGTGATCGTCGGCAACCAGTCACAGAGTGTGATCGCCTGACCACGCACTTCACCCGACGGCAATCGTTTCGGATAGCTGACGATGGCCGGAACTCGCAGACCACCTTCGTAAAACGTACCTTTGTGCCCCTTCCATTGGCCCGTGTTTCCGCCTCCGCCGTTGGCCCCGTAGTAATGCCCCTTCACCAGGCCCGACGAATGATTATCGGGCCTGATATGGGCATTCTCTGCGGAATGTCCGTTGTCACTCTGGAAGATGACTGCAGTGTTGTCCCGCACACCAAGGCGGTCGAGTTCATCCAGAATCTGTCCGATGCGATCGTCCACCGTGGTGATCATTCGCCCGTAACTTTGTCGCGGCATCTTTGCCGTCGCGTACAACTGATCGAAACGTGAATCTCCCTGTTCAGGATAATGAGGAATATTAAAAGCGGCATAAAGGAAAAATGGCGCGTCGGCGTGATCACGGATGTGTTCACTCAGGAACCGGCTGGATTCCGCAACGGTCAGATCCGGGAAATACTGACCGCGTTTCTTCACCTCTGTAGTACCACGATACAGGTCGTGAAATCCGTTGCCATGTAGAAAGTAGTGGTTGTAGTTATCGATAAATCCCCCGCGATGACCGAAAAATTCGTCGAAGCCCTGAGTGGTCGGGCCAGCGTCAGCTGCTGCACCCAGATGCCATTTTCCGAACAGAGCCGTGCGATATCCGTCCTCCTGCAGCACTTCGGCGATTGTTAGTTCATCAGATGCCATATTGATGCCACGTTCCGACTTTAAGTCTCCCTGAGTCCAGGTAGTGACGCCCGATCGTTGAGGATATCGACCGGTCATCAACATCGCTCGAGCCGGACAGCAAACCATGTGCGCGTATGCCTGAGTAAACCGCACACCAGCGCTGGCGAGTCCATCCATTCGTGGCGTGAACAGGTCACGAGATCCATAGCAACCGGCATCCAGCGTGCCCTGGTCGTCGGTCAAAATCAGCAGAACATTGGGTCGGCTGTTCTGCACGGTCCTGCCGTCAGCACGACTTCCATCTACGTTCACACCTGTGCGTCGCAGAGTTACGTTGTTCGTTCCTGCGGGCACCAGACGAATCTCACGACAGTCCATCACTGCACCGGCGACCTTCTCTTGCGGGACCAACTGCAGCAGAACGTCATCAGCCGCCTTCAATTCTACCTGGCCCAGATGCCGCCAGCGAAAATTCTGGAAATGTCCTGTCTCCTGAACCTTAAACAACAGCCGCTGGTCGGCCGCCCGCAGCTCAACTGCACTGCCCCCGTGACCTTTGCCGCACCCCTGAAGAATCTCCACATCAAACCGGCCAGTCTGGGCAACGTTGCAGTGCCACTCAGCGAAATCTTTTTCGACAGCCCAGTACCCAACCGTGTTCTTGTGCGGTTGAGGCTCAAAGCGAAGTTTCTCGCCATGTACAGTGGCATACTTTGCCGGCAGTGAAATCACGCCGTCTTCGTTCGCCACGGCAATGACTTTGTCGTTGAACGCCCGGGGAGCAGAATCAAGATCCAGGACCAGAAGCTTCTTCTGGCCGGCCGGTGGCGAGGACAGTCTGACAACCCAGTGATTGATTTCCGGCTTCAGCGTCATGGTCGCCGCCGTGTCACCACCGACCCAGCGAATGCGTTCAACCACGTTCGCCAACCTGGGGATGATCAGCAGATTCGCATCGGGCACATCGTCCAGCTCGATGATCACCGACGTCGCAAGTTGGTACGCCGTGCCGGAATCCAGTTGTAATTCCGGAAACTCTTTCGCTCCGTCGGGCAGTTGAACTGCTGCCTGAGTAACAGGTTCACCCTTCCCCTGCTGCTGTGCCGTTGTCTGTTCGAGATGTGAAACTGAAACCGCTGAGAACACCACACAAAGCAGAACACGCATAAAACCAAGCCTCAAGATGCGGACAAATGGTTCACCGACACTGCAAACCCGGTCCGCCAGTCTACACCGAATCGCAGCTGCTATCATTCCTCAGCCCGAGAATATTCAACACAACATGGTGACACGTTATCCCTGTGTTTGATTGCGAAACACGGACAGTTGTCGTTTAATTCTGCTGTAACAGACTCAACAGGATCAGGAGATCGCGATGAAATTTTATCTGGCGGGGGAATGGCAGGATCGAGACGCAGTGATCGAAGTCACGAATCCGTTCAACGGAGACATCATTGACACAGTGCCCGCGGCGTCTGCCGACGACGTCGCGGCAGGCCTTGCCTCGGCCGTTGACGGTGCCGTCGTCATGGCGGGGGTGCACGCGTATGACCGATACGTGATGCTACGCAAGACCGCGGATCTCATGAGAGATCGCGCCGACGATCTGGCTAGAACGATCAGCATGGAGGAAGGCAAGACGCTCCGCGAAGCACTGGGTGAGGTGGAACGTTCTGCTCAGACGATTGATATAAGCAGCGAAGAAGCCAAACGTCTGGGCGGTGAGTTTCTGCCGCTGGACGGAGGCAAGGGCACGGAAGGTAAGCTGGGCTTCACGATGCGAGTTCCATGCGGCGTGATCGCTGCCATCACACCGTTCAACTTTCCTTTGAATCTGGTGTGCCACAAAGTGGGCCCGGCCCTGGCAGCGGGTAATTCCGTTGTGCTTAAGCCAGCCAGTGATACACCGCTGGTGGCGCTTAAGCTGATCGAGATCCTGCTGGAATCCGGCGTGCCACCACTGGCGATCACATGCATCACTGGAAGTGGTTCCACGGTTGGCAACGCAATCTGCACTGATCGCCGAGTACGCAAGATCAGTTTTACGGGCAGTCAGGAAGTCGGTGAGCAGATCTGTAAAGCTGCGGGACTGAAACGCGTCACGATGGAACTGGGATCCAACAGTCCGCTCATCGTCATGCCCGATGCGAACATGGACATGGTGACAAAGGCAACGCTGGCCTGCGGTTATGCAAACGCCGGACAGGTCTGCATCTCGGCCCAGCGTCTGATCGTGCTGGACGAGGTTCACGACGAACTAATCGCCTCGCTGCGCCCGGAAGTCGAAGCAATTGCGACGGGCGATCAACTCAACGACGACACTCAGGTGGGCCCCATGGTGCGCGCTCAGGACGCACAACGCGTGCACGACTGGATCAACGAAGCCGTCAGCCAGGGTGCGGAACTGGTGTGCGGTGGACAGCGGAACGGTGCCGTCGTGCAACCCGCGCTGCTGGATGGGGCCACGGCCGACATGAAAGTTGTCCGCGAAGAAGTGTTCGGCCCGGCGGTGGCGATCCTGCGAGCCACTGACATCAACGACGCCATTCGCATGGCCAACGACACAAACTATGGCCTGAGCGCCGGCGTGTTCACTCAGGACATCGATGCGGCCATGAAGTTCGCTCGTCAAGTTCACAGCGGCAACATCCACATCAACTGGGGCCCCATGTGGCGCACCGACCTGATGCCATACGGCGGTCTCAAAGACAGCGGCCTGGGCAAGGAAGGTCCGAAATACGCCATCGAAGAAATGACAGAGATGAAAACGATCGTTATTCATTCGCAGGTTTAGAAGAAGTCAGACAGGAGAGATAACCGGAGATTGGCGATGACGCTTATCGACAACTACAACTGCCCTCAACGGCCCGTCGGTCGCGATCGCAATTCCAAAGGGCAGTTTCTAACATCATACGTTGTTCCGACCGGACCTCAGACGATCTTCGAAGGTATCGGGCCTGGCAGTGCACTCCTCTCGATGACAGATGGCACTTCCAATACTCTGATGGCCATGGAAGCCTGTGGTACCAGCATCGTGTGGACCGAGCCTCGCGACAGGACGTCGAGATCAACCCCATCTCCGTTAATGCCTCTTCAGAACGGATTGACCACTCCGACAGCATCATGTCGTCCTACCATCAGGGCGGAGCCCAGGTGTTGCTGGCTGACGGTTCCGCTCGCTTCGTTTCAGAGCATACCGACCCAGCCGTGTTGTCGGCGCTGCTGACGAAAGCCGGTGGCGAAATAACCGGCGATTGGTAGTGGAGACGTATTGACGCAACTTCAAAGAGTGTTGAGTCACAAAGCGACGATTCCATGGACGAAACGGCAGTTCAGCGCTCGCTGTCATTTGCCACGTTGTCATATCACATCAGGAAACACCGTGCATGCCGCGGCGAAGCGTGGTAGAATCAGTGCCGAACTGACATGTATTTCCAGGAATCCTGCAATGTCAACGGCCCTGCGTGAAACAAAAAGGTGGACGCGGCAGCAGTACCATCACGCCGCGACGACCGGTGTGTTTGAGAATGAAAAGGTCGAACTGATCAGCGGGGAGATTCTGGTCATGAGTCCGATGGATGCGAAACACGCGACCGGCATTCAGTTGATTCTGCAGGCGTTGCACGCAGTCGCATCGACAGATGTCGTGATCCGTGTGCAATTGCCGCTTGCACTCAGCGTTGATTCGGAACCAGAACCGGATTTGTCGGTGGTCGCTGGCAAGCCGCGGGACTACTCCGCAGAACATCCGACAACAGCCGCGCTGGTTGTCGAAGTGGGCCACTCATCGTTGCGTTTTGATCAGACGTCCAAACGTCGTCTCTACGCCAGTCACGGGATACCTGAGTACTGGATTCTGAATCTACAGGACCAGCATTTGGAAGTACATCAGAACCCGGCGGATGGCGACTATACAGACGTTAGCGTCTATACCGCTGACGCCTTTTTCACCTCATCGACGTTTCCGAGTGAGCCCGTCGCGGTCGGCGATCTTCTGCCGTAGGTTGAAGACGAGGTCGCAGGTTGGCAACGTGGCCGTATTTATCCCCACCAACCTCAGGCGATCAATTCCTCAATCGCCTTGCCACCGAACTGACTTAGCTGTTTGAAACGACCGGCGTGGTAGTAACTTGGCTTGTTGTCGTCGAGTCCCGGTAACCGCAGCAAAGTCACGTGGAAATCGCGGATGTGATGCACGTGCTCGACGGCTGTTGCTCCGATTTCGTCGGTGGCTCCGATAGTATGGCCGGCCTTGCAGCCGCCACCCACCATCCAGATCGTCATCGCGTCGGGGTTGTGATCGCGACCATAGGCCACTCCGCCACCGCGCACGCCGTTGAAGGTTCATAGTGGATCGGTTTGAATATGGGACATTCCGTCACGAATCATCGTCGACAGGTCTTTCCGTCAAAGGCAGCTGCAACCAGTGTTTCTGTGCCGTCCGCCCGAATTCCAGATTCGTATGTTCTTCCCGAAGTAGCAGCGCAATGTCACCGGCAACGGAAATTCGGGTTGTTTCGCTGTGATTGGCGTCGACCGAATGCAACTGGTGTCCAGGAAACAGCAACAGGTCGCCGACCGTGGGTTGAATGCACCAGGTATCTCGGTTCCAACAGTTGAGCTTATTGACCGCAGACTTCTGTTCGTCATGCCAGTCGTAGTGAAACGCAGATCCAAACGGGGCTGTGTTGAGATTATGTCCCGCGTGAAACCTGATGGCACCACTGTCATTGGGCACATTTATGTAGTACGCCCAGGATATGTCACTGCACGAATGATGGTGAGACATCAGAGCATCATCTTCTCCGTCACCCGGTTCGCATAAAACGAACCAGCTCTTGAGACACTGCATCTCAAAGAATTCAGGCCTCATTCCCAGTACACGCAGATAGCTGGCGACGTTTTCCGCGAGAGTCCTGAAGAACGGCTGCAGAGATTCCTGTTGGTGCAGAAGAATCTTCCCGTGATATTCGCCCGCAAAATGTTTACCTCCAGTTCCGCTCTCCACCTGGAACTTAAACTGATCAGCCTCGTCCTCAAAGGCGAACGGATACGACGAATCATCCGTCAGACGTGCCTGGTAAACCAACGTGGGAAAGAGTGCATGCAGAGTGGCAGAGTTGTCGTCGGTCGGAAACTGCATGATTCATCAATGGCTTCGAATCGAGTTGGGGGGCGGAGGCTCGACAAAGGGTCAGGATTCAATGTGGGATTGTGTGCCACTGGCTTTGCCAGTGTCCTGGTCAACCTCAGGGTACGGGCAAAGTAGTGGCACACACCAACGGACAGGAAAGGGGCCAGGAACCAATTGCCGGAATGGCCCTTCGGATGCATCGCACTATTAGCTGCTGTTTCCGGCTGCTGTTTTCAACCGACATCTTCGTGAACCGCGGAAGTCCTTCGACCAACATATTATGCCGGAACAGCGCTATGAAATCCACGCGGCCCGTCGGGAGCAATTACGGAGCAACGAATCTCTCCAGACGTCGCACTGTCGCGGCGTAATCGGTCAGCTCGGCGACGTTGCTGTTTTCGTTTGGATCAGCATTATGATCGTAGAGTTCTCGTGCGACCAACATCTTTGTCTTTGAAGATCGCCATTCCGTATAACGGAAGTGTTCCGTCCGAATGGAAATCCCCGTGTTGCCACCTTTGTGATAGCGACTTCTTGCAGTGGTCGGCAGATTCTCAGCAGCTGACAGATCATCCAGCACGGCGGCCACGGAATCGCCATCGGCGGAATTCAGCTCGGGCAGACCAACCAGCTCGATTAATGTGGGCGTCAGGTCAATCAACTCAGTCATCACCGACGTACGGCGGCCATGTTGTTTCATCCGGGGGTCGGCAATGATCAGCGGGACTCTCGTTGATGTTTCGAAGTTCGTGTGCTTGCACCAAAGATCGTGCTCGCCCAGCTGATAACCGTGGTCAGACGTAAAAACAACAATCGTATTTTCGGCCTGACCGTTTGCTTCCAGCGAATGCATGAGCTTTCCGACCTGAGCGTCGATATAGCTGATGCAAGCGAAATAGGCGTGCTTGATCTGTCGCTGCAGATCGCCTGGAAGTCGTCCTTCCGTCGGAATGTCCTTGAAGCTGCGAACATACCTGGCCCCGGCAACCGCAAAGGCAGGCGCATCCTTTGGTGGAAACTGATTTGCGGCCAGATCAATGTCCGCCTGGCTGTAGAGGTCCCAGTACCTGCTGGGCGCATTAAACGGCGTGTGAGGTTTATGGAAACCAACCATCAGAAAAAATGGCTGCTCGCCACGGGCGTATTTTTCCAGCGATGCAACGGCTCTGTTCGCGTAGACGCCGTCGCGATAGGCATCGTCGGCGACATCCGGACCTTCGAACAGCGGCAGCTGACCGTTCTCTTCATGAAAACCGTCGATGAGTGCTCGTCTGTCGCGGTATTGCGGCGAAGCGTAGTTAAGGCCTTGTTCAAAAACATGGCCATCGGTCCACGACAACGGGTCTTTCTGACTGTCGTGCAGCACTTTCCCAATTGCTGCCGTGCGGTAGCCATGGTTCTTAAAATGTTGGGGCAGCGTTACAAGGCGTGGATTCGCGTTTCGGAAATGAGTCCTGTTGTTGAAGGCCCTTGTTGTACCCGAATAACAACCGGTCAGCATGCTGGAACGCGACGGGCCGCAAACCGCGTACTGACAATACGCTCGCGTAAACAACGTACCTGACGCGGCCAACCGGTCGATATTGGGAGACCGGATGTGGGGCGCACCGTAACAGCCAAGTTCGTCCCGCAAATCGTCGGCAATGATAAACAGAACGTTTGGGCGGTCTGCACCATTCCCCTGTTGGCCGAAACACAGGCACAGTGCAATGATCGCGATCAGTCGCATGCGATAGCGTTTCACGCCGATCCGTGGCCGCGAAAGACACGTTTTGACCTGATAAGCCGGCATCCCAATAGGCCAGGACAGTTCACAGATTAAGTCAAACGCACTAGTCATGCCATGATCGTGTACAACAGGACACGGTCCATCCGGGATTACGAGGCGCCGGATGCACAACAGGAAAATACGTGGCAGCGTTTACGGTTTACGTCACACGAATTTTGTCTTACCGGGAATAGCGACGGGCGGAACGGGAACGTCGACCCAGTCGTAGGTTTTCGGGGCCAGGTCTTCCTGAGAATTCATGCAGTCTTCCCATGACAGCTTCTTACCCGTGTAAGCAGCCATGCGACCGGATATGGCCAGCATTGTGCTCTTGCACATGTAGTCCCCGTTGTTGATCGGATTGGCACCTCGAATCCCGGCGAACAGCTCGTCGTGTTCGATCTGATACATGTCACCGCCTTCACCTTCAAACTTCCAGATCTCCTTGCCGTCCAGGTCGAAGATGCGGTGTTTCATCACGTCGGCGCGGCCTTTGGTACCAACGATGAAGTCGTTGACATCGGTTTCGCAACCCTTCCAGTGACGGCAGCGAGCGAACGCTTTCACGCCGTTGGCCCATTCGTACACCACATTGAAGTGATCGTAGATGTTGCCATACTTCGGATCCGTCCGCACCTGTCGACCACCACTGGCACTGATTGTCGCCGGTGCTTCGTCATCCATGGCCCACAACATCTTGTCCAGACTGTGAATGTGCTGTTCCACATTGAAGTCACCGGACAACCATGTGTAGTAGTACCAGTTGCGCAACTGGTACTCCATTTCGCTGCTGCATTCTGCCTTCGTCTTTCGTGGATCCCAGACGCCACCGGTCATGTAACTGCACTGCATGGATACGATATCGCCGATCATACCATCCTTGATCTGATCAAAGACGGCTCGCTTACCATGGTGATAACGCCAGCACAGGCCACTGACGATGGACGTGTTGTTGTCACGAGCTTTCTGGACGGATTCCAGCACAGACCGAAGGCCCGGTCCGTCGACGGCCACGGGCTTCTCACAGAAGACGTGCCTGCCGGCTTCAACAGCCGCTTTCAGGTGTCGCGGTCGAAAGTGCGGAGTCGATGCCAACACAACAACGTCGCTCTTATCGACGACCTGCTTATACGCGTCGAAGCCGACGAAACAATTGTCGTCAATTACGTTAACGCGAGGTGTCTCGTTTTCCTTGTTGAACTGCCGCTGCAGACGAGTCCGGGAACTCTGCAGGCGGTCGTCAAAAGCGTCTGCCATCGCCACCAGTTCCACGCCGGAGTCAGCATTCAGCGCCTGAGACGCAGCACCGGTGCCTCGCCCCCCGCATCCGATAAGGCCGATCTTCAACAGGTCACTGCCGCTGGCGTAGGCTCCGACGGACAAAGCTGGTGACACGGCCAGAGCCGCGGTGGCAGCCGTACTTGAAGTGAGAAACTGACGACGGTTGGATTCGCTGGCGGCGCTCATGGAAGCTTCCGGATTGAGGGAGGGACTGGATGGGAGAACACAACGGAAAAACGCATATCGCCGCTGTGCCGTCCCAGCATAACCGCAAGTACCTGCCAATGTGAAATGACTGCCCACCAGGAAACGTAATCTTTCTGAGTGCGCATAAAAAAACGCGAGCGGTCATCAAAACAGCTCGCGTTTGGTTCGTAGAAACGAACTATTCCACTTCGTCTTTTGTACCCGGCAGTTCACCGGCTTTGATCAGGTCGCCGAAGGTCTTGTCTTCTGTCGCGCTCTTTTCCTTTTCAGCCTTGACGATGGATTCCTTGATAATTTCCAGATCGGACTGATTCTTCTTACCGACATTCTTGCCCATGGCCACGCCGTAGTTGTTTTTCTTCTTCTTGCTCTTGGATGGGTGACAGACCGCACAGGACAGTTTGTCTTTCTTACCGTGCTTCTTCGTAAGCTCAGGATAAAGTTTGCTCATCACCGAGTTATACTTGGGACGAGCAGACGCCGAGTCACCAGTCAGAGCGACGATTGCAAACAGACAGGCACCAGCGGTCACGAAGCGACCGAGGTTTTTCACACTACGCATTCAATTGTCTCCAGAATTTTTGTTATGTTTCGGCCAAGTCACCACAGAGTCGGCGAACTGGGCCATTCTTCGGCCATTCTGCCGTCGAATCAACGCAAAATTCTCCGCGTTTTGGCTCACCATGAAACCGCGTACTGCGACCAATGTCAAGTCTTATCAGCTGGCGGACGGCGTAAACACGCCGATATGAGGCAGTCGACGTGACCACTCCATCGAACCTGGAAATGAGCTGAGTCGTTGTATTTTCGCAGTCAATCATTGGCGATCGCTGGTGCCAATCGCTCAACTTCATACTGCCGATGCCGTTCGTGAGAATCTGGATTGCGAACCCGAAATCCGGGCCGCTCCGAAAAACTCTGCTGAACACGTACGGCTGTGTCATGACTGTAGTCGCCCGAGTGAGCGTGCAACAGATACCTCAGGACCAGCGGATTCTGCCGGTCGATCGTCCATTCCTCCTGCATGCCAAACGACGCTCCCATCCAGCCGTCCTCGCGAACGTGCCAGTACGTCGGGTAGCGAGGATTCTGCGGGTGGTCGAAATATGTGATCCCTTCACGAACCAGGTGTCGAGTTTCTCCGGTTCCAACAACAACGGGACCGCTGTAATCCATCCATCGAGCTCGCTTGCCGAAGATACTGGACTCTCCAACCAGACCTTCGCTGTTGCTTAGCTGCCCGCCGCCAAAGTAGACCGAGAGTGTTTTGGAAACTCGCACGGCCAGTAATCCAAAATTCGTTTTATCCAGTATCACGGCCTCAACACCTTGTGGCGGACGCATCGTAATCTGCAGTTCCAGCGCGTGTTCTCCTGCGTCCATCGGGAGAAGAGCGGCAATGACGTCCTGTTCCATAACTTCATTTCCGTCCTCGTCGAACCACCCCAGCAATGACGCCATGACGGCTTCATCATTCCCATCTCGATATCGATACCAGTGTTTCTGCCGGACGCGGGCCTTTGTGTTATCCGACCAGAAGTCGACACCATTGAGCTTATGATGAGCAAACCAGACAGATCGATGATGATCATGGTTCTGCGCACCCGGATGTCCCATGCGAGTCAGCGAGACTCCTGATGGCCCGTTGAATGGATAGAAGAACGGACGAGGATACCGATCATCAAAATGCCACCGCAGCTTTTCAATCCCATCAATGGAAAACGAAGCCCGGTGTTCCGGTAGCGGCAGGATCTCACATCGGTCCGGCTTGAAGTCGTCGCCTGCGGCCCCCGCCAACGACATCATGACAACCAAAGTGATACCCGCAGGCAGGCTACATTTCATGTTGATTGATCACCCAAAAGCATAGTCGTTCATTCTTGCTGCTCAGATGAGCCCCGTCAGAGCCCCGGTCTTTTCAAAAGACCGGGGCTCTATGAGTTCGTCTGCCAACACACGCCGCCCGACGCTGGCGTTTAGCGTCATGACCGATCATCATATCAGCGCGGAATGGCACGTGTGCGTCAACCGGTGTCAATTGACCGTTCTTTTTCCTTCACATATTTACGTCGATCCTCATGAAACGATTCCTTGCGTCTTTACTTCCCGCAGTGTTTCTGTGCAGTACAGTCGGCCTGAGCGCGGCTGAACGCCCCAACGTCGTCTGGCTGGTTTCGGAAGACAACTCCGTTCACTACCTGAAACACTTTGACCCGCATGGTGCCCCCACTCCGCGAATTGAAGCACTGGCCGCCCATGGTCTTACCTTTGACCAGGCATTTTCCAATGCCCCCGTCTGCAGTGTGGCACGCACAACGCTGGCGACCGGCTGTTACGGTCCACGGATCGGAACGCAGTATCACCGCAAATCTGTCGCCGTGCCGCTGCCGGAGGGGATGAAGATGTTCCCGGAACATCTGCGGGACGCGGGCTACTACACAGCGAACAACAGTAAGACGGACTACAACGCAATTCCCGGGAAAAACGTGTGGGACGAGTCCTCACGAAAAGCAACGTGGCGAAAACGCAAAGATGACCAGCCTTTTTTCTACATGCAGAGTTTTGCAATTTGCCACGAAAGCTCACTGCACTTTTCCGCAAAGGTCATGGCGACTGAGAAAACGACGACGGACCCCAAAAGCGTCTTCGTGGCACCGTACCATCCTGACACACCAACGTTCCGTTATACGAATGCTCGATACCGTGACCGCATCATGCAGATGGACCGGCAGATTGGATCCGTCGTCGACGCCCTGACGACGGACGGGCTACTGGAAGACACGTTCATCTTTTACTTCGGCGACCACGGAGGCGTGTTGCCTCGCGGTAAAGGTTATGCGTGCGAAAGCGGTCTGCACGTGCCGCTGGTTGTGCGAGTTCCCGACAGGTGGAAACACCTGGCTGCTGCGGAACTCGGGTCCCGACAGAACGGATTCGTCAGCTTTATCGATTTCGGACCGACAACGCTGAATCTCGCCGGTGTCGCCGTGCCGGAACAGATGGATGGCAGACCGTTCCTTGGGAAAGACGTTTCACAGAAGGAAGTCGAAAGCCGAGACGAAGCATTGGGCTACGCAGATCGTTTTGACGAAAAATACGATCTGGTCCGCACGCTGCGAAAGGGAAAATACGATTACGTGCGCAACTACCAACCGTTCAACTTTGACGGGCTGCAGAACAATTATCGGTATCGCATGCTGGCCTACACAGAGTGGCGCAAGTTGTATCAGGAAGGCAAACTCAACGCACAGCAGCGTCAGTTCTTTGAGTCTCGTCCCGCTGAGCAGCTGTTCGACGTGGAAGCCGACCCGCACGAAGTCAACAACCTGGCCACCGATCCAGCCTATGCGAAAGTGCTGCAGGACATGCGTGATCGACTGACTACCCGCGTCAAAGAGTTGCCGGACCTCAGTTTCTTCCCCGAAAGCCATCTGGCAGATGCCGCATTTGACAATCCTGTCAAATTCGGACAGCGAAACGCCGCTGCCATTGGCCGGATGGTGGACATCGCCAATCTACAATTGCTGCCATGGCAGGACGCCGAAGGTGAACTGAAGCAGGTTCTGGGCGGCCTGAATCGCTGGGAAATCTATTGGGCACTGGTCACGTGCAGTTCATTTGCAGACGAAGCGACATCGCTCGCGCCGATGGCAGAGAAGTTTGCTGACCAGAATCTGCACGGTCTGGTTAAGGTCCGCGCCGCCGAGTTCCTCGGCCTGATTGGAAAACGAGATCCTCAAACGGATATCCTGTCGGCACTCAGCAATACATCTTCCGGTATCGAAGCCGGCCTGATGCTGAACAGCCTTGTGCTTCTGAAGGATAGCGAACCTGGCTACGAGTTTGCCGTTTCAAAGGAACTGTTCCAGCCGGGTGTTGCGAATAACGACACCGTCAAACGCCGACTGGAATACCTGACGGGCGAACTTTTCAGAAAACCGAAGAAATGAACGAGGTGCGACGACACCTTACTAACTCGATCATTCAAACTACGGGAAACCATTTCATGATAATTAGATCATCCTGCCTTTTGCTGCTGGTCGCCGCCACTCAACTGACCCAGGCGGCCGACCGCCTGACATTCAATCCGCCACGTGCTGACGACAACGCAAAACACATCGTGTTGATCGCCGGTGACGAAGAGTATCGCACCGAAGAATCGATGCCGATGCTGGGCAAGATTCTCAGCCAGAAGCATGGCTTCAAGTGTACGGTAATCTTTGCGTTCGGCCCGGACGGTGCAGACTACATCGACGCCGGCAACCAGGCTGGCCTGCGCGGACTGGATGCTCTGGATTCTGCAGACCTGATGTTGATCGGGACTCGTTTTCGCACACCGGATGCGGAGGGCGCGAAGCACATCACGGATTTCCTGAATGCGGGCAAGCCAGTGATCGGAATTCGCACGGCGACTCACGCATTCCGGGGCAACGGAAAATTCGGCAGCATTGGATATGGAGAATTCGGCCGCAAGGTGCTGGGCGAACAATGGGTCAATCATCACGGCGGCCACAAACGGCAGGGCTGTCGAGGCGTGGTCGAAGAGACCAATGCCAAACACGCGGTTCTGAACAGCGTCAAAGATGTCTTTGCCCCCAGCGACGTCTATAGCGTGACTCACCTGACAGACACCGACACAATCCTGATGCGAGGTGCTGTGACCGAGACCCTGGACCCGGCGTCGAAACCGATCGAAGGCGACAAGAACAATCCGATGCAGCCGCTGGCGTGGCTACATACGTACATGACTCCGGACGGTCAGGGTGAAGGCCGATCATTTTGCACGACCGCCGGAGCATCGCTCGATTTCGTCAGCGAAGACCTGCGTCGCCTGATCGTAAATGCGGCCTATCATCTCACCGGGCAGGATGTTCCGTCAGAAGCAGACGTAGCTTTTGTGGACCCTTTCTATCCCAGCTTCTACGGCTTCATTCGGGTCGAGGATTACTGGAAAGACGCGGATCTCAAGCTGGATGACCTTGGCCTGGGCAAATCGCCTCACCTGCCTGACCCCAATGGCAGCCCCGATTGGAACTTCCGCCCCACTCCGCGAGCGAACTGAGACACAGGCCTCGCCAGGTACGGCGCATACGGGATCGCCTGTTGAACATCTGTGCCAAGACCGAGAATCTCATCGATTCGGTCTCTGCTTTCCGTGTCAGACGGGTAGGATGACTGAGGTGTCTTTTTGTGGACCGCAGCCGAACGATATCGGCTGCGCCCGTTCGTCTTCCCCGCTGCACAGGCAAGGTGAGACGTTTCGGAACTCAACAGACGTCTCGCCGGCGGCAACGGGTCAATCGATTCACCGTACCGCCACATTCTCTTTTGGCAATTTTTCCGCGGATGCGGTCCATGTCTCCCAGGTCGTCGCGCTCTCAACAGGGCAAGCGTCATTCAAAACCACGTGGCCCTGCCAAACGGCAGTCCGCCCGCCCGGCTTTCCTGTCTTCCGATGAAGATCTGCGACTGCAGAAATTTCTGGCCAACGCTGGCGTGGATTCCCGCCGCAACTGCGAGGACTTGATTCGAGACGGTCGCGTGACGGTAGACGGAAAGGTCGTGACTGACCCGGCACATTCCGTCAATCCTCAGCAACAGGACGTGCGGGCCGACGGAGAACGGCTGCGCCTGCCCGCCTTCAAGTACTTCCTGCTGAACAAACCCAAGGGCGTTCTGTGTACTAATCGAGATCCTCGTGGTCGCCCCCGCGCAGTCGATCTGGTACCGGGCCGCGATCACCGGCTGTTTACTGTCGGTCGACTGGATGAGAATACTCAGGGGCTGCTGCTGATCACGAACGATGGCGGTCTGGCCGAACACCTGGCTCACCCACGTTACGAAGTTGTTCGCCGCTACCGAGCTCAGGTGGTCGGCATTCCGACGCCGGAGACGATTGCCGAACTGGAAAAGGGCATGCACTTTTCCGACGGTTTTTTTCGTTTCCAGAGCATCAGGTTGATGAAGCGGAAAGGCCGCAGCACATTTCTGGAACTGGAACTGCGAGAAGGTAAGAACAGAGAAATTCGTCGCCTGCTGGCCAGGTCCGGTCACAAAGTCATTAATCTGGAACGGATCGCATTCGGTCCGCTACGGATCGGCTACCTTGCGGTCGGACAATGCCGTGAACTTCGGGCTGAAGAAGTACGAAGTCTGTATGCCTTTGTCGAGGAAACACAGAGCCGATCGGCAGGCAAACGTCCGCGACGAAGGCAGAATCCAAAGCCGTCAGGGCGGTCGTCGTCAGCCAGGACAAACAGCAGCAGCGGCAAACCAGCTTCTCAAAAATCAACCCGCCACAAGCCTGCCAGCGGAAAACCTGCGGGAAAGAAACCCACCGGACAAAAACGCACAGTCGGCAGAAAAAAAGTATCGTCCCGTAAGCCTGCCTCAGGTGGACGACCGGTGAGCGAAGGCCGCGGGAAGGATCGCGCAAAACGAAAGTAGAACGCAGGGCCGGTTCCCACCGGCCGATTGTCAAACCTGATTCGATGCGGCCGCAGAAACCGGTCCCGCAGGTCACTCGGCAACAGACAGCGCCCAGTAGGCATCGAAGTTGGCGGCCCAGACAGTCTCTTCCGCATAGCTGCCATCCGCGTTCCGCGAAAACTGCTGGACGGCAACATCGCCAAGTCGTGGGAACAACCAGGAATTGGACGCCCGAAAATCTTTCTCGTGAAACGTGTGTCCCGAATTGATCACGACGTACCTGCGTGGATTCAATGGGTTAGGATAGATCATGCTCAAACCGTGAGTGTCTGTGGCGAACGACTGGCCGCCAACGGTAATTTCACCATCCTGCCATTGGATGGGCAGTTTCGGCAGGATCTTTCGCAGCACAGCGTTCGATGACGGATCCCCGAACAGGATGAGGTTGTTCTGAGCAATCATGTCCGGCTTAACGTCCGTGTCTTTGACGGTGCGAACCTCAGCCCGCAACCATTTGTCAAATTCATGTTCAAAACGCTGCAACGTCCACGCAACCCAGCCTGCGTGTGCCTTGTCCGGTGTCGTTTCCGCCCCGGTCACACACAGAAACGCATCCATGAAGGCGTCGTCTATCGGGCCCTGCAAGCCGTGTCGCTTGTTCAAATCGAGATTATCGGACACCAGCTTTGACGCTTCGTAGTCCAGCACGGTCCAGCCATCAGCCGTCTTTTCGAAGTGCACGTTGGGCAGCAGGCCGTCCGCAGCGTCGTAACAGGGCAGCCTGTCACCATCGATAATCGCGTAAGTGCCAACGTCCCGAGCAAGGCTTAACATCGCCACGTTAATCGTTGAGACTTCGACGTTGCCGTTAATCATGTGCGCATCGACGGTTGACGGATCGTAAACATGTTCCGTTTCATGAATTGTCAGCCAATCGCACTCGTTGTACCGCAGGCTGCGTGTGGTGAATCGTATTTCCTGTCGACCCAGATTTCGACGACGACCAGCCCGCGACTTTTCTGCGTGAAATGCCATGAACTCCCGAAAACTGTCCGGATGAAACTTATGCCCCATGCCCGGACCAATCACCAGCTTAATATCAACACCCAGTTGTTTTGCAGCTTCCACAACAGATGTGCTCGCAACCAGTTGATCATCATTCTCACCGCCATACGTACAAATCGGGACGTTGGCGGCGTTTAGCGAGTAGTCAATGGAATCATATATCCCCAGCGTCTCGTGTTGCCACGACGGTCGGTGTTCTGTTTGCTTCTGGTATTTATAGAAATCGACGAAACCTGCTCCGGGGCCTACCGATGACCATCTGGCCGGGTGATGCAGGCCCAGATGCCACGCTCCTGCACCACCCATAGAAAACCCGTGCAACGTCACGCGATTGTCATCAATACGAAACCGACGTCGGACGTCCGCGATGGCTTCAAAGACATCGGTTTCTCCAGCCCAGCGGTAGGCGTTATTGCCGCGCCCGTACACGTCCAGCTGAATCCATGCCTGACCTGCGGGCAGTGCCCTGCCCTCGTGCCGCGAGATAAAATTGACCTCGTTCATGTCGTTGGCCCGACCGTGAAGTTTCACGTGCAGAGGCCACCGAGAGCCGGACCTGGGATTGACGCCTTCCGGCAATGTCAGAGCGTAAGGCTGAACCGAGCCATCGACGTTCGAAAAATAGCCGCGAATAGTTGTCCCGACTCGCGTTTCCCACGATGGCGCCGAGTTGGCTAGATCATTAGCAGCTAGATCATTAGCAGCTAGATCACGAGCTCGCTGAATGCCCAGCTCAATGGCCCTGCGAGCCTGTTTGACATAGTCCTTTTTCGGAAACTCGTTGTGCCGCAGCATCCACTCGACAGCTTTGGCAAACACGGCCACATCCGCGAACCGAGCTCTGCCGTCGCGCGACTGCAGAGCTGGATTCTTCTGAAGCTCGGCAACCTGGGCCTGCAACTTCCGCAATCCGTCTGTCAGTTCCGTCACGACTTCCGGCGAGGGCGGGTCTGCGGCAACTACGCTTCCGCTGATCAACAGCATAAACACCAGAAGCCGAACGATGATGGGCAGGAAAATTCTGTTCACTGCGAGATCCCGTTAAAAGACAGTCGAAAGAGAATGACGACCAGGACGTGTTGTGTCTTCCTGACCCCACACCATCAAATCAAGACGACGCCCGCTCGGCAGATTCGAATCCGCAGCGATTGTGAGCGCCGTCGCAGAACGGACGTTTCCCGGAAGCACCGCAGCGACACAAAGCAGTGTTTTCCTTGCCACCCAGATCAAATGAATTGCCGTCGGCGTCTTCGACAGTAATCGGACCGGAGACAAGCAATGGACCATTGTCGCGAACCCTCACTTTAACATCAGACATATTCAGATTCCTTTTGCTCCGAGAGACAGGCGACCGGACCGAAAATGTTCATTCGGATCCGTGAACCGTAATAGCCCGACTGCTGCGAACGTTAACGTTGAGTTCTGGTCGCAGCAATTCACTGCTGCAAGAACGGCCGGGAACGGGGTTCTTTCAGCCGACGGCAATCAGGCGTCTTCCCTCGTCCGCACGAACAGTGCCTTCTTTTCGCCGGGCAACGTGAAGTCAAATCCGCAGGACTGAAAGAACTCCTCAGCAGATGTGATGGCCATCACTTCCAGCACATTACGACTTTGCGCCAGTTCGACACACTGCTGCACAAGCCGCTTGCCCAGACCATGGCCCTGCATTTCGGGCACAACGGCAAGGCTGCGGACTTCCGCCAGTTTGGGTGAATAGATTTCCAATGCCGCAAAACCCACCAACCGGTTGTCGAAGCACGCGACAAAACCGAAGGGGATGAGATCATCCAGCTCGCTCTGAGTTCTCGGCAACAGACGATTGGCTTCCACGAATCCGGTGATTAACTGTATCAAAGCCGGAAGGTCGTCACGTGTTGCGGGGCGAACGTGCACATCAGCAGCATCATCATTTTCTGTTGTTGGGTTCGTCATCAGGCGGAAGCGTGCAAATGGGAATAGAAAAAGAGTCAGAAACACCTGCTGAGAGCCGACTACTGCTTTGTCAAAGCCCCAAAGTGCGGTCGAATCACTCGCAGGAAAAACACTACCTGACCTTCAGCAAATGAAGTCGCAGTTGATTAAGAGCCGTTCGCGCAGCTCGGCCACGAAATACAGCCAGGTTGCCGGTCATACTGACATCCTGCGACTGATCAAGATCGGCACCCAAAACGATGACGCTGCCCTGTTGTTTGCGGACGCCGTTCTCGTCAACCGTCAGAGTACTCGGAGATGACAGCAGCACAAAGTCTGCTGTTCGTTCCGTCAGCAATTTCCTGCCGTGTTCGCGTAACAGAGCTTCCCAGTCTCCGTTTAATGCGGCCGAAGATGCAGAATGCGGCCCTATGGTCGACAGATTTGGAAACAGTTGACTGTGCGCCAGTCGACTGGCGAATTCCTCCGTTTCTGTGAGCCATTGACCGATCAGCCCACCGGTTGTCGGTCCCTCCAGCAACGCGAGCTTCCGATCCTGATGGAGCAGTTGTCCGGCGACGACATGGTGCAGTTCGATTTCGCCTTCACCGAACACCACATCCGCCAGCTGTTCTTTGATCTGGTCACGGACAGCTGCCGTCAGCATCTCACATTCTGCTGCGCTGCCCGCGCGGGCCGTGACGGACAGTGATATGACCGCATCGCTGGCAGTGATACCGACTTCCGGATTACGTCCGCGAGCCGTCAGATCACCCAGCAGGCGTTCCGCATCAGATTCGCCCAGGCCGAATGTGCGGATCACAGATCGTCGTACAAAAACGTCACTGGCGGGAAGTTCGTGAACCAGCCGCTCATGAAACATGCGTCGCATTTCGGCGGGCACACCCGGCATTACGCCGATTGTGCATACCGGCGATGAAAGCTCCAGCAGAATTCCGGGGGCTGTGCCATGAGCATTGTGTAACACGGACGCAGATTCCGGTCGCAGCGCCTGAACCCTGTTGCGTTCCGGCATCTGCCGATTGCGACTGGTGAATAGTGCTTCGATGTGCCGCAGCGACTCTTCGTCTTCGACAAGCTGCTGACCGAAGGCTTCGGCGAGTGTATCCCGAGTAATGTCGTCGAGCGTGGGACCGAGTCCGCCAGTAATCAGGACGACTCGAGAACGTTCTGCGGCTTCCTGATAGATGCGGACCATCGCTGCGCGGTCATCGGCCACGGTTGTATGTCGCTGCACGGTCCAGCCGCGAGCTTCCAGTTCGCAGCTCAGCCACTGGCTGTTGGTGTCCAGCTGTGCCCCACAGGTCAATTCGGAACCAATGGCAATAATCTCCGCCTTCATCGCGCATGCCCCTGAATGGTTGGACCTATGGACATCGTCCGCATCTGGTGCCCCCTGTTGCGTTTCATAGATTCCGTTCTTCTACCTGCAAAGGCGTTTCCGGTGTACCAAAAGCTGCGTTGCATTCTCGATTTCCAGGCCAATCAAATGGTCGTGGACCACAGCACACGGCGGGCATCGTCATGATCAGAGACCGTCGCCGCGATCGTCACTGACACGATCCCATCGCGCGTCGTGCTGGCGACGATGTGCTGGCGACGATGTGCTGGCGAGCATGTGCTGGCGAGCATGAGTTTTTCGGAACAGAACCTCAGCCTTTTCCAGCAGCACCCGGACAACCTTGTCCCTGAAGTAACTTGCCGCCATCCTACCGCGCTGTTGCGCGAACATGAAATCAGTCTTACGTGCCCTTCCGTGTGTTGACGCGTTTTGCCCATTCACCCGGCAAAAGTCTTATGATCCGGTCAGGCGGTAGAATCGCACAACCTACAGGCCGTCTCACCAACGTCAGACGTGTCGCATGCGCCGCTTCTGTCATGAGCCAACGTTCTGTCGATACGTCCTGGAACTGCGAGTCTCGGGGCAGGTGCGACTGGGCAATCTGATCATGTTTGACAAAGAGAGTAATGCCCTACTCCGAGCGATAGCTGGAATCCAACGCGGCCGGTGCGACATCGTTGTACAGCGTGATCGTTTCGTCGACCATGCGATCCACCGTGAACCGGTCCTCCACCAGATTCTGACCGGCGATCGCTATCCTTCGCGCTCGATCCGGGTCATTCAGCAGTTCCAGCATTCGATCGGCCAGAGCACGGCTGTCGGACGGCGGCACAATCAACCCGGTCCTGTTGTCTTCCAGAATGCTCAACACGCCGCCGACGCCTGAGGCAATCGCCGGCCGCCCCAGTGCCATGGCTTCCAGCATGATAATCCCAAATCCCTGCTGCAGAGATGGTAGACAGAAAATATCAATCGCAGACAGATACGCGTCCATCGAAGTGCCGTCGTTGACAAACGTAACATGTTCGTCCAGTTCGAGCGACGTCGACAAACGTCGCAGATTGCGCTCCTCCGGACCGGAACCCGCAACAACAATGCGAATCGAAACACCTGCCTCCAACACACGGTGACAGGCGCGCAGAAAAAAGGATCCGCCTTTGATAACTTCCAACGGCCCCGCCATCCCCAGAACAGGAATGTGTCCTTCCTTCAGGATTGGCGGCGTGCGGTGAGATACATCCAGCGGAACACCAGGCAGGATCACGCGCTGCTCAGTTAACTCCAGTCGCTCGGGCAAAGCAGACCGAACACTTTCACTGACACAAACGATGGCTCTGCAGATGGCATTCTGCGCAGTCAAAGCAACGTGACCGGCTTCACTCTGATCTGTCAGGCCAAGTACCACGGGACGTTGCAGCAGTTTGCCCAGCCACAAAGCCTGCGGCAACAGGCGGGGCCCCAGAACGTGTATCACGTCGGGCGGTTGTACACTGAGATTCTGCAGCACGGTGTGTTGAACAACGCGGCCCCATAAGGGAACCGAATACCCAGGCACGTTTACAATCCGTACATTTTCCGTCAACGTCGAATCCAGAGGATGCCGTCGCGTGCACAGAACGACGGTCTCAATATGTCTGGCTTCCAACCCTTTCGCAAGCCTCAGCGCGTGGATCGACGCACCACGAAACGACAGCTCGTGGGTCAGCAGCAGGATTCTTTCGATAGGTTCGGACATCAGCAGGATGTTTACAGCGTTTCACGCCGACTTGTGGCCGCGAAGAACGCTTTTCGATAGCAGTTTCGTTACTCCCACGAGCCAGTATCGTCTACGACAATAAGTAAACGGCTGTATTTGGCCGGGGCCACTTTGTGGTTCAAAACCAGTATTCTTCCACGGTTGCGTGAATGGTGAGCGGCGCTGTCCAATTAGAGACAATGGAGTCGTAGATGAGTCCGGTTCCGTACAGTTTCTCGTGCCGGCCACCAGAAGCAAGCCAGTGTCCGCAGTTTCAACTTGTCGAATCCGGTAAATGGTGGACCTGCGGTGGAATCACAATGACGGGGCAAACTGTGACGACCAATGAACCGCCTGGCGAGGTGGATCGGCCCCGCAGAACTGTCTTTCTTCCGGCGTGCAACTGCCAGAACGCAGGCATTTTGAGGGACAAATCGTTATCGTGGCGAACATCGACCGTATCAGTCCTCCCTCCTTTCCCATTCGCGCCCTTTCATCGAGAATTTCCGGCCCATGCAAACCTCACGGACTCGCCATCGTTCTCAGCGCCAGTCATCCTGCAATTTCGGTTTCATGGGCTGTCGAGTCATCCTTGGCGCCGTGTTCTGCTTCCAGACAGTCGTTAGTGCCGGGGAACTGCGACTTTCGTGGCCGTATCGCAACGGTCCGGGCCTGAACAGTCAGGTTGACGCACTCGACGCCGAGGGCCTGCCGACAGAATTCGACGAACAATCGGGAAAGAACATCAAGTGGAAGAAACCGCTGGAAGGCCTTGGCCATTCAACGCCCGTGATCGGAGCTGGCCGGATCTGGCTGACAGCGGCAACAGAAGACGGCACGCAGCAGTTTGTCTATTGCCTTGATGCGGATAATGGAAAAGTGCTGCACCACAAACTGGTGTTCGAAAACGAAGACCCCGAACCGCTCGGCCAAAACGTCAACACTTACGCATCGCCGTCATGCGCACTTCAGGACGATGCCGTTTATGTGCACTTCGGTTCATACGGCACCGCTCGGCTCAGCACAGAAACAGCAGAAATTGTCTGGCAGCGACGGGACATCAAATGTCGACATTTTCGCGGGCCGGGCTCGTCTCCCGTCATCTTTCAAAACCTGTTGATCCTGACCTTCGACGGCATCGATAGACAATTCCTGATGGCTGTCGATACGCGTTCCGGAAAAACGGTCTGGCGAACAAATCGCTCAACGGACTATGGTGACCTGGACGCAGACGGTAACCCCAAACGCGAGGGTGATCTGCGGAAAGCGTACAGCACGCCAGGGCTGATCGAGGTCAATGGCCGAACTCAGGTTGTCAGTGTCGGCTCACGAGGAGCGTATGGCTACGACGTGATGACCGGGAAAGAAATCTGGGGAATTCGCCACGGCGACTTTAACGCCGCCGCACCGCCAGCTTTCCATAACGACATCGCCATCCTGCACTCCGGTAGCGGTGGACGCAATCTGTTCGGCGTTCAGCTGAATGAATCGACGACAGGAGACGTCACTGAGTCGCATGTCAGGTGGAATCGCACACAAGGCAATTCCAAACTTGCCGCGCCCATTCTGGTCGACGGCAGGGTTTACATGATCACCGACAAGGGTGTGGCCAGTTGCATCGCTGCAGATACCGGCGAAGAAATCTGGAAAGACAGGGTCGGTGGAACTCATGTTTCGTCACCGATTTCTGCGAACGGGCTGATCTATTTCTGCAGCGAAGAAGGCGACACGACCGTGGTCAGGGCGGGCGATACGTTTGCAGTTGTGGCAAAGAATCGCCTGGCAGACGGCACGCGAGCTTCTCCTGCCGCAGCCAACGGTCGCCTGTATCTTCGCACCTTCGGCCATTTGTACTGCATCGAAAACACATCCTCGACATCACGCAACAACTAGTGGAACTCTGGTTCCGGAGTGTTGGCTCCAGAAAACCATCCGGGCCTCTGACACCTAGACAACACGGAGACAAAAATGAAATATTTTATAATCCTGCCCCTCGCCCTTCTGCTGTGTGACCCGTCAGTTCGTGCAGCCGAACAGGAATTCAAGCCGGGCGCCTGGGTTCAGCTATTCAACGGCAAAGACCTGACAGGCTGGACGCCAAAGATTCGATACTCCCAGTTGGGTGAAAACTACGGAAACACGTTTCGGGTGGAAGACGGGTTAATGAAGGTCCGGTACGACCAGTACGAGGATTTTGGCGAACGATTCGGGCATCTGTTCTTTGCAAAGGAGTTCTCACATTATCGGTTTCGAGTCGAATACAGGTTCGTCAACGAACAGTGTAAGGGCGGGCCAGGCTGGGCAATCCGGAACAGCGGTGTGATGGTTCACGGTCAGAAGCCCGAGACCATGGCCATTGATCAGGATTTTCCAGTGTCCATCGAAGTCCAGTTGCTGGCCGGAAACGGCAAGGATCCTCGCACCACGTCAAACCTGTGTACGCCGGGCACAAACGTCGTGATGGATGGCAAGCTGAAAAAGCAGCACTGCATCAAGTCCAGCTCAGAGACCCTGCATCTTGATCAGTGGGTCACGGCCGAAATCGAGGTGCGGGGCAACAAGGTCGTGAAACACATCCTGGACGGAAAGGTCGTTCTTGAGTACACCGAACCACAACTGGATGAACGCGACAGCAGTGCAAAAAAACTGATCGTGGACGGCAAACTCGCTCTGCACGGCGGCACGATATCGCTGCAGTCAGAAAGTCACCCGTGCGACTTCCGAAAAGTCGAAATCATGGTGCTGGACGAATAGTGCGTGTCACAGGGACGACGAGCAATTTCGCAGCTGAACGGTGGTGGAAGTCGCCACACTTTGGCGAAGCCCGCTGTGGAACCAGTGCGAGGTCCCGTCTAAGAATCGAGGTTGGAGTGACGATTGGTAACGCAGAACGAAGTCCGAAAGCAAACGTCCGACCGATGCTCAAGCCTCGAAGAGGCATTACCCGATCGATACATTGGCGTTTTCGGGGGTTTCCTGGCGGTGCGGAATGTTCAACGTGTTCCGCTGCCACTGCAGGCAGGTATGTCCAGCCGACATCTGGTCGGCAATATCCGTCATACAGATCCCGGCTGCCAGCAGAATAATGTGATCGTTATCCCGCAACGGTTCAAGTTTGTTCAGCACCAGAACCTCTTCCATGCGGGATATCAGCGTCGGCACTGATGAAGAGATCGTATTGCCGTAGGATTCGAGGTTATTCAGAAACTCGATGTCAGGAAACTCCATCGCAGCGGCGGCAATCAGAGCACGAAGAAGTTTTCCGCTTGGCTGATGTGGAGCCACAATCACTCGCTGACCGGCCTGCCGATCAATTGACAGCATCGCCGCCCGCAGATTGTCCAGCATCAATTCGATGCCATTGATGAACACCGGTTCCGCATTCATCCGCATCACCGTGCGGCAGCTGGGCTGACCTCGAAAATCAAAGACGTCTGCTGTCTCCATTCGAAACAGTGGGTTGGAATTTATTCGCCGTTCAGGTGGGATCTGAAAATCGTCACTCCTGGAGGCACCCACCGGAAGTCCTCGTCCCGTTTCCAGGACGGCAGCAGTTGCTCCTGCGGAAACAATTCCGCAAAACAAACGATCAGCACCGTCATGCCAGAATTCGGGAGTCTCCACCGAAACCAACGCAACTTTGGCGTCACGGTGAAGGCTGTCCAGCACCATTGCTCCTTCAGGCATCAGTTTAATGAAACCGGAACACCCGTGATTGAACGCCGTGATCGCCTCACTTGAAAGCCCCAGTTCCTGCGACAGCGCACCTGCCAGCCGAACGCAGGCCTGCGAGTCAGTATTCGAGTGGCACAACAGAATCGCATCAAATTCGTCGATTGGACAACCGCTGACGGTTTCCAGCCTGCGACAAACTGCAACAGCAACGTCTACTGGCCGAACACCATCCCGCAGCAGACGACGCGTGGTAATCCCGGTTGACCTGCGAATAGCAGCCGAATTCCTGAACCCTGCGTTTCCGCCCAGTTGTGACAACTTCAGAACAGCTTCGTTATCCAGCAGTTCAAACAGGTCTGCGCGATCAAACACATCAACAATTGTTGACAGGCCAATCTTCTGGGCATTCGTTGCTGAATAAAAATGCTTCACCAAGTCGTCCTGATTGGTACTTTCAAGGGACGTCGACACTTCTATCCAGAACGAAAACCTCTTGCTGAGGTTGATGTCGCTCGGGAAACGAAACGCCCAGCGGACAGGTTATCAAGAAAATACCGCCGGAAAAGCATGATGGCGATGAAAAGCGAAACGACAGCAAGCATTCGCAGCAGAACCGTGTTGTAAGCGTTAAACTGATCCCAGGTTGAATCCTGGAGCCATTTTGCCAGGTTTAGCATCCGTCGGGAGCCTGGGTTTCATTCCCGAGGGGCGATTGGATCTGATTGCGGACGTGCCACAGGAAAACGCTGAGCGAGAAGTGGAATCACGCTACAATGTTTCTGTCAGTTCGCCGGAATCTGCCCGAAGTAAGTACCGAATCGTGTTCTGAGCGGTTTTTTTCAGATCGGCGTTCGACGCCTGGCCGTGACGACCATTTCCGTGGCGCCGCTGCCGGCAGAGCGCCACACACCTCACCCGAATGGTGTTACAAACATGTTTGTGGATCGAGTTTCAATTCTCTGCAAGGCTGGAGACGGTGGAAATGGCTGTTGCAGCTTTCGTCGAGAAGCCCACGTTCCGCGCGGAGGTCCGGATGGCGGTGACGGCGGTGACGGCGGAAGCATTATCATTCAGGCGGACTGCAACCTGGGATCGCTGGGCAACATCGTCGGACATCGCCACTGGAAGGCAGAACGAGGCCAACACGGCCTGGGCAGTCTAAAAACAGGCCGTAGCGGCGAAGACACGATCATTCTGGTGCCGCCCGGTACGCTGGTCAAAGACACGAAACACAAGAACCTGCTGAAGGACCTGCAACAGCACAACGATTCCGTCGTCATCGCCAAAGGCGGCTGGGGTGGCAGAGGCAACAAACGCTTCGCCAGCTCCACCAACCGTGCGCCGCGAGAATGCGAGCAGGGCCATCCTGGAGAAGTGCGAGATGTGACGCTGGAGTTGAAGCTCATCGCCGACGTCGGTCTGGTTGGAAAGCCCAACGCCGGTAAATCAACGTTGCTCAGCCGTATGTCTCGAGCCACGCCGGAAATTGCTGACTATCCATTCACCACAAAGTACCCCAACCTTGGACTCGTTCAGGTCACATTGGACCACGAGTACGTTCTGGCTGACATTCCGGGACTAATCGAAGGAGCTCACCAAGGTGCCGGACTTGGGCACGAATTCCTGAAACACATCGAACGAACCCGACTGATCGTCCACATGGTCGAACCGTCGCCCATGGACAATTCCGATCCGCTGAGTAACTATGACCAGATTCGCGAAGAGCTGGAAAAGTACAATCCCGTTCTGGCCCGTCGACCGGAAATTCTGTGCGTAACCAAGGCAGAACTGCCAGACGCCGAAACATGTGTGGAATTGCTTCGGGAAACATCGGGCAAGGACGTACATTTGATTTCCGCGGTCACCGGCCAGGGAATTCCCGAGTTAAACCAGATGATCGTGGCACGGTTGGCAGAACTGGAAGACGACGTTTCTGCAATCACGACGTAAATCCATTTCCTGCCCCGCCCCCTCCAGCAGACTTCATGAGAATCCTTCTCGCCAACCCGCGTGGTTTTTGTGCCGGCGTCAACATGGCCATCGAATGCCTCGACGAAGCCATTCGTCGAGTCGGCTCGGGGATCTATGTCTATCACGAAATCGTCCACAACAAATATGTAGTCGGTCGTTTCACAATAAAGGGCGTGACATTCGTTAACTCCATGGAAGAAGTCCCTCATGGGTCCATTCTACTGTTCAGTGCTCACGGAGTATCACCGGAAATTCGCCGCATCGCCAGAGATCGAAAGCTGCAGACAGTGGACGCCACGTGTCCACTGGTCACGAAGGTCCACCTGGAAGCCATCCGTTACGCCAACGCCGGCTACCACATCATCCTGATCGGCCACGAGGGTCACGACGAAGTCATCGGCACCATGGGCGAAGCTCCCGAAAGCATCACTCTGGTCGAAACACCGGCCGAAGTTGACAAGCTGCCATTCATCAACAACGACAGACTCGCGTACCTGACTCAGACCACACTCAGCGTCGCAGAAGCCGCCGAAGTCATTGCTGCGTTGAAGAATCGCTATCCGGGCATTGAATCCCCGAAAAAGGAAGACATCTGCTACGCGACGACCAATCGCCAGGATGCAGTGAAGATGCTGGTGGAAACAGCGGACGTGCTGATTGTTCTGGGCAGCCAGAACAGCAGCAACAGTCGCCGCCTGATGGAAATCGGAGTCAGTCAGGGAGTGCCCTCGTACCTGGTCGACGGTGCGTCGGAACTGCAGACGGACTGGTTTGAACAGGATTCGACGGTCGTCATCACCGCCGGCGCCAGTGCCCCACAGGTTGTCGTCCAGGAATGCATCGACTACCTAAGAACGCACTTCAACGCCGAAGTCTCCGAAGAAACCGTTCGCGAAGAAAACGTCCACTTCAATCTGCCGAAGGAACTGCAGCAACTGACGCGATCGGACGCGTGAAGCAAGCTGACGGTAATGCACCAGGGACGACCGTCTGCGCGACGACACTCCAGCGAAGAGCATCACGTTGCAGTCACGTTCGCAAGATCATTCCCGCCGGAAACGCAAAAATCCCCCGGATGTCGTCCGGGGGCTTCTCACTCTAAAGATTGAAGATGCGTCAGTTCATTCTTCGTCCTCGATCTTCAGTTCGAACGTGAGCGCGTGCGTCACACGCATGACAGGCTGACCGTTATCGAATCGAACGAACCCTGTGACTTCGATCTCGACTGGGTCCTTACTCGTACAGTCAATGTGTCCGAAGACTTTGGACAGTACCTCATTAACAACAAGATTGGCGGTGAGCGGTTTCCATTTATTATTCACCTGAACCTTGCCGTCATTGATCTTCCACGGACCTACTGCCTTCTTACCCACGTCGGGGATTTTCACGTACAGAGCGAATTCTCCGGTCACGTTTCGCGTCTTCTTGTCGGGCGTCCATGGACTACTGGCTTTCAGTTCGGTCACCGGAAGCTCAGTGAATCCATCAGCAACGGGACAAAAATGGAGCGATTTCGGTAGTCCGCGCACTTTGGTGATCTTCACGCAGAATTTCAGATCCTTAGCATCAGAGTTCCACACCAACGAAACGGGCAACTGGCTGCTTACCGCCCGCACTTTCGTATTTGCGGATTCGGCAGCCGCCTGAGCTCCAGAGGCTGTACCCGCGGCAGCCACGGCTGCGTCCTTCGCCTTTGTCACCGCCTCAAGTGCGGCTGCCGCGGTACTCAATTCGGTTTGCCCGGCAACGGGAATCAGCAGTCTGCTGGTCGCACCACAAGGAGATGCGACGTGCACGACAACATGACGTTGTTCGTCTGTACCATGGTCCGTGGCGACAGTTGACACTGTTGATGGTATTCTCACCTGCATCAGATTACGGTTGATGACCTGAATCGTTCCGGTCACGTCGACACCGCCTGAGATGACTCGGCAATTCAGCACGCTGAAATTCTTGCCGACAAGGAAGACTGCGGTGTCAGTCTGTGACGCAAGCACAGCCGCATGGATTTCCCTCGCCTTCCCCAAAGCACCGGTCGCACCGGTCACTTCTTTTTCACGATTCGCCCGAACAGAATTGTATTCGTCGCCGGAAGGCACAAGACTCAAATCAAGTTTCGCGTCCGACAGTCGTTTTTCGGCGCTCATTAGCGAAACTAATGAGTTTCGTCTTCTGCCTTCGTCTGCAACAATGACACCCGGCGCACCATACCAACCGTGCAGTTCCGGCCCCAGAACTCTGGTACCTGATTGGAATAATTCAAATCCGCCGAGATCATTTTCCCATGGCACCGAAACGTGGTGCGTCTGCAAAGGGAGGCGTCGATCAAGACGTTCCACGGCCTTACACAGACGAAATACTTCGCCGTTACGATACAGATGCGCGTCCTGCACACATCTTTGCTGAAGGCGTTTCAGGTTGACCAGTTCCCGACTTAGCTCCATGCTGTTTTCATAGCCAGGTCGACGAGCCATAAACTTAAGCAGTGGTGTATGTTTGGCCAGTCGAAACCATGTGGTCCTGACATCCACAGTGACCTGCGGCACAAACGACGGCATCACAACAAGAGCCGTACATTCGCGAATCCCAGGTTCCAATCGACGTGTGCGAAGAAGGTCGTTGCGATCCTGGCCACCAATCAACAGATCACCGAACGTTGCTCGCAGGTTGCTGGGAGCGGGTGGCGCCTGAACGCGAGGAAGGAACTGCCAGCCGAACGTATTGTCGCCGTGAGAAAATCCGACGGCCGTTCTGTTCAACTCAATGGTCTCCAGATCGTACTCCAAACGTCGAACGAATCGGGACAACGCCTGTCCACCCAAACCCTGATTGGCGGCAGCAATCGCAATCGCCATCTGCATTTCACGTCGTTGGCTGAAAGTGTCTGCAATATTCTGATCCTGAGTCACCGGGTCCAACGCAAACACATGAATCGGCCACTTGCAGCGAACGTATTCCTTGAAAGCATAACGTGCTTCGACAGAAGGATTCGGACCAAAGAAATCCGCCCATGTCTGTGTAATGCACGGACAGTTCTTTAGCGAGGCGGTTTCCCGCATGTCCTGGATCATCTGCTCATTCAGCAGGGCAGACTCAACAATAATCTGCCACGCCAGAGCGTCAGTCACGGAATTGCGAGCTTCCGGATCGCGGTCGCTGATTTGCTTAAAGAACTTCCGTCTATACACCTCGACGCTGTCAGCAGTTGGCTCCGTTGCATTTTGGTTCGCACGTATTGGGATTCTACGATGTTCCCGCACTTTTCTGGCCAACTCGGACGTGCAGAATTCTGTCCAAAGATAGGAGAGCCTTGGCTGTGACAGAAAACGATAGGCAGCCACAGACTCTTCTCGCAACAGCGTCTCGACCTCCGGCATCGCAAGACCGTGTTCGACTCTATGGGTCTGTTGGACCTCGGCTTCCGTTGAAGAAACTCCGGTATTTACGAGAACGCGATAGGTGTGCAACGCAAGGCGATGAAGAGTGTCGCCGTTGATCGAATCTCTGTGCGATGAAGGTGCGGCCAGATCCCTGTGATTCACGTCCGCCAACAGATGATACTCCAAGACCAATACAGCTTTCGCTTGTTTGGTCATGGCAACCGGATCATCTAACAGGTCTTTCGAGTCAACGCCTGCATCCATTGCAGCCACCTTCACCGTTGTGCCCGGCTTCGCAAGGTTTTGAATGAACATTTGAATGACCGCAGGCGACTGCCCCGACAGGCTGTGGTAACTGGCAGCTCTCTTACTCTTGTTGTCGGTCTCAGCAAATCCTTCGGCGACTTCGCCACCTGGTTCGGCCGCAGGGATGCGGGCTGGAGACGTAATGACGGGCAGCGGAGTAATTCCGGTTTGTGCCTCATCAGCTGGGACGGCTGGCTGGTCTCGCTCCACAGCATTGGACAACAGCGCAAGATCTGTTCGGAGTGCAATTTGAAAAACGTCAAAACCGATCCTGTCGACTACGCCATTGATCACAAAGTCTTTGAACGCCAGCGGCAAGATCTCATCGCTGATGTACGGATCAATCGTCATCTGCACTTCCGCCCCGAATCCTTCCTGAGTTTTCCGCCCGGGAAGCACGGAGACCGGAATCCGAATCAGGTTTAACGCGTATCCTGGAGTATCTGTATTGTCGTCGCCCTCGTTTAATCGTCGCAGCTCGTTCAGGTGCTGCAGATAGCGATTGAGCTGATCGAGTTCGATGACGGGCTCGATTTGGACATTGATCTTATTATCTACTGTCCCTGAGAATACGTTGGTCGCTGTATTGAACGGGTTTCGTGGAACAAACGCCGGGGCGCTCGACGCCGACATCGGATTGGCGATCATGCCTGCGGTGGCTGAGTTGACGTTGTTCGGTGCGGGTGTCGTTGGTGCTGACCCGGTGAGCGCGCCGACATCATTACTTCCAATCTGCTCCTGGAGCGCGATAGCGGTTGCCAGGAATGCGGCATCACGAGTTGACTGAACGGCGTTGATTCGAAAATTGAAGCCGTTGAGTCTGGCTTTCAATTGTGTTTCCACGTCCGCTCGATGTCGCATCAGGCGGGATTCGCCCCACACATCTGGTGTCTTGATCACGATACTGCCGTGTTCATCCAGATTCCGTTCCATGTGGTCGATACGCTTGGCCAATATCGCAACACGAACACGGCAACGGCACCTGAACTACGGGTTTTGTCTACTCGCGTCAGCGATTTGTCACGGTTCCGCCTGAGATCTTCAAATAACGTCATGTTCCCGAAAGACCGAAAAGCCAGCGTGAACGGTACGACCGGCAGACAGGGGAAAATTGTGTCTCGGCAGGCAATCCTGTCGTCGATTCGTGAACTGGCAGGATAGTCCCTCAATGCCCGGCTGGCGTTGGGGAATCCGGGTGTGTCGCCATTCCTGCGAGCCGGACGTAAAGAAACGACCGTCCTGGTGAATAGAATCTGATCCACGTCAATTCCACCCACTCGGTAACACAGTTTGCGTTTCGAAGTGTGCGCACAAAAAAACGACCGCGTCCGTTTCCGGATGCGGTCGTTTGATGTGCCGTGACTGAGTCGGAACAGATCAGTTAGTTGTTCGCAACTTCAGAAGGCTCGTCCGTGGCAGCGTCCTTGTCTTTAGGAGGATCGTCTTCGTATTCAGCGTTTTCTTCAACGACAGTAGCCTTTTTGGATTCCAGAGCTTCCTGCTTCATCTTCTCGATCTCGGCCTGAGCCGCCTGAACGGCTGACGTTGCTTCGTCCTTTGCTGCAGTCATATCGGCCATGTCTTTTTGCAGCTGAGCATTAGCTGCCGTCAGCTTTGCTCGATCTGCGGCCGTCTGTTTCAATTCGTTCTGTACCTTTGTCAGAATCGCCTGTGTCTTCCTGTCCGCTTCGCGAAGACTCGCCACATTCGCTTCTGCTTTTGCAGCACGCTGCTTTTGATTCGCCGCCAGCTTTCGCTGCCCGCCAAGCTGGGTTTTCAGTTTTGCAATCTGCTGTTCAAACGACGCTTTGTCCGCAGCCGCTTTGTCCCGAAGTGCGACCACTTCGGCCTGGGTTGTTTCAAGTTCTGACTGGACGCCCGCCAGCTCCACTTCCAGTTTGTCCGCCTCAACGGATCGGTGAAGTGCTTCCCAGTGAGTGATCACTTCCCGGATTTCTCCGTCCTTTCCTTTCCACAGTCTTGTGGTGGGGCCACTTGCACACGAAGTAGTGCAGGCCTTCTGAGTACGGCACTTGGTTAATAGGCGACATTTACGAACTCGGCCTGCTTCGAGTGTGCTGCAGGCGAGAACAACAAATGTGAGAGTCAAAATGCGCTTGTTCATGGCGGCGACTTCAGGAGGGAGGGAGGGAATGGGGAAATACCGGCGCGAAAGATCGCTCGGATTCTGGTACAAGTGTTGCTTGGATACCGTCGAAAAGTAGATTTTTCGGTCAGAAAACATGGCAGGAATGGGAATTATGAACAGTTTGAGACGATTTTTCCATTGGATTCCGGTCGACACATGAGACATATGAAATATCCGTACTGTTAAGAACGTGTCTTCCGCAAACTGGAAAGGCACGGATCCACACCATTCCACGTAGGCGATACCCTGCCCAGTGGACGGGAGTCACCGTTCGGAAGCGTTTCGCATGGTCCCGTTGGCGGCTGGAAGGTTAGCTGTCGGACTTCCGTTGTTTTCCCGAGAAACCGCAGACAGAACTTTGCCCTGAGTTCGGGAATCTGAAATCTCAGGTATTCCCAGTTCGTCGTACTCAGCTCACACTTCTCCATCAACAATTCCGGTCCAACTCTACCGAAAAACACTTGCTCGTGGGCTCGTCGCCAGAAAACACCAATCACGCAAAACAGCAGTTGCAGCAGCGATTGTCCGGCTACAGGGCAATTCTGAAGCGAGAGCAGATCGGCTGGCGAACGGAACGTCCATTCCTGAAGACGCTGGGAACGGGTGGACAGGGAACGGTTATTCTGACGGAAAGAAAGGGAGC
Organism: Fuerstiella sp.; assembly: GCA_024230215.1. Classification (GTDB taxonomy): domain Bacteria; phylum Planctomycetota; class Planctomycetia; order Planctomycetales; family Planctomycetaceae; genus Fuerstiella. The sequence goes on along the minus strand of JAAERP010000476.1, from coordinate 22,762 downwards.
CGGCAATTTTCGCATGCCGCTGGCCCTGAAGTTCTTTTCGCCCAACCAGTTCGGAACCGCCGACAAGTACGAGAGCGAGATGCTGCGTCTTGCCGAAGTCACGTCCATGGTGGCCCGGATTCAGGATGACCACCTTGTCGATGTCCATAGTTTTCTGGAAGAGGATGGCGTCTTCTATCTGGAGATGGAGTGGATCGACGGATTTGACCTGCTGCATATTCTGCGACGCGACACACTTGAGATCGTTCACGATGCGGTCACTCAGGGCCGCTGGCAACAACTCAACGATGAAATCGTGACCACCGGCGAAGTCGATTGTCGGCTCAAGCCGGGACTGGCCGTAGCCATTATTCGCGAGTGTCTTTCCGGCGTCTCGGCGCTGCACCGGGAAGGAATCATTCATTGCGACCTGAAGCCGTCCAACGTGATGGTAAAGCGCACGGGCCAGGTGAAACTGATCGACATTGGGTCGGCTTTCTGGGTCGGCAGGCCTCCCGCCGGACAACCCTGTACGCTGGAATACGCGGCACCGGAAGTTCTTGCCGGCCGGCGGGCAACGCCGCAATCAGACCTTGCCAGTCTGGGGTACATGCTTCTGGAAATGCTGACCGGTTCAAAACCGTTTGCCGGACTCAAATATTCAGATTTGCGTGAGGCCAAGGAGCGACTGTTAGACCGACTGCCAGGAATGCTGCCCCTGGACACGTTTGCTTATAGCGAACTGCTCATTTCGCTGCTTCGGAAACTGCTTCACCCGGACCCCAAACAACGGTTCGCCTCTGCAGAAGAGGCGGAACTTTCCGACAACGGTGCGGCTGAGTTCCTGCGAGAACTGGTGAAGGGGGAATTGTCTCAGGAATATGCCAGCGCACTGCGACGGTGGATTGCTGAAATGGAAACTGAAGCCATGAACCGCATGCCTGAGAAAAGTCCCCCAGGCGGAACGACTCGAATTGAACAGCCACCATTGCCGGCAACACGGATTGTCAACAATCCGGAAGACCTGAATACTCCCGGAGACTTCGATCTGCAGGATTGACCTGCACCGTCCGTTCCAGGGTCAAAGGCACAAAAATGCCCTGAACGCTCGAAAAAGACTCGAATATCCTGAGGATTCCACAGGATTATTGGTCAACGAACAAGACGCCCACTGCGTATACTTCCGAAGTTCCACAGTACACAGTACTGAATGTCCCTCACTGATGCCGTCCACGAACGTGGTAACGGAAATTTCAACTCGCGAGCAAGCTCATGATTTCCAAAGCTGGTTTTATTGCATCTGCATTTTCTCTCACCGCCATCATGTTTGTCGGCTGCGCTGAACAATCCGAGCCGGCCCCTGTCATGGCCAGTCACGAACATGGGCACGAAGAGCATGGAGAGCACGAGCATCCTGAAACACTGGCGGAGGCGCTGGGTGAACTGACTGAACTGCGTGACACGGTGCGCGACGCGTTTGCCAAAGAGGACGGCGAAGCAGCTCATGGACCGTTGCATGACGTCGGCCATGTGCTGGAAGAAGTCTCCGAACTTGCTGGCGACGCTCACCTTTCTGACGAAGCGAAAGCGACCATCGAATCCAACGTCGAAATACTGCTGGACGCATTCGGTGCTGTCGATAAAGGCATGCACAGCGAAGACGAAGGTTCGGCCTACAGCGATGTTTCTGAGAAGATCGACGCAGCCATCGCCGCCATCAATGCAGCCGCTGGCCCGGCGTTGGAAGACGAGCATGGACATGACGAACATGGGGATCACGACGATGGTCACGAAGACGATGAAGAACATGACGACGACCATGATGAGACCGAAGGCCACGACGACGAAGAAGAAGACGAAGATGAAGATGACAAATCGGATGCGAAGGAATAGTCCTGTGACACGCGGCATGTTGTACGCGGCCCTGATTTCTGCCGCAGCCATCGTTGGCTGCGGCGAGGCGGAAGACTCTGCGGTCACGGCCCTGCGTCAGAAGCTTGAACTGTCAACTGCGCCAAACGATGCGACGTCTGTCAGCGAGATCCGCAAGACACTAATGGAAGCAGACGCGGCGGCAGAAATAGACGTTGTTCTGCGTGGCCGAATCTGGGCAGGTGAATTGCCGCCGTGGGAAGACGGCAAAGCCGCATTTGTGCTGACGGACGCCACCGGACACGATGGCGATGACGACCATGATCCGCATGCCTGTCCGTTCTGCAGCCGCGACATCGACGACTATATTGCCGCCATCCGATTTCACAACGACGATGGCACAGTCGCGGCCATCGACAGTCGGGAACTCTTTGACGTCAAAGAAAAGCAGATGGTCATGATCAAGGGCCGTGGCTCAATGAACGGCGAACGATTAAAAGTCGACGCGACAAACATTTTCATCGCCAGATAACGGCCTGGAAAGGGCGCCGTCAGGCAGCCGCCCTGATACGTGAGAATGTGAGCCGCAAGGCCCTGTCAGGGACGGGCGTTTCCGGACCGGCTGCCCGGCAAGCTTGAAACGCAGACGAGTAAGTGCTCATTGGCAGAGCTGTTTGCGACGGTCGGTGCGTGCTTTCGCTCGGAAGCCGTTGGTCCACATCCGGTCGTCCGCAGCCGCAGACTACGTCAGAGATGCCTGAGAAACCGATCGTTGTTTTCCGAAAAACGCTTACTTCATTCACATCCAGCCGGCCAGAGGCTTAGAATTATGCCACGCAGGTATTTTATCTGCGGCCACTACGCTTGAAGGAAATTACAATGTTGCCGAGAAACATGTTTTGTCTGGTGTTCGCCATTCTTGCAAGTGCTACCTCGGCGGCCGACTGGACTCAGTGGTCCGGCAATGATCGGCAAGGCAACTGGGACGAATCCGGCATCCTTGATCAGTTTCCCGAAGGTGGTCTGCAACCGACGTGGACGGTCAAAATTGGTTCCGGTTATTCCGGACCGGCCGTTGCCAATGGACGCGTTTACGTTACGGACTACCGACCACAACCGGAAACGAAAACGCTGGAAGCACTGGAGCGTTTGCTGTGCCTGGATGAAAAAACGGGCGACATCATCTGGCAACACGAATGGGCTACTCATTACCGTCGGCAGCTGCAGTCGTACGCAACCGGGCCCAGAGCAACACCGCTGGTTGACGGCGACCGAGTCTACACTGTGGGCGCAACCGGGCGAATTCACTGCACGGACACCGCTACGGGAAAGATCATCTGGGAACATGACGCGTTGGAAGCATTCGACGCTCTGGTCCCCATTTTCGCCGTCTCGGCATCACCGATCGTCTGGAAAGACACGGTCATCTTTGCCTGTGGCGGCAAAGACGGACTGCTGCGAGCTCTGGACAGAAAGACTGGCGAACCAAAATGGAAGTCACTTCCCGCCACCTACGACCTGCCGTACAGCGCTCCCGAGATCTTTGAGATTGCCGGCACGCCGCAGCTGATTCAGTGGCACAAGGAAAAGCTGTCGTCGATTAACCCGGATGACGGCACAATCCTTTGGGAAGTTCCCTTCAGCGCACAATCAAACATGGCTCTCGGACGTCCGGTATTGTTGCCAGGCGATCGTTTGCTGGTCAGCGGTTTTTATGACGGTTCGATGCTGGTCCAGGCAGGCGCGACATCGGCAACAATTCTGTGGAAGAACGGCGGTAGCGGCGAAAAACCAGATCAGACGAAAAGTCTGCATGCCGTCATTACAACACCCATCGTGCAGGGCGACCACTTCTACGGAACGTGCAGCTATGGTGAAATGCGAGGCCTGCGGCTGAGTGACGGAGAACGCGTCTGGGAGAATACAGAACTGACTCGGCAGGGACGCTGGGGTTCCATGTTCTGGGTGAAAAATGGCAACCGCTACTTTGTTAATAATGACCTTGGCGAATTGTTGATCATGCGGTTTTCACCCGCCGGCCCGGAATTGATCGACCGCACGAAACTGATCGAACCGGATACTCAGTGTGGCTATGGGCCTCGCCGTTTTGCGGACGCACTCGTGAATTGGGTGATGCCGGCATACGCCAATAAACACGTGATCATTCGCAACGACCACGAAATCCGTCGCGTATCACTGTCAGCGAATTAAAGCAGTCCAGGTAACTGTCAGAATACGCCTGGCCTACACATCCACTTCGCGAACTTCGAGCATCGTGTTCAACTTCGTGACCTGCAGCACTTCCTGCACGTCATCGCACGGGTTGAAGACCTGAACCACGGGCCCCAGTTCCATTTGTCGCAGGGAAACCCACAGCCCCAGCATCCCACTCGGAACGAACTTGACCCCAGTCAGGTCAAATGCAACCGTCTGACAGTTGTTGACCACCAGGAGGTCTGTGATGGCAGCTCGGTAATGGGCCGCGTTGAATTCCGACGGAACGTCCTGCCCACCAAAACCAAGAACGGTCGTTTCCCCGACGCTATAGACCTTAAGAATTCCGTCTTCGGTCAACGCGTATTGCACGGCCTCGTGGCTATGGTCATCACTGGATTCGGTGTTTTCGGTCATGATATTGCTCGATCCATCACGATCAGGAGAAGTTGGAAGACCCGGGGCGCACTTCACCGAAGTGTAGCGGCTTCCGCCATCATTCAGCTGCAAAATAACTCGCCAGAACCGCTACAAGTCCGTGCGACACACACTAATACATTCCCGGATAAGACGGGATTGGGACAGAAATTGAAAGTGTATCCGAAAGAAATTCACCGGAACCTACCGGACAGCCTGGAAATGCACGGAAAAAAGGCAGGAAAGCTGATGACCGGATAGAACCAGCGGTGACCCGTGGTGTCGAAAATGCGGCAAAACACAGCGGCTTTCATTCTTTACATCGTTTGGAGGCATTGATAGATTGCCGCACTTCAATGATGGAAGTCACCACATTACCCCGTGGTGTAATCGGTAGCACGACAGATTCTGGTTCTGTAAGTTGGGGTTCAAGTCCCTGCGGGGTAACTGATTCGGCACGCACAGAAGGGAACAGAGACGAAGAGGCAGGCAATTCGCTACTCCTCTCCGTTTCTTCCCTGATGTCGTTCTTGCCTGTGCCGCCGTGTTCGCCTGTCTGCTGGGCCACCTGCGGGGCCACCGCTCGGTTGAACTGTTCAAAGTGATGACGGTCCACCTGAGCGTAGTGTTTGTTCTGGATCTGGATGCTGTGCCCGACCCAGCTTGCGACGACGTGTGCTGAGTTCCTTTCGCCGTTTGGTCCGACCCAATCCAGCCAGTCGGTCTCTCAGCTGGCACGAAGGTTTTGGAACACTTGCCCCAACGGGAATGGTCGCGAAGTACCGGAAGCGCGAGGAAGCCCTGTGCGAACCCTCTTGGCGACCGTTGGTTCAAGATGGGCGACATGGCGACTGCCGCACAACACGATGGGCAAAGTCACCAAGCCAACAGTCACGGCTCTCCTGACCAAGTCGGTCAAAGCTTCGTAGACTAACGGGAAGAACGCTGTGTGTTCCTCAATATCTCAATTCCATAAAAAATTCTGCGTTCTGTGGCAGGTTTTGGTGGTGGGGCTGGATTAGGTCCTTGGAGGTGCTTTGGCTGAAAAAGAGAATTGAAGGGGAACGGAGTCTGAACCGATTTTTGTGTTACTCGCTGTTCCGCCTTTTTTGCGTGCCAGCGTGCGCGGATTGTCCGCAGATTCGGAGGCCGAATGCGGCGGGGAATGCCAAAGGTGAGACTGGGCCGGGGGAAATGAGGTTTGGCGGTTGCCCAGGTTTCACCCCTGGACAACGCTTCTGAGCTGCGTTTTTCTGCATGGCAGTCTCATGCATCTGATCGGAAACATCTGGTTCCTGTACATCTTCGGCGACAACGTGGAAGACCGAATGGGGCCCTTCGGCTATCTGTTGTTCTACCTGGGCGCCGGCATCACAGCCAGCCTGACGCACTTCGCGTTTCAGCCGACGTCAGCGGTGCCAACCATCGGAGCGAGCGGTGCCGTCGCGGGGATCATGGGGGCTTACATGCTGCTGTACCCCCATGCAAAAGTGGTCACCGTGGTACCGATCTTCTTCATTCTGCAAATAATGGTTCTGCCCGCTCAGATTTTTCTGGGGATCTGGTTTGTGATTCAGCTGCTGCAGGGCGGCTTTTCCATGGGCAGTGCTCAGGCAGCAGGAGTCGCGTGGTGGGCTCACGCCGGCGGTTTTTTGTTTGGTCTTGTGGTGGCGTGGTTTCTGGGGAAACCACAACAGCCACCGCAACCACGTGTCCGAGTAATCACCCCGAACGATTATTAGCTAATCCTCCCCCAGCAATTCGTGCAGCTGCTTCATGGTACGAGTCAACATAACGCGAACGGCTGCGTCTGATTTGCCCAGTGCTACAGCGATCTCTTTTGACGGCTTGTTTTCGATGTACTTCAGTCGAATGGCTTCTCGCTGATCTTCCTTAAGTTCTGCAATGGCGGCCTGCAGTCGACCTTCCCGGGCATTTCGCGAAAACGCTGCGCTGGGCGTGGTCATGCTCTTGACTAACATGTTCACCAGGCCAATCTCGCCGCCACCGGAAGACCTTGCATCAAGGGCGCGTTCTTTGCCGGCGTCTCGTTTCTGAGCATCAAAATGATGCCGATGTGCGTCCACAATCTTTCGTTCTGAGATATGGCACAGCCACGAAAACGGTTCCCGCTCACCCGGCCACTCCGGCGACAGCGTTCGAATGGCCTCGGTACTGACATCCTGGAAAATGTCCTCCACTTCGACTTTCGTACGCAGCGCGTCTCCCAGTCGACGGCTGATAAAGGCGATCAACTGTCTGCGGTTCACGTCCAGAAAACCAGCCAGTGCATCAACGTTGCCTTCGCTGATCCCCTTCAGAAGTTCCGGATCGTCTTCGTACTCGTTGGACATTTTGCAACACTTCCCTGCTGTGGTCCCCCGGCTTCTCAGTAACTCATGCTGCAGTACGGAACATCATCCAGACCGGGTCCTGATGTGGAACGTTGCAGAGAAAGAAGATTGCCGGGACACGAGCGACAAACAGAATAACAGGAGAGCACCCCGCCAATCCATCAACGATACAGCCCCTGCCGTAACTCGTCCAACGAATAAAAGCTGTTTCGCCACCGAACACCGCCCTGCCGCAAAGTCACCCATCCGGAACGCCAGAACGCAAACGACATCAGCCACGACGCGACTGGAAAAAACGGCACCAGAAAAATACTGCCGCCGAAACCAACAGCCGCGACTCCATACATCACGTGCCACAACAGAACAGTGGCCAGAAAACCGCCCGCTTCGCTGAGTGGCAGGAATAGCGGTGGGAAATAGGGCAACGTCATCGTAACGGCGAACACGACGGTACACAGCACGACAGATGTCAGCGAATAATTCAACGCGGCAAAACCGTTCTTCTCCAGTCCCGTAATGACCCCCCACAGCGAATCGTACCAGCGGATCGACAGCAGCTCGGGAGCACCGATGAAATCCTGATCGCCGCCATGCTGCTTCACCATTTTGCCAAGCTTGACGTCGTCGATGACATCCATAGCAATCGCCGTGTGACCGCCAAAGCTGCGGTAGAATTCCGCGTCGATCAGATTGAATGCGCCGACGCCAACATACGCAAATGGCCACCGAGTGCGGATGAGATGCACCTGCTGACCGATTGCAAATGCGAATCCAAAGAACGCAACAATGCAGTTTTCGAAGAAGCCTCCCGGAATCATGCGGGGCAGCAGACACAGGTGGCGCAGCTGCATCCGCTGCAAATATGTCATCGCGGACCGCAGTGCCGCCGGATCATGAATGACGTCGCCGTCCGTGAAGAGCAGATATTCTCCCGTTGCCATGCTGGCGGCAACGTGCATCGCGTGGTTTTTCCCCAGCCACCCGCCCGGCAGGACTTCAATGTGAGTAACGTGGCAGCGAGAATCGTCGGCGGCAACGCGATCCATGATCGCCCCGGTGTCGTCGGTGCTGCGGTCGTTGACCGCCAGCAGCTGCACGTTCGGATAGTCCGATTTCAACAGCGAGTGCAACGACTGCTCGATGACTGCCGCTTCGTTTCTGGCCGGGACGATGACGCTGACACTCGGCCAGTCGCTGCCGTCCGCATCGCTGGCGGGGACTGGTCGCAACTGCCGACAGACAAACCACAGTACGGGTGGCACGATCCAAAAGGCGATAGCGGCGAACAGAATCCAGCCGAACCAGAACATGAGAGCCTTTCGGAAGAACGACGATCCTCTTTGAACGCATCACAATGCAAGCTCGCAGCGCCAGCGAGTGGGTCTCGTGTAATTGAGAAACACATTTACTGGCGCAGCGAGCTTGTAATACAACGGAAAGGCTCATGAGTGCTCACCAGCATCAACTGGCGGGTCGTCCCGTGTCACTTCGCAGCAGGTGCTCGCAGCTCCCAGGCGGTAACCCACTTTTCAGATAGTCGTTCGTATCCGAATTCGTCAAGCACTCGTTTTTCCATGTCTGGAAAATGGCCGGCACCGTAAAACAGGCCGATTCGTTTCCTGCCCTTTTTCAGCTGGGCCTTCAGGACCTGCAACGCTTTGATGTTGCGCTCTGTGATAATCGTCGAAGTTCCATCTGTACCGGCAAAGGCATCGCCTTCGTTGGCTCTGGTCAGTTCGACAGCGGCAATTCGACGGACACGGTATTTGCGGTCCGATGACAGCAGTGACAATGCCAGATCAAGTGACTGGGCAAGCGGATTGACCTGCTGTTGCTTCAGGGCCGCTTTTCCCATTTCGCGCGCCAGCATTTGCGAAAACGATTCTCCACGTTTGGCCATCGAAGCTTCAAATTCTTCCTGGGTCATGTCAGCATGCACAAAATTACGAGATGTGTAGTCAACTCCGGCCAATTGAAATTCCAGGCCCAGCGCGTCCTTCGCGCCCAACTGCAGCACAGAAATCGCCTGCAGTCCGACTTTGGCTTCTGTCCACTGGTCTTCGTCGGTCAGCCTTCTTCCGCCACCGCCAATTCCCGGCCGAAACCCTCGCCGCACAGCTTCCTTCGGCATGACGGCCTCAAACAGCAAGACATCATATTTGCTGAACATCGAATTCAGCTGGTCATAGTACTGCGTCTCGCCCAGGTGAATGGCCCCGATCAGCTCGACAGTTGTCTGCGGATAGCGTTTTGAATTTCCAAACAGAATGACTGACGTCTCCAAAGCGTCCGCCAGCCGACGCTCGTTGCGTCGAATCCGGACATACTCCGGCTTCGACTCTCCGCCTGCTGACTGATCATCAGCGTCCTGGGGTACCGCGGCCTGAGAAGTCGCGTCTGTCCTTTCCTGCGCCGGCAGCGGCAGTGATGACTGGGCAAAAAACAACAGACCCGTGAGAATACAGATTAAGAATCGGTGCATGCGAACCACTCAGGGAGGGAATTCCGGTCAGGAAACCAAATGCGAGAGAATGAGGCCGTGCACATCTTCCCGAGTAATCAGGCACGAGTCCAGCCCCAATTGATCCCGGACGTCAGCCAACGGCTGTCGCCACGGCCGACAATCGCCCCGTACGACATACTATGGGCCCGAGTTCTGCGGTTGGATTGATTTTCAACCATTCGTCCGCAACCATGTCTGTTCTGTTGTTGAGTTTTCTGTGTCGCCAAGTAAGGACTGTCATGAGCAAGTGGCCAATTGGAGTTTTTGCGTCTGTTGATGCCGGATTGGGTGTGAACTTTGACGTCGTGAAGGAATTGGGAATTCCGTCCATTCAGCTGCACGCACCGCATCAAAGCACTCGAACTCAGGAAACGGCCGATGCGTTTCTTGCAAAGTGTGCTGACGCCAGCGTGACGATCACGTGCGTCTTTGGCGGATTCGAAGGAGAAAGCTATGCCGACATCGAAACGACGGCACGCACGGTGGGCCTGGTCCCGGAAGACACCAGAGCCGCTCGCGTGCAGGAAATGAAGGAAATCAGTGATTTTGCCCGACTGCTGGGCGTCGGCGCCGTGGGCCTGCACATTGGCTTTGTCCCGGAAGACACCAGCTCGGAAAGCTACAAAGACCTGCTGAACACGACGCGTGACCTGCTGGATCACGTCAAAGCCAACAGCCAGAACCTGCACCTGGAAACAGGACAGGAAACGGCCGATCACCTGCTGCACTTCATCAACGATGTAGCCCGAGACAATCTGTTCATCAACTTCGATCCGGCCAACATGATTCTGTACGGCACGGGCGAACCGATCGAGGCACTGAAGAAGGTTGGCAGGTTTGTTCGCAGCATCCATTGCAAAGACGCCACATGGGCAACAGAAGGCCGACGAGGACTTGACTGGGGCTGCGAGGTCGCATTGGGTGACGGCGACGTCGGCATGGAAAACTACCTGCAAACGCTCAATGAGCTGGGTTACGATGGCCCGCTGACGATCGAACGGGAGATTCCCGAAGATCCAACTCAGCAAAAGGCCGACATCGGTAAAGCCGTCAACCTGCTGACAGAAGTGCGGACGAAGATTCTGGGGTAAGAAGTTCGGACAATCCCAGGCGGATGGACACAGAACAGGCAGCCGGAAAAATGAACTGAATTTTTCCTGTCTTTGACTGCATTCATCTAATTCGGCGAATCTCTGTCCCCGGACAACGATCTGCTTTGTCCGAGGCCTCCGGCGTGGTAAAAGCTTGCAAATTCGCTCGCTTTGGCTGCGAAAAACTTGCGCGCAGGCCTGGAAAGAAGGAACATGACAGCACATCCGGCGAAACTGGCTTTGGCCAATGGGTCGGTATTCACCGGCTGGAACTTCGGTGCAGAAGGCGAAGTTCACGGAGAGGTGGTGTTCAACACCAGCATGACCGGCTATCAGGAAATCCTGACCGATCCGTCCTACAGCGGCCAGATCGTCACGATGACCTATCCGTTGATCGGTAACTACGGCGTCAATGCCGACGACGTGGAAAGTCGCGGACTGTTTCTGCGAGGATTCGTCGTCAAGGAACTGTGCGACGTACCCAGCAATTACCGGTCCAACGAATCACTTGACAGCTACCTGAAACGCAACAACATCATCGGCCTGCAGGGGATCGACACTCGCGCGCTCGTGCGGCAGATTCGCATCGAAGGAGCGATGAAGGGAATTATTTCCTCCGTCGACATGGACGACGCATCTCTGGTGCAGAAGGCAAAAGACGGCCCCAGTCTTGTCGGTGCTGACTTGGTATCCTCAGTGATGCCCGAAGGATCCTCCGGTTGGGATTCGCCCCTGGATTCTCTGGGCCGTCCGGCTGACTTTGCTTCGAACGCAGACAATCAGAACGGCCCGCACGTTGTGGCAATTGACTACGGCATGAAGTGGAACATACCGCGTTATCTGACGGACGCTGGCTGCCGAGTGACGATTGTTCCCGGAAAAACATCGGCCAAAGAGATCCTTGCTCTGAATCCCGACGGCGTCTTCCTGTCCAATGGCCCCGGGGATCCGGAACCTCTGCAATACGCGATCGATACGATTCGGCAGCTCCTCGGCACAAAGCCCGTGTTCGGTATTTGTCTGGGGCTGCAGCTGCTGGGACTGGCCTGTGGTGCAAAGACGTTCAAGCTTCGCTTCGGTCATCGTGGAGCGAACCAACCGGTTTTGAACAGGGCGACAGGTCACGTGGAGGTAACTTCGCAGAACCATGGCTTCGCTCTGGACAGCGATTCCCTGCCGGACAATGTTGAGGTCACGCACGTCAACCTGAACGACGATACAGTGGAAGGCATTCGACACAAAGAACACGCAGCCTTCGGCGTGCAGTACCACCCGGAAGCATCGGCTGGTCCGCACGACAGTCATTATCTGTTTCGCGAGTTCGTCGACATGATGGTCGTGTGACGGGAAGCGAAGCCTCGCGGATATGCAGTCCCAAACCCGAGTCCGGGGCTGAGAATCAATTACCTCCTCCAACCCTGACGAAAATCACAACCAAGGTCTTTCCCCAATGGCATCCGAAAAAACGCTGATCCTTGTTAAGCCCGACGGTGTTCAACGAAAACTGATCGGCACGATCATTGGCCGCATCGAAAACAAAGGCCTGAACATCGTGGCCATGAAGATGTTGACGGTCACACCAGAGCTCAGCAAGCAGCACTATGCCGAGCACGTTGAAAAACCTTTCTACCCTGACCTGGAAGGCTTCATTACTTCCGCACCAGTCGTAGCCATGATTGTGCAGGGACCGGAAGCCGTTTCCGTCATGCGAACTCTGATCGGATCAACCAACGGTCGCGAAGCCGCCCCCGGAACCATTCGAGGGGACTATGGCTGCAGCCGGCAGATGAACATGATTCACGGCAGCGACAGCGTGGAATCTGCAACTCGGGAAATTGACATCTACTTCGCTGCGAACGAAATCTGCGACTACGACGTCACACTCGGCGGCTGGATGTGTGCCCCGGACGAACTGTAGGACTCACATGAACCCGCTGGCCGTTCAACTCAATCGCCTGTCTCTGCCAAATCCGATTCTTGTCGCGTCCGGAACCTTCGGCTACGCGAAGGAAATGACGGCGTACGTCGATTTCGCAAAACTCGGCGGGATCATCCCCAAAACCGTAACGCCGCAGCCGCGGCCGGGCAACCCGCCGCCGCGAACGGTTGAAACCGCCAGTGGATTGCTGAATTCCATTGGCCTGGACAACGACGGATTCGATCAGTTCATCGCCGAAAAGCTGCCGTACCTTGCAGGCCTGGGCACGTCGGTCATCGTGAATATTGCGGCAAAGACAAGCGACGAGTTCCAGCGAATGGCCGAAGTGCTGAACGCCGCAGACGGCGTCGCAGCCGTGGAACTGAACATTTCGTGTCCCAACGTGTCCGGTGGAGTGGACTTCGGCACCAATCCGGAGCTTGCCGCAGACGTTGTGCGAACAGTATGCGCAGCTGGAGACCTGCCCGTCATCGCAAAGCTGACGCCAAACGTCACCAGTGTGGTACCGATCGCGCAGGCTGTGGCGGATGCCGGCGCCGATGCAGTTTCCCTGATCAACACCTTTCAGGGCATGGCAATCGACTGGAAGAAACGGCGGCCGATTCTGGGCAATGTTCTTGGTGGACTCAGTGGACCGGCGATCAAGCCGCTGGCACTACGAATTGTCTGGCAGGTGGCACAGGCGGTAGAAATCCCCGTTATCGGTGTGGGCGGAATTCAATGCATTGATGATGTGATGGAGTTTATCATCGCCGGAGCATCCGCCATTCAGGTGGGCACGGCCAATTTTTACAATCCTGGCCTGACGAACAAACTGGTCGACGAACTGAAAGACGTGGTCGCACAGGAACAGGTCAAATCAATCACAGACCTTGTCGGTACATTGCAGATTCCAGCGCGACAATAGGCGTCCAATTATGAAAGTTCTTTCCGGTATTCAGCCCACGGGTCGATTTCACTGGGGCAATTACTTCGGTGCGATTCGGCAGTACATTGAACTGCAGGACAACGAACAGTCATTCTATTTCATCGCGGATCTGCATGCACTGACAACGGTGCGCGACCCGAAGGTATTGCGACAGAACATTCAGGATTCCGCTTTGGACCTGCTGGCACTGGGACTGCAGCCGGAGAAGGCAACGTTGTTCAGGCAGTCTGACGTGCCGGAGGTCGCCGAACTGACGTGGTTGCTGATGACGATCACACAAATGCACCTGCTGGAAAAATGCCACGCCTACAAGGATAAGAAGGCGCGGGGCCTGGCAGCCGATGCCGGGTTGTTCACATATCCGGTCCTGATGGCAGCCGACATTCTGATGTATGACAGCAACGTCGTGCCTGTCGGTGTTGATCAGGTGCAACACATCGAAGTGACTCGTGACCTTGCTCAACGGTTCAACTCGCTGTACGGCGACGACTGCCTTGTGTTGCCGGAAGCTCATGTGCTGGATTCATCTGCCAAAGTGCCCGGCACGGACGGCGAAAAGATGTCAAAAAGCTACGGCAACACGATTCCGCTGTTCGATACGCCAAAGAAGATCAGAAAGATCATCAACAGGATCAAAACAGATTCGACACCGGTGGAAGATCCCAAGACCCCGGAAGCCTGCGCTGTCTTCAATCTGTACAGGTTGTTCGCGACGCCGCAGCAGCAGGACGAGCTGGCCGCACGTTACCGGGCGGGCGGCATGGGCTATGGCGAAGCAAAGACCACACTGTATGAAGCAGCGATGGCTTATTTCAGCGAATCCTTTGAGAAGCGGGCCGATCTGGAACAACGGCCAGACGACGTTGAGGATATTCTGCTGCAGGGTGCGAAGCAGGCTCGCCAAAAGGCCCGCGACGTCCTGGAGCGGGTTCGCACGGCCTGCGGCCTGAAATCACTGCCACCCGAACTGTAGTCGCCTGCAGGATTGCAGGGTCAACCTGATCTTGCTGCAAATGACTAATCGTCGTAATCTGCCCGCAGTCATCGGCTTACACCGACAGGATGTTCGTGCGCCGAGGACATTGGAATTCATCACACCGCATGGATGGGCTTCACGCAACATCGATGCAGCGACCACCGGGAGCAGAACATCTGCCTCTGAATGAACGTTTGGATCAGGTTGCGGCCATGCCGCACTGCAGGGACGCAGAGTGCTGAGAACAAAGTGTCAGATCGTCCGCCCAGAAACATGCGGCAGCATGCTGCCGGACTGTGATGAATGCGCTGGCGCCTGGTTGTTATTGCCGACACATAAAGGTGATAACGCATGAATCTGATGCAGCGCTACATTCTGGGCGAACTGCTGCGGGTCTTCGCGCTGCTGGTGGTGATTCTGACGGTCATGCTTGTCTTTGTAGGGGTGCTGAGGGAAGCCGCCGAACGGGGGCTGGGGTTCGCCCAGATCGTGCAGATCATGCCCTTCATTGTGCCCAGTATGCTGCCGTTCACAATTCCCGCGACGCTGTTGCTGACTGTGACCGTCGTCTATGGCCGACTTGCCGGCGACCTTGAAGTCACTGCTGCAAAAGCCGCCGGTATTAATCCGATCAGCCTGCTGACTCCCGCCTTTGCACTGGGATTTGTACTTGCGATCTGTTCATTCGGACTGACGAACTATGCCATACCATGGGGCATCGACAATACCGAGCGAATCGTGACACAGGCGATGGAGGAGATTTTTCTGGACATGCTTTCGTCTCAGCACTATGTCAGCGATCCTGAGAATGGCTATTCCATCACAGTCGAAGATGTGACGGAGAATGGCATTCTGAAGAATCCGACCTTTCGTTATCGCAACGAAAGTCATGATCAGGTCACGATGAATGCAGAAATGGCCAGGATTCATTTTGACATGGAGGAGAAAAAGGTACTGCTGCACCTGAAACGTGCCCGCGGAAGTATTCCGGGACAGGACGCCGCAGCATGGCTGGACGATCGTGTGCTGCCGCTTCCGCTTGATATGGCCAGCAGCGAAAGAAGTGCGCGGAACCTGACGATCGACACCATGAAGACAAAGATGTCGGAATCGAAACGGAACATCGCGTTAAACAGCCTGCAGCGGGACCAGGAAGCAGCCATGCTGCTGCTCACGGGAAACTTCCAGCAACTGTCTGGCGATCGCATTCTGGAATACGCCAGCTTTGAGGCGTCGCAGCAGCTGGACAACAGAAAAATGCACACCGAGATACACAATCGATACTCCATGGCAGCCAGCTGCCTGTTCTTTGTGTTTCTGGGCGGCCCCTTCGCTGTCATCCAGGCCCGTCGTCAGTTCATCACCAGCTTCATCATGTGCTTTCTGCCCATTTTGCTGTTCTACTACCCCACCATGTTCTTGATGGCAAATTTTGGCAAGACCGCAGCTGTCGATCCGGCATGGGGAATGTGGGTTCCCAACCTGATCATGGGGGCAGTGGGAATCATGATGTTGAGACGAGTAACACGGCACTAGAATCACTGTTCGTTCAGATTCCAGTCGTAGTCCAGATACGACAGACTGACAGCATTGCGTTGGGCGGCCTGTTGAGCGGCAGCGGTTGGCAACCACTGAGAAATCCGTTTCAGTTGAACGGCCTGGTCAGCACCAAAATCCGTCGCAAACCAACTCAGAATCTCAGACACATAGAACCGATTCGCGGCCTTGTCATGGCGAAAGTTCTGACTGCGGCGAAAGAAGTCCTTCGCGCTCGCTTCCAGTTGCTGCTGAACACGCTGAGGCGTATATGCTTCGTTCAGCAAACGCGGGCACCCGATGGAAGCACAGACGATGGCAAAGTGAATCCGCGGCTCGTTCATCTTCCGCAGGATTTCATGTTCGATGCCTTCCAGTGAATGCGGTTTACCACCAACGTACAGCTGAAGTTGCTTCCAGATGTTGTATCCGAAAAGTCTTGCCGTGTGATTCCGTATACTGGTGGTGGGGTATTCTTTAAGAATTCCGCGGATTGTGGCCGCATTATAGGCGTTAATCCAGAACGCCAGTTTTCCGGTCTTTGTGGACTGATTCGCCCTGCCCGTCGACAGTGTTGAAAGATATTGATCCAGTGCTCGAACATCAGCTGGACTGGAATGCCAGGCTCGGTAATTCACCATACCGTTACTGTCGACATACTTTTTCAGAAGAGTGTCCCACGCAGTGTGGTCAATTCTGTCGAACGGCGTGGTGCCGGCAACCCGCCGACCAATGAAGACTTCACTTCCCGCATACGCAACACTCATCAACAACACCGTCGCAACACTACAGGTCATCAACCGAAACATACCCAAACTCCTGATCTTCCATGAATGAGACAGCGAATCCACGTCCACCACCAGGAACAACTTTCCCTTTTGACGCCGCCGCTCGCAATTTCCTTACGAGAATCAACAATCCACCAGTTTATGGTGCATTCATTGCCCGCCAGAGCTTGTGAATCGCGATTCGATGTTCATGATTCTGCTACAGCTCTATGTTCTGAAGTGTTAGCAGGTTCACATCATCTCGGATAACCACTCATGCATTCCATCAAAACCATTGTGGTCGGCGTCGAAATGCCGGAAAGTCGGCCATGGATCGCCGAGGACATTGCTCCCACGAGTCGGCGGGCTGTGCGGCAGTCGTTCGATATTGCTGACGCGATGAATGCCGCTGTCCGGCTGGTCTGTGTCCTGCCGGACGTGTCGGCGGGTTTCTTCGGGTCAGAAGAAGACGCGGCAGCGGAGGCCAAATCGGATCACGCAGCAGCGATGAAAGTGCTGGCTGATCTGGAATTGCAGTACATGGAATCGACGAGTCGTGCGATTGACGTTTCGTCAATCGTGACGACGGGTCAGGCGTGGTTTGAGATTCTGAAAGTGGCGGGTACTGACAGAAACAACATGATCGTGTGCGGCACGCGGCAAAAAGGAACGGTTACCCGCCTGTTGTTCGGCAGCACAGGCCGCAAACTGCTGCGCAACGCGGCCTGCCCCGTCTGGCTGTTGAAACCACGGGTTGATGATGATGCCAATCTGGATATTCTGGCGGCCACCGACCTAAGCGAAGTCGGCGAAGAAGTACTGCACGTCGGAGTTGCTTTGGGGCAATCGCTGCCCGTGAGACTGAACGTCCTGCATGTCGTCAACGACGACCTTGATCGCCATATGGCCAGAACCGGCGTCTCAGAAGAAGAGCTGGAAGAATACCGCCGCAATTCCAAAGAAGTGGCCGAAGCAACTCTCCATGAACAGCTGTCAGTGACGGATTACCGCACGGTTGCCGAGGGCGTACAAACGCATATCGGGGAAGGGGCAGCAGACGGTTGCATTCTGTCCGCCATTAAAGAACTGGATATCGACCTGCTGATCATGGCCACATCCGGTCGAGGCGGGATACCAGGAATGCTGTTTGGCAACACGGCCGAACGACTGCTGCCGGAACTGCCGTGTTCGATCCTTGCCATCAAACCGGACGATTTCGTGTGTCCGGTTGCGCTGGACTGATTCGCGGCGCTGAAACGCCAGCCGTGCTGCTGAGGGTTTGCCGTTCCTGATACAAGCACGTTGCGCCAGCGAGTGATTTTCTCAAACTCACCAGCCCCACTCACCTGTGTGTCGAGCCTGTATGGCGACCTCTTCCTGACAGCACTATCTGCTCGTTCGGCTCCTGGTGCGTCGTAAGGATTCCTCAGACGGGCTGCCAGACGAGAATCTCGCCCTTCCCGGGTACGGACAGGTCTCCGGCGTAACGCTGATAGGTGCCCTGCGAAGCAGCAAACGGCAGGTCGATGCCATACTGTTTCAACTGCTTCGCGTAGACGTTCAGGAACGTCGGATTGAACTCATTGGCGTAAGCGAATGTGGGCATCATTTGCAGCGGCTTCATGGAAATAATAGTACCACGGTTCATCCATGCTCCCGTGCGGATCTCCGCCCCGCTAAGCAGAATGATTGTGCCACCCTTCATCTGCAATCCGGCGAAGTCTACCGCCGGTCCACCCAGAATGATCGTCCCACGTCGCATCCGCATGCCGACTTCCAGCCCCGCTGCCCCATCCACAATGATGGTGCCGTTCTTCATCCCTGCCAACGCCCCTCGATAGGCTGCGCCAATCTGGCCACCGGCATTTCCATGCACATGAATGAAACCATTCTTCATTTCCGCACCCATCCAGTCGCTGGCATCACCGTGTACTTCGATGCGACCGCCGGTCATGTAGGCACCCAGATGCATGCCCACGCTGCCGTGAACCGTGATGCTGCCTCTGGACATGGCGCGCCCGATCCAGCGGACCTTTTTCAATTCGCCGTGAATCACCAGGTCATCGCTGCGTTCGCCGTCGACATCGAAAAACTCTTCCAGCGGCACCTGACGTTTGCCATGGTGAACGATGAGTGCTCGGATTTCCGAGTTGGACAACTCCGCCAACGTGTTCGGTGAAAGCACTTCGGCTTCCAGGGGAACGGATGGCGGTTGCTTGAGATGTAAGGTAATGGTCATGCGTGTGGTGTGTCAGTCACGTTAATGCAATCCAGCATATTCGGGTTCTCGATGCGTTCCATCTCCACCGGGTAATTCTCGAATGACATGGTGTAACAGTCTTCGAACCGTGGTCGCATGAATTCGTCGGTTTCGGGTGCGTACGAGGGTTTCACCAGAAACTCGCGACCTTCCGGTGTTTCTCGAATATCGCCGTCTTCAATCACAACTTCTCCGGCCTTGATAACGTAACGAGGATGGCTGAACATCCGAGCCACGTCGTCTTCTTCTTCGTAGATCACGATATCCGCGTCACAGCCGACACCGAGGTTGCCTTTTTGGGTTAATCCCAGAGCCCTGGCCGGGCCGGCCGACATGGACGTTGCGACTTCGTACAGCGTGTACTCGCGATCTATTTCCGGCAGAACAATCTTTCCCTTAATCCTATCCGGCAGCTTCCCAATGCACTCATTGCGAAAGTCAGCGCACATCAGCAGCTGAATGATTTCCGGATACCGCCAGAAACAGCCACCATTGGGATGGTCCGTCGAAAGAAACACCTGCCATGGGTTCTTGATCAGCAGCATCAGCTCCAGACCGCTGGCCCATTGTACGGCGTTCACCAGATTGCTGGGACGATAAGTGTAGGGCACAATGCCACAGCCGGTTTCATTTTCAACATCAAGGTTGCCCCACTTGCGGCCGGTCAACTTGTACAGCAGATGCTGCCACGGGCCGTCTGCCGTAATTGTGACTGTATCGCCAAACAGAACCGCACCGGCGTCCGTCGTGATGTGGGGGTGAGTATTAAAGTACTCAGCCAGCTGAACAGTGGCCGAACACATTGTGTCCCAGTCATCGCCACCATACGCATGGTACTGCGAATGAGCGATGTGCGCTCGATGCCCTTCCAGATGTTTCAGCGTATCAATTGTCGTCGAAATATTGCCCGGTGCACCCAGATTGTTGCAGTGCAGGTGCATTGGATGGGGCAAACCGAGATCATCGCAGATTGTTGCCAGCATCGTAACGATCTTACCCGGCGTCAGACTGTTGTAGCCGTCGATGGGGTCCGCCAGCTGCTTGGCATCGCTGCCCCATTTCCATGCAGCGACACCGCCCGGGTTTACAGCTTTGACGCCGTAGGATTTAGCCGCCCAGATGTACCATGCAACGACGTTTTTCGCACGTTCATACTCACCGGCCTCCATCTGATCAAGCATGATTTCGTTATTGGCCATCAGCGTCAGCGTCGCCTTGTCGACAATGGGAATGTCGGCCAGCTCTTCATGCGTATGGCGTGCCGACAGAACCGGCACGGCGGCTTCATTCACAGTCGTAAAGCCCATGCCGGCGTACAGATACCCCGTTGCAAACGTCGTCGGAGCCATTCCCCCAAGTCCGCTGCGGCGAGACTGAGTACGGATGAAGGCCTGAGTTCGGCGATGATCTTCCGGCGTCATGGCGCGAGCAAAGTTGATCGCCCCGCCAGCCACATGAGTATGCACGTCAACGCCGCCCGGGAAGATAATCATCCCGGAAGCATCGATCGTTCGACCACCGTCCACGGATGGCACCAATGTGCCATTGTCATCGATGCACAGGTCTTTGACCTGACCGTCTATGCCATTGGCAGGGTCATAAATTTTTCCACCCGTAATTCGGAGCATATCCCTGGGATCCGTCTTGTCATTGTCTGCGGTTATCTGCTGTCGAGCAGCTAAACGTCGTTACACCTGAGCGGAGATCATCTGTGGCTGGCTGCCCTCCGGCAACCAGAACGGTTTTTGCGCAATCGCTTCATTGATACGACGCACAACTTCTTCGTCTGTCGGGTAAGGTGACTTCAGAGCTGGCTTCAGCGGCAGCGGAAGCTCATCCATTCGATAGGCCGTCCCGGCAGCTGCGATTCCCTGTGCTGCTGTCGTGATGTGTACTCGAGCCAGTTTGCTGGTATGACTGACATGCGGATCCAGACAGATTGTCGGAATGCGCTTCAGATGGTCGATCGCCGGCTGTGGCATCGTGGCACCTGGGTCAGCTCCGATAATGAAGGCTGCATCGCAATCGCCACGAACAAGCACATCCACCGTTGAGAACTCACCCGGGTTGTAGCGCGGGTAGCCTCGGTTAAATGTGATGCCGAACGGATACCCCGTCTGCCAGCGCATGATCACATCCGCACCGGTGACGTTACCGTGACCTCGCATAGGCATAGCGACAAATTTGGTGAATGCATTCATTTCTGCCGCAAGCGTCAACAAAGCGGCGGAGTTCATGTGCTTGCCGCGAGTCATCGACAAACCCATGCCAAAGAAGAAGCAGCCAAACCTGCACGACTTCATGCGGTGCACCAGATCGTCCAGCGTTTCACGAGTCAGGCCTGTTTCGGCGATCTGGTCATCGTCGACGTGCTGGTCTTTGATAAGAGCTCGCAGAATCGTGAGCACTTCAAAATCTTTGCCGGGCTTCACCTGCAGAAAGATGTCTGCGGCTTTGGCACTTTTGGTTTCACGAATATCCACCAGGACCATCGTCCGGTCCTTGCGGCCACGTGGCAGAAACCTGCTTTTCTGCATGATGGTGTACTTCGTGAAGTGGCGAGGATGGCATTCGGCCGGGTTGCCTCCCCAATACACGATAAAGTCGGCTCGCTGCTTCACTTCGCCGAGCGTACACGTAACTTTGCCACCCAACTGGGCGGCGATTTCAGTAGGACCGTGTCACAACGATGTATGACTGTCCAACAGCCCTCCCAGCTGATCAGCCATTGCGACACAATGCTTCTGCGCTTCGCAGGTAGTGCTGCTCATGCCATAAACCAGCGGCATATCGGCTTCGTGCAGAAACGTGGCCGCCGCCTGAATGGCTTCTTCAACGGTCGCTTCTTTGCCGTCGATCAAAGCGTCCGGATACTTCTTCTCGGCGGTGTGGTTCAAAAACCACGCGGTGCCAAGAACACAGGCTTTCTTTGCCTTGTGAATGCGAACTTCATCGTGATGCAGTTGAATGTCATCACAGACACAGCCACAGAATGTGCATGTGGCGTTATCAATTACCTGAAGAGTCATTGTTCGATGCTCTTTCTATCTGCACCCAGCAGTCACAAACCTCAGTGGACAACAGCATGTTGCCGGCAGTTTACCTGCGGTCCGGACGCGGTGATGCACTCAGTCGATAGTCTGCTCCGCCGTTGTGTTATTCACGTCGCGCCTGAATTGAATTGAATCATGCTCAGTCAGTACGCGGAGGTCTGTCACAGCCTGAGCTGCGCGTCTACAGCGTTTCACGCTGACTTGTGGCCGCGAAGGGCGTATTTCAATAGCAGTTTCGCTACTCCCACGAGCCAGTATCGTTCACGACAATAAGTAAATTGCTCTAGTCTTCACAGCAGGTATCGTCCGAACCGGACGATGGAACGGTAAATGTTCAGCCCAGAGCCCGGCCCTGGTTGCTTCCTCGAACTCGACGCGGCATGAAACGGCCTTCTTCAACTTCCGTCCACGCCGGCACGTCTTCGGCGCCGTCACCGTGAGTGCAGAAATGGGGGCTTTCGGGACTGCTGAGTGATTCGTCAATCGGTTGCTGCTTCATAAGAAACCTGGAATTTGAAGTTTGCGATCTGAGATTTTGTGTTAGCCGTGCGGCCGTGGGCGATCCGTTGCAGTTCGTTCAGGAAAGGCAGTCACGGCAGTTCCGTTTTCGGCCCTGCTACAGTGTTTCACGCTGACTTGTGGCCGCGAAGAGCGATTTTCAATAGCAGTCTTGTTACTCCCACGAGCCAGTATCGTTCACAACAATAAGTAGCCGGAAATGGGGGGGGGCAGGTACCAAGAATGCGAAGCCCCCTTCGGGCCGTTCCGGTTTTTGGTACCTGACCCCGTTTTCCTCGCCAACCCTAAAACCTGGTTCTGACAAAGCTCTACAGCGGAATGACTTCCACTTCCCACCCTTTCGACGTCGGCATT
>JAAERP010000475.1 GCA_024230215.1 Fuerstiella sp. | reverse complement strand
GTGCTGGAAGGACGAGGCCCTGAAGGCTCGCTTCATGGCTGATCCCAAGGCCGTCCTGGCCGAGTACGACATGCCGGTTCCTGATGGGATGGATGTGAAGGTGGTGGAGAACGCCGACAACTGCGTGCACATCACGATGCCTGCACCGCCCGCCAGTGATGGGGACCTCTCAGATGATGAGCTGAGTAACGCGGCGGGGGGCTGTCCTTGCCCAAACAAACACGAAGCATAAGTACGACCTGCACCGGTTAACGGTCACTGACCAACAGACCGCTGATCTGTTGACGCGTGTTGACTGAACGATTCCAGCCAACGCTCTGACGCCACTGTCTCAAAGAAGGAAAGATCAATGACCGAACAGAAGAACCAACTCGCGTCGCCGTTGGCGGCGTGCTGGAAAGACGAAGCCCTGACTGCTCGCTTCATGGCTGATCCCAAGGCCGTCCTGGCCGAGTATGACATGCCGGATCCTGCTGGGATGGATGGCGAAGTGGTGGACAACACCGAC
>JAAERP010000474.1 GCA_024230215.1 Fuerstiella sp. | reverse complement strand
CTTGGCGGTGTAGGCCTGGATGCAGGCCGGAGTGTTCATGTACCAGCTGAGTAGAGAGGTGTCCTTGTGGAAATCACCTTTCACGTCGGCATTGCAGACCTTCATGGCACCTTGCAGGCGCTGATCGGTCGGCAGCTTGGCCATCATTCCGTAGCTGGAGAGCTTGCCATCTTCAGCATCGAGAATGATGGCGCTGCGAACGGCCTGCAGATCGTTCTGCTGGCTGTAGTACGGGTGATAGTTGCCGTTCAGGCTTGCTTTCAGGAAGGCCTCGCCCTCATCTGAATAGAGGAATTCAGTGACGTCAGCAACGTCGACGTCGTATTGCTTCTCCAGACCCACTTCGAGTTCTTCACGGGTCCAACCGGACAGATTGCTCAGATCCTGAGGAACCGGATTGGAGACCTGCTGTTTGCCACCGATGGGCAACAGAACGTTGGAGCGAACGAAACCGTTGGTGACGGTCCGGGCGGTTTGTTTGGGGGCGGCGAAGCCAGGCAGTCCAGCAG
>JAAERP010000473.1 GCA_024230215.1 Fuerstiella sp. | reverse complement strand
CTGAGTCTTCCGGAAACGGGGCGATGGAGGGCAACCCGACGCAAAGAGAAACTTCGATTGCTGAAGATGGAGTTCCGCACGTTCGTGAACGACCTGATCCGCATTCCCTGTCAGATCGCGAGAACCAGTCGCCGGATCATCTTTCGCCTGTTGAACGGTAACAGCATGCAGCCTGTGTTCTGGCGACTGGTCGACGTTCTGAAACTGTAAAGCCACACCGAAGCGTTCGTGAGCGGCCACGAGTTCTTCGGTTTATCGGAGTCAGGATCCGGACGTCCTGGCACTTTGCCGTCGCCTTCAGCCTGAACAATACACAAATGAGACGAGCGAAAACCTGGAGATTGCACAGCGACCAACGGTCGACTTCACGTCGCCGCTGCGCCAAAATTAACGGCAAAGTTCAATCACCAGGTCGCTTGTTCTGGGACTAGTAAAGGGCGACTCCATGAATCGCGTCAGATCTGAAGGTGAAAAAACCATCGCTCCGTGTTCAAGACACATTGTGCACTTTCATGATGGTACGCTGAATTGACTGGGGGAGTAGCGGATCGGGAATTGACATGGTTGGATGTCATGATGGGAAAGTCTCCGGCTGCACGTTCCGCCATCGCGGTGACACTGACGGGAGTGGCGTGCAGACCAAGGGCGGCAGCAAGGATACAGCGGCCACACGGATCCGGAGTCGTGGGATTTCTCCCCTCACACAGTCTAACCCGAACTATGATCCTTGCAGCAGTGGTTTTGCCAACTCCAGTTGGGCCGGTGAAGAAATAGATCTGTGGCAGGTCAGGGCTGGTGACCGCACCTTGAATTCGGCGATTGATGGTTAGCGGGAGCAGCATTTCATCGAGTAACTGCGGTCGGTCATCGTCGTAACGCTTCATTGATCAGCACTTTGTAAGATGGGTGCAAAGGTTCAACCGGGAAGTAAACATGTGTCGAATAACCACTTAGGTTTGCAACAGTTGATTGCAACCACGTGCAACCTCTGAAACCGGCGGCAAGCTTTCAAACGGATTCTTCATCAGGAACGGCGGACGAGAAACGAACGAATAGTGCCGTTCTGGTCTTGACCCAGGTGACGTCTGAAACTCGTCGACCACTCCTGCCTTGACCAGATCGACAAGGTACTTTTTCGCGGTGTTATAGCTCAACTCCAGAGCCTTCGACGCATGTCGCCTGGTGAAAAGCTTGCTGCCGAAATCTGAGCGTCCCGGGATCGATCTTGTGTGATCGGAATCCAAACCGAATTTTTGCGCTAGAAACTCACCGGCCAGAGCAGCGTGGGTCGGCAGTTCTGAACTTCGACTGGGAATTGGCAACGAAACAAGAAGATTCCGAGCCGTCGAATAATCCGATTCGGTAACACGTGTCAGGGAGTGGTCTCCAATCACTGCACGAATGGCTGCTATCGTGAACATGATTCGAATGAAGGTCAGGCCTTCGGAGGTTGAAAGTCTGCCAGAATTGAAGTCTGAAAAGTCACATTCAACGTCCAACCACGGCCGAATCTTCTGAAGGATTGATCGCAGCGGAGACGCCGCTGATCGAGATGCCCACTCAGACCTCAAGGTCGCGTCACCAATTTTGGCCAACCGCCGCCTACTGGTGTGTAGCTGACACCTCAACAGACGGATTGATCACGCCTGAGAATCCCTTGCCTGCGACGATCCTGTGGCCCTGTGGTCGATTCAACGTCTGATGAAACGGCACAACGTGTGTCACGTTCGAAGGAATCTTGATCCGTGGCGAGAACGGAAACTTGCGGCCGAGAAGCGATGACCAACGCATGAGCAGCAGCGGGTGACGAAAGACCGCGTCAGAAGCCACGATGCACCACACCGTGATACCGCGTTTCTTCAGCTCGTGAGCCAGCTGGACAGCGCCCCAACCTCCGCCCCAGGAATAGGCGTAAATATTGACGACAATTTCCGCGTCGTGATGCTGGCCGAGAAGCCAGATGTTCTCAGCGACGGTGGCCCAGTCGTCATTCCACGGGCGCAACGAGACCCGGCTGATGCGGTTGTTGAATCCGAGCTCGTGAAGTTTCTCGGACAGCTTCAGGACACCGTGACAGCGCCGTTCACTTTGCGTGAAACCGCTGATGCACTGATGCACCTTGATTGGGATAGACACTGATTTGACGCCAGTTTGAACCTGTGGAGAGATTCAGCGTTCGGCGCCTGGTTGCTTTGGACGGCTCACATTGTGGCTGTTCGGTCCGTTAAGTCAAGAGCGGGTTCGGTCAAGCATCAGTTCAGCAATCCACACGTCTGACTGGTTCATTCGCAGTAATTTTCCCAGAATAGGCACCCGTGTCGCAGAATGGGGGACCTCTCCCCAATTGAGCGACAGAATGTCGGACATTACAACCCGTTGGGCGTCGCAACTCTTGGAAACTCTCAAGACAATCCGCAATTGCGACGTCAAGGGCTTCGACTTCGTTTGCCCGCAACAATGGGACGCATTGCAACCGACCGCTGACGAATCTCAGCGTCTTTGCACCGCCTGCAATGAGTTGGTGCACCTGTGCCTGACCGATAGCGAAACACTCGAACACGCGCGCGCCGGACACTGTATCGCTCGCGAGATTCCTGATTCATCTGAACTGCCCGCCATGTACGTTGGTCGAGCAACGAATGTCCCGCCGCATACTGAATCGCAGGAAAATGCACTTGAATGGACCCATCGGGAACGCGGCATTGACGATTCACTTAAGAACATTGATGCGGAACGTTACTGCCCGAAATGCGACTACCCAGCTCCCGACTGGCGCACGACTTGTCGGGTATGCGGGTTTGAATTCGGACGCGTAAACCGCCACAGCGACGCCTAACACAGCACATCCGCAAGACCCGCTGCGCTGGACGCCTTCGATGTGGTTTCAAAGTCGTACTCGCAATACAATCAATTGGTCATTCGACGCTTTCAGCTTCGGTCAGAGGCGGCGTCGGATGTGCTACCCGTTGGCGGATCGAAGACGCTAAGCGGATGGGCAACAGCGGCCTGCCGCGAACGCTTCGACGCGATGATGGTCCCCAGCGGCCCACAAAAGCGCCTTGGCGCCTGGACTCGTAAGACACACTGCGTGGGAGGACTCGCCATGAGATACCGGATTCCGTTTGTCGGTGTCGGCGTGCCAGCCACGCTGGCAATTGCGTTGCTCTTGGGCGGGCTCAGTGCGGCGCCCGTTGTGACAATGGCAGAAAGCGTCAAGGCAAAGTCGTACTGCTACGACATAGCAGTACGCGACAAGCCCGGCTCGTTGCCGCCTCGCCCAGATACGAAAGGAAAGGCGTATTGGATGGCCCCCGGCTCGGTGCGAGCCGAGATGACGTCTCGGGAATGGAAAGGCCCGGAGCCGAAGCAGGTGGACATATACCCTGCAGGGAAACCGGGCATCCACATCTTTCATCCGAGAAAAACGTTTTGGCAGCTTCCGATTCGCCAAATCGATCCTATGTCGGTGGGTTTGGAAAAAATCGAGGAGCTCGGAAAGTTCATCAGTAGGGCCCAGCGGCAGCTCGGCACCATGCAAATCAACGGCAAGAACGCCCAGGGATTTGCCATCGACCATCAAGAGATTTATCCCCAGGCTCAACCGGGCACGATGGAAGTCTGGCTGGACGCGGAAACCAACCTGCCCGTGCTGATTCGCTCGGAGACACGATTATCGGGGACTCGTACCACGATCGAAGAAAAAACCAACATCCAATGGAATATCGACCTGGACGCAAAGCTCTTTGACCCAACGCCGCCGGAAGGCTACACCGACGCGACCCCAAGAGCGCTCTCCACCGAAGAGCAGGTTGCCCAGGTCATCGAGGGGCTCAGAATCTACGCTAAACTGAACGGCGGGCAATATCCTGCAACGAGCGGACCTTGGTAGGTGCATCGTTCAACTGCATTCGGGAGTTAAGCACCGGCAATGGCGGTAGAGTCATTCGGCGAGTCTTCAAGCAAGCTGGGTCACACGGAGCAGGAGGACGCCAACAACGGCTGGCGGCAGAGCAAGACGCCTTGCCGTAGTGGAGACGGCCTTATGATGCAATAGTCGAACGTAGTCTCAGTTTGTTGGCGTTGCAGAACACGGCGTCGGCCAGCCCATCCGTTGTACGATCGAGCGTATGGAACAGTATCTGTGGACTGTCAATGACACGCTGTTGCTCACTGGCCGTGGTCTGATTCTTACTGCCGACATACGTGAATGCGACGCCTGCAAAGATGTTTCACGTGGTCAGTTGCTGCAAGTCCGACGCCCCGATGGCGCCAAGTCCACCTTCTCCAACTTCACGACGGGGCACTATGAACTGCACGAGGTTGTACATCTCGACGTGAGTCAGAACATCGCGGTAAGTTCAGAGGTGTCTGGATCAGAAGGACGCCGCCGTCAGCCGCGGCACAACACAGCGGCATCGTGCTACCTCGCAGACTTGGCAGCTGGGCGATTCCTTCACATTGGCACGCAACCTTGTCTTTAGCTGGCGAGCCTTTTTCTGGAGTTATCGCGGCTGAGCACCTTCTACGGCAGAGGCTGTCAGCACAAGTCGATTGCCCAGCCCTTTTCCGCAGACTAGAAAGTTTGGAATGGTGACCAGACCGTACTGGTCGACCGTCACATCTCCTTCGGCCACTTTCGCGGGCTCCAGGAGTTTGGAATAGTCCCAGTTCTCCCAATGTACCTGCGTGCCGGCAGCAGGTTGGAAGCTCTGGCAACGACGCGGTGTGATGTCTACGCTGGCCGTGTCTTCTTTCCACTCCTTCAGGTAATAGTTCGGTTGCAGGCGGAAGTTCATGCCCCATTCGCTTTTGGTGTCGACGATGTCGTCTGCCGTCGTTTTCTCATCGAAATTCTGCAGAGACGTCGACCAGGCGATGTGCCCGTTGCGTACGCCGAAGGGGCTGCCATCGGTAATCAAGTATTTCTGTTTGTTCTTGTCCGCCTGCGCCTTGATCTCTTCGGCGGTGGGTTCGCGTTTCAGTTTGCGTCTCAATTCGCCCATCTGGTATGCACTGGGAGGGGTCTTCACCTCCTGAGGATTTCCCTCGACCACTCGGATGATATCACCCTCGACGCTTTTGATCTTGAAGTTCTCGCGGGTATAGGACACGCCCACCACCAGGCGCATTCCCTTGACGTTGAGTGTGAACGGCTCGCTCACTCGAATACCGTCGGGCAACACCTCTTCGATGCGGCCCAAAATCCGGTAGCCAAATTCGATCGGCGAATTGCAGCTTGCATTGGCCAGCGCCGGAATACTCTCGTCGCTGCGCAGCATGTAGTAATTGTTGGGAGCGCCCGAACCCAGTCGCCCCGAGTGTCCTTGCATGATCCAGGCGGATGAATAGGGGTGTTTGCCTTTTTCCAGCGCATCCCAGAAGGTGGCTACGCCCCAGAAGGGAATCACGGCGTCAGCCGTGCCGTTGCCCGTCTCCAGGTACCCGACGTCGGCGCGGGGGTCACTTACCCAGGAGGCAAGGTTCAGGACATCATAGACCCTCTTGCCCTCGAGATTCGTGGGAAGATTTTCGTTCAGACTTCCATACTTGCTCTCGAAATCACCCAGCCAGACATTGACTCTCTTCGCATTTGGGAAGGGGGTGATGTCTGGCGGGAGTGACCAGTTCGAATACCCCTTTGATGCGCTCCCGGACGTAAAGAGGTCGCCTTGCTTGCACGTGATGTGATTGGCGCCGCTGCCTCCCATTGAACCGCCCATTACATAAACGCGCTCCGGGTCAATTTCGGCCGGAAAACTCTTCGGATTGCTCACGACCCATCGAGTGACCTGGGTAACCCGTTGTTCGGCATAGTTGACGACCTTGCCCGCGGGTTGATCCCCAAGCTGCTTAAGATTCTCGCCGTGGCCAAACCACCAGGTCAGGCTGTAATCGATCAAGGCGATACTGACACCACGGTTGATTGGGTAACTGTAGGGCATGAAGACTCCGCCCCAGGCGGAGTAGGCATGCAACCGGACGGTGAGCGGGGCCGGTTTGAGAATACTCTCCGTTGGAATGCTGGCCGTGAATACATGCGCATAGCCATGCATGTGATCATCGATCCCGTCAGAATTCCAGACGTCGAAGTCTGTGAAGTAGACAAAGTAGTGAAGATGCTCTTCTTTGTAGATCAGGTTCGCGCCAGGCAGACCCTGCTTTTCCATGACGGGATTGGCGAGACTGCTGACTCCCGCTCTGACGTCGGCTCCCTCCTGTGAGGTGACCGCGTAATAGTTCTGACGGTCGCCTTTGAGAGTGCGCACGAACAAGCCCGTGCCGTCGGGAAGACACTTCGAGGCATCGGCAGCATCTTCGATTTGGATGTGGGTGGACCACGGCTTTCCCTGGAAGAGTTTCTTGTAAACCCTGCCCCGACTGCCCTGGTGCTTGACGTTGGGGAAGCGGAATCGGTTGGAGCCCCTGGGGATCCTGGCAATCCACTTAACTCCCCTGGTCTGATTGAGGGGCTTGTCCGAAGCATAAACGTAATACCAATCCGAACCATCCTCCTGCCAGGAGAGAAACGTCTGCCCCTCGCGGCAAAACGCGCTAAGCCCATGGACTTCAGCAGACGCGGGGGAGATGTATCCCACAAGGGCCAGAAAAACAGCGAACAGAACCGCAGCGTGCTTCTTCATGTTGCGTGCCAATAGGAATTACATGATCGGCGACACGATAGCAATGGGCAGGTACATCTCGCTTCCCATGTCAAACATAGGTGTCAAGACCAGAGAGACCGTTTTTCCGTGGCGCCATTGGCATTGTCCCTGTCAGTGGGGCATTGCGCATCTAAGGTTGCGTGCATCCAGCCTAATGGCACTTGCATGCGATTACGAGCGTCAACCGGGCGAACGCACGGCAGTCAGCGTCCAGGTGGCCTTGTCATTCTCGTCGAACTTAACGCAGGAAAAGCAAAGCGATCGAGGCACATAGAACGCCTTCGTCGCTTGTCCATAACCTGCCATGGGGTGGAGTCTCAGCGTCTTCATCTGCTCGGCGTTCGTGGTCGCACGAAGAACCCAGGCGGTATCACCCCCATAAACGAACAGTTGACAGGCAATTGAATGAGCGTGGATCGTCCCAACAACTCCTGGAGTGTGAGACGCGTCATCAAACGACTTCTTCCGACAGAATGACGCTTCCTCTATTGGCCGGATCCCAGTCGTCCGTCACTGACGTGGTCTCATATAATCTGGCAATTGACTTGACGACGGGTTGGCAGTCCGGATGATCAATTCATGTCGCGTTCAGCATGCATGATTGTCCTGGTATCAAACCTGTTCTGTTCGGCGGTCCTGGCCGACCGACCGACGATGCTCTTTCAGGGCGAAGCCATCAAGGATGCAGGAGCGGCTGGTGGCACGAAAACCGCATTCGCCATCATGCGTCTGCCGGACGGCAGCTTTGCTTTCTACAATCGCTATGCTCCCGGGAAGGGACCGTTGCGGCTGCCCGATGCGGACTCCCGCGTACATGAATTGCTGCCTCATCTGCCGACTCAGATTCTGCAGAGTGAGGCGATCATGGAGAGCGGTGTGCTTGGCAATACTCAGGTGATTCTTTCGCGGGACAACGAAGTCAAAAGCGTTTTCGTGCAGAGCGAAAGCCTCGACAGGGAAACCGCAGCAACAGTGGGGTTGCCGCGATATCTCAATGTCTGGATTCGTCGCGCGAACATGAACCACGTATTTGATCCGCTCATGACCTGGCGCGGATACAACGGTTCGCAGATGGAATATCAACAGTTGTCGGGCGGACGACTACTTGTGCCTCATGGCAGCTTTCAACCCGGCGCCAAGGCAGTCCCGCCGACTGGTCGGCACACGACGATCATTGAATATTCAGACGACGGCGGAATCAGGTGGCGAGTGAGTTCCTCAGTACTTAGCTCACCCTGCCATCCAGGCTTCAACGGCTCGAATGAGGGACTCTGCGAACCGGCCTTTGAAGAACTTAAGGACGGGAGAATCTGGATGCTGATGCGCACGCAGGCCGGTTTTCTGTATGAATCCCACTCATCCGATCAGGGAACAACCTGGAACGCGGCTCGCGCCAGTCGCTTCAACACTTCGACCGGGCCCCCCAATATTATGCGTCATCGCAACGGCTTGCTGGTGGTCTGTTGGAACAACTGTGAAATGCCACCGCGTCATCAAGGTGAAGGTGTCTACGGCGGACGCGATGCGCTGCATGTTGCAGTCTCGGACGATGATGGAAAAACGTGGCGCGGCTTCCGTGAAATTTATCTGGACCACCGGCGCAACGACAATCCGACCAAATCCGGAGACCGTGGCACGGCCTATCCACTCGGTGCATACACCAGCGACGGAAGGATTGTGGTGATCGCTGGTCAGGGCGCAGGCGGACGCAACCCAATCCTGATCGATCCCGGCTGGATCATGGAAACCGAAGCGGAAACCGATTTCTCTGACGGTCTGGAGCAATGGTCCGTGTACAAGCACTATGGGCCAGCCAAACGCTGGTGGCGAGCGCGCGCGGTCGGTTGCGAACTGGTGCCGGATCCGGCGGATCGAGTTCGCCAGTGCCTGCACCTTCGCAAGCCGGATGATCTTCCGGCAGATGGCGCCACATGGAATTTCCCCAACGGGTGGAAAGGATCACTCACCGCGCGGGTCATGATCCGCCAGGACTTTCACGGTGGCGTCCTCTGTCTTAATGACCGGATGTTCGATCCTGCGAATGACGTTGGCGAAGAGTTCGCAGTCTTCCGGGCGGCGATCGGACGAGATGGCTCCATTGGCACCTCGACGCTGACGCCGGACGAGTGGGCGAATATCGGACTTGACTGGGACCTCAGCAGGGGAATCTGTCGATTGTCGGTTAATGGCAAATCCGCGGGCGAATTGAGACTTCAGAATCGAACTCTTAACGGACTATCCTACATCCGCCTGCGTTCGACCGCCGTGGAGCGGGACACGGCAGGGTTTCTCGTAAGCCGGGTGAGCGTATCCATCACCGATCCCCACGCACCTGCCTGCAGTGCAGCCAATCAGCTCGCGCACGAACAACGCTACATAGAAAAAATGGTCCCTCTCTGGAGTCGCTGACAGAGTTACTGAACCGTTCGTCATGGGATCTACGGCGGACACCATTCACGTAGAATGCTGCGGCGGCGAATTGATCGTCGCACTAAATCAGCCAAAGTGTGATTCCGGCAAGAACCCACCGTTTGATACCACGGGCGAGCCGTCAATCAGGCGCTCACCTGCCGGGACAGGGAAGCCTCGGCTGACGCTGGAAGCTGATTGCGAAAACCCGACGTTCTTCTCTGAAGCGGCTGGGTCAGGTACCAAAAACCGGAACGGCCCGAAGGGTGCTTCGGATTTGCGTAACCGCGAACGACGCTCATCAGTACCGTCGCTGATCCTCCCGGAGCCTATTCAGTTTCGTCGCTCTGGCAGGAATCCCCCGACTATTGACCGAACCACGGCTCCTGAATTCCCATACGTTTGATGACGCACGAAATCCGAGCAATTAATGCCATACGTTTTTTGCGAATCGGACTGCATCTGAACCACCGGAGCGGGTGCGTTCATAGTCGATTGCGCGAATAGGGAAGATAGACTATTGTGGCAACTTCAATAGTTTTTCCCATGGAGGTTGCACGATGAACT
>JAAERP010000472.1 GCA_024230215.1 Fuerstiella sp. | reverse complement strand
TTTGGCTGCTTTCTTCTTTGCAGCTGGTTTCTTTGCAGCTGGTTTCTTTGCAGCTGGTTTCTTTGCAGCTGGTTTCTTTGCAGCTGGTTTCTTTGCAGCTGGTTTCTTCGCAGCTGGTTTCTTCGCAGCTGGTTTCTTCGCAGCTGGTTTCTTTGCGGCCGTACCTGACTTGGCCGCAGTCTTTGCGCTTTTCTTCTGTGCCTTGACTGGCGCCTTCTTGACAGCCTTTTTGACAGCCTTTTTTCTCTTGCGTGGGGCCTTAAGGGTCGCCAATCGTTCGGCCACTTTCAGTACGTCAAATTCCTCTTCATCAAAGGTATCCGTGATTCGATCTTCGAACCTGGGATCCGTGGCAAAGCACCGAAGCAGATGGGTGAAAGCAGAAGTGTCGGCTTTCTTGACACCGGCTTTCAGGAATTCAGAAGCGGCTTCGATGGAACTGTCCGGTGGAACGATGCCGAAATGAATGGCTGCCCGGTGAGTGCCCTCGTCAAGGCAAACGACGTGGCTGCCGAGAATCTGGTGTAGCGTAAAATTGGCAACAAACGGTGAAATGTAGTCGATCTTCTTCAGCCGTTTCTGTGCTGATTCCAACGTGAGTTTTGCCAGTTTCTCAAAATCATAGGTGTAGGTACTCTCGAACACGAATCGCAGAATGGACTTAATACGCAGTCCTTTCCACGCTGCGGCCTTCAGGGTTCCGAGTGTGCGTTCCAGTTCCGGGACCGAACTGACTCTGATTTCGTTCAGGTCGAAGTACGACTTCAGCAGCTTTTCGTAGCCGGATTCCGCGTTCTCCCATGAATTATCTTCCAGGCAAACGGCGAACAGCATCGTTTCCAGGACGGGCAGCTTGGTTTTCGGGACGGAGCGTCCGTAGTCTTTCTGAAGCAGCGACGAAAGCTTCCTGCAGGCCTGCTGTTTATCGCTTGCTCGTGTAGCTGGCGCCGATGGCATTTTCTATTCCTGTGACGAACGGTAACTTGATCAGATGCCGGACGAAGGTGTCTGTTCCGGCGATTCAACGTCAACCTTATCTTCTGTGACGTTCTCAGCGGGAGACTTCAACTCTTCATCCTCGGCGAGCACTTCACGGAGAATGCGAGATGTCTCAATTGATTTGTGAACACCCTGATCGATCTCGAAACGCAGTTCCGGAGTGTATCGGGTCTTAACGCGTTCTGCGACTTTCGACTGCAGGAATCCCCGGGCAGAATTCAAACCGTGCAACGTCAGCGCCTCTTCCTTTTCCGTCCCCCTCACGGAGATGCGAACGGTGGCATAGCGCAGATCCGGACTGACCTGAGTCCCGAGCACTGTCACGTTGCCAATTCTGGGGTCGCGAAGTTCCTGCAGGATGGCGGTACCGACGACTTCACGGATAACGGAAGCCACGCGGGCTGTTCTGCGTGATGACATTGAAGATCCTCTGTTCGCCATGACTGCCATGAAGCATCTGGCCCCACGAAACAAGAGACACACGGCAACAATACGATAGTTTCAAAGCGGTCGTTCAAACCTGGTTGCAGCACTGCTGCGTCAGGAAAGAGTCCGCTGAATTTCGTCGATGCGAAAGGCCTCAAGCAGGTCACCGTCCTTAACGTCGTTGAATCCGTCCAGTCGAATACCGCACTCCATCCCTTCGCGCACTTCTTTGGCGTCATCCTTCTCCCGCTTTAGTGATCCAATACGGTAGTCATTCAAAACCGTGTTGTCTCGAATTACGTGGACGCGGTTGTCGCGGGCAATGGTACCGTTGATGACTCGACAACCAGCGATCGTGCCGAACCGGCTGATACTGAACGTACGCAGCACAATCGCCCGACCGGTCGCAACTTCGACCTTTTCCGGACGCAACATGCCTTCCAGCGACTGACGGATCTGCTCGGTGACCTCGTAGATAATATTGTATCGACGGATCTCCACGCTCTCTTTTTCCGCCAGCTGCTCGGCTCGCTCTTCCGCGATCACGTGAAACGCCACGATGATGGCCTCTGCAGCACTTGCCAGATATACGTCGCTTTCGTTGACTCCACCGACACCTTCGTGAATGATTAACACCTTGACTTCCGGGTGTTCAAACTTGCCCAGTTCACCTCGAATGGCTTCCAGTGAACCTGGCGTATCGGCTTTGACAATCAACGGCAACTCCTGAACGCCTTCTCCCTCGCGGGCGGAATTCAGAATATCTTCCAGTGTTCTTGGCTGGCCGCGACGAGACAGCACTTCCTCGCGTCCTTCGTGCTGTCTGGTTTCCGCAACCTGTCGAGCCTCTTCGACGTCCTTCATCACAAAGAAGTGAACGCCGGCTGTCGGCACTTCGTTCAGTCCCGCGACTTTGACGGGCATCGATGGAGGGGCTTCCTTGACTTCATTGCCTTTGTCGTCATACATGGCGCGAATACGGCCATAGCTGGTGCCACAAAGAATATCGTCGCCCACCTTCAACGTGCCTTTTTGCACAATCATCCAGGCGATCACACCACGACCCTCGTCACGAAATGATTCCAGGCAGACACCCACGGCTTCGCGATCCGGATTAGCTTTGAATTCGAGCAGTTCAGCCGTCAACTGCAGTGTTTCGACAAGATTGTCAAGACCCAGACCAGTTTCGCCCGATGTCCGCACGACTTCGTATTCACCGCCCCATTCAGACGGTAGAAGTTCGTGCTGAGCAAGCTGCTGCAGCACCTTCTGGTCATCCACCTCCGGCAGGTCCATCTTGTTCAGAGCAATAACAATCGGCACGCCCGCGCTTTTTGCATGGCTGATGCATTCTTCCGTCTGCGGCATCACACCGTCGTCAGCAGCAATGACCAGAACGATGATATCGGTGACGTTGGCACCGCGAGCTCGCATTTCACCAAAGGCAGCATGCCCTGGCGTGTCGACAAACGTCAGATGCTGTCCTTCGTTCTCGATCTGATAAGCAGCAATATGCTGCGTAATTCCACCCGCTTCGCCAGCTGCCACGCTGGCGTTTCTTAAATTGTCAACCAACGTTGTCTTGCCGTGGTCGACATGGCCAAGGACCGTAATGATCGGTGGACGCCACTCCAGGCTGTCTTCGTCATCATCGTGATCAAGAGACGCCAGCAATTCCGCCTCGATATCCCGACCGCGTTTGATCTCCAGATCGACGCCAAGTTCCATGGCGACTTCCAGCGCGTCTTCTTCGTTCAGTTCATCATTGATGGTCACCATGCGACCATCGTGAAAGAAGTAACTCATGATGGATTTGGCAGGTCGACCAATTGCTTCCGAAAGATTTCGGACAGTAATCGGGAACTCGATCTGAGCAGACGTCTTGAGGTCGATTGGTGCCGACCGCTTCTTGCGGCGCATCTTTTTGGCCTGCCGAGCCTCGTCCCGCGACTTCTGGAAGTCCTTCAGCAGTGACCCACGCCTGGCACCTCCAGGTCTTCGTTTCGTTCCCTGGAGATTCTCGTCGTGATCGGCCTTTGCCTCCTTCAACTGTTGCAGTTGAACAGAAAGCGGGCTTGCACGGTCAACGATGTCCGCCAGGGCGACATCGGGCTTCATCGCCTTTTCCGCGGTCTTTTTGGGCTTGGGCTTGACTACCGGCGACTGATAGACAGGCGGTGCAGCAACAAGCGGTCTACCCTGTGGCTTGTCGCGATCCTTTTCTTTCGTTCGTTCCGGTTGCTGCTCGCGATCCTTGATTGAGCCGATCGGCTTCATCTCACGCTGAGCAGGACGACTCATTCGCTGAATGGGTGAAGCCTGTTTCTGAGGGGCCGTCGGTGAGGCATCCTCAGTGGTCGGCGTGTCCGATTTGCTGATAGTTTCTGCAGCGGGGGCAGCGGGCATTGCGTCGTCCGACTCGCTCGGCGCCTCGGGCGTTTCTTCAGCAGCCGCCTCAGCGTCGACTTCGGCGACAACCTCTACCGATTCAGTGTCGACTTCGGCGACAACCTCTGGCGACTCAACTGGCGACTGGACGTCAGAATCCGCTTCTGTTGCCTCAACAGTGGACGCATCCTCCACCTCTTCGACAACCGTGTCAGACTCCGAAGCCTGCTTCGCTATGGCTGGCATAACCCGAATATCGCGAACCTTGCCTGCATTTGAGTCCCGAGTAGGAGTCAATGCTTCCGGCCTGGCCTCAGGCTCAGCGCCCTTCTGGTCACGATTCTTTACGTATGCAACGACCTGATCGCGTTCCTCCGGCGTCAGAGTCGCGAGCGCATTACGAAGCTGAATCCCTGCTTCGTCGCAGAGACCGATCAAAACCTTGCTGTCGAGGCCAAGTTCCCTGGCCAGAGCAAAGATACGAATCTTCAAAACAACTACCCCTTCGACGCTTCGCCAGTCCCTTCGGATGAAGAGCCCCGCGGTCGATCAGGACCGGTCGTGTCTGTTTGACACTCCGGTACATTTCAACGTGCTTCGCAGTAAACAGAAATGAACAGAATATTTGGCTTCATGGTACGTCTCGCTCAATGATTTCCCGTGAACCGCCGCGTGCGGCCTGGAGACGACCACTTTTCCGGAGATGGGAGCTCATCGCGTGCTTCGTTTCCTCAGCAGCAGACACGAGTTCCCTGGGAGTTTCATGAATTCTTAGTTAATGAAAGCAATCTCCATCGCGTATTGTTTCTCAGAATCAATGTCCTGCAGAGCCATCGGGCAGTTCCGCAGACCGGAATTATTCACTTACCGAAGTTGTTGGTTTGTCGTCAGTATTCTCAGTATCACTCGATTCCACGGCCCCCGCCTTGCCGTCCTCAGATTCACCGTCGCCGGCAGAGGCCTCTTCGACAGCAGAAGCACCCTCAACAGCATCGGTATTTTCAGTTTCTGCGGTGACTGAAGACTCTCCGGTATCATCAGTCTCGGAATCTGCACCAGCAACAACTTCCGCCTTGTCTGCCTCCGGTTCAGCCACCGAAGATTCGGCGTCAACTTCTCCTGCTGGTGCATCTCCATCGCCCTGCTGCGGCGATGCGGACTCTTCAGTCGCTGCAGTGTCTTCGGGTGGGGCTGTTGGCGGTGGATTCAGCTTCCGGGCGATCGCAGCTTCGCGTTCTTCCTGTTCGATTCGCAGACTTTCAACATCTGCGAACTCAATAATAACATCGACGTCTTCCTGCGTCAGCCCGCTCATTTCCAATAGATCATCAGGCTCAATCACAGACAGATCGTCGAACGTAAAGAATCCCTGCGACACAAGATTTTCAACCAGTTCGGACGGCATTTTTGGAACAACGCTGAACGCTTCGATTGAAATATCCAGTTGTTCGTCCAACGACTCCTGCGTCATGACGTTGATGTCCCAGCCGCACAACTTTGATGCCAGCCGTACGTTCTGCCCACGTCGCCCAATTGCCAGGGAAAGCTGATCTTCACGAACCAAAATGATAACTTTGCCCAGCATGGGGCATAAGATCACGTCTTCAACTTCGGCCGGTTGCAGAGCATTGGGAACCAGCAACTGCAGGCTGTCATTCCAACGCACAATATCAATTCGTTCACCATTGAGTTCCTCAACGATGCCACGAATTCTTGCGCCTCTGACACCAACACATGCCCCCACACAATCGATCGTTGTGTCATACGAAGAGACCGCCACCTTGGATCGGTGCCCGGCCTCACGGGCGATGGACCGGGTCTCAATAATCCGATCGTTAACTTCGGGAATCTCAACTTCGAACAGCCGTCGCACAAAGTCGGCGTGCGTCCGGGAAAGGATCACCCGAACTCGTGAGCCGGCCTTCTTCACATCCAGGACAATCGCACGCACCCGATCGCCAACGCGATAGCTCTCTTTGTTGATCTGTTCGCTGCGAGGCAGAATGGCTTCCACTTTGCCAAGATTAACAATGACAGTGCCGCGATCAACTCGCGTGACAGCTCCGGTGACCAACTGGCTCTTCAAGTCAAGATACTGGTCGTAATGGGCATCTCGTTCCGCTTCACGGATTCGCTGAATCATCACCTGCTTGGCAGTCTGGGCCGAGATGCGTCCCAGCAGATCGCCAATCAGATCGGGTTCCAACAATGCACCGTCGCACGTGAGCGAAGGCTCTCCCGTGTCACGATCGATCCGGACGTCAAGCACTTCCTCTTCGGAAAAATGTTTGCGGGCCGCCGATAGGATGGCCTGCTCAATTCCTTCGAAGACGATTTCCTTGTCGATCGATTTATCACGGTGGATTGCATCAACAATCCGTTTGATTTCGTCGCCGTTCATAGCACGGAACCGTTAAGTCTTTACGTTATAACAAAAAAAGTGGGATAGGATCCCACTTTTCAGTACCAGCTCTCGTGAGAACCAGTAGGCAGCCCTGTCTCCCGAACGCGTGCTCCGTAAGGAGGCAATGTCGCGGCCGAAAAAGGAATGGGGTGTCTCACATAATGTGCATTATCTCATCCTCGGTGCCAAAATGCCGACCAGCAGCAGATGGCGACTCGGAACAGTGAGTGGACAGTGAATCACCAGAACAACTTCCGTGACGCACTCTCAATGAAACCGAACGCGGGACGATATCGCCGCGACGACAGGCTGTCAAGCACCAAACGCCTTGTCCCGAGAATCAGGAAATTCACGGCCTGATGCCTAAGCCTGAATCGACTCCCGAGCAAGTACCCGGGCACACTTATAGGCATGCTTGACGGTAAAGACGCGGGATTCGATCTGCTCCGCGGTGAAGTACCGCCCGGGATCACTGGGCGGCAACCCCGCCAGCGTGAGCGTCAGAGGGAGCAGGTCAAGGAACTCTTTATATCGTCTTTGTGAGTCAGACGGTTCAGCCATTGCCGGCTTCCTGAAATAGTGCGTTCAATCGACTTCGTTTGCAACTTTGCTGACTTCTGGCGGCGAAAGACGCGTGACAGCACGTCAAATCGGCACGCCACGAGCCAGAACGCTCACGAGAATAAGCAAAGCCCCTAACCGCCGGGCCGTCGCTGCATGTACTGCTTAATGATGGCATCGGCACCGGTATTGGTATCTTCCTCAGCGGCTTCACCGTCCGCGGGTTTTGGCTTGGGGGGAGCGTCCTTCGCTCCGGTCTCCGACGGATCGGGAAGCGTCACACTGGGCATCGTCGGCACCGCGGCCGTTGTCTCATCTGCAGGTGCTCCCATTTGCTGCGGCATCTGCTCAGGGTACGGATACGGTGCCGGCGGCACCTGTCCAGGAAACCCCTGTGGATACATCTGCGGCACTTGTCCCGGAACCTGGCCGGGCATAGGCTGGTACGGATAAGCGCCGTACATCGGATACCCCGCCTGAGGCGTTGGTGGATATGGCTGTCCCGGTATCTGCCCCGGCTGCCCCATGACGGTTGTATCCCCAGCGCCAACATCGGGCACCTGAGGCATCAGCGGCGCCGCTGGATCAGCAGCCGCTTGTGCCGAATTTTCCGCGTTCGGGGCCGGCTCCGTTGGTATTGCCTGCAAAAACGTCGTGTCGGACCCTATCGGCATCGACAGCGGTGTCATTTCGGTAACCGTTTCTGTCCCCGCTCCAACCAGAGTTTCCTCGGACTTAGCAGAAATCTCGCCAGTGGTGTCGTCTTCCGCAGTTTCGTTAATCCTGACAAAGAACTCCAGACTCCCCACAAGGACGCGATCATCCGGTTGCAGAACAACTTCTTTCTGGATTCTCTCGTCGTTCACCAATGTCCCGTTGGTGCTGCCCAGATCTCTGATGCGGACGGAGAAGTCATCCACCGTAAACACACAATGATGTCGGCTGACTAACTCGCTGTTGGGACGTAGCTGGCAATCCTGTTCCCGCCCAATCAGAAACTTCTGGCGGTTGAGCGGGATCACCTGTCCTGCATGTTTCCCACCAATTACGTGAAGTTCGGCGTTGATCATACTCTTCGTCACTCCTCAACGGTGCCACACCGACAACTGGGGACGAACACGCCCTCCGGATCGATTCACCTGTTTCACAAAATGCAGGGAGTGCGTGAATGCACTTCCACTAGAAGGGGGGGGGGCTGGGCTAATCACATACCGAGAATGTTCGACAAGAGGTGTGAAGTGCCCAGAACTGGGGAAGACGAGATACGAGACAGAAAAAGAATAGGTACCCAGTATTTCATCGGAGTGACGGCCACATGTAAAGACCGCCAATTATCCGTTTCGGCGGATTTCGTATAATTTGTATAATTCAATGAATCCGTAAATCACTCACTTGTATTCGAATGGCCGTCTGTTCGCGTCAGACCGAGTGTGATTTCGGGAAAATCCGGCGTCAAACGAAAATCAGTGGCCACTGCCGCTGCAAGTTTTTCGGGTAAACAACGTTCAAACTCGTCGATACTGAAGCTGGCTTTCAAGTCTGCCACACCAGGGATTTCCGGAGTGAGCCCGGACGCTCGCAGGAGCACGCTACCGTGCTGAAGTATCTTCCCTCGACGGCGACGTTGAGCACTGCCGGTGACCTTATGTTCTG
This sequence comes from Fuerstiella sp., assembly GCA_024230215.1. Lineage (GTDB taxonomy): Bacteria > Planctomycetota > Planctomycetia > Planctomycetales > Planctomycetaceae > Fuerstiella. The sequence continues at coordinate 57,655 of JAAERP010000472.1, read as the reverse complement.
CGAGAATCACGTCGCGCGGATCGGACCGAAGAAAACAGAGAAATGGATCAGCCCCGGCGACGGTGTCTTCCTGCATTGCAGCAGCTTCCTGCCTCATGCAGCATTCGACTCCACACCGAGCCATCAGTGCGATGATCGCCTCGTGAATGGTGGCGTATAAAGATGTAGGCGTGCGCGCGAGCGGGTGTGTTTGAGGGATGACACAGGAGTAGGTGATCTCCTGATCGTGTAGAATTGCTCCGCCGCCGGTCAGCCGTCGGACGCGAGGGCACTTCACCAAACGCGGGTCAAGCCCCTGTGTTCGGTCCTGAAAATAGCCGAGAGTGATCGTCGGTTCGCACCAGGAATAGACCCGCACAAATGAGCGATCCGGGATGTCTGCGACATGCTGCAGCAGCCATTCATCGATGGCCATATTCTGTTGCCCCGTCCGGGGGCCAGGGTCAACAATCACGTCACAAAGAGGAAGTGCACAAACCATCGGATAAATTCGGACCTGTTAATCCCACGAGGCCCGGCGACCGATCGTCAAACCACCACAACGAATCGGCTTGCAGCCGGGCAGTGCTCAGTTTCCGGCGTGCTTCGATACCAGTTCGTGGTCATTTTTTTTTTCGAACGTAGCGATCTTTTCCAGGCGGCGAACGTGACGCCCCCCTTCAAATTCAGTTTTCAGCCAGATCTGTATGATCTGATCGGCCAGTTGATCACTAAGTTGGTCAGCCGAGAGACAAACCACGTTGGCATCATTGTGCAGACGACTTAGCTCGGCCGTAACACTATCGTTGCAGTTTGCCGCGCGGACGCCTGCAAATTTGTTAGCGGCGATGCACATACCAATGCCGGTGCCGCAAATGAGAATCCCACGGTCAACATCATCAGTGGCGACGGACCTCGCCACCCGTGACGCATAGTCAGGGTAATCTACACTTTCATTGGAATCCGGCCCAAAGTCCTGAACAGCGTGCCCCAGACTCTCAATCAACTGAATCAGTCGATTCTTCATCTGGAATCCTCTGTGATCACTGGCAATTCCTATTCTCATTGTACTTCAGCATCTTTCCGGATTAACTCGTCGAGTATTGATTTCAGACAATCGGAAATCTCACTCGCGCAGTGCTGGTAATCTTCAATTCCTCCACCAATCGGATCCGAGATCCCGCAGCCTTCTCCATGCAACGGTCTCATGCGAGAAGCCAGGTCCGGCCTCTCATTCTGCAGTATCCGTAGGTGTCCTGGCGTCATCGTCAGCACCAAATCCGACATTTCCAGCATTTCTTCGGTGACCTGTCGGCTGAGATGTTGCGTAAGGTCGATTCCTTTTTCTTTCAATACCTGAATGGCTTCCCGAGACGCCGGTGCGCTGTCCGCGGCAGCAACCCCGGCCGACAGCACGTCCATATTGTGCTTGCGCAGTTCGTCTTCTGAACAACCCCAATGCTGGCACGCCAAATGCCGAAACATTGCTTCCGCCATGGGGCTTCGGCACGTATTTCCTGTACACACGAAGAGAATTCGCAAGAAAACTAAATCTCCCTAACGTTGCTGAACGTCAGCATCCTTCTGATGAACTTACCTGCAGGCCAGTGGTTTCTGTCGCACTAAGCAATATCGAGAACCTTAAGACCTTATTGCCTGGGTATCACACGGTCCTTCGCTGTGGCCAAGGTGGTGATTCTTCCCGACGTCAAGTAAACGGAGGACCGTTTCAACAACATCTGTGGCAACTCTTCAAGCCGTATGATGGCTTCACCGAGTGTAAATCTCAAGTGGCTGTTGTGTTACAAACGTGAATTTGTACTGCACCCGTTCCGGGACAATCTCTTAACAATTCGTCGTATGTGCTTTGGAGTTAAACGTTTGTGTCATATTCCATTCATCGAAGTGGCCTTCGACAACGGTTGTCCAAAGTTGTCGCTGTAGGCGTTCCGGGTGTCACGGAGACCCGTCCCGAGTGATTCAGAGTCCGTTACGGTGAGACAACGACGAATCTTCGGCTGAACGGTTGCAAACTTTCCCGAAATGCTCATTCTGACGCACCATTTTACGAATCATCCCACAGACAGGACTGAATCAGCCACGTGAAAACTACAGTTTCAAAATGGAAGCGAGCTGCCAAGAGCCGCGTGCGACACATCACCGAATTCGGTGGCATCCGTCAGAAGCCGCTGCATCAGTATCAGGATACTGTGAGACGGCTATACGATGGTCCTCAGGGGGCCATGCTCCATCTCAGCAGTTTCTTTTCGTTGCATGAACCATTGATGGGACAACTGTTCAAGTCCCGTCGATTTGACGCATCTCGTTTCGATCGCATCCTTGACGTTGGTTCGGGGGCCGGACAGATCATTCGCCATCTGCTTGAGACGGCCCGCCCGGACGCCCAGATCGTTGGGTTTGATCTGTCGTATGAAATGCTCAAACGAGCGCGGGAGCGCCTGAAGTCAGACCGACCTGCGTTCGTTGCAGCCGACATGCTGGAGATGCCTTTCCGGGACAATACGTTCGACTGCATCACCTGCGGCTATGTTCTGGAGCACATTCCGGACCCGTTTCCCGGCCTGTCGGAATTTGCCAGAGTCCTGAAGCCGGGTGGCACAGCATTACTGCTGGTCACTGAGAACTCGCTGTCCGGACTGGTCACAAGCCATACGTGGAAATGTCGCACGTTCTCAAGACGCGAGCTTCGCGAAGCCTGTCAAGACGTCGGCTTGCACTGGCACCGCGAATTGTGGTTCACTCGTTTTCACGAAATGCTGAAGCTGGGCGGCATTCTGGTTGAGGTGGTGAAGGAAGGTTAATCAGTAAACTGAGCTAACGGTTTTCGATCATCGCCGGTACTAAATGGCGGATGATGTTTGCAGTACCGTTAATGTTGATGGCCGTCAGTCGGTCTAACAGTTGACTGAGAAACATGAGTTTGCCCATACAGCTCTGGAAAGATTCTCTGTCCTGGAGCAGACCTGTCCTTTGAATCGAGCGATAAGAAATCCTGCAGATACGCTACAGCGAGCACGCGACGCAGTTGATGACGTCGACGCCAAGAGCGAGATTCAGTTATTTGCCGACCACGCCGGTGATGCCGCACGCACTTGTGAGTTGCTGCAGGCCGACGCCCGCAACTCACTTGATTGCCACGTCGCTCGACAGGGAGAAATCCAGGCCGTTCATTCGCGTGGAACAGAACGAGCGGGTCATCGGCTGAACGTCATGGCGGCAATCTTTCTTCCGCTAACGGCTGTTTCCAGCGGGTTCGGCATGAACCTGCAAAGCGGTCTCGAAAACGCACCTCCGTGGATGTTCTGGTTGATTCTTGCCGGCAGCTTCACTGCCGGTTTGATGGTGAGTGAGGTGCTGGTCGCGGTAAAAATCCGAGGGCGCAAATAGGTGGGGGCGTTCGCTCCTCCGGTCGCACGGATTCCCGCGAGCGAATCGCGGTGCCGATCCAATGTACGTTTCAGGTGTCGACCTTGTGAAACCGAACAGAAACAGAAAATTGCTTGTGAAATACTGACAAAAAAGCCACCATAGGTGGAACGCGGCAGGCAATAGTTGGTCGTCGGGGACCGCGCAGGACCAGAAAATGTCATCCGAACATGTTGTGTTGAAGATTCAGAGTGGACCGCATGCCGGCCGGTCGTTCACGTTCAGCCAGCCGGATTCTCTGCTGCTCGGACGGTCTTCCAGAGCACATGTCCGGATTGACGGCGATCAGCATATTTCACGGAATCACTGCCTGATTGAAGTGCGGCCTCCCAAATGCCACATCGTTGACCTGGACAGCGCCAATGGAACGTACGTCAACGAAGAACGCGTTACCGACCGTTGGCTGAACGACGGCGATACCATTCGTGGCGGTGAAACACAAATTGCAGTCCACCTGGCAAATGGCATTATCGCGTCTCAACAGTCGCCCCCGGCTGAACTCGGCGCCACGCGTGTAATGACGGCCGTGTCACAGCCGGAACAGATTGCGAAGTTCCTGCTGGATTGCGAGGTCGGTCGCGGATCGATGGGAGTGGTGTACAAAGCCAAACATCTGGTGACGGGGCAGGTCGTTGCATTGAAGTTACTGTCGTCTGATAAATGCGTCAACGAAAAGATGATGCAGGTCTTCATGCGAGAGGCCGAGATCCTGCAAAAACTTTCGCACAAACGCATTATTCGGTGTCTCGACACGGGAGCCGACGACGGTCGACTGTATATCGCGATGGAGTTTGTCGATGCGATTGATCTGGACGATGTGCTGAAACCACTGTCACTGAAGAAGCGAACGCATGTTGTACTGGGACTGATGCGTCAGATTCTGGACGGACTGGCCTACGCTCACGGCCAGGATCTGGTACACCGAGACATCAAACCAGGAAACCTGCTGGTCGCAAAGGACAATGGCAGGCTGAACGCAAGACTGGCGGACTTTGGGCTGGCGAAGAACTTCGCTGACGCCGGATTGAGTCAGATCAGCAGTGAACACGAAATCAAAGGAACGCTGTCGTACATCGCACCAGAACAGATCGTTAATTGTCGCTTTGCAAAACCAACAGCCGACATTTTCTCTGTCGGTGCCACGATGTATACACTGATTTCCGGAAAGTCGATCTACAACCTGTCCGACCACGAAACGCCGATTGCCACAATTCTGAATAATGGCCCGGTCCCGCTGCGCGAACGAGCTCCAGACGTATCGCGTTCTGTATCGAAGGTCGTTGACAAAGCGCTGGCTGCTGACACCGCGGACCGCTTTAAGTCGGCCGAACAGATGCGACGTGCAATTGAAAAGCTGCTGCAATAACCTGCCCTCCACGGCGCAGAAGTCTGTTTCGGTTGAAGGTTGCTGACCACGGCGTTACACCTCAGGCTTCCAGATTCAATCGTTACACCGTGGAAGTGCTCCGCATATGTGTCAGTCAGATCCGGCCACGCCACCAGAGGACGGCGAGTCAACGATAAAGCACAGTCGCTCATGGCTGGACGCAATCGGGCCGGGCATTCTGGTCGCCGCGACCGGCGTCGGTGCGGGAGACCTTGCTGGCGGAGCATTGGCCGGAGCACGTTTGAAGCTGACAGTGTTATGGGTCTGCCTGGTCGGTGCCGCGTTGAAGTATGTCCTGTGCGAAGGACTGGCTCGATGGCAGCTGAGTACCGGCACCAGCGTGGCGGACGGAGTTTTCAAGAGTACTCATCCGGTGGTCCGGTTCGGTTTTCTGCTGTACGTGGCCGCATGGTCGTTTTGCATTGGCGGAATGTTGATGTCCGCGTGCGGTGAATGTGCCCAGGCGATTCTGCCGATTGGTGAACCATCGTTCGGACGCATCATACACGGTATTGCACACAGTCTGGTCGCCATTTTTCTGGTGCGGCTGGGTGGTTTCCGGTTGTTCGAGCGAATGATGACCGTTTGCATCGGGGTCATGTTCTTCACCGTCGTTCTTGTGGCGGCGCTGAGTGCTCCGGATTGGGCCGAAGTAATGAGGGGGCTGCTGATTCCTTCGGTACCGCATGCCGACGGCAATGGAGTGGCATGGACGCTGACTTTGATGGCCGGGGTCGGCGGTACGTTGACAATGTTGTGTTACGGCAGTTGGATCCGAGAGAAGGGCAGGGTAGACATCAGCGCCATGCGTGACTGTCGCATTGACCTGGCCGCTGGATATCTGATGACAGCAGGTTTTGGCGTATGCATGGTGATCCTGGGAAGTCGTCTGCCAATCGATCAGGGCTTAAGGGGGGCCAACCTGATCACTCAGATTTCAATTGACATGCAGCAACAACTTGGTGAATTTGGAATGGCGGCCGGTTGGATGTTTCGTATCGGTGCCTGGGGGGCGGTCTTCAGCAGTCTGCTGGGCGTCTGGCAGAGCGTTCCGGAGCTGATCTGTGAGATGCTGCCGGAGTCTGAAACAGCGTCCGCCACCAGAAACGACCAGCTGCCCGATCGTCGTCGTCGTTACAACACGGTCCAACTTCTGCTGGGAATCGTACCCGCTTTCTGTCTGCCGTTCTCCCTGGCAAACGTGCAGTTGGTTGCCGGAGTGACCGGAGCACTTTTCCTGCCGATGTTTGCGCTGGCATTGCTGCTGCTGGGTTACACAGCGTCTGGAAAGCAGAGTGGTTTCCGCAACGGCCCATTGAGCACTGGTGTGCTGACAATCAGTCTGCTGCTGTTTGGATTTCTCGCGGTGCAACGTTTCCTGACGTAGTGCGGTGAACCGCACATTACAGCGTTTCACGCTGACGTGTGGCCGCGAAGAACGCTTTTCCATAACAGTTTCGTTACTCCCACGAGCCAGTATCGTCCACAATAGCAGGTAAACTGCATCTACCGTTCAGAAATAATTCTGACCTCGGCACGGCCGGCCAGATCAAGGACGGGCAGAAACAGAGCAATACCGCTGCTCATTTCATCAGGCATTTCCGAATCTGCAAGTTTCAGGTGCGTCACATTCGTTGCCGTTGAGCCGATGCTCGAATCGAATGGAATCCATTCACTGCCGATGAGTGCTTCGACCCACGTGTGACCGGTGAAACCGAGTTGCCGATTCGTATGGATCAGTCCGGACACAATCCTTGATGGTATTCCGTTGATACGCATAAGCGCTGCCAGCAACACGGCGTGTTCCGTACAGTCTCCGCGCATTGCGCGAGCAACCTCGTCAGCTGGACTCAGCGAAGTGGAAAATGCTGAATGTTGCATCTTTGAATGGACAAACGATTCCAGACGTCGACAGACTTCGCGCGGCTCGGTGTGGCCAGCGGAGGCAATGACCGCCATTTTCTGCAGCGTTGGATCCTGCAGCGGCATCCAGTGTGTGGCTGATTGCGACGGCAATTTCATGTTCGACGTCCGCAGTGTACGTTGCCGTTCCACGAGTGATGGAAGCAGCGTGATTCGCACTGTGGAATCATCCAGAAGTTGAACTTTTTGAAATATCGTCTCCGGGATCTGTGGCAGGAAGCCGCTCACAACGCTCAGGTCCAGAATCAGTTGAGTTCGATTGTTATTCGAAAACAGTCGATTGACCGGGACAAGACTTCTGACAGTCAGATCCAGCGACTTTTCGGACGCAGCCCCCAGCGCCTCGGATGCCGATGCCGCATCGAGGCTCAGCGTGCCTCCGAGAATCGATTTTTCCTGCCGCAGAACGGCCACACCCGGTCGGTGCGTCACAGAACGGTCCTGATTCGACAAGGTCGGTGGCCGCGTGGTGGTCGAATCTCCGCGCGGATCACCTGTTGAATCTGAGACGTAGAACGTGGTCGACTTCGTCGGGGCTGAGGCAGGGTAAAAACGGATTCTTCGAGCCAGGACGGGGGGCGCGTTCCCGATGCGAACGCTGCGTTTCTGTCCGTGCGTGGCAGTGATATCCGCGACCGCCGCCGATTCCGGAAACAGCACTGGTATGACAATGCGGTCTGGTGAACTCTGCATAACCTCCGGCAACCACTCACTAAAGATCGGTGACCGCACATCGTCCGGTACGCGAAGGTCAAACTCCCTCCGTGTGGCATTAATCTTTTCCTCAATGTGGAAGACGGAACTGTCATGAATCATTTCGCCACGACGTTCCATACGCGCCCCGGCCCCGTCAACGCGCTGCAGATCAAAACTCAGTAATCGCCCTTCCAGCGTTTGCCTGGTCTGCAGCGATGCTCGGAGTGTCAGATTCTGTCCCAATCGATTGAGGTTAAGCTGAGTTTTTCGCTGACAGAGTCTTATCACGTCTCCGTCATCGTTCAAATGACGCGACCGTACGTGTTCATACCCAACAGGCTGACCGTCGAACCTGATCACGAACCAATGGTCCAGCGTTTCCACCTGGCCGCTCTCGTTTTCAACAGCCCCCGAAGGATTCGTGCCGACCAGTAGAAACAACACGACAGTCATTATTCGCACAATTGCCACACAGCGCCCGGCGGGATTATTGGTTTGCCATGTCTGGCTGCCGGCAGTGAATGGGAACAGCGAGGACATGAAGGCACGTTTCCGTTAGAGCAGTTTTCGAAAAGATGTGGTCGTTCGGGCTCGTGGGAAGCACCCATGGCAGGCCGGAAAACGTTTTTCGCGGCCACAAGTCAGCGTAATACGCTGTAGCGGGGACAGTTTGTAGGAACTGATTCTGGCGGTCTTTGCCGGATGTACGAATTTCGCGGATTGATCCACTGTGCCAAAACGCCGGAATAGTTTCGCAGGACCGCACGTTCGTGTCTGCGCCGAACCGGAATGGCGGGATTTCCGTGTTCGTTGCAGATCATTCTCATCCCGCGCCGATTGGATGCTAGGTTTACACGGAGCAGCATGGATTCACACCGGGGACATGTGCTGGTGTCTGACAAAAAGGTCAGTCGCCGGAATGAGAATCGGATGAGACTGATCCTCAGACGATGTGAGCGACTGCGCACAACAGAGAATCTGCTCCCGCGGGCCGCTCAACTTGACTCAACCACAACAAGTTTTCATCGAGAAAAAGCCTAATGGGATTTCTGAAGAAGTTTTTGAAATCGAGCTACCGTGACGGCGATACACCGCACGGTGTCAGCAGCTTCCGGAGTCTTTCCGAAAATCAGCTGGAAGAGCATATGAGCGTTGCTCGCTACGGCGAGTTCACGCTGACAGATGCAGTTCGGCCATCGTACAACCTGGAAGTCATTCCGGAAACGGGATACCGGCACGAATGGTATGTCGACGCGGAATCCGGCGCACGCATTCCAGTGCTGATGAGCTCCGTCAGCCGTGAGCACCTGTTTGACACATTTCTTTCCCTGCTGGACCCACTGGGTGAGTCCGTTGACGTCGTTCTGGAAACCAGTCACGACAAGAACAACGGGCAACACACGGATCTGTACCGTGAGCAGATCGACCTGCCGGTGTTGCAGAGCATTCTTTATGACTTTGAAGACCTGCTGCTTGACGACGGATGTTGCGGCATCGCTGTTCTGAATCCGCGCAAACCAATGGAAGTCCAGCTTGACGAACACAAGTTGTTGTTCGTTTACGGCCATGAAAATTCAGAGTACGAAATGGCACTGGACGACAATCGGGTTGCGTGTCGCGAAGAAATACGATTCATCACGGAAGCGGAACACGTCCATTCTTCCAGCGATGAGTTTCAGGAACGATTCGAACAGCTGTGCTATCACCTTGGTATTGACGATTAACGCTTCATTTCGATCGAGATGAAGACAGGAACTGTGGCCACTCGCACCGGCACCAAAGCCCGGAGCAGCGGCGACGTCACATAACTGCCGGTTGCCGACCAGCATGGATGCAGTCGCAAACCAGCATTGGAGTTTTGCGATGTGGATCCCCCCTCACATTCGCAGCATTGGTGGTTCGCCTTTACGACTGATTCTCATTGCATCAGTCTGTGCCGCCGGAAGCTGTGGTTGTACCAGCATTCCGAAATTCTCGGATTCCCCGGAGCCGATCGGCGTGACGGCTATGTCGCCGGATCTGAATCGGACCCCCGCCTTTGATGCCCCTGTCAGCGCTGCTGATTCCGATCGGCCAGGCCCAATCAGTGAGACAGCGGCGTTCCAGTGGGATCCCCTGGCGAGCAGCGCTGACGGCCGCGACATCGAAGGGATTACGATCGGTCAGACCGGTTATCGAACACTCGTTCTGGGCAGTCTGGCCGGAAATGACCCGGTTGCAATTTCGCTGACTGAACAGCTGGCGGAATACCTGCACCAGAACAGACTTATCCTCGGAGGAGTGCATTCTCAGATTGTGAAAAACCCAAATCCGGACGGGCTGGCAATGTCGCGGCGGGAAAACGGCAATGGGGTCTATCTCAATAGTGAGTTTCCGACCGTCGCGTCTGTAAACAATGACCTTCAGAACGTTGAACCCGAAATCCGTTTCATTCTCGGTACTGTGCGGGAATTTCAACCGCAACGTGTGATCCATATTCGAACGTTCAACGGAGATCGAGGTATTGTGGCTTCGAGTCCTGGCGCTGAGGATGCCGCAAGAGATGTGGCGGTGTGGCTGGGGTTCGGCTTCGTGGAACTTCCCGGTAATTCCTCTGACGGAACACTCGAACAGTTTCTGTCGACCTCGAAAACCTGCGATATCGTGACGATCGCAATTCCTGCGTCCTCGAAAACAAATAGAGTTCGGGAGTCATACCTGGACGCAATTCTGAACCTGTTATTGGCGGATGACTACACCACTCGCGAATTAGCCAGGTCAAAATCGAACCGTGCTTCCGCCGATCGACGTGGCGACAAGAATTACGACGAATCGGACTAACGAGGTCATCCGCTGCAGCAGGCCACAAGAACGATGCTGCCGTTCAACACCGCCCGCAGGCCCGACCACCCAGACGCCCAGTTTCGCTCACTCAACCCATTCACCCATAAGATGGAGTAAATACACTGAGAGTGTCGCCCGTTCGGGGAAGGCTTTACCGTCACGACTGATGTTGTCGATATAACCGTGTTCCGGTAGTTTTTGCCATATGGCTGTTGTTTATGAGGTTGGACGTTAACTTCGGCAGCCGTTGGCCGGGATAGTTTCGGTCGCGAGGCCCCCAATGCAGCAACTATCGAGTTCGGTCGAAGGAACGATTCGGCTCGAAGCACGCAAAGACCACCTCGGAGTATTGTCAGCCGACGGTTCATGGCGGCCAAAACAGGTCGAATCTGTTTTGACCCTGGGAAGCGGCCGCGCTGCGCGCGCGGTATTGGTGAAAGCGACCGACTCTGGCGGCGATCAGCATTTGTGCGTGGAGAAGATTTTCCGTCCCGGTTTATTGACGCGTTTCATCTATCGCTGCGCCTTTCAGGCTCCGTTTGGATACCAGGTTTCCGCCGACGCGATCCTGGCATGTTTCTACCGTCGTCGTGTGGCAGACGCTCTGATTCAGGTTTTTGTGCCGGAAACCCGAGTTGCTCGGCCACTCTACGCTCGATGGGATGCGGATTCTTCGGCGTACGCTTTGGGCAGCGAATTGATTCAGGGACGTGGAATTCGTCCGGCGTCTGCCAACTTTCGCATGTTGCGAAAGTTACTGCCGTGGAGCTCGCCATCCGACAATGAATGCTCATCCGAAGAGATCGACGAACTGGTTGATCTGATGTCGCGTCTGGAATCTCTGTTGCGTGAGTCGGGACTAGTCGGTTCCGGTTGGCAGGTTAGTAAATCGGCCGTGGTTTCGACGGCCAATCTGTTGCGCACTGACAAAGGCTACGTCATCGTTGATCTGGAATCCGGCATTCCCGCGATGCTGGTATCACATTACGTCGCCGCCGGACTTCGTTTGAGGTCATTGCCTCTGTTCGACGACGTTGACCCAAAGACGCTGCATACTTATCTGCAAACCCATCGATCGCAAATCCAGGCGACTCTGGGAGACAACGGACTCAGGCAGCTGGAAGCCGATGTGGAGCGGCTCGTGCAACACTCGGCCAGCTGGAAGCAGGCTGAGATTGCAGTCACAAGACAGGGACTGCCTTTTGTCGGTCTGCGGTTTCAGACGATCTACCGTAAGCGGTGTCTGGACATCTGGCATCGGAACGAAATCACCGATGACGAGACCAACAGGCGGTTCCGAAACAGCTCTCGTCTTTTCACGCGACTGACGTATTGGTGCGGATGCATCCCGGGACCATTGGGGCGATTTACGCAACGGTACAGTGGAAATGGTACATATCGCCGACGTGTCCACAAATTGATCACCTCCTCCCGGATTCGCCGCACAGCTGTGGCAGACTTTTGTAAGCGAAAAACGAAAGAGTTTTCGGCGGAGGGCCGTATTGCTGATGGACGTCTTTTTACCGGGCCAGGACCACGTTTTCAAACCAACTGGTTGATGTCTAAGGTATTACCTGCGGCTGCCCAACGTTGGTTTTCCGACGCTGCACACCGCCAACATCAGATGGTCCGACTGTTTCTGCTGATCGTGTCCAGTCGATTTCAGCGGGAGTTCGGCCAGTTGCAGATTCGTTCTGCGATTCGCGAATGGGAGCAATCCGGCCGTCTATATCCAGGCGAACATGCGGCACTGCTGCAGTCGTGCGAGTCTCAGGAACTGGCTGAGTATGCTCGCTGTTTCGGAATGCATTTGAGCATCAAACTTGCCGCCCCGGTGTTGATGCCGCTGAAAGTCGGTGGATTTGCAGCCTTTGCCGCAACCGGAAATTTCCTGTATCTGCTGCCGATAGTTGTTTCACCAATCCTGCGAACAGTGATCACTTTGATTCGCATGATTAGCAACGCGAGGAAAGGGACAGCGTACGGAGAGGCCCTGTTGATCGGAACGTTGCCGGTGATTGGAAACCTGGCCTTTCCGATACAGATGTATTCGTCACACCCTCGGCTTTCCACATTCCTGATCCGTGATGCGGCCGCCCGACTGTCTCGGTTGTTTCCCATTTACGGTGGGCGTGATTCGCGGCTCGAAATCGCTGCGATCAAATTGGCCAATATTCCCCTGGAGTTGCTGGACTTCGGAATTGCGGCAACTCGCCGAATCCGCAGCTGGTTCAGGAAGAACCATGACACTGGCGCCAGGACGGGCCTGCAGCTCCCATCGGTCTCGCGCTGGGACAGAATGGCGGACGAGCAGCTGGAACTCATGAAAACGGCAGAGACACAAAAAAGGTCCATCGCCGAGAGTATTGAAGACGCTAAGCCTCCACGGTTGGCACGCAGGGCTGCGTGAAGCGTGTCACAGAGACATCCTTCGGTTAGCGCACAGCTCATTTGCTGTTATCGTTAGCACACGCGACTGACTTAAGTGTCCCGATCAACGCCAACAGACTCAAACCATTTCGTGCGGTACCACGAGACCGACATCGCAGGTCGGCCATGGCCCGCTTCCAGGATCAAGCAATCGACATGTCAAATCGAAATTATTCGCCGCACCAACAAAAGGTCATTAAGCGGTACTACGACAACCGTGACGCCATCGACGACCAGCGCCTTAGTGAACTGGTAACCAATCTGTATCTGGCCACGGGCAAGAAACAGGAAAAGATGTGGGACACGGCAGAACAGATCATGAATCGCATGGGGCTGCCGGAATCCCGTATTCAACACGTCATGGACGTACGTGACCCGGCCGTGCTGGCAAAGATCGTGGAGGAACTGCTTAGCGGGAAGCTGCAGAAAAAGAAGAAACCAGAGTCTGCTGAGAAGAACGCCGGTTGATGCAAACATGCCACACGACACCTCATCGCCAGATTAACCTCGGCAAGCGACGCTGCTGATGCCGGAATTGGCAAGCTGATCTTGCCCGAAAACCAGGAATTTAGTACTCAGTCCACATGAAAACGCAGGACGCACAGTTGTTTCGACCATGGATGGTCCTTTCCCTGTCTCTACTGGCGACAGCCTTGCTTGGCAGTTGGCTGCATCCGGCAGGTCGGAGTGTGTGGAACGAATTGGATGAAGCAACATTTCGATTGCTGAACGGATCGCTGACTACGCTGCAGGACGTGCCTGGCTGGACGGCCATGTGGGCGTTCACGAATATTCGCCTCTTCGACGTCGTGGCGATGATTCTGATGACCTCATTCATGTGGACGCCGGGCGTCACGTTTCCGAAAGCCGAAATCCCGGCGGGCACTGTCAGGTTTGTCGTCCTGTTGCTGTTCCTGTTGGCGGTCCGTGAGGGCTTTCACGAGGTTGTCAACTCCTATGCATGGAACCGTCCGGGACCGTCGCTTGTTTACGAACCGTGCGTGCGACTGAGTGAGCTCTTTCCGAGCCTACGCACGAAAGATTTCTCAAACGACAGTTTTCCGGGTGACCATGCGGCCGTGGCGATGCTGTGGGCCGGTTTCACATTAACAACGATCCGGAACCGCTGGACTCCCCTGGTCATCCTGGCAACCGTCTTCTTAATGTTGCCACGCCTGGTCGGTGGAGCTCACTCCGTCAGTGACGACCTCGTGGGCGGAGGTTTTGTGACATCGCTGACACTTGCTTTTGTGGTGGGGACGCCTTTGCTGCGAATGGTTTCTGATCGCGTGTATGCATGGGTGGAACCGCTGATCGAGCGCGTACTTCGGATGTGGCCGCTGAATGTTCGCAACGTTGCGGACTCGACCTCCGCAGAGCCCTGCCGGCACGACAACCCTGCAACCGAGCACGAGCAGCGGCCAGCCGCCTGACCAGGGCGATAGTCGGAAGCAATTCTGCGTCAGAAAGTCTGACAGAGTGCCGTCATCCCTGGCCGCAAAGCGATGCTCGCACGTATTCGCGGTTCAGTCGGGCAATATTGCTCACCGAGATTTCAGCAGGACAGGCAGCTTCGCATTCAGAGGTATTGGTACACGAACCGAAACCCTCGTCATCCATCTGCGTGACCATGCCGAGCACTCGTTCAGATCGTTCCAACTGCCCCTGTGGCAGGATAGCCAGCTGAGAGACTTTCGCCGCCACGAACAGCATGGCCGACGCATTCTTGCAGGCAGCGACGCAGGCACCACAACCGATGCAGGCGGCCGCATCCATCGCTACTTCCTGTTCACTTCCGGCAATCGGGATGGCGTTACCGTCTGGAGCATTTCCGGTGTTGACAGACACATAGCCGCCCGTGGAAATGATTCGGTCGAACGCCGAGCGATCCACAACCAGGTCCCGCACCACAGGAAATGCAGACGCGCGCCATGGTTCAATCGTGACCGTGTCGCCATCGTTAAAGCGACGCATATGCAACTGGCATGTCGTTGTTGCTTTGTCCGGCCCGTGAGCCTGCCCGTTGATCATCAGGCTGCAGGTTCCGCAGATGCCTTCACGACAGTCGTGATCGAAGGCAACCGGTTCCTGACCCGATTCGATCAGTTGCTCATTCAGAACGTCCAGCATTTCAAGGAACGACATATGTGTGCTGACGCCGTTCAGCTGGTAGTTCTCGAAGCGTCCGGGCGTGTCCGCCCCGTCCTGGCGCCACACACGCAATGTCAGGTTGAGTGTTTCGCTGCTCATTATTTGTAGCTCCTCGTCGCCGGAGGGACGTTATCGAACTTCAGCGGTTCTTTGTGAAGCGTTGAGTCTTCGCCAACGCCGTTGTATTCCCATGCGGCAACATAGTTGAAGTCCTGGTCGTTGCGTTCGGCTTCGCCCTCAGCGGTCTGATATTCTTCACGGAAGTGACCACCACACGATTCCTCGCGATGCAGAGCATCCGTGGCCAGCAGTTCGCCAAATTCCAGGAAGTCCGCCACTCGACCGGCTTTCTCGAGACTCTGGTTGAATGATTCGCCGTTTCCAAGAACGCGAACGTTCTGCCAGAACTGGTCACGAAGCTCCTGAATCTGTCCCACTGCCGATTCCAGTCCGGCTTTGTTTCTGGCCATGCCACAGTTGTCCCACATGATCTGGCCAAGATCCCGATGGAAGCTGTCGACCGTACGTGTCCCCTGAACGGAAAGTAGCTGATTGATGCGACTCTTCGCGGACTCAAGTGCTTCGACACAGGCCGGATGGTCTTCCGGAACTGTCGGTAACTGAGACGTCGCCAGATGATCGCCAATGGTGTAGGGCAGAACGAAGTAGCCGTCTGACAGCCCCTGCATCAGGGCACTTGCTCCCAGACGATTCGCGCCGTGATCAGAGAAGTTGGCTTCGCCCAGCACAAACAGGCCCGGCAGATTGCTCATCAAATGATAATCGACCCACAATCCGCCCATCGTGTAGTGAACGGCCGGGAAGATTCTCATCGGCACCTTGTAGGGATCTTCCGCCGTGATCTTCTGATACATATGGAACAGGTTGCCATACTTTTTGCGGATTGCATCTTCGCCGACTCGCTTGATGGCGTCGCGGAAGTCCAGATATACAGCAAGGTTCGTATCACCGACACCAAAGCCGGCGTCGCAGCGTTCTTTGGCCGCCCGCGAAGCAACATCGCGGGGCACAAGGTTACCGAATGATGGATATCGCCGTTCCAGATAGTAATCGCGGTCTTCGTCCGGGATCTCTGATGGCGCCCGCGAGTCGCCCTTCTCTTTGGGAACCCACACACGACCGTCGTTGCGCAGACTCTCACTCATCAATGTCAGCTTGGACTGGTAGTCACCGCTGACCGGGATACATGTCGGATGAATCTGCGTGTAGCAGGGATTGGCGAAGTAAGCACCTCGCTTATGGCAGCGCCACGCAGCCGTGACGTTGCAACCCTTGGCATTCGTGGAAAGATAGTAAACGTTGCCGTACCCGCCCGTGCACATGACAACAGCGTCGGCGGTGTGAGTTTCCAGCTGTCCTGTGAGCAGATTGCGAACGATGATTCCGCGTGCAACACCGTCAACGACAATCAGCTCCAGCATTTCGCGCCTTGCGTACATCTGCACCTTACCCAGGTGCACCTGTCGCATCATTGCCTGGTAAGCGCCCAGCAGCAGTTGCTGTCCGGTCTGTCCGCGCGAGTAAAACGTTCGCGATACCTGTGCTCCGCCGAAAGACCGATTGGCGAGTGTCCCTCCGTATTCACGTGCAAAGGGGACCCCCTGAGCCACACATTGATCGATGATGCTGTTGCTGACCTGAGCCAGTCGGTAGACGTTCGCTTCGCGCGCTCGGTAATCGCCACCTTTGACCGTGTCGTAGAAAAGCCGCCAGATGCTGTCGCCGTCGTTGGGATAGTTCTTCGCCGCGTTGATCCCGCCCTGAGCAGCAATGCTGTGGGCTCGGCGTGGACTGTCCTGAATGCAGAATGCTTTGACTTCGTATCCAAGTTCGGCCAGCGAGGCAGCCGCTGATCCGCCGGCCAGACCAGTGCCTACAACAATGACACTAAACTTGCGTTTGTTGGCCGGATTAACCAGCTTCATGTTGAAGCGGTGCTTGTCCCAGATCTGGTCAACAGGACCTTCGGGCACTCGCGAGTTCAAAGTTTCACTTGCAACGCGGACCATCAGAGAACCTCAGGTGATTTCTTATTGTTCCGAATCAGTCAGCCGGATCTGAACGGAGTTACCAAAGCGGCTGCAATAATTCAGCTATTCAGGATGACCCAACCGAGTACACATATGAAGCCCAGAGCGATTGCCCAGGCAATGAACATGCTGCCGAATTCGATCAGCTTGTTCCACTTCGGGTGCGAAACACCCAATGACTGCAAAGCACTGCGGATGCCATGTGAAAGGTGAATTCCCAGCAGGATCAGGGCGACACCATAGGCCACAAAGCTGATTGGGCTGGACAGAACCATATGAACCGTCGCATATGCACCGTCCTGTGTCCCATAATCCAAATCCGTTCGCTCCTTGAACTTCAAGTCCACAAGATGCAGAACCAAAAAAGCACCGATGCCCAATCCTGTCAGCAGCATCCAATTGGAAGCCCCGCCGTTTGGAATCGCAAAGGCGCCCTGTTTGGACTCTTTCTCCGCGTACTGTTTAGATCTGGCTCGGCGACTCATAGCCGTCGTTGAAACAGCAAGCCCAAGGTGAGCAAGGAATGTGACCAACAGGCCAACTTCCGCCATCTTAAGCAGTAGCCCCATGCTGTGCAGTCTTTCTGCATAAGCATTGAACTGCTCTTCTCCTGCGAACAACAGCAAATTGCCGCTGAGATGGGCGACCAGGAACCCGCACAGAGCCAGACCGGTCAGTGCCATCAGTACCTTCTGGCCGACTGACGTGCAGCACATCCGGACGATGGGACCCAGTCCCGGGATCTTCGCGAGAAGCTCAGCGGGAATACAACAAATTCGGCAAAGTGTGTCCAAAGCCCCGCTCCTTCAAGCGTGGGATCAACAATCAGGCAGATCGAACGAGCGATGATTATAGGGTGCGTTCGTGGAACTTCAACGAACCGCGAGTCATCTTCTTCCTGCAGAAAATCGGCGTCTGCAGGACATTCGCTACGCAGCAGTCTCGATGGTTGAAGGAGCTCGCGTCTCGTTGTCGATCTGGTGACGCTTCGCCAGAAACCAGATCGCGGCCACGCTCAGCGGCACGGATCCCGCAACAAAAAACATCTGCCGAAAACCTGCGCCGTCAAATGCCGGCAGATCGATGATCTTCCCGAGTAACGGTGCAGAAAGTCCGATACCCAGATCCAGGCAGCCCAGTGTCAGGTTGGTACCGCTGCCTCGGTAGCGGGCTGGAAATGAGCCGGAACCGAGCGAGACGATCGACGGAAACAGCAACGCGTGACCGAAGCCGCACAGCGATGCGGAAAACAGCAGATGCCACCACTCAGACACAGGGATCAGCGCCCACAGCCCAAGTCCCTGAAACAGCAGACCAACAAAAATCAGCCGAAACCGACCAACTCTTCGACTCAGGGCCGCCGTACGCAGGCGGAAGGCAAATGCCATCAATGCGTAGGTCGTCCAGTATGCAGCGATACCGCCGAAATCTTCGTGCTGATTGAATCGGACAAGGTACAAAGAGGGTACCGTAAAGACGATTCCCATGGCCATCGCCACAAACATGACCATGCCGGGCCAGTAATCACGCGTCAGTCGAATGAGCGACGGCCGGGCAGGATGCCTGCCGGGACGTGGCAATCCGCGTGTTGCCATCAGAACAAACACGATGTACGCCGCGATCAACACAACAGTCCCCTGAAACAGCCGCGGAAAGAAAACTTCGACACTGTCGTTACACAGCCAACGCAGCATACCGGAAAGCTGTGGCCCCAGAATCATGCCAACAAATCCGCTGCTGCCCAATAGTGCGATGAACTCTGTCCGGCGGTGCTCGACGACACAGGACTGGATGTGAAATGTCCCACACGTGAACATTCCCGAAAGGCCGACAGCAAACAACGTGCGCCCCAGATACAGCATTGGTGACAATTCCGTCAGCGAAGCAAAGATGGCCAGCCCGAAAAATGTCAGGGTGCTCATGAACAGCCAGACTCGACGCACGCCAAAGTGATCGATCGACTGTCCCAGGAAGATGCGTACGGAAATGGCAGCAAAGATACCGTACTGAATGATTCGCCCCGGAAGTTCTTCGTGGTATGCAGCACCGGTGGAACCGTGCGCTGCCAGCCACGCGACCCAATCGGCAAAGACAAACGTCGCTGCGTTCACCGTCACGATCGTCAGGTTGGCAAGGTACGAAAAAATGAAGATCGGGTCAGTGGTCCGTTCCAGCGTAGCAACACCTGGGTGTGCTGTGGGCGGCACCTCTGCTGGCGCAGCCACAGCAACAGTATTGGAACCTGCCAAATCACGAAGCGGGGCAGTGGCGATGTCCACGCCCTGAGTGATGTCCACGCCCTGAGTGATGTCCAGGTCCTGAGTGATGTCCAGGCCCTGAGTATTCTGTTCCTGTGAATCAGCCACCGAACGCTCCATACCGGCGGACGCCGTAATGAAACGCCATCCGGTTGGCAACCAGCAGGATCACAATCCAGCTGGCCTGAATCGTCAATTCGACAACCAGCGTATCGGGCGGAATTCGGCCCAGCAGAACTGCCGCGGGAAAATAGGCGAGGTACTTGAACGGAAGGTAGTTGACCCATGGAATCCATTCGGAGATCCATTCCAGCGGGATCATGTGCCCGGACAGAAAGTAGTTCATCATCATATAGATGAAGATCAGCGAACTGACCTCCAGAAACCAGAACGATATAAGTCCAATCAGAGATTCGATCAGAAACCCGGTCAGAAATGCCATCAGCAGCGAGCAGATCCAGGCAACAGTCACCATGGGTTCCGGCCAGTCCGGCAGGTAGTCTCGACATAGCCAGAACACAAGACAGAACGGTCCGATCGCCACGACGTAATAGACAAATTTGTGGGCAATGCGGTGCCAGAACAGATAGTCGAGCATGTCGACGGGCTGGATCAGGTATTTACGTACAGATCCATCTCGCACGGACAGAGCAATTCCGTTGGCCAGACCAGGCATGCTTGAAAACGCTCGAGCGATCATCACCAGCAGATAGTACGCAACCATGTTGGCGTAGCTGTATCCGTTCAACACGCGATCACTGTTGCCGGCAAAGATAGCATTCCACAGGAAGATCTGAGTAACGATCGGCAGAAAGCGGACCAGCGTGGCAAACGCGAAATCGCCCCGGTAGACCAGTCGCTCCTCCATTGCCGTCTTCAGAATCAGCCACTTCACTCGCACGGAGGCGATGGCGTCTTCATTGAAGGAATAAGAAGTGGAGGCCGTCATCGAAAAACTAATTTCCCTGTGCCGAAAACAACTCTGCAATGACGTCTTCCAACGGTCGTTCAGAGACGCTGACGTCTTCAATGCTGTATTCCGCCAGAACCTGCGACAGCACGGCGGACACCTTCTGCTTTTCCACCTGGAGCCGCAGCATCGGAGGCCGATCTTCCAGTACGACACCGTAGCGGTCGATGCCGTTCGGTGTGCTGTCGCTGGCAAAATGAAGTTCGATGATTTTATGCTGGCTGAAACGATCGACGATGTCCGCGAGTGCCCCGTCGTGTATCACGGCACCCTTGTTGATCACAATCGCTCGATCACACAACGCTTCGACGTCTTTCATATAATGGCTGGTCAGGATCACCGTAATCCCCTGTTCCTTCTGATACTTCAGCAGGAATTGTTGAACTTTTCTCTGACTGATGACGTCCAGTCCGATAGTCGGTTCATCCAGAAACAGCACGTCCGGCCGGTGGAGCAGGGCGGCAATCAGCTCCATTCGCATGCGTTCGCCCAGCGACAATTCCCGAACCGGCTGGCTCATCAATTCCGTGACGTCAAGAAGTTCAGTCAGCTCGATGAGACGGGAATTGTAATCCTCCGTGCTGATGCGGTAGATTTCTTTGTGCAGTCGGAATGATTCCTGAGCTGGCAGATCCCACCACAGTTGTTCCTTCTGTCCGGTGACCAGCGAAAACCGGCGACGGTACGAGTTTTCTCGTTTCCACGGCACATGGCCCAGCACCGTGGCCGTCCCCGACGTCGGCACGATCAGTCCGGACAGCAGTTTCAACGTGGTTGTCTTACCGGCGCCATTCGGACCAAGAAACGCCAGCATTTCACCTTCTTCAATGGCAAAGCTAACGTCATTGACGGCCCGCACTTCACGATACTCGCGATGAAACAGTCCGCGCAGGGAAGCCAGCAGTCCTTCGCGTTTGCGGTACACTTGGTAGGTTCGACCCAGATTCTCAACAACAATGGCTGGCATTGCACTGATCGTACTGGAGTCCGCGAAGATCACCAATTCGCTGGGTGAAAAGAAGGCGGCCTTTTCTTAAAAGCGAGCATCCTGCGCGGCCCGGGATCTCATGGCGTCACTTCTTTGGAACTGAACGAGCCAAAAATCGGCTTCGGTCCCTACGGTAGTTCTGTCAATGTACCTCGCAGCACAGAAACGCGATTTGCTGACGCAGTCCCTGCAGACCCGACAAATGCCTGCAGATTATCTTTGGCCCTCTGCTGAGCAACTTCAACCGCAGCGCCGACCGATATCGCCTTCGTCAGATCGTTCGCCCCGGCACCCAGACTGCCAAACAGCTGAGTAATCTGTTTGACTCGCGGGTCGTTGGCAATGTTTTCCTGCTGGCCGGAAGAAATATCCTGAGAGGTCGCTGTGCCCGTCACGCGACCGACAAATTTCCACCCCGCTGCGTTTCCGGTCCTGTCATACAGGTCGATCGTGACGCTGGCACTGCCGGCTGCCGCATTCAGTTTCATTTCGCTGACTTCCACCACGTCGGCCTGCTGCCTCACGGCAATGATAGCCGCCTGCGATGGTAGTGATTGACCGTGAGCCGGCGCATTCTGCCCTGACAGCAGTTCGCCAGCTGGTGCGGAAAAATCCTCATTCAGCAGTGCGCTGAGTTGTGACTGTACCTGCCCGGCCAGTAGATCCAGCGCCAGCGTTTCCGGATTCGCGTTGGCGTCCTGCTCTGAAATATAGCGACTCGCGTGCAGAATAATCCGACACGTCCTGCCGAAAATGCGGTCTGTCTGCAGCAGTATCCGGCGGAACCTGTTCTCGGCATCCTCAACATATTCAGTCGGTAGTGAACGGATCCGTTCTGTCGCGGGAATTTCCTGTAAGGCGGCCTGGACGTCGGCCTGACTTAATGATTCCACATCAGCGACCGAATTCAGGATGCCAAATCCCGCGAGATCACGAACATTTGGTTTTTTCAGCAATTTCCGGCGCACCAGTTTGTCCGAGAATTCGACGATGATAACGTCGGGCGTCACGTCGCCGGCTTCTCTTTGTTCCAGATTTCGCAGGCGCTCCCTCAGAAATCCGACGCGTTCAATGTCTCGAACGTCGGCACTTTCCAGCGATTCAATGTGAGCCGTCAGCAGCAGGATCACAGGATCCTGCGAGACGTGGCCTTTTTTTGTGGCAGAGGTCAGCCGGACATAGAGTTCAGGAACATTCTGCTTCAACCACTCGCCCCTGACCAGAATCGAATCCGTTCTTTCGTTTTCTGACGGCACAGACGCGCCCAGAAGACGAGTTCCATCCTGCAGGATGAAAACATCCACCGCGCGTTGACGAATCGGCACATCGGCAGCCGTCGCCGTGCTAACCACGCCGTTGATGAGCAGTATCATCGTGACAAGGCAATGCAACGCAGGATTCCGTTGAAGGCAGAAGGTGTGAGTCATATGACTTAGGCGATCAGTCCGAAATTCAGGCAAAAGACAGGGCAGCGGAGTTACGTCACATATGGACAGCCGCCGCAGTCAAGTGTCAGCAGGATTGTACATTTTGTAACGTTGCGGATTAACAACATAAACGTGTCCTTTAGGCAACGCTCCGTCGCAATCTGAATTTGATTCCAAAAACGCTGGGTTTGTCCGTCTGGCGCAGCAATTGCTTGGTGCATTTTGGAGACGAGGCTCTCGCTGTGAATCGACCTCATGAACGATTGAAGTCCGGGCCTCTGGGAGTTTTCTAATGATTGAATTCAGGAACATGCCATGAAACCGCAGTTGGGGTCACAAGACCACCCGCCAAAATGGCTACAGCGCTTGATTGACGACGTCACGAGTGCCATTATTGATTATGACTGCCATGCCCCTATTGGCTGTCACGTCTACCGGAATCCGACGACCACAGAATGGGAAATCTCCGCGTTTGTTTCGTCGACGGAAGTGGTCGGAGGACCAATGGACGGCACGGAAGTGAACCCGCCGGTGCAACTTGACATCGGTTCCGTGATGGATTTGTTTGATGGCAGGCCAACGGTTCACTGGCAGTCCGATTCTGTTGCCGCCGACGACGAACTGGCCCAGCACATCTCGTTTCAGGGTACGATCAACAAGCGTCGCGTGTGGCTGCGAATGCTACGAGGCGCGCCGGACGGTACCAGCCCGGGACGTCTGGTACACGCAGGCAGTGGTGAAATTGAAAACCTCTGGTAGCCAGATCCACAGCGGACCTGCGAGACTGTGGTATGAGGAACGCCACCTGAAGTTGTCGCACGATATGATCAACGCTGGCATTTGGGACAGTAGAACGTCGATCGCTGGGCCTGAACGATCCTCTTGATGGTGCCAATAGTGCAGGAAAAACAGCGACTTACGTCGTGCCGATATTCTTCCAGAATTCAGTAGTTACTGCAGCACGACATTGTTCATGGCACACGGCAATGACATGCGTTCACACTGACTGATGCCGTGGTTTGTCTGAAAGCCGTCCGTCCGCCGACACCGGGCCTGGGGGGAGACGAAATGACCATCGGCACCAGCGTAACCGGAATCACCCGGGTGACCAGCAGGGTCGAGAGATTCGCAGCATTCCAAACGACTTGTATGTCAGGGAATTGACGGAATATTCTTGACGCCATCCGTCTTCACGACGATGCTAGACAATAGGTAGGTCTCTCGCGCCGTCCAGGTTTCTGTACGCGCTGAACCGTTCCTCACCCAACTTGTGGTCAAACATTGGTTTCTCATCCAGCAAAGGTGTCTCCCATGCTGCGAAAGTCTGTTCAGCTGTTTACGGCAGTGACTTGTTTATGTTTTGCAGCTGCTTCCGCTTCGGACAAATCTGCAGATCCCGGAATTCATCAAAAAGCAGCGCAGCTGAAGATGGATGCCCGAATTGCGGCAGAACGAGGTGATTTTGATGTCGCTGTCAGAAACATCATGGAAGCGTCAGAACTGACGGGAGACCGCCAGACAGCAACACGCGCCCGCAAGCTCACCAAGTCTGCAGCGAATGCGGCCGGAGGCAGCCCTTTTGCCAACTTCCAGGAAACGATGACACTTATTCAGGAGCAAACCACTCCTCCGGCACGGTGGATATCCGTAGATGGCGAAGGTGGTGCCATGTCCATTTCGAGCCAGGGTGTGCTGGTTGGCGGGCCCGCATTTGCAGCGTTAAAGACTTTGATGGCGAATGATTCACGGTTGTTGAGGGCCGCCGAATTCGCAAGGAATGCCAACCAGAACAAGGACATTCGGAAAGCCGCGAAACTCCGCATGGTTTCGATTCCACGGTTGGAACGACATGTTCAGAAACTGGAGGAGCAGGGACTGCCTGTCTCAGATGAACTTCGTAATATGGCAGGCATCAGCCGTATTGACTACCTGTTTGTCTTTCCGGAAACCGGAGACGTGGTCATCGCCGGTCCGGCAGGAGACTGGACGATTGGCGCCGACGGACGAGCCATCAGTTCGACCACGCAGCGGCCAACATTGAATCTGGATGACCTTGTCACACTGACTCGAACCTTCGGCCAGGCCGGACCGGGCTTCTTCCTTTGCACGATCGACCCGAAAGAAGGCCAGGTCGGTGCAGTCCAGGACTTCGTGAAGAACAATCAGCGAAAACTGAACGCACAGACGGCTGCAGCGTTTACACAGCAGGTTGAACAGACGCTCGGGCTGCAGAACGTGTTTGTTCGCGGCGTTCCACAGAACTCACGTGTGGCGTCCGTTATTGTCGAAGCCGACTATCGCATGAAGGAGATCGGGATTGGCAAACGGCAGGGGCCGCAGGGGATGAAGAGCTACTTCGATCTATTGACTCGTTCCGAACGACGCGGGTCATCGTCCATGGATGCCCTGCGATGGTGGATGGCTGCAGGCTACGATGCCATCAGCATGTCTCCCGATGGCAAAGCCTTCGAGTTCGCCGGCAATTCTGTTCAGTGTCTGTCCGAGAATCAGATGGTCAATGACAACGGCGACCGCACAGGTACTGGCAAGGCCAGCCGTGCAAATACAAAATTCGCGGATCTGTTTACAAAGCATCTGCCGGAGTTGGCGGCTCAGGATCCCGTGTTCGCGGATCTTGAAAACATATTTGACCTGGCCATGGTGTCAGCTCTGATTCATTCACGGGGACTCGGGCTGCGAGCCGGCTGGACTCCGGAATCATTTGCCGCAAGTGGCAACTATCGGACTCAATCTGTCGAAGTGCCTCAGGAGTTGATGACAGCTGCCCAGTTCCGGGTCTTTGATGGTCGGAGCGTTGTGGTACAGGTGGCCGGAGGCGTGCGAGTAGACCTTGCAGATCTGATCAGCGACAAGGATCGCCTGCAGTCTGTTGAGGAACTTGCTGCTCGTTCCGACAGGGCGACACCAATCGGCCAACAACGAGACAGCTGGTGGTGGGACGCTACAGAGAAGTAATACGCACGCTCAATTCAGACACAGGAAGCCCGGCATCTTGAAAATGCCGGGCTTCTTTCGTTTGTGGTTTCGCCAGTGTCCGGCCCGTTGAAGTGCTCCCCCCCCTCTGTCGAAATCTCCTTTCGACCCCACTGGTGACGGGAAGCCCCAATTACGCCCCAATTACGCCCCATTCTGCGTCCGTCATGATGCGGCGGACGGACGATGCGACAGGCCACGCATTCCGTTGCCCGGGTCCTGCCGACTGTAACGGATGTAGTGAGTGAATGACGCGTGCCGCCGCCCGTCCTGAAGTCTCACGATTTGCCAGACGGCGTGCGTAAGCTAGGTTCCAGGTGCGACATTGGGTCCGCTGCGATGAAGCCCATACCTGCATCGGCATC
This sequence comes from Fuerstiella sp., assembly GCA_024230215.1. Lineage (GTDB taxonomy): Bacteria > Planctomycetota > Planctomycetia > Planctomycetales > Planctomycetaceae > Fuerstiella. The sequence continues at coordinate 31,766 of JAAERP010000472.1, read as the reverse complement.
GCCCTTTCGACGACCTTTCGACGACACCTGCCCCGATTGTGATCGACTTCGTGGGCACTGTATTAAACCATCGTCATGAAGCTCTCAATTGTCATCCCGGCGTACAACGAAGAGCAGAACATCGGTCTGTGTCTGGCAGAACTGCGCAAAGTTGTGCGGGATGAACATCAAATCCCGTACGAGATCATCGTTGTCAACGACAACAGTTCAGATGGCACCGAGGTCGTCGTTCGTGACCAGATGAAACTGGACACCGACATTTGCATCGTGAATCGCACAACGCTCGGTGGATTCGGGCGAGCGATCCGGTCCGGCCTGGAAGCCGTGACCGGAGAAGTGGTCGTTATCTGCATGGCCGATTTGTCAGACGACCCACAGGACGTTGTCGCCTACTATCGAAAGATCAACGAAGGATACGACTGCGTTTTTGGCTCGCGATTCATTCGGGGCAGCAAGGTTGAGAAGTATCCAGTCGCCAAGCTTTTCGTTAATCGAATCGTCAACACGTGCATCAGAGTTCTGTTTCGTACACGGTTTAACGATTTAACCAACGCCTTCAAGGCGTACCGCACCAAAGTGCTTCGCGACTGCGGACCGTTTCGTTCCAGCCACTTCAATATCACACTGGAACTTTCGTTAAGTGCATTGATCCGCAACTACAACATCGCACAAATTCCGATCAGCTGGTGCGGACGGACCTGGGGAGCGTCCAACCTCCGCATCGGAGAAATGGGACGACGTTATTTGTGCACGGTATTGATGTTCTACTTCCAGCGAATGCTGATACGTGACGACGTGGTCGCCGAGCAGTTGGCGAATCAGTACCACTGGCAAGGCCACAACGACGACATTGAGGATCGCCTAAGCCGTCTGGAGTCCGTCCTGGCCGCCGTCCACGAAGAATTCGCGGTACCAATCAATAAGCACCAGCCAACGCCCGTCGCCTCGCCATTGCCGTCAAACACAGATTCGCAGGCGATCACTGCTTCACCCAGACAGCCGACGCCGGCCGTTTGACGTCGTTCCCTGCCCGTTAATTGAGTGCAGTTCGCGGCAAAGCGATCGTGGTGCTTTCAATCGTTGGCACTTCGCCTTCCAATTCGGCGTCAGGGTTCCGGCGTCCGGACTTATGATCGCGGTCGGTCGAACGTTCCCCCGAGTCACTCAGGATGTTTCGGCGGAGTGCAGACAGCGGTTTATTGGACGTTTTTGCGGTCAACGTGACTTCGGTGTATGGCGACGAGATCACACGTCCTTCCTCCGAAGTATACTCGACCCGCAGGGCACAGGTCGCATGTCCGTTGTTCTTCACAACGTATGGCAGAAAGACGTTGTATGATTCCCCAAGCGTACTCTCTGTGCGGTGAGCATTCCAGCCTCCATCGTCGAACGTGAACTTGTGAATGGGTTGAGGGTCTACGTCGTCCGGATCAAAATTCACGTACTCATAGATACTGATCTTTCCATGCACGGAAATTGGTGAGGGGCTTCCGTGTGCAAACATCAGAATCTGGCCAGCGAATCCACGGCTTGGTCGGCCGTCCAGACCCTGGCCTTCGGCGGGTTCCCACAGACACAGTATCTTGACGATTCGTTTCTCTGCTCTGATAGCACTGACGAACGACACCGGCGACTTGATGATTGCCGCCGAAGTATGCAGAAACGATGAACACCCGGTCGCTGATGCGGTGATTGCAGCGACAATGGCCAGTATTGCCACCGTGTTGCGACGGGCGATGGCGGGCGTCGGCATTTCTGTCGTCGTAGAGTGTAATCTGATCATCGTTTTATCCCTGTGTCCCTGAGCACAACAGCCGACATTGCCACTTAGTCGCGAAGCGACCAAAGCACATAGCCCTGGGTATTAGCCCAGGGATTGTGTTTACCACGAAACGTCATAGCCGCGAAGCGGCGGCAGCAATTCGCGATTTGCCGCCGCCGCTTCGCGGCTCAATCCACGTCAACATTCCATAACCCACGGCTTGCGCCGTGGGCTACGTGCTTGCGCCGCTTCGCGGCTAACCGGATTTATGGGCAACGACACAAGATCAGGTTAGACCTACTCTTCTCCCCCCCTGCCAATGAGTCGCTTGACCCAGGCGGTCGCGGCGTTGCCGGTTTTCTTGCCGTCCGCATCGGATTCATCCTCTGCTTCCTTATCTGCAGTGACCGCTTCCTGATCTTCACGGCTGAGTTGTTCGCCGCTTGTTGGAATGATCGTACGACGTGGTTTGTCGCCATCCGACTCCATCGTGGACAACCTGCTCCGCGAAACGGTTGTTATTGGCTTGATCGATGGCGTCCGGGTTTGCGGAGGAATCACCGGTTCTTCAGCGGTTGGCAGTATGGGTTCGAGGATTGAACCGGCGTCAACAGGGTTGTCGTTCGGTTGTACACCATCAAACTCATTGATATTCGGCAGCATGTACGGATCCATGTCGGATGGTGGAACACTGTACAGCGGTCCGTGAATTTCTTCCGCTTCGGTTTCGATGAAGTGAATTCGTTCGGCTTCCACCTGTTTGATCAATTCCGAGTCGATGTCACTGTAGATGATGCGTGGCGTCAGGAAGATCAGCAGTTCCGTACGAACCGTATTCGTCCCGTCATAACGGAACAGCGACCCAAGGACAGGAAGATCACCCAACCACGGGACTTTGCGTTCCAGTGTCTCATCCGTTTTCGTAATCATTCCGCCAATAACGATGGTCTGTCCGTTAGGCACGGCCACAACGGTGTCAGCGATGGCGGTATCGATGATGACCGATTCGATCACATTGCCACTGGTCACGTCTGTAAAGACGGGCACACCACCAGCAGAGAGCTTGCTCTTTTCTGCATAGACTTCCATGTTAATGATGCCATCCGGAGTAACCCGAGGGGTCACTTCCAGGATAATACCCACGTCCTGCTGTTCAATTTCCGGTGAAACGATGTTCTGATTTACGACCACGCCGGTTACAATCGGCACCTGCTGACCAACCTGAATGCTGGCCAGGTTGTTATCCGTCGTGCGAATCTGAGGACGACTGAGTACATGAACCGTTCGTCGGGCGGCCAGTGCCCGAACAAGAACATTGACCGCATCCGACTGTGCGGCGAAGACGAATCCACCAAATCCCAGGTCGCCATTCTCACGCCCCAGCGAGAAATTACTGAGACTCTGTGCACCCAGAATGCTCGAATTAACGCCGGCGGCACCAATGTTGTTACCAAGCGCAGAATCGGTGTTGTTGAAGCTGAAGCCAGGTGTTGGATTAATTGACTGAATAATCGTCTCCTGGAGCTGCTGCCCGTTTGCGTTCTGACTGATGTTGGTGGTGGAAACGATGTCTGCAGCCTCCTGCAGAATGCTTCTTGTAAACAGCTGCGGATCCTGGAAGCCCAGTTCAATCCCAAACTCATCAGTATTGTCCAGCCCCACCTCCACCAGCAATGCCTGAATAACGACCTGCGGTGGCCTTGCATCCAGCTCGGCTACGATTTGTTCGATCTGGCTGTAGTATTCCGGTGACGCACTGACGATCAGCGAGTTGCTGTTATCGTCCGGGGCTACGATCACTTCCTGACGCATCCGCTCGATGTTGCTGACCAGATCCTCAGAACTGTCCTGAAGCCCCTGCTGCTGCTGCAGAAAGTCGTTCATGGCGGCAGCCACGATGCTTGCCGGAGCATTCTCCAGCTTGATGACGTTCGTCGTTCGCTCTCGTGAATCCGTCGTATCCAGACGCAGCAGAATGGCTTCCACGACGGACAACGCTTCCGCACCGCCCACCGCCAGAACTGTATTTGTCCGAATGTCAGCCGAGAATGTCAGAGGGATCAGACTGCTGGTTGCATCTTCTGCTCCGGAAATCTGAATTCCCAGCTGTTCTTCCTGGTTCTGGTTCTCGAACATCGTGGTCAGTAATTCAACCGATTGCGACGCATCTGCATTCTTCAGTGCAAAGACCTTGATCTCAGCAATGGCAGATGGGGGTCGGTCAAGATTACGGATCAACGCTGTCAGCAGCGTCATGCTGGCTTCGGGAGCCGACACGATCAGACTGTTCGAACGCGGGTCCGGGTTGATCCGAACATCAACCAGAATTCCCGATCGCAGAAGCTCACGGCCGCCTCCATTGGTTGCAAGGAATTCCAACGCAACAGACTTGCTGTCACGAAGCTCCTGTGCTCCCTGTGCGCCGGCACCAAATCCACCACCGCCCGTTGTTGACTGCTGTGGCGGACTGCTGACGCTTTGGATCGCAGTATTAATGAGGTCGGCAAGTTCTTCTGCTGTCGCGTGCTGTAATTCCACAACTTCGACGCGATGAACAGCTCCCGGATTATCCTGGTCAAACCGTTCCACCAGTTTTGCGACCTCTTCCAGGTCGTTCGCTTGCCCCTGAACGATCACGGCGTTGGTTCGCATATCAGGAACAACTCTGACTTGCGTGCCCAGTCCGTCTCGCTCTGCATAGAACGTTTCCAGTGCATCCGCGACCTGTGAGGCAATTGCATTTCGCAGGCTGAAGACCTTGAATTGAGAATTCGGATCCAGCTGACGATCCAGCTCCGCCGCAAGTTCAAGAATGGAATCCAGCTCGATTTTCGGCGTTACGATCAGGATGGAATTCGGCTGCACCACAGGAAAGAAAGCCGCGATTTCCTGGGAACCACCGTCTCGCTGCCGCAATGCAGCCAATTGCTCATAGACCGATGACAACAGCTCGGCCAGTGCTTCTGAATTAATATGCTGCAAGGCCAGCAGATGAACGTCCGGCAGCGAACCAACACTCAGCTCTTCCAGCTGCTTGATGATGGCTTCGACTTTCTGAACATCCACTTCGTTACCTTTGATGATCAGGATGCCAAGATCCTGCATCGCCTGCACATTGACTTCACCTCGCAGATTCAAGGACCCCTCATCGTCCTGCTCATCAGTTCCTGGGGCAGAGTCATAGGCCTGGGGATCTGTCTGTGCTTCCTGAGCTCGCAACGCCACCATGCGGTGAATCTGTTCATTCAGATCTCTTGCGGTGGCTTCAGTCACTCCCTTGTTCGGTAGTATCTTGACCGTTTCAGCGACGTCTTCCCGCGGCTTATCCAGCTCAGCGATTAGTCGCAGGATGTGTTTAACTCGCGTTTTCGACGCTTCGATCAGCAGCTCGTTCTTCTTCTGATCAATGGCGATCTGGAAAAGTGTTGTCGCGTTGGGGTCGGCAGCTCCGGCCGACTTGACCACAAATGTGGGCAGCCCTTCCAGTCCGTTGCGGATCAATTCCGCACGCTTTTCAAACACCAGATACACTGAGCGAGCCACGTCGGCGGCCTTGGCATTCTTAACCGCCAGGCGACTGGAGGTCAGTGGTCCGTCGTCGACTTGTGGCGCGTCCAATGGCGGTTTCTGAGGTGTAATACTGTCAGCAAACGGCGGCGCGGCTGGCTGTTCAGTTTGCTGTTGAGCTGCCGGGCGTGGCTGCCCGGCCCATGCAACCCGCGGTGTCCCGTCGTTGTTTTGAGCACTGGCCATTGAAAACGGAGATTTTCGCCACGGCCCAACTTCAGGTGTCTGTGGGGCTGGGGGTGTCTGGATTTCCGGCGCCGCAGCTTGAACTGTCGGCCGGGCGTAACGTGTTCGTGCTTGATCCAGTTTCAGCACGATCATATAGTCGCCCTGTCGGATCAGTCGAAACCCCTGGCTTTCCAGCTCTGCATTCAATATGCGGATAGCGGATTCAGGTTCATAGCGCGCTCGATCTCGGCGCGCAAAGGTCCCGTGAGGGATCTTGTCCATGACCAGAACGAACTTGCCCTGTTCGGCAACATTCTGAAGCACGCGGTCCCACGAAGCTTCAAAGTAGTTGAGCCGGATTCCGTTTTCGTCCTCCACCGGAGCATCTGATGCAGACGGTCCCTGAAGGGCTTCACGAAATGATCGCGATGTTTCTTCAGAAGCATCGAGTGATTTGTTTTGATTAAGCAACCATGTTCCGCCGGCGGCAACGCCAGCCAACATGATCGCCAGAATACCATGACGTCTCACCGTGGTGATCCTTCACGAAAAGCAGGCTTCTGCTTTGCCTCCCCCTGTCACCGACAACTCCTGTTTGATCGCAGAGATCTCTCAGCCGACTTCCAATCGCTGGCTGAAGAGAGGTCCTCCTGAGGCAAGGGGTACCGTGGCGCGTGCCTGTCTCTGTGTTCAAGTATGCCGGTTACTCCGGTTTATCGGCTCGTGGGGGTCATAAGGATCAATCTGGTTTCAACAGTTTTGCAGACAAGCCACGTGATGGGCTAATGGACGCCCAAAAAGTGTTCTGACAATGAAGAAACGGACATGCCATCAGCGGCATGTCCGATCTGTGCTCCTTTGTCGTCAGGTCCTGTATGACAGTCCAGGCGGCTGTCTGGACGGAGTTCCGTCAATGAAGACCGATAAGTATCAACGCAAAGAGACCCGGTCTTTTTGAAAGACCGGGTCTCTGTCTGCTTAACGCTTTGACCAGGACATCTGCTACGAGACAGGCAGTGTTCTTAGGGACTGGCTGGTGGTGCACCGGGATCCAGATTGTGGGTCTCCTGGCCAATTGTGGTATATGTAGTGCCTGCGATTGCTCCGACGATCGTCGTCGCACCGAGCGCTGATCCAAGTCCGGAGGCTCCAATCTGCCCACGGACCAGGTGTGAGTCGACGGACATGACAAGACTCTTCTTTGCTGCCGCGGGAGCCATTTGCCCCGTCCAGAATCGGCACACTTGCTGCCCCTGTGACGTCTTGACCACATGCAGGCCACTTCGTAACTCTTTCACGGCATAACGTCCTGTGGCGTCCGTTTTGACTTCTGCAATGACCGTGCCTTTGTGTAAGACCTGAACGGCAGCATTACTCACGGGGCGGCCCGAAGACTGAACGACCTTGCCGTGCAGTTCTCCTTTCGCAGAGAGGGCGACATCTGTCACGCTGGGGGCGGTTTTGATGGTTTCCTTTTCGGCGAAAGCCTGAACGGGAATTGCCATGCCCACGATCGCCAGGGCGGCCAGCGAGTTTCCAGTAAGTGTTTTCATTTCGGTCTCCAGTGTCGGTGCCACCCGCATGGGTCTGGCCCGCTGCGTATTGTGCAGAAATACTTGGTACTGCGGATTCTTTGCAATGTCTCTGTCCTACAACTTCGGCAGGTCGTGTGTGTGAGGCTTAGAAAAAAGATTCCAGCAATTACTCTGATTCGTCGGAACCGTCCGATCGAATCATCTGTGTGCTTTGGTAAAACTGGTTGGACTCTGCCGATTATAGGGGCCTGCCTGATCTCTACGGCCCGTGACCCGAGGAAACAACAGTGTTTGGAATCATCAGAAGGTTTCTGTCGTGGGGACCTTCAGAGCGAAGCTGCCAGCAGGTTTTGCGGAGTTTTCAGCACCAGCAGCAGGAATTGCAGAAGGAGTTTTTTGCCCACGCTGCGGCAACGGGAAAACCACGTGGTCTGCGTTGGAAGAACTGCGAGTGGTTAAGCACATTCGCTCTGGTCGAAGACACCACCCAGAATCTGTTTACGATGTTCTGCGGCGTCAATGTCTCCTTTGAAGCGATTGAAGGTGGCGACATGGAAAACGTGGACGCAGTCTGCACAATGCGCGAGGGCAGTGCATTGTTTCACCTGCAGAACGGACGTTGGGGCAGCGGAGGTCGCATTCTGTTCAACATGAATCCGTCAACAGCGGCGAAAACGGCGGCCCCCGATCAGCAGCTGCGAGCGGTGTCCCACGAGTGACGAACCGGGCGCGGAATCCACCAAAAGGCTGTCTGTCTGCGACGGGCCGACAGCGTCGCTGACACCCGTTCACCCACGATCATGCGGCAGGACTGACCGCTGCCGGGGATATTACATGGGGGAATGGCACGTTGCTCACGACCACCGTCACATTGGAAGCGGCCTGTCTGCAAAGAGCTCCTTAAGCCTTCGTGTCTGGTTGTCGCTCCATCCAGCCGGAGCCGTCACAGCAATCCACGCATCAAGATAGTTTGCCGGCGAATAGTTGTGGCCGTATCCCAGTGGGACGCTGGTCGCCATGGGCAGATCAAACGCAATCTGCAGACAGGTCACAATCGGATACCACTCCAGATACGGCGACACGTCCGGGCCGCGATGACCAATCAGCCAGTCGGGCTTGTGAAACAGCAAATCGGGCGAAAAGAAGACCATCGGGTCACTGGCGTATTGAATGTAAACACTGCGAATCGGTCCCCAGCGCTTTCCTTCCTGCAATGAGTTCTGCTGCCCCGTAAAACGCACCATCGCGCCGTCTCGAAATTCCGGCAACCACGCGGGAGTATCCTGGTTACGTTCTCCTGTAATGGTCCGCCACTGGCGGCTGGCAAAAGGAGGACCGCTCCAGACAGCACCATGTATCGGGTCTTCAAAGATGGTGAACAAATCCGCAGAAACTTCCGATCCCAGGGCTCCCAGACTCAATCCGTGTACGTACAGCCTGGGACGGCTGTCTGGCGGCAGAGTTGTCCAGTGATCGTAGATTTCGTCAAAGAGAATGCGAGCCGTATCGCGCGAGCGGTTCGGATCGACCATAATTGTCAGCCAGCTTGGCAGGTACAAATACTGCATGCTGACGATGGCGGTATTTCCCGCATGAAGATACTCCAGAGTGTCAACCGCGCTGGGATCCAGCCAACCAGTTCCGGTGGGCGTCGCCACCACAAGCAGCGACCGATCGAACGCACCGGCCCGCTTCAGTTCTTCCAGAGCCAGTTCGGCTCGCTGCCGTTGAGTCGGCTGTGAGCGAAGCCCCACGTACACCCGCAACGGTTGCAGTGCAGCGGGACCGGAAAATTCCGTCAGTTGTTCCTGGGTCGGTCCGCCGACAATGAAATTCTTGCCGCGACGCCCGATCGAATCCCATGCAATCAGTGACTCAGGACTGCCTGAGGCTGACGAGAGCGCCGGCTGCTCAACACCGTCATCAATAAGGCCATCCACCCCTGCAAAGAAAGTGTCGGCCGCACTCAGCATCCTTCTGGCAAGCACGCCATTGACGAAAGACAGGAAAAGAAATCCAACGAACACGGCACTCAGCACCCAGGAAATCCGCGGAGGCAGGAAGCGATTCAGTTGCACGGCAACATATGAGCAGCTTTTCAGCAGCGTTCGCACCGTGGCGATCAACAGCGCCCCAAAAACAATCGCAATCAAGGCCGTCCGATACGGATAGGCGCTTTGCAGTGGCTCCATTTCCATGAGCTGGCAGATCGAATTCTGCCAGAAGGTCATCTGTCTCAGGAACCAACCGAACACAAGTGCGGCGCTAAGCGCTGAGATTCGCTTTGAGTTGCGTTCCAAACAGACGCCGGGTCCGGGAAGTTCCCAGAACTGCATACGGCTGACTAATCGCCCAACACCTCGAAGTTTGCCATGTCGGCTCGCGGGCGTGTCTTGAGCAGCTCGTGAATCGGTTCAAACGTTTTGAGAATCCTCTGGTAGTCAGGGTCGTCCGTGGACTGGAAAACCGCTTCACTGCACTTTTGCGTGCCCCCGGCTTTCTCCGACAGCGGCGCCAACAGGAAACTGTTGTTCTGAGGATTCGCAACCCGCGTGTAAAACTTACGTGGAATTCCCTTATCATGACAACTGGCACAACGCCGGGTGGCGACTTCGTTGAGCGTTGAGTCCAGTTCCAACGGCAACATTCGTCGACTGCCCAGCCGGGCCTTGTGATTTGACGATGAGGTGCCGTAGTACGGTATGTTCAGGTCGAGCCAGAGATAGACGCGGCGACGATCTTCGTCCGATACATCAACGCGAAGATTGCCGTCCTTATCGGGATGCCCGCTGCGAATGATCTCCGCCAGTTTGCTTGCCGGGCTTCCCCAGCGCATAGGAGCAATCTCAAGGATGTTGTGTCCGGCACCATTGATCGTCCAGATCCATTCCACAAACGGACTCATTCCGCGTTTGGCATCGTATTCGGGGCCCGATGGGCTGCCGTGCTGAATCCAGTCGTTTTCTGACTGTGTCCCGGTCCGGCAAAGGATGTCGTAGGAGACGTTGAAGAAATCGGTTTTGTCACCGGTCAGATCCACATCACCTGGTTGTTCCCGCTCGTTGTGGCATTCGACACAATTCCCGTCGAACACGCCCTGCACGACCTCTGAATAGTCGAAGCCCTTGACGCCCCACTCGGGCTCCTGCAGCTCCTGGACACCATCGCTTGCGGAGAGCTTCATGCTGCCATGCGATGTGACCGAATTGCGATCGGAGTGACAACCGACGCAGCCTTGCACTTCCCCGGGCATCAAGTGTGTGAACGAACGCATTCGTTGCAGAGCACGCCCCTCTTTATCAAGCGCAAGGAAATAGATGGGAACTTCGGACGGGACTTTGAAAGCGGCGCTGCCATCCTCGTTGACATCGGCCAACCCCCAGACTTTTTTCGGGGCATAAGTTGCACCGCAGGAAACGAGCGGAAACTGAAAACCGAACACGGCGATGTTCCGCGTACCAGGACCATCAAGGCGAATGTTGTTCTGTGGTGAGTGTGTGCTCTTTTCCACTTCCTGAATAACCGCGATCTGCTTGATTTCGCCCCGTTTCACATCCGGTTCCAGACCGCTGTAAACGTCCTGCATGATCAGCGTCGCCCATCCTCCGGTGACGCTGCCGTCCTCCGGCATTTCGGCGTCATGATCCATGAAATGTCCGGACACGACTGGCGGTCGTTTCGTGGCGCGAATTGGAATCGGGCAGTAGAATCCCATTCCGGCTCTGGGAGCGAGCAAAGACACCGCATTGGCATCGAAGTCACGCAGTTGAATTGTGCCTCCCTTGGAGACCAGGAAGCGATCGCTGTCAACGGGCATCGGCTTTTCGTAGGTTCCACCGACACGCCGATCGAGCATTCCATTTCCCCACGGTCCGCCCCCCAGTCGATGTGCATAGATATCGACTTCCGGCGTCAGGTTTTGAATCGCATCAGGCGAGTTCGATCCCGTCGTCGGATCGATCCTGACGATTCCGCCACGGCAGGACCCGTTATGATTGGTCGCGGTGGCAAGCACCTGGTTGGTACCGGGCACTGACTGCGCGTCCATGAACGTGCCTGGCGAGATAACTCGATTACCATAAAATCCCGTCAGGCCTGTGCCGTCGGGATTGATCGCCCACAAACTCTGAATCGGGCAGGCAGCACGATCAACGTATTCCCAGCGTGTGTAGATGATCCGCCCGTCGTCAAGTGCCGATGGGGTAAAGTCCATCAGGTAGTTGGCCGACAGCCGTTTCTGCTTCGTTCCGTCGCTCTCCATTCGATACAGAACGGGCGACGTAACGACGTAGCAGTAGGCATAGGCCGGCTTTCGATCTGAGATAAAGGCAATGCCTCCATCAGGAAGCCAACAGGGATCAAGATTGTTGTGAGGGCCGTGCGTCAATTGCGTAAGCCCGCTGCCGTCGATGTTGATTGTGAAGACCTGGTAGTTACTTTCCTCATCCGGATAGCAGGAGATGTCTTCGATGTGCGCCACCGGATTCGAGCCGATATGTCCACCACGACGCATCGCGAAAACGACCTGCCTGCCGTCATACGACAGATCAGCCGTGGTGATCATGCCCTCACCGGAGTCGAACAGGCATTTCAGTTCTCCTCCCTCTTCGCTGGGCGAGTAGATATAAAGCCCGCCGCCGGGCCTGTATCCCTCAACATGATAGACGTAGACGTGTGAAATGTTCAAAGGCTTACGTTTGACCAGGAGAATATCCTTGAAGCCGAGCTTGCCTTCGAGCAAATCCCGACGCAGGCTACGGGCGGCGGGTGTTTTTTCTTCCGGAGGTATCAACGACTCAGCCAGCTGTGTTGCCGTAATCGCCTTTCCATAAACGGCAATCTCGGCGGCACCCGGGTTGGGCGATTCAGGATGAGAGGACAAAAACTCGATCCGAAGCGAGCTAACCGCTTGCCTGGGAAAATCGATCAGTTGTGGTCCGCGACGATGTTCCAGCACACCCTTCACAACCGGCTTCTCGGCACCGTTCAAGTAGATTTCATAATCCTTGAAGCACTCCACCAATGGACTGGAAACGCGAGCGTAGTAAATGACCTGACATGCCTCGACAGGCTTCGCCCAGTTCAAAGTGAAATGTCCGACCTGAGTCGCTTTGACCGCCCAATCTCCATTGGTTAGCAGTTCAGATGGAATCTCACCACTGATCGCCTTCTCCGGTCGGTAGTCGGCACTGAACTGACTGCTCGCGGAAACCTTAGCCTTTGGTGCAAAGTTGTCAGGCAGGTCGTCGGCAAATGATTGACTACCCACGGCCGCCATAAAACCAATAACAAAGATAGCCAACGGACGAGACGTGATGACGTGGGGCATTGGTGTTTCCTTGACGCCGAAGAATTTTACTCAGCCCCCCCCCTATGCGGATTTGATCCACATGCGAGGAAATCGCCATGAGTTCAATGGGCGTGAGCGACTGGTGAGGACCCTTTCGAGTGTGTCGCCAACCATTCTCACTGATCCCACACAAAACTCAACCCCAGTGGTCCAGTTTACAATGAAAGCCCTGCAGGGGAGGATTGGCGTTGAAAAGCAGAAAACACCCTTGTTTGTCAGAATGCCTGAATGAGAGTGTTTTCCGGTTGCAGATCTCGATGCACTCAGCTTTCTTCGGAGGTCGGCGCGTCGACTTTCGGAAGCAGAGCAATCAACAGGATGCATCCCAGGAACGCACTCAGCAGCGAACCTGCCAGCACGCCAATCTTTGCGGTTGCGAGCAGTCCGTCAGACAGTGCCAGTTCGGCGACAAACAAAGCCATCGTAAAGCCGATCCCGGCCAGACAGCCACCCGCGAAAATGACCTTCCAACTGATCCCTTCCGGCAGGCTGGCAACGCCGAACTTGACGGCCAACCGGCTGAACAGAACGATGCCAAGCGGTTTGCCAATGACCAGACCGAGTATCACGGCGATGGCAATCGGTTCTCCCAGTTCCGAAAGGTGAAATGGAACGCCGGCATTCGCCAGCGCAAAAATCGGCATGATTACAAAACTGGTCCAGGGATGAAGCGTTGTTTCCAGATACTCCAGTGGTGAAACGGTCTCGCGTGCGATCCACTGAAAATCTCTCAGTTTTTCTGCGCGGTGCGACAGTGCTCCGAACTCCGACCCGGCGAAGACTTTGGATACTCCGGCAAGGATTTCCCCAAATAGTCCCTCGCTGACATACGATCTTGCCGGAGTCATCAGTCCAAGAATCACACCCGCAATCGTGGCATGGACGCCGGATTCATGAAACGCGAACCACACGAAAACACCGAACACTGTATAGACAGGAAAACTTCGCACTCCCAGACGAGAGATCGCGAACACAGCACCAATTCCGGCAAATCCCCAACCAAGCCATGCTGTATTCAGATCGCTGGTATAGCCAATAGCAATGACAAGAATGGCCCCGATATCATCGGCGATCGCCAATGACAGCATCATGATTCGCAAACTGTGTGGCACGCGTGATCCAAAAATTGCCATGCAGCCCACGACAAAGGCAATGTCCGTGGCCATCGGGATGCCCCAACCTCGCTGACCTTCACCGCCGGACATATAGACCCAGTAGATCAGCGCTGGAGCGATCATTCCGCCCAAAGCTGCGGCGACAGGAAGGGCCGCACGTCGAATATCGCGCAGCTCGCCAAGCACCAGTTCGCGTTTGACCTCCAAACCGATCACGAAGAAAAAGATCACCATCAACCCGTCGTTGACCAGATGCTTCAGCGAATGCCTGAATTCGAATTCTCCAAACGAAAAACTGACCTTCGTCTTCCAGAATTGATGAAACGATTCGGCACACGACGAGTTCGCCAGAATGAGTGCCACAACTGTACAAATCAGCAGCACGACACCACTGGCGGCCTGAATATGCAGGAATCGCGCTATTGGTTTCGACAGTCGGTTGATGGGCGCATGCGGAAGCCTGGAACGAAGCGTTTCATTTGATTCAGCCATGGTGGCGACATCGGCTCGTCGTCATGAGCCATCCTTCGTAGTTGTCAGATGAATGGGTTTGGCACGGAACCGTGCAACAGTTATTACCGGGGCAGGTCCGCCGTCTCGGAAGACAGTCGCCGCGACATGGCAGCTTCTCCAACTCATTCGACAGCCAGCACAATTGCCGTAGTGCGCAGATGAACGTGGCGTTTTCGCGCGACGTCGGCGACAGACCGGTAGGCTTTCTTCGAGCATCGTATTCTCCGGATTTCGTGTCAGGATGCGTGAACGACCGAAACTCGGACACTTGATCAGAGGTAACTGTCGGCTCGATCAGCCTCTCAACGCACCAACAGTTGCCCACGTGAATCCCGCGATAAAGTTTGCTCCCCAGGATTTACCTTCCCTGCAGCGTTTGTGGTCACGGTCACCGCTGTCAGAGTGAACGGCCATGCGCCAAACAGTTCCACGAACATAGCGTATCACGGCAGAATTACCATCACGTTTAGTAACGTGGACATTCCCGGTCCAAAGGCCATGCACCAGTCATGTTTTTTGGCAACGGACACACGCGACTGTAAACATCCAGGAGTCTTAGCTGCGGAACTGATAACGCGTCGGCCGGATTACACCGTCCTGAATGTGCATCGCAATCTGAAAACAATGCAGGGCTGGCAGTCTTGACAGACAGACGCATGAATCTGTTGAAACGGCGCCAGGAAATCGTCATTCGATCGTGAGTATATCGCAGCACTTAAACGTTTCCTAAAAAAGCAATGGACGCCAGATCGCATAAAGGCGGCATGACTGTGCAGATCGTGGCTCAGAATAATCACTGGCGATTTCGTCGGCCAGTTTGGCAACGTGACCCCAACTACTGTGCGCCTGTCCCTGTCGCGTGCCCGATCCTTCAGGTTTATTGTTCTGGAAGTTGACTAACGATGACTTAGTCTGTATTTCATCTACTTCCAACGTGGAATACCTCAACAGACACCCGTAAACCAATCGTTGACATCTCGAATTGAGAAATAGCTTCTGAAGACAAGAGACTCTCTTAGTAACGTCTTCGCAAAGAACGCGACGCGAGTCCGCACATTTTGCCCATACCAGGCATCGGGGAATCGTCTAAATCTGATGGCGACAAAAATTCAGGTCAGGAGAACACACATGAGGTTACGCTGGGGATTATCCCTGTTGGGCATTGTTGCGTTTGGTTTTGGTGCACTGACCGCAGATCCCGGTCACTCTAAGCCTAAACGCCATGCGAATCGAGGCATGTCGGTGCTGTTCGGAGTCGGAGCATTAGGAGACAGCCTGACGGCAGAACAACAGAACGTCGGGACCCGTTCCAATGCACGGGGGTATATTGAACAACTGGCAGAACTGCGAGAAGTGAACTTCGGAATGTTCGTGCCAATGCAGCCAGGTGATCTGCGTCCTGGACATGAGTACAACTGGGGAATTGGCGGCCAGGGAGTATTTCGAGCAGGCATTGACGACTTGGTCGACGGACTTGCCGGGCAGATCGCGAGTGGCGACGTGACTCTGGCGGTCGTCAATCTGGCGACGATTGACCTTGCGGTTCGCTACGGCCAAATCTATTCAGCCAGCCTTTCGGGCGTCGAGCTGGATGACTTGATCAACGCAATTGTTGTAGAGCTGATTAGCATCGTCGACCGGCTGGAATCAGCCGGAGACGTTCGCATCGTGCTCGGCAACTGTGTCGACTTTGGAGTCTCATTCTCTGTCCGCAACCAGGCAGCATTTTCAGATCCTGACGGCCGCGCGCTGTTTACGCAGGCCGCTTTGACGTTGAATGATCGCATCGACGATTTTGCCGATGCCAATGGCTACCCGGTTCTTGATTTTTTTTAACTGGGCCAACCTGGGGTTTACCGGGATGACGATGGATGGCATTTTCATTGACGGGTCAACATTCGTGAGTTCCGTACCCAATCCGGAACACTTTTTCGAAGACAAACAGCACCCAGGTTCCGTTGCTCACGGACTGCTGGCAAACGCATTGTTGGGCGTGGTTTACAATGCATGGGGGGAGTACGTTACTCCGCTCAGTGATCAGGAAATCGTGCTGGCTGCCGGGTTGGTTCCCTCGGTCGGCGGAGCAACCTACTTTCCAGTTGACAACCTGTATCACTACAACCACGCACCACGTGCTGATGCCGGTCGATCATATCGTGTCGGAAAACATGGTTCCGTCTGGCTGTCCGCTCGAAAAAGCAAGGACTTCGAAGACGAACGATCAGAACTGAGTTTTCAATGGGATCTGAATAACGATGGTGTCTTCGACGTCTCAGGGGAAAGAGTTCTCTTTGCCGCCGAAGAGCTTGGTTCGTCGAAGACTCAGCGAATCCGTCTGATGGTCACAGATACCCGTGGGCACAGCGACATCGATTTTACGACGGTGTCCCGAGCCGACCACGAACGCGAAAAGCACGATCACACAAAGCATGGACATCAGCCGCCCAAAGATCACCACCCGAAACACAGGAAGTAAGGGGGCACGGGACAGGAAGTCGTCGCCCGCCGGGAACAGTACAGAAAAGACAACGGCGTCCTCGATTTATCTTCCGCTGGCGGCGAGTAGTAAAAGCGAGTGCGTGCGAGACCGGTTCGGACCTGACCAACTTCTGAGATTCGCTTGAAGTGACGACAATCACTCGCAAGTCGGCTCACAGGCTCGTTGCTTTCAGGCAGATCAGCCGTGATTCGCGGTAGATTCGGAATCTCTGCAGAACCGGGTTCTTTAATTTCTGAACCACGGGATATAATGCTGGCGAATCTCCGTCTCGCCAATGTAGTCCGAAGCACCACCTTTCTATGCCGTTGCGAACTGAATCTCTGGAAGAACCTCAGCTGAACCTGACACCGATGATCGACATCGTGTTTCTGCTGATCATCTTTTTCATGGTCGGCACTCGCTTCAGCGAGATCGAGCACAAATTCGACATCGAACTGCCGACAGCCTCGATTGTGGAACCGATGACCAGTCGGCCGGATTCCATCGTCCTGAATGTCGCACGCTCGGGTGAAGTCACGATCGATGGAGAGAATCTGACACTTCTCGAACTGCAGTCACGACTGGAATCCGCTCGAGAATCCTATTCTGAGCAGTCCGTATTGATTCGCGGCGATGGCGAAGGTATGTACCAATCGATTGTGGATGTCATGGATGTCTGCCACAAGGCGCAGATTCACCGGTTCTCACTGGCCTTCCAGCCGTTTGCATCCGGGGATTCACCATGACAGTACTAAACATGGTGCTGCAAAAGGTCTGGCGCGGTGGCCAGCTGAATGGCGACGATATAGTTGCATTGTGCCTGCTGCTGGCGATGGTCGCGTCGTTGTCGCATCTGTTTACGATGTTGGTCACGCGGTGGGGCGATCGACACATCGCGGTGAAGTCGTTGCTGGCATCGTTGATGGTTCACGCCGTCTGCCTGTTGGGCCTTGAAGTCTTCGACCCCCTGGATCCAACACGAACGGCCGCGGCTGCCGAGGCTTATGCGCCGCCGGAAATCGTGACACAGATTCTGGTGGAAAGCGAAGACACGGTCTCTTTACGTGAATCCGGAAATACGCCGGTTCCCGATCAACCAACAGCCCCCGACACCGAGTTGGCACGATTGCCGCAGCAGGCCCGATTGATGGATGCTCCGGATTCTCCCGACCGCGAGCAGGAACAGCTGGACAGCCTGAAGACGCAGGCCGAAGACGTTTCACAGTTCGAACAATCCCTGACTCCGGAATCCGCCGTACGGGTCGACGCTGGTATGGAAGCTCCCCGGGTCGCCGCCGCGAATGACCCGGCTGCAGAGCTCCGGACGATGCTCGAACAGAGTAAGGCGGACGTCTACGTGCAGGACAAAGAACGTGTGCAAACGAAACGTGGAGACACAACGGCGAACGATGCACCGCAGGAACGTCAAATGTCCGCCGGCAGCGTCAACCGCATCGACACCAACATCGTGGTCGAGGACACATCGGTTTCAACAACCTCTACGAATCAGCAATCATCAATTTCGCTGCCGCAGGCGCCAGATGCTGACGTCGCCCGAAACAAAGCCGCACCGTTGACGGGGACAGATCCACTGGAGGTCGCCGGGCTGAGTCTGAACCAGCCACGTAATCGCACGTCGATGGCTCGTTCGTTTGAATCACGTCTGCCGCGGCCATCGCGAACGCTACCCAGCATGAACCCAGGTCAACGGCCGGTACGTCAGAATTCACTGATGCCGCAGACGCCAATCCCGCTGTCATCTGAATACGACGAAGTGCGCATCGGGACGTCGTCTGATATCCTGACCGATGCGCTGCGGTCCGCCGCAACACTGGTTGATCCCGATGTACACAGCATCAGACGTCGCGACTCGCGGCCAGCCACTTACGTATTAAGAAATCTTGAGCAACGACGCGAGGCCGCGGCCAGATTCGGCGGTACGGTGGAATCAGAAGCCGCAGTGGAACTCAGCCTGAAATGGCTCAGTGCAATGCAGTCGGCAGACGGACATTGGGATGCGGAAACGCACGGGGCCGGACAGGTAAGTGTCGACGAAAATGGCGTGCCTCGTGACAATGCCGGTCGCGACTCCGACGCCGGCATCACTGCCCTTGTAACCCTGTCGTTTCTGGGCGCCGGCTATACTCACGAAAACGGCAAATACGCCATCAGTGTCGATAAGGCATTGGGCTGGCTGATCGATCAACAGGGCTCAGATGGAAGTCTGGCCGGTGGAGCACGGCATTATGCAAAAATGTACTGCCACGCCATGGCCACGTATGCCCTTGCGGAGGCCCTGGGCATGCAGACCGACGTATTGGTCGGTCCGATCGTCGACCCGATCATTCCTGCGGCCGGACCGTACGCAGCACACCAAATAGCGGCCTCGCTAATGCTGCAGCAGGGACTGTCTCCGCACATGGCGGCTGCCACTGCCAACTCCCTCGTGTACACAAACGCCGACGCAGTCGCGTATGGTCTTCGAAAAGTCGATGAACTCCGTCTGCGTACAGCCTTGCTGAAAGCCGTGACTTATACCATCAGCCAGCAGGACCCCAAAAGTGGCGGTTGGAGATATCGGTTCGGCCAGGAAGGTGACGTCAGTATGTTCGGATGGCAGATGATGTCGTTGAAAAGTGCCGCAATTGCCGGAGTGAGCATTGATCCCACAGTGCGTCAGAGAATGATCAGATTCCTTGACAGCGTGCGACAGGGCAACCACGGAGGGCTGTTCGGATACCGCAGGTCGGTGATCATCGACGGACAGGAAACGGAACGGGTCACGCCCGTGATGACTGCAGAAGCATTGTTCTGCCAGCAGATGCTCGGCAATCCACGTGAATCCCTGGCCAGTCGCGAAGCCGTTCAATATCTGTTGCGAAATCGGCCGCAACTTTCTCAGCTGAACATGTACTATTGGTATTACGGCACGCTGGCGATGTATCAATACGGTGGCCAGCCGTGGGAAGAATGGAACAGCGTCGTCCGCGACACGCTCATCAGTCAACAACGTCACGACGGACAGTTCGCTGGCAGTTGGGATCCGAACGGCCCGTGGGGCCGTTACGGCGGGCGGTTGTACTCGACGGCCATATCCACAATGACGCTCGAAGTCTACTACCGCCTGCTGCCGCTGTACCGCATGAATGAACACGGCGACAAATAGAGCATTTGCACGTGCTTCGGAGAACGGGACAAGTCTGGTCTTGATTATCCCAGGGGCAGCGACCGGGACGTCGCTGCAGAGTCACTCCTCAAAGAGAATCATCAGCCCCCGTTACCTTGCCCGATAAGCGTTCCAGTACGGGAACAGCCAGCGGGTCATCAAACGGGTCGATACCATCGAACTCGTTCTTCGCTCGGACACGTCGAGACGTCATCAACACGATGAGGCCCCCCGTCCACGTTTTCTGCCGGCGACCCGCGGAGCTTTCGACGACGTCGGGACGGCCACTTCATCTTCGCGTGACGCGGCCATCAGTTCGTTCGTCGCCCGCGTCCTCGACGCACACCATGCGCTGCCGTCGGCAACATCTCCAAAAATCGGCGATCGACGATCGACGATTCCGCCTCAAACTCACACCTCACCTCTGTCACCAAATCAGCGCGAGGAAACTCACACAGAACACGGTTTGATGTGAGAACTGAAAATCTGCAGGAATCCAACTTCTCATCCAGCTTCAAAACCGTAAGGTGCAATATACCATACTGCCTAGGCCATTGTCCACACACCAACCACGCACAACAATAGATGCCAATAGAAGGACTCCACAATGGTATTATCCAGCTGGCTGACTAGCATTCGTCGCAACCTCTCCCCCGCACGGTCGACACGGCGTCAGTTAGCACGACATCGGTTCCAGCCTGCAGCTGTGGAATGCCTGGAAGACAAAGTGCTCTTGTCCGGGACAACTGTAGACGATGCCACGGCCGCTGAAGAAGAAGCGGCTGATGCTCAGGAATCGTTCGACGAGGCTCTGACGGGGGCACAGGGAACGGCTGCCGGAGTGCAGTCCACGTTTGATACTGCTGCACAGTCTTCTCAGACGGCGCTGAACGGGGAAATCGCAACAACGACAGCTACTCTTCAGACTTCCGTTGACGGTGCCAACGCGACGTTTGACAGTGCGGTTGACTCCGCAAACGCTACCTTTCAGACAGCAGTTGACGGGCTGGCATCGACGCTGACCAGTGACGGGGACACGGCGACTGCAGCCTTCGACTCCGCCGCGACAGCCGCCAACGACACGCTGACAGCTGCGGACGCTGCCACGGAATCGACGTACACGACAGCGATCGACGCGGTCAACCTGGCCTTCGACGCTGCTAACGCAGCCACCACGGCGACGTTCGACACGGCAGTTCAGGCTGCCGATGATCTTCTGAACGCCGACATCGCTGCCGCCGATACAGCGTTCAGCGCTGCAAACCAAGCGGCATCAGACGACTTTGCACAGGCAGAACTGACCGCGCAGACGACCCTGGATGCCGCTACCGGAGCATCATCTGCAGCGTACAACACGAGTGTGACGACCGCCACGACCGCGCGAACAGCCGTTGTCGCAGCAAACCCCGATGCGACACCATTCGATGCTGCAGCTCTTGCAAATGACCCTGCCGTTCAAACCTCAACTGCCTCGGCCGATGCCGCTCTGCAGGCTGCGCTCGATTCGGCGATCGCAGCATTCGACACGGCAGCAGCTGGTCACATGGCGACGTACAATTCTGCCATTGATGCGGCAGCTGTCGTCTATGCCGCTGCCATCACCAGTGCAGAGACCGCTCATGCCACTGCGGTTGCAGCCGCAGACAGCAGCTATTCCGCCCTGGTTCAGGCGGCCGCCGATGCGTTCAACGCGACTGTGGCTGGTTTGCAGGCGACGTACGACACAGCGGCTGATGCTGCGGCAGCCACGCACAGTTCCGCCGTACAGGCAGCTCAGGGAGTGTTTGATACAGCCAGCGAGGCCGCTCAGTCGGCTTACGATTCCGCCATTGCCGCTGCCCAGGCAGGTTATAATGCGATCGTTGACCCATTGACGGTGGCCTACGACCTGGCTTCGGCCACACTATTGGACACGTATAATTCAGATCTTGCGGGATCTCAGGCTCAGGCCGCCGCCGATGTACAGCCGGCTGCCGACGCACACGCAACGGCGGTGACTGCGGCGACCGATACCTACAACGCTGCCGTCGCTGGTTTTTCTGCCGCACAGGCCGCAGCCGTGCAACCGGCCGCCGAAGCCTTTGCCGCAGCCGAAGAAGCTGCAGACGACTACTATGATATCGAATTCCTGTACTGGGAATCGTTTATGACCACCTTCATGGGTGACGAAACGATTCTGTACAACGCCGCCAAGCAGTATGCGGTCGATGTGGCGACCGCCAATGTCGCTCTGGTGGCCGCGGAAGGTGCCGCTCACGTGACATTTGTCAGCAGTGAACGACCCGCCGATACCACTCGACAGCAGGACATCAATACCGCCGATCATGCCCTGGCCGTTGTTCAGGCAAATGCGTCGCATGATCAGACTGTGCGTGACCTGGGATTCGAAGAAACTTACCTCATCGGTCAGGCAACACTGGACGCTGCTTTCGCCATCGCGACGGCCACAGCTGCAAACACCATGGCACTGGACATCGCGAGTGCTGATAATGTCCTTGAAAAGGCGATGAATTCAGCAGAAGCTGACCTTGCCAAAGCCACGATCGCGGCTGACGCGGATCAAAGTCGAGCCTTAGTTCCCGCAGCCGAAGCACTGGCCAACGGCACGGCAGCGGCAGAACAGGTGCAGTCTGACGCGGTCGCGGATGCAGACGAATCCTATGCTAACGACATCGCGGCGGCCGATGCGGTGCTGTGGAATGCCACGGCAGCGGCCGACACCGCCTTCACCTTCGCCAGTTCCGCCGCCGAAGCCGCTTTTGCGAATGCGATCGTTGCCGAGCAGGTCACAATGTTAACGGCCGCAGGGGCCGCAATGGATGCATGGTCCGGCAGCGTTTCGACCGCTCAGACGACGGCCTACAAAGGAGGTGGAACGACCGGAAATCAAGCCGCTCAGGATGCTGTCGGCGACGCATGGCAGCAACACGCCACCGACGCGTCGGTGGCCGCATCAGCGGCATGGAGTGCCGACATTGCGTCGATGTCCGCGTACATGACCGCCGCCATCGCAGCGGCCCAGGCAGCCACCAACGCTGCGGCGCTGGCGTCTCAGGCATACACTGCGACTGCCGCAGCCAGTTATGTCTCGATGGTGGCCAGCTCGGCAGCAGCAGCCACAGCGGCCAGCAAGGCGATGTCTGCTGAAGCGACCTCGGCCGCGATCGCTGCCAATGCAGCGGCAGCAACGGCCACACTGGCGTCGATTGACGCATCGGAAGCTCATGCCATCGCCATGACGGACGCCTCTTTGGCCGCCGCCAACGCATACTCCGACGCTGTCTTCAGCTACATTGGCGGCGCGCTTCCCGCTCAACTGACGGCTGAAATCGCTGCCATCGACGCCAGTCTGGCAAGACAGCAGACCGGGATCTCCGCCGTCATCGCAGCTCGGACGTCGGCAGCGGGGGCCGGTCACACGAAAACTCTGGCAGACCTTGATGCGGCACTGGCCGCAGCCAACGAAGCCGCGGCTCTTGACGACCCTGTCGCCATCGCCGCCGCCGGCCGAGATGCCGTGGCCGCCGCATGGCAGGAAGTCAACAACATCAACGCCCGAGCGGCAGAAACCTTCGCCGGACAGGGACCGGGAAGTTTCGCCATGTCCGTCGCCGGATTCATGGGGTGGGCCGGAGAGTGGGGTGACATCATCTGGGCCGGCATCGGCGGAGTCGGACAGGGACTCGCCGCATGGGCCGATGGATTCATTCCGTTCGTTGATCCGTTCGATTCGTTCTATGATCCCGCTGACGAAACGTTACAGTGGAGTGTGTTCTTTGGCGGTGTTTCGCGTGATGCTTTGTTGGCGGCCGCTATTCCGAATTTGGGTGCTTGGCTTCGGAATCCAGCGATGTATGAAATGGGATCGATGACGATTCCCGTCCGGCTCTTCAATTCTCTTGCTCATCTCACACCGGTTGCGAGAGGTCAGGCGATTTTTCGACAGCTTGGTTGGGGCGGGTTCGGGCTGGGCCGACTGGCGACTGCAGCTGACTGGGCAGCTACGTATAATACTGGCGGGACACCAGGTGCCCGGTTGTTGCTCGTGGGACTCCTGCACGGTGCGGACTACGTTTGGGAAGAGTTTCTTCAGAATTGATAACGGAAGTTAGATGTTCAAGAACCAAGGCGGACGGTGGCATGTCAGGTAATTCAGCTCCGGGTTATCCACGTATTCGGATCGCAATTTTCTTCCTGATGATGTGCGTCGTCGGCACTGTTTCGGCTGTTGTGTTGGTGGATTACGGCATCCCTCCGGGATTGGCCGTGTTCTGCAGTGCTGTGGGTAGTGTTGTCGCAGTCAGCGAAGGGAACGCCCTGACTTTTCGCATTCGGCAGTTTCACTGGCGTAGGACACGTGGATACCCGTTCGCGGAAGGAGATTTTGTCTCCGTCACAGAAGGGATGGAATGCGGACGTACTGGATGCGTCCGGTCCCATGACCAAGCGAAATGGCATTTCGAAGTCAGCCTTGAAGACAGCGCCGGTAAAACGGCTTTACTCTGGCTCTCAGCAGATAGACTCAAGAAACTTGATGAAACGACAAAGGAGGAAAGACAAGAGAAAGCCAAAACTGCCAGAGGAAGTCCCTTGAATCGTTGAACAGCAGCACATGGGGACACAGCGAAAGCGCCGGGGTAAACCGGGTTTGAGAACATCAAAGCACTGTCAGGCCTCTTTGACTACGTCGAAGAGGTCAAACGTGGTATGGACCGAGGCGGTGCCGATAATCTGACGTTCCGGGATTTGCTGGACCTTGCCTACGAATTCCTTGAGTTCTTTGGGGGTGCGTGATGGAAAGAGGGAGGCAGGACTCGTGCAGCTTTCGTGTTTTGGGAGACATCAGCGACCCGGACCGAATATCTGCACTCTTAGGCGTGAAACCCACCTACACGCATCGCAAGGGAGAACGACGGTCGAAGTTTACGGAGCCACGTCCAATCGATACGTGGAGGTACCAGGTTTCAGGGAATGACGAAGAGACGCTGGACGAACTCCTGCGACAAATTAGTGGGGTGTTTCTTGCAAAGGTTGAGCAAATCAAGAGCCTGGTCGCGGACGATGGGCTTAAGATCGACGTGTATTGCAGCTACGAATTCTGGCCAAACCAAGGCGGGTTTGACTTTTCCCCGCAAGCCCTTGAGTTGTGTACACTGGCCGGAATTGAACTCTGTATTTCGATTTGGGACTGATCTCCCCGTACAAAACCCTTCTCGTAACAATGCGCGCGCACTCCATGTCCGGAAGTCAAAAACATCAACGCCCTGGCACCGAAAATGTTCGCCATTGGCCGCCTGAGCAGAATTCACAACGTTGCTTCTTGATTGCTGACACCAGTTGATTAGAGTCCTTCTGCGTGCATTTCGTCTGTGCAGCTTTCGATAGAAGCTCCTCAACATCCTCCGAGCGTCAGCTCGATTCCACACGCGGAAGGTTCCGCACGAGTCTGTCAATATGCCCACCTACGTTTACGAAGTCATCCGTGAGGACGGAGAACCCGGAGCTCAGTTCGAAATTGTTCAGCCGATCAAGGATCCGCCGCTCAAGAAACATCCGGAAACGGGTGAACCGGTGCAGCGAGTCATTCAGCCGGTGTTCATGGGAGGTACATGGACAGAATCGTCGATGAGCCGTCGTCTGAAGGACGACAAAAAACTGGACAAACTCGGCCTTACGAAATATGTCAAAGCCGGTGACGGTATGTACGAGAAACGCTCGGGCAAGGGCCCGGATCTAATTTCACGGGATCAGGCTGTCAAAGGCAGTGACTTCAAACACCTCGACTGAATTACACGCGGGGCTTACCCCGCCCGGCGTTCAGAACGAATCTTCCCATGCACGGAAGATGTCGGCAAGTTCCGAAGCTTTAGACGAATGTCGAGCTGCCAGATTTTCCAACTCAGCCGGATCATTCCTCAGATCAAACAATTGCCACGGCTGATCAGTTTTCTCGCGAACGATCTTCCAGTCGCCGGAACGCACGGCGGCGTGTCTACGGAACTTGAAATAAAAGGATTCGTGCGGCGACTTCGCTTCGTCGGTCAGCAGCGGCAGCGGATTTTTTCCATCAAGGACAACATCGTCCGGCAAGTCCGCACCTGCCAATTCAGCGCAGGCGACCATCAGATCGGGCGACCAGAATGGTTCTGAGATTTCAGTCCCGGCTTTGATGTGCCCCGGCCAGCGAGCCAGTGCGGTGACTCGCAGCCCACCTTCCCAGCACGTCACACCACCGGACCGCAAAGGATCGTTGGAACCGATGTCGATACCCGTTCGCCCCAGAAGAAATGCGCCATTGTCTGAATAGAAGAACACGAAGGTGTTATCCCTGACGGCGGCGGCCTGGAGAGCGTCCAGCACTCGGCCGATGGCAAAGTCCAGTGCCGTCACGACGGCACAATATCGTTTGTACGGATCCGTCTCGTCCGGCGACAGGTCGTATTCTTCGAATGCCCAGTCCGGTGCCTGCCAGCGATTTGGCTGACCCGGCTTCTTGTTCCGCGCACTGGGAAAATGCGGAGCGTTAAACGGCAGATAGCAGAACCACGGCCGCTGTGTCGCAGAATGTCTGTCTATGAAATCGATCGCAGCGTCGGCAAACAGGTCGGTCGAGTACGTGCCATCCGCGTGCAGCTCATCTACGCCTTTGAACAGGTCGTGCTTGCCGCTGTAAATGTGGTGGTAATAGTCGATGTTGCCGGAAGCATGTCCGACGAATTCGTCGAACCCTCGCTCAGTCGGTCGCGAGCCTTCTGCAAATCCGATGTTCCACTTGCCAAAACATCCAGTGACGTAGGGCACGGGCGCCGTCTTCAGCACCTGCGGAACAAGAGTCTCCTGCGGATTGAGACCAACGCCATAGTTTCCCTTCAGCCCGGGCAATTGGTTGATCAGTCCGTGACGCTGAGGGATCCGTCCTGTCAGCAGGCATGCCCGAGACACCGTACAAGTGGGGGACGCAGTGTAAAAGGATGTCAGCTTCGCGCTTTCGGTCGCCAGCTGATTAAGTCGGGGCGCAAGAATCGGCGATCCGGGATTGAAGCACGGCAGGTCTCCGTAGCCCAGATTATCTGCTGTGATCAGCAGAATGTTGGGCGGCAGCTCGGCGACCACAGTCTGACGCGCTGTCGCAAAGACACACAGCAATACCCATCGGAAGTGATACAACCTGTCGGATCCTCTGCTCGGTGGTCACGGCTGTGAAGTCATGAAATCGGGGTGCTACGTATAGAGTTCACGAATCACTTCGCCTCGTTCCACTAAATGCATCGGACGGCCCGTTCGGTCCTTCACCGTCGTTTTTCTTCCGTCAATGCCCAGGTGATGATAAACCGTTGCCGCGACGTCTTCCGGATGGACGGGACGATCCTTGACGTAGGCACCATGCTTGTCTGATTCGCCCACAACAACGCCGCCGAGTAATCCACCGCCGGACATCATCACGCTGAAAGAATGGCCCCAGTGATCACGACCGCCAGCAGAATTCATCTTCGGAGTTCGGCCAAATTCGCCCATTGCAACCACAAGCGTCTTCTCATGAAGTCCCCGATCAATAAGGTCTCGGATCAGCCCGGCGATCGCCCTGTCCGTGGGAGGAATCAGCTGTTTCGCCCCCTTCTCTGTCGGTAGACGATTGGCAGTGCCGTGATGATCCCACGGCTGCGTATTAACAGTGACAAATGTGACTCCGCGTTCCACCAGTCGTCGAGCCAGTAACGCACTCTGCCCAAAGGTGTGGCGACCATAACTGTCACGTGTCCTGTCGGATTCGGCAGAGATATCAAACGCGTCCCGCACCGACTTGCTTGTCAGCAACCCGAATGCAGATCGCTGGTGATCACTCATGTCGATCATCTGGCGGTCCGTGCTCCGACGAACATCGTCAACAGCATTCAATAGAAGCTGTCTGTCGTTCAGACGGTCGAACGTCAGCCCGTTCCGTAACATCAGATTGTTAACACGGAAGCCCTTTTCATTCGGATCCGAATTCACCACGAATGGATTGTGAACACCTCCGAGATATGTGGCATAATGGAAAAGGTTGTCCGTACCGCCTCGCAGATGAGGCGCCCCGACGTACGGGGGCATACCCGTCACATTGGAGCCGCGCAATGCAGCAGCAACGGATCCAAGACTCGGTCGCCGCTGGATCTTATTGTCGGACGCATTGAAGTCCGGCCCTTCAAAGCCAGTCAGCATCCAGTGGTTGCCTTTGGTGTGATCGCCGGTGCCATGACTTACGGTGCGGATCACCGACAGGTGTTCCGCGATTGTTGCCTGTTCCGGCAACGTCTCACTAAACTGCACACCAGGAGCCGTCGTGGAAATCGCACCAAACGGGCCGCGATATTCCGAAACCGCCTGCGGCTTCGGATCCCATGTTTCATGATGTCCCGGCCCGCCACTCATCCAGATCAAAATGACACAGGTGTCCGCCTGACGTTTATGAAACTCGGGGCTTTCGTCGGCAGCGACTGCCTTCAGTTTCAGGAAATCCGCCAGCGTCAGACCACCCAGCCCGAGAATTCCAGCCTGCACAAAGCTGCGACGTACCAGCCCCTCACAATCTCTTGACGCAGAACCAGTAACTTTGAACATAGAATGTCCTTGCGAATGCCCCGATTGAACAGCGTAATTCTCATGGACAGTTCCGCAGAAGACAACTGCGTTTCCACATTCTCACCTTATCTTTTCCTGATGCTCTGCGTGTGTAAGCCGTCCTGCCGGGCCATTTATCGGTTTGCCTGCTGATGTCTGTCAATGGCGTGAACAGGATGACGGGATGGCCAACGATAAGCAGCGCAGAGGCTTATGTTTCCCCATTGGGCACGGAATCCTTCGAATTCGCTGTCCGGAAGTTTTGTGCCGCATCTTCAGTGATGCGAATCCCTTAGATGAGAACGGACCTGTGAGTCCCTCGGGGAATCTGCATCTGAATAAACGTACGGAAGCAGTCTGCGTGTCCAGAAAGCAGGGAACTGAGGCTGCGATTCCGGACGATTCCGTCATCCGTTGGTCTGAGAATGCCGGCATGGCTCCTTAAGGCGAGGTGTCCGGGGTGGTTAGCGAGGCAGTTTGCCAAACCATACACAGATACATCATGTGGAGCGATTTTCTTCAGACCGGGCCGCGACGTGTGTCGAAGGAAGCTATTGGCGGCGAGATGTTCCCAGGATTGACATGTCCTGTTCTTTTCACAAAAAAACTTGAGTTTCTCCTCATTTTCTGGGGAATCACTGCCATGCTAAGGGTTCATTTTCGCTCAACACGTTGTAAGAATGCCGACGCGCCCGGCCAACATGAAATTATAGATTCCCCCTAACTTTTGCAGACCCTCCACCGGAGCCCTCCGAATGTCCGTCGCCGACCCTCCCGCCTCGCCTGAAGGCCGCAGCAAAGAGGCCATTGATACTGTTGTCATCCGATTCTGCGGTGATAGTGGCGACGGCATGCAGCTGGCGGGAACTCAGTTCACGAACGTATCTGCCGTCTTCGGCAACGACGTCAGCACCCTGCCCGACTTTCCCGCAGAGATCCGCGCTCCTATCGGAACAGTGGCCGGAGTCAGCGGTTTTCAGATCTGCTTTTCCAGTAAGGACATTTTCACGCCAGGTGATGAAGTCGACACGCTGGTCGCAATGAACCCGGCCGCATTGAAATCCAACGTCGCCGACCTGAAGCGTGGCGGCACACTCATCGTCAATGAAGATGCGTTCGAAGCGTCCAACCTGAAGAAGGCTGGTTACGATCACAATCCGCTGGACGGTGATGAAGAACTGGCGGCTTACCGGGTTCACAAAGTTCCAATGACTCGCCTGACGCGGGATTCGGTCGAAGGTCTCGGGCTGTCGCAGAGTGAAGCCGACCGGTCCAAGAACTTCTTTGCCCTGGGGTTGGTTTACTGGCTGTATGACCGTGACTCAAAGCCGACGGAGGACTGGGTACAGACGAAGTTTGCCAAGAAACCGGAGATTGCAGAAGCCAACATTCGAGCACTCAAGGGGGGCTCTAACTTCGGATTTTCAACCGAAGCGTTCACCGTTCATTATGAAGTGCCGCCGGCCCAACTGGCCCCCGGCAAGTATCGCAAGATCACAGGCAATGAAGCCGTGGCGATGGGACTGGCCACCGCCGCTCGACTGTCCAATGCGGACGTCGTGTTCTCGGGTTATCCCATCACGCCAGCGAGTGACATTCTACACGAACTTTCAAAGTTCAAACACTTCGGTGTCACAACGTTTCAGGCCGAAGATGAAATCGCCGCCATGGCCGCCACGTGTGGAGCTGCCTTCGGAGGCGCGATGGCCGTAACTGCCAGCAGTGGTCCCGGCATCTGCCTGAAGGGCGAAGCCATGGGGCTGGGTATGATCACCGAATTGCCAATGGTGATCATTGATGTACAACGCGGCGGGCCCAGCACGGGGCTGCCCACCAAGACTGAACAGTCAGATCTTCTGCTGGCAATGTTTGGCCGCAACGGGGAATCGCCGCTGCCGATTATCGCTCCACAGACACCTGGCGACTGTTTCTGGGCGATTCAGGAAGCGATGCGGGTTGCCGTCGAATTCATGACTCCGGTCGTGCTGTTGTCTGACGGTTACGTCGCAAATGGCGCAGAGCCCTGGATGGTGCCGAAGGCCAGCGACATCGAACCAATCAAGGTTGATTTCCTGACCGCACCAAACCAGGACGACGAGTTCCACCCGTATCTTCGGGACGAACGACTGGTTCGGCCGTGGGCCCGCCCTGGCACACCTGGACTGGAACATCGGGTCGGTGGTCTGGAGAAAAAAGACGGCACCGGCAACGTGGAATACAGTCCGGAAAATCATCAGCACATGTCTGACACTCGTGCTCGAAAGATTGCCAACGTCGCCGATTTCATCCCTGAACAGGAAATTGATGGTCCTGAATCGGGTGAGCTGCTGGTACTCAGCTGGGGCGGCACCTTTGGTTCCTGCCGTACGGCTGTCCGACAGGCTCAGCAGGATGGAAGATCCGTTGCTCATGCCCACCTGAGATATCTGAATCCATTCCCACGGAACCTCGAATCGATTATCCGAAGCTACAAGAAGGTACTGATTCCCGAACTGAACCTGGGACAGCTGTCGCTGATTGTTCGCAGCACCTTCCTTGTTGACGCAGTGTCATTCAACAAGGTTCAAGGGAAGCCCTTTAAGGTGATTGAAGTGTTCAACAAGATCAATGACTTGTTGAACAGCTAGACCATTTACCACGGGCCGACACCTATGGCTCTTGACTGACAGGTTTTAGACGTCTCCCGAACACCTCAAATCGAATCCATCAGGATAAATTCCAATGTCAACTTTGCTGCCTCAGCTCACTGCTAAGGATTTTGCCAGCGATCAGGAAATTCGCTGGTGCCCGCGATGTGGGGACTATTCTATTCTGGCTCAAATGAAGAAAGTTCTGCCGGAACTCGGAATCCCTCGTGAACAGTTCTGCTTCGTGTCGGGTATTGGCTGCTCAAGCCGCTTTCCGTACTATATGAACACCTACGGGTTTCACAGCATTCATGGTCGAGCCCCGGCTATCGCTTCCGGAGTCAAACTCGCAAATCCGGACCTGCAGGTCTGGGTGATTACCGGCGACGGCGATGCCCTGTCCATTGGCGGCAATCATCTGATGCACGCCATTCGCCGAAATCTCGACATCAACATCATACTGTTCAATAACCAGATCTATGGCCTGACCAAGGGACAGTATTCACCAACCAGTCCGCTCGGTTCGAAGACGAAGAGCACTCCATATGGTTCAGTCGATAATCCGCTGAACCCGCTCTCTGTGGCGATCGGCTGCGAAGCAACGTTTGTCGCCCGGTCGGTGGACGTGGATACCAGACACCTCGCCGCCACGTTGCGTCGAGCTGCCAACCATAAGGGTACCTCGTTCGTGGAGGTCTATCAGGACTGCAACGTCTTCAATTCCGGAGCGTTCTTCTATGCGTCAAAAAAAGGCGAGAAGGAGAACAATATCGTTTATCTGGAGCATGGCAAACCCCTGATCTTTGGCAAAGAACGTGACAAGGGTATTCGCCTAAATGCTCATGGTCGCCCCGAAGTTGTTGAACTCAGCGGTATCTCTGAAGAC